>NZ_JHZB01000025.1 GCF_000621145.1 Desulfobulbus elongatus DSM 2908
GTGGCCTGGTTGCAGGCCCTGCACACTATCTGGCGCTGGAAGCGCCGCAAACGTGAGGAAACACAATGACCGACCAAGGCAAGACGTATTGCAAACTGGGGGTGTTGATCGTCGGCGCGATGCTCGCCCTGACCGTGTCGTTTTTCGGGTGCCAACCCAACAGCGGGCAGTCGACTTTGGGCAACGGCCAGATCGACGCGGTCGAGGCGGCCACCATCCGGGTGGCGGTCGGCCTGGCCATGGCGGCAAAACCGGAAACCATTGCCCCTGCCTATGCCGTATCCACTGCGTTGCTGGCCATTCTGGCCGACGAATCCGGAGCGGTGGCGTCGGTTGCCATGATCAGGGACGCGGTCGCCGGAGAGACGGCGAAGCTCGATCTCGATCCGGTCACGGCGGCATCGTTTACCGACCTGGTCGGCTTGATCGAAGCGCGGATCGCCGAGCAACTGGCCGCCGCCGACATTCCGTCGTCGGGCCGGATGGTGGTGATCCGGGAGGTTATCCGCATCGTCCAGGAAGCCGCCGCTGCCCGCCTGCCCCTTGTAGGGACGAAGCTGGCGGCCTGATGGACGAGGCCGACATCGCCTGCGGCAACCAGGAATGCCTGAACAGAAGGGCGCTCGCCGAAGCGCTGGCGGCCATGCCCCAGGGCGAGGCGGCGAGGGAATGCGAGGATTGCGGCGAGGAGATTCCCGAGGACAGGCGGCGGGCGGCGCCGGGATGCACCCGGCGCATCCGCTGTCAACAGGCGTTTGAACGCCAACGGAAGGAGAGGGGATGAGCCCGAACGAGGCGGCAAGCATCGCGGCCATGGTCGCGATTATCAAGGAGATCGGCACCTGGCCGGCGATCGTCGTGCTGGCCATGTTCCTGCTCGCGCCCTGGCTGGTGATGCTGTGGGTGTCCAGGGGCGTGGAGAAGCGGCATGCGCAGGCCGTGAAAATGTACGAGGACAACGTGATTCTCGTACAGCAGCATGCGACGCTGGCCAAGGATTACGCGCGGTCGGTGGACCGGTGGGAGAAGATCACCGAGACGGTGCTGTCGGTGGTCAGTCTCAACACCCAGGCGCAGACCCGGTTGGTCGAGACCATCCGGAACAACGAGTTCTGCCCCGAACTCCGGCACCAGAAGCCGGTCAGGAGCTGACGAATGAATATGGAGCGCGCCGCCATGCGCGGCCGCCTGGCCGAGGCGGAACAGAAGCGGCAACGGCTGGAGCTGCTGATCGAGGGCTACTGCACATCGATCCGCGCCGGCCTCAACACGGCCCTCGCGCCACCGGCCGACCTGGAAATCCCGCAACTGGGGGCGACCTGGGAAGCCCTGGAAAATGCCTGGGGCGAACTGCAGGTGGCGATCGGCGAGATCGAGCGGCTTCGGCGGGGACTCGCGGACTGATGGCCGTCAAGGGCGACAAGGCGCGGCTGTACGACGTGGCCTTCCGCATGTATGCCGCCGACGGCAAGAGCCTGACCGAGATCGAGCAGGCCCTGGGCGTCAGCCGGCAGACGCTGTCGCAATGGAAGGCGGATACCCGCCGGCCGAGCGACAACCTGGACGAGTGGGACCGCGCCCGGGAACAGAAGCGGAGCAACGTGCAGCGGCTGCGCGCCCTGTTCGACCGCGAGCTGAACGCCCTGGAGGCGTCGGTGGCCGGCAGCCTGACCGCGGTGCAACTGGACGCGGTGACCAAGCTGGGCTCGCTGGTCCTTCGGGCCGAGCAGCACGAGGCGGCGGCCGCGCTCAAGGCCGAGGCGATGCGCGGAACGCTGTTTCTCGATTTCGTTCGAGACATGATCGTCTTTGCGGGCAAGCACGATCCGGCGCTGTTGCAGGCGCTGGAAGATAATTTTGACGACATGATCGCCTGGGGTCAGGAGAAATACGCGGCATGACTACGGCAGCGCGACAGAAGCGGTTCGACCGCGAGGTGGAATCGATCCGACAGACGATCCAGGCGGCAGCCAAGCCGTTCGCCGAGGACAAGCGGGCGCAGCGCGCCCGCAAGCAGCGCGCCGCCACCGACCTGGAGTTTTTCTGCCGTACCTATTTTCCGCATTACTTCAGCAAGCCGTCCAGCCGGCTGCACAGGTATTTCGCCGAGAGATACCCGGCCATGATTGAGCATTCGATCGCCACCGGCGAGGGGGACAAGGAGGCGGACGCGGCCCCGCGCGGCAACGCCAAGTCGACCTGGACCACCTTCGGCCTGGTGCTGTGGTGCGCGGCCTTTCGCAAGCGGTTCTACCCGATGATCGTTTCCGAGACCGGGCCGCAGGCACAGAGCTTTTTGTCCTTCATCAAGCTGGAGATCGAGAGCAACGAGCGGTTGGCCCAGGATTTTCCCGAGCTGGCCGGAGAGGGTCCGGTCTGGCGGTCGGAGTATGTCATCACCCGCAACGGCATCAAAATCCATGCCGCCGGCGCCGGCCAGAAGCTGCGCGGGTTCCGTCACGGCAGCAAGCGCCCGGACCTGGTGATCTGCGACGACCTGGAAAACGACGAGTCGGTGGAATCGCCCGACCAGCGCAAGAAGCTGGAAGCCTGGTTCTTCAAGGCCCTGATGAAGATCGGCAACAAAACCACGGTGTACATCCTCATCGGCACGGTGCTCCACGCCGAATCTCTCCTGCAGCGGCTGCTGGAGCGGCCCGGCTGGAAAGGACAAAAGTTCAAGGCGGTGATGCGCTGGGCGGACAACAGAATGCTCTGGGACGCCTGGGAAGCCATCTTCGCCGACATCTCGCGGGGCAAGGACGCGGCCGAGCAGGCGGCGGACGCCTTCTTCGCCGCCCACCGCGAGGCCATGCTGGCCGGGGCTGAAGTGCTTTGGCCCGAGGAGGAGGACTACTACTACCTGATGAAAATGCGGTTTACGGACGGGCCGGCATACTTCGACAGCGAGAAGCAGAACGAACCGCTCAACCCGGAAGACCAGGTGTTTTTGGAGGAATGGTTTCAGGACTGGGACGACGATGTCGACCTGGAGGGGCTGCCTCATGCCGGCGCCTGCGATCCGTCCCTGGGCAAGAAGAACAAGCGCAACGATCCGTCCGCGATCCTGGGGGGCCGCATGAAGGAGAAAGTCCTGTACCTCGACATCGCCGACATCGACAAGCGCCAGCCGGACCGGATCATGGCCGACATCATCATGTATCACGAGCGCGACCCGTTCGACAAATTCCGCATGGAGACGGTGCAGTTCCAGGAGTTCTTTGCCCGCACCTTCGAGATGCGCGCCCACGAAGAGGGCAAGACCATCAATATCGACGAACACATGCCGAACACGGACAAGGATCTGCGCATCATCAGGCTGCAACCCTGGATCAAGAACGGTTGGATCAGGTTCAGATCCGAGCATCGGGAGCTGAAGCGGCAACTGGTCTATTACCGGCCCAAGGGCCGGGGCGGCCACGACGACGGCCCCGACTGCCTGGAGATGCTGCTCGGCCTGTGCGAGGAGGGCTTGCACGGCGCGGCCGTGGCCGAGGTTCCGGCCGGTGACCGGGCCGACAACTACCATGCTCCGCGTGGCGGCCGCCTGTTCGGCGTCCTGCTGGGCGCCCTGCGGAGGGCCGTGTGATGGGCTGGGGCAAGCGATTCATAGGCAGGTTGTTCGCCGCCGAGATCGAGCGGCAGGTCGGCGAGCGGCTGCCGGCCGCGGTCGGGCAGGAACTGTCGATGATCGGCTGGCGCAAGCTGACCGGTGCACCGACCCGCGAACTGCCGATGATGGACCAGAACAGGGCCATCGAGGTGGCGTACTGGCTGTGGAAGACCAATCCCCTGGCCAAGTGGATCATCGAGGTGACCACCGCCTTCGTGGCGGCCAAGGGCATGCCGGTAAGTTGCAGGAACCTGGAGGTCGGGCAGGTGCTGCGCGATTTCTGGGACGATCCGGTCAACCGCCTCGACATCCACTGGGAGAATTTTGTGCGAGAACTGGGCATCTACGGCGAACAGTGCTGGCCAGCCTTCGTGGCCGAGCAGACCGGCAGGGTGCGCCTGGCCTACGTCGATCCGGCATGGATTCAGGAGGTGTTCGCCGATCCGGAGAACGTCAAGATCAAGATCGGCCTGACCGTGGGCAGCCCGGACGGCGGCGGCCACCCCAAGCGGTACCGCATCGTGCTCAACGAGGAGAACCAGCGGTTCCTGTCGCCAGCGGCCGAGGCGCTGCGCGAGACCTTCGGCGACGGCGAATGCTTCTTCTTCACCGTCAATGCCCTGACCAACGAGATGCGCGGCACCTCGGACCTGTTCACCGTGGCCGACCATCTCGACCACTACGAGCAGTTCATCTTCGACCACGGTGAGAAGTGGGCGAGGTTCAACGCCTTTTTCTGGGACGTGACCGTCCAGGGCGCCGACAAGAAGAATCTGGAGGCGGAGCGCGCTGCCTATACACCGCCCCGCAGCGGCTCGGCCTTCATCCACAACGAGAAGGTCAAGGCCCAGGCGGTCTCGCCGGATATGAAGCCGGACGACTCCCAGTCCGCCGGCAGGATACTGCGCAACCATGTGCTGGGCGCCTCCGGCCTGCCCGAGCACTGGTACGGCGGCGGCGGCGACATCAACCGGGCCACGGCCGCGGAAATGGACGGCCCGGCCAAGAAGATCATCGCCAACCGGCAGGAGAAGATCAAGAACATGCTGGAGATGATCTTCGATTACGTGCTGTGGCACGCGGCCGACTCGCGATACCTGAATGTGCCCGATGACGAGCTGTACGCATACGAGGTGCAGACGCCCGAGGTCGACGAGAAGGACGTGGCCAAGCTGAGCACCATGCTCCAGCAGGTGAGCGCCGCCTTGACCGCGGCCGAGACCCAGGGCTGGATCGACAAAGCCGAGGCGGCCAAGGCGTTTGCTTATTTTCTGGCCTTCATTGGCTACGAGTATGACCCAGAAGCAACCGATCTCGCGCCCGAGTATGCCGATTACCGCGGCAAGGGCCGGTCGGACAGGGACAATGGAGATAACGATGGCCTCGGTCAGCGCTGAGATCCTCCGCCTGCTCAAGGCCAAGGACCGGAAAATCGTTTCCGGCGAGGAGGCGCTGCGCGGCCTGATGGCCGACGTCCGCCGCCAGGTGCTCGACCAATTGCGCCGGGCGACCGGCGGCAGCTACACCGCCCTGCTGCTCAAACAGCAGTTGACCGACATCGAGCGCTACCTGAGCGCATTCGAGTCGGCGGCCGGCCTGGAGATGTCCTCGCTGCTCGACGCGGCCTGGGACATGGGCGGGGGCCTGGTGCCCGCCGCGGTCCGCGCCGGCGGCATGCATGTGGCCTTCGCCCATATTCCGGGCACGGTGCTGCAGGTGCTCAAGGACTACAGCTTCCATAAGATATCCGGCTTGGCCGCCGACGCCTTCACCCGCATCCGGGGCGTGCTGTCCCTGGGCATTCTCGGCCAGCAGACCCCGCACGAAGTCGTGCAGGCCATCGCCGGCAACCTGGTCAGCCCGGGCGTGTTCAACTCGCTGGAGGACCGGGCCGAGGTGATCGCCGGCGTGGAGATGGGCCGGGCCTACTCGACGGCCACCCAGGAGTCCATGCGCACCGCGTCCGGATCGGTGTCCGGCCTCAAGAAGCAGTGGTGGCACGCGGGCCATCCCAAGCGGCCGCGGCTGAACCACCTCAACCTGCACGGCCAGGTACGGCCGGTGAACGAGCCGTTCACCATCGGTTCCCTGGCCATGATGTATCCGCGCGACCCGAACGCGCCGGCCAGCGAGGTGATCCGCTGCGGCTGCGACCATGTGCCCTACCACGAGGAGTGGGGCATAGACGAGGCGCTGCCGATCTTCAACGAATGCGGCGAGGAAATCGCCCGGCGCGGCGAACGGAAGGCATCCGACCCGATCCTGACCGGGAAATTCGATGTGGGCCGCATCGGCAGCGCGGCGTCCGGATGCGCCCATGACGCCGGGTGTGTGTGTTATAAACGGTTATAACAGCCCTGACGGCCGCAAAAAGGGCCGGGCAGGCAAAGGAGGAATCAATGGAACAGTATCTGGCAGGATTGACCTTGCGCACCAGCGAGCGGCTGGAGGGGGAGAACGGGCGGCGATGGGTACCGGTCGAACGGCCGCTGACGCCCGCCGACGTGCTGGCCGTATCCGACCTCGGCGACACCGTGGTGATCGTGGCCGCCGATGGCCGCAAGCATGTGATAGCCAAGGCGACGGCGCCACCGGACGACCCGGATGCGGGCGGCGGACAGGGCGGGGACAACCCCGGCCCGGCCGAAGAGCGCGCACCGGAGCAAACGGCTGCCGATCCGGCCGGCGGCAAGAAGACCGGAGGCAAGGCAAAATGACGACGGTCATCGAGCGACTCCAGGCGGCGGTGACCGACATGGGGCAGGACGACCTGCTCCAAGCGGCCTCGATCCTGCTGGCCGCCGACGGCGATCCCGACGACGCGGACTACGGCTACAAGTGGCGGGTGCGGGTGGTGGAATACGGCCTGGGCCGGGACGGGCGGGTCAACTGGCCGCGCGGCCCGCTCCAGGCGGCCCTGCCCCTCTACGACGGGGCCAAGGTCTTTGCCCTGCAGGACCAGCAGCACCAGAGCCCGGGCAAGCCGTTCGGCAAGTCGGTGCGGGAGATCGTCGGCTGGCTGGCCAATCCGGCCGATACCGGCGACGGCATCGAGGCCGACTTTTACGTGCTTAAGTCCGCGCGGTGGCTGCGCGACAATCTCGTCGACAGCCACCGGCGCGGCAACCCGAACCTGTTCGGCCTGAGCCACGACGTTGCGGCGCGCTCCCGACAGGTTCGGGTTGGCGACAAGGTGGTCAAGGAACCGGTGGAGATACTCGGCGTCGAGGTCGACGTGGTGTACGCGCCGACCAACAACGGCAGATTTCTGCGCATGATGGCCGCGAGCGGCCAGGAGGAAAGCATGAAATACAAGGAAAAATTGCTGGCCGCGTTGAAGGCGGCCAAACCCCAGGTGTATGCCACCGTCGACGTGGAAACCGTGACCGAGGACGAACTGATCGGCCTGCTGGCCGCTGTCGAGCAGCCGGAGGACAAGGGTGCCCGCGACGCCGGCATAGAGGCCCGCATCCATGCGGCCATGGCCGCCCTCGGCGAGCCGGTGCAGCAGCAGTTGCGCGATCTGAAAATCGCCCGGCTCGACCTGGAACTGGACCGGCAGTTGGCCGCGAGCAAGCTGCCCGAGGATGCGCAGGCCAGCCTGCGCGGCCGGTTCGGCGGCACGGAATGGGACGCCGAGCAACTGACCGCCGCGGTCAGGGAGATGAAGGAGATCCTCGACAAGGCATCCGGATCGGGGCTGCCTTCCGGCGCGGGCGGTGCCCGGGTGGTGCTCGATTCTGTGGAGAAGATCCAGGCCGGGTTCGACAAACTGTTCCGCGTACAGACCGCCGATTCCGTGGCCGCCATTCCGGCGTTCGCCTCGATCCGAGCCGCCTACGTCGAGCTGACCGGCGACACCGAGGTGCGTGGCTATTATGAGAATGGCCAGCCGCCGGCGCGGCTGCACGCCGCCTACACCTCTGCCACCTTCGCCTATGCGCTGGGCAACACCCTGTACCGGCGCATGATGCAGGACTACCGTGAGCAATCCGACTTCGGCGTCGGCCGGCTGGTGGGAGCGCATATCCGCAACGCCCGCGACTTCCGCGCCCTGGAGTCGGTCAATATCGGCTACTACGGCGACCTGCCCGACATCGATCCTGAGGATAATGACTACACGGATCTGGGCGTGGTGAGCGACGAGGAGATTTCCTACGCCCTCAACCAGAAAGGCGGCATTATCACCATCACCCGCAAAATGATCGTCAACGACGACATGCGGGTGGTCGAGCGGATCATCTCCCGCCTGCCGCGCGCGGCGCGGCGCACCCTGGCCAAGCGGTGCTGGAACAAGTTCATCGCCAATGCCACCTACAAGGGCGACAGCAAGGCGGTGTTCCACGATGATCACGGCAACCTCGGCTCGGCGGCCTACAGCATCGCCGCCGCCCTGGCGGCCAAGACGGCCATGGCCCAGCAGACCGAGCCCGAGAGCGGCGAGCGGCTGATGCTGCGGCCGGTGACCGTGGCCTATCCGTCCGAACTGTACAACATCGTCAAGAACGTCAACGCATTCCAGCCGCAGGCGGTGAGCGTGGACAACGGCAACTCCATGGCCGGTTTCTTCCAGTCCGAGGGCCTGGTCGAGTGCCCGTTCATGACCGACGCCAACGACTGGATGATGTTCGCCGACCCGGCCGAGGTGGAGATACTGGAGCTGGCGTTCCTCAACGGCCAGCAGGAACCGGAGATGTTCGTGGCCGACCAGCCCGGCGTGGGCCAGATGTTCGTAGCCGACAAGATCCAGTACAAAATCCGCCACGAGTACGAGTGCGAGATCATGGATTACCGCGGCTGCTACAAGGCGGTCGTGGCTCCGCCCCAGGGATAATCACTCCCTGATCAACGAAACTTTGAACGCATGCGGAAGCATGAGGAGAGAAGCATGAATCGTCTGACCCTGATTTGCACAAAGGCCCCCTTTCTGGCCGTCGTGGCGCTGGCCGTCCTGCTGACGGCCCTGACGCCGGCTCTGGCGGCCACCAACACGCCGAACCCGAGCCCGGCCAGCCCCGGCTACATGGTGCTGCCGCTGCCGTTTTCGCGGACCGTGTCCTCGGCGTCGACCGTGACGATGGCGCGGATCGCGCTGCCCTTCCCGGCCACGGTGGTCTCGGTGACCGCCAGCGCCGAGACCATCGACCTGGCCAATGAGGACGAGACCTACACGGTCGACGTCAAGGAGGAGACCACCTCCATCCTGGACGATCCCATCGGCCTGGCCGCGGCGGACACGGTCTACCAGGGGGTGCTGGTCGACACCGCCCTGGCCGACGAGGCGGTGCTGACCGTCGAGCTGACCGCGGCCGGCACCACGCCGTCCATCACCGACGTGACCGTGCTATTGGTGCTCAAGAGGCTGTAATGGCGCTGATCGACCTGATCAAGGCCAGGGTCAAGGACGACTCCGGTCGCCTCACCGACCAGGCCGATTACCTGCCGGCGGTGGATGCCGCCCTGGAACAGTACGGCCAGGACCGGCCCCGGCGCATGGTGGCGGACCTGGCCGGCTCAGGCACGGCGGACATCGACCTGCCCGTGGACTGGGAGCCCGAACTGTCGCGGATGGTGGCGGTGGAGTGGCCGGTCGGCCTGGTGCCGGCCGCCATGCTGGCCCCCTGCGAGTGGGAGATATACCAGGCGCCCGGCGGCGAGGTGCTGCGGCTGCGCACCGCGAGCGTGCCGGGCGTGGATGATCCGGTACGGATCACCTATACCCTGCCCCGGACCGAGCAGCAGATCGCGCGCGGCGACATCGACGCGGTGGCTAACCTCGGGGCCTCGATGTGCTGCGAAACCCTGGCAAGCCTGTTCGCGCAGACCTCGGACCCGCTGATCGGAGCGGACGTGGTCAACTACCGCACCAAGTCGGCCGAGTTCGCGGCCCGGGCGAAACGGTTCCGGCAACTGTACCACGATCATTTCAACCTGGGCGACGACGGCGGCCCGGCGGCGGCCATGGTCACGGCCCAGCCGCCCCCGTGGCGAGGCCGGCTGACGCATTGAGGGGTAAGGCCATGATCGATTGCAGAATCACGACCAAGGGCGCGGCGCTCACCGGCGATCCGGCCGCCATCGTGCGCAGGAACATGCGGGCGGCCATGCACGAGGCGGTGCAGTTCGGCGTGCGCGCGGTCAAGGGCCGCACGCCCCAGGGCGTGATGGGCGCCCAGGGCGGCCTGCTGGCCTCCATCCAGGGCGAGGTGCGGGCACCGGGCGGCGACATACTGGGCATCGTCGGCACCCCCAGCATCTACGGCCCGGTGGTGGAGGCAGGGCGCAAGCCCGGCGGCAAGCTGCCGCCCAAGGGCACCATGGTGCGGTGGATCGAGGTCAAGATGGGCTTGAGCACCGAGGAAGCCAAGGGCGTCGAATACCCGGTGCGCCGGGCCATCGCCCGCAAGGGCACGGCGGGCGCGCACATGTTCGCGGAAACGCTGGACCAGGATGCGGCCGTGTTCGAGCGCATTTTCACCCGGCATGGCCTGAATATGATCAGGGAGCTGTCACGATGAGCGACCAGGCGCTCAGGGCGGCGATACGGTCCCGGCTGCTGGCGCTGGGGGCCGGGATCGGCAAGGTGCACGATTACGGGCGATGGGCCAACACCCCGGCCGATTTCAAAACGCTGTTCCAGGATGCGAACAGCAAGAAGATTTTCGGGTGGGAGATCAGCAGGATCGGGCTGAAGGTGAGCCAGGGCCGCACTATGCACACCCGGCGGGTGGCGCACCGGTACATGATCACCGGGTATTACGGCCTGGACGACGCCGCCGGCACCGAAAAGACGGTGGGCGCCCTGGTCGACCAGATCGTGGTGCAACTGGCCTCGGTCCGACTGCCGGGCACGGTCAACGACCTCATGCCCGCGGTCAATATCGAAACGAGGATGTTCGGGGGCCTGCTCTGCCACGTGGCCGAGATCGTGCTGCCCGAGGTAACCGAGATCCTCGACCTGAACGAACAGCCGGCGGACGAATACCTGGAGGCGGTGGGCCTGGAATACTATCTGACGCCCGGCGACGACCAGCCCGACGCGATCGACCTGGTCACGCTCAGTCCAGAGGGAGAATAACGATGGTGGGCGATGATATGGGAATACATGTGTTAGTAGCGTCCTGGGTGTCAATGAAGCCTTATTGGCTATGGGTTGTGTACGTTTGCATTCTTTTCAGTATTACGGTGGCGGCGGCAATCATTGGCATCGTGTGCGCGATAATTCAAACGGCCATCGATGAGGCTTACGAATGGGGAGGCATGCTGAAGGATGTGATCTGCCATATTGGCCATGCCAAGTATCTCAACGTTCGGCGGCGACAAGAATGGAAGAGCAGGACATTCCTCAACGAAAGGAGGGAATCATGAAGGTACAGGCGGCCAAGGGGCTGAAATGTCCGATGGAGGACGACCCCAGGCGATACATCACCGACGAGAAACCGGTCGCGGTGCCGGCCACGGCGTACTACCGCCGCCTGGTGGCCGACGGGTCCCTCGTTGAGATCAACGCGGCCGCGGGCAAAGCGGCCACCACCAAGGGAGCAGAGTGATGGCGTCGAAGAACATCAGCTTTGACAGCATTCCGGCGTCGATCCGCAAGCCGGGCAAGTATTTCGAGTTCAATTACAAGCTGGCGGTGCGGACCCTGCCGGCCAACGAGCAGCGGGTGCTGATCGTCGGCCAGCGGCTGGAAGCCGGATCGGTGGCGGCCCTGGTGCCGACCACGGTCTTTTCCGACGCCCAAGCCGCTGCCTGGTTCGGCACCGGCAGCATGGCACACCTGATGTGCCGGGCGGCGATCACGGCCAACGCCTACCTCGACCTGACCGTGGTGGCGCTGGACGACGGCGCCGGCGCGACGGCCACGGGCACGGTGACCATCGCCAACGCGGCGTCGTCCGCCGGCACGCTCAAGCTGTACGTCGGCGACCGGGCGATCGAGATCGCGATCGCATCGGCCCAGACCGCCGTCGACGTGGCCGCGGCCCTGAAGGCCGAGATCGACACCTACGGCGACCTGCCGGTCACCGCCACGGTGGCCGAGGCCGTGGTGACGCTCACGGCCAGGAACAAGGGAACGGTGGGCAACCAGATCGGCCTGGCCTACGAGCTGACCGCCGGCGCCACCACGGTGACGCTCTCCGGCGCCAGGCTCTCCGGCGGCACCCTCGATCCGGATATCGAGGACGCACTGGCCGTGGTCTTCGCCGAGCAGTATCACGTGGTGATCACGCCGTACAACGACCAGACCGCGCTGACCGCGCTGCGCACCCACCTGGACGTCGTTTCCGGCCCTTTGGAACAGCGCGCCGCCATCGGCGTGTACGGCTACGACGGCGCCCTGGCCGGCGCCACCACCCTGGCCGGGCAGATCAACTCGGGCCGGATCACCGGCGCCTATCTGCGCGGCACCCGCTCGCCGGCCTGGGAGCTGGCCGCGGCCTACGGGGCGGTGATCGCATTTGAGGAAGACCCGGCCCGGCCGCTCAACACCCTGGCCCTGACCGGCATCCATGCCCCGGTCATCGACCAGCGGCTGTCGCGCACCGAGCAGGAAAATTGCCTGCGCAACGGCGTGACACCCCTGGAGGTCGGCCCGGGCGAAGTGGTGCAGATCGTGCGGGCCATCACCACCTACACCCTCGACCCACAGGGGATCGCCGATATCGCCCTGCTCGACCTGACCACGATCCGCACCCTGGATTACACGCGCAAGGCGTGCCGGGAGCGGATCAGCCTGCGATTCCCGAGGGAGAAGCTGAGCAGCCGCACGCCGGACCGGGTCCGCGCAGAGCTGCTCGACGTGCTATTTAAGATGGAGGATCTGGAATTCTTGGAGGAGGTCGCGGCGAACAAGGACGGCCTGATCGTCGAGCGCGACCTCCAGGACCCGAACCGGCTCAACGCCAAGATTCCTGTTGACGTGGTCAACGGCTTGCACGTGTTCGCCGGCCGCATCGACCTGTATCTGTAACCAGGGCTGGACCCGCAAAGGAGGCAAGCCATGTCCGAGTATGTGACCAGGGTGCTGCTCGAGGTGAACGGGCAGAATATCGAGGATTTTTCCTCGGTGACCGAAGGCGAGTACGAAACCGCCAAGCCGATCAAGCTGATGAACGCCACCGGCTTCGGCGCGACCACGCCGCGCTACCAGGTGGAGGTGGACTACGTGGTGCCGTCCGACAAGCCGGAATTCGATTTCACGGCGGTGAAAAACGGCACCCTGACCATCGACAAGATGAACGGCGTGCGTGTGACCTACACCGGCGTGTACTGCCTCAAGGTCGGCCAGACCAAGTACGAGCAGGAATCCGAGGGCACCACCCGGACCATCACCCTTGGAGCGCGGGGGATGACGCAATGAGCATCGTGAAAACCGGAACCCTGCCCAAGGGGATAGAGATCGACGGAAGGGTGTATCGGGACTACGAGCTGCACGAGCAGATCGTGGCGCATGAGGTCGAGGTCATGGAGTCGGAGGACGCCGACCGGGCGGCAAAAAGCGCCCCCTATTTCAACGTGTGCATCATGGCTAGGCGGATCCGGATGATCGGCCTCGATCGATCGGTCACCCCGGCCGAGATCATGGTTATGTCCGTGGGCGATTTCAACCACCTGAGCTGTGCCGACAAGGAGGTGGCCGCCCAGCGGGCCACGTTTCGAGAGGAAGGCGCGGGCGGCGCGGCAGATGGAGCTGATGCTCCGCAAGCTGGGGTTTAGCGGCGGCGAGATCGCCGCCATGCCGGTCGGCGAGGCGCGGGGCTGGCTGGAAGCGCAGGCCGAACTGATGCGGCCGCCGGGTAAGAGACGGAAAAAATTCAGGGTGTTGCAACAGGACAAAAACAATGGCTGAGCGGATGCAGATCTATGTGGAGATGCTGGGACGATCCGGCAATCTCCGCACCGAACTGAACACCGCCAAGGGCGCAGTGCGATCCTGGGGCAACGCGGTCCGCAGCGAGTTCACCGCCTTGCGCAACCTGGGCGGATCGGTCCAGGGGAAATTGGCAGCACTGGGTATCGGCTTTTCCGCAGTCAAAATCATAGGCGACTCGGCCCGGCTGGACAAGAGCCTGACCCGGACCAAACAGACCGCCTCGGCCACCGCCGGCGAGATGGCCCTGCTGCGCCACGAACTGTTCACCATGGCGAAGCTGACCGGTCAACCGCTGGAAGAGCTGCGGGCCGCTTTCGACGCCCTGGTTCAATCCGGTCTGGACTACAAGTCAGCACTGGAAACAATCCGCGGCGTTAACATCGGCTCGGCGGTCACCGGGGCGAAATCCGAGGTGTTGAGTGGAGGGTTGACCGTCGGCGCCACGGCGTTCAATTATGATTTGTCAAAACCAGGGCTTGCTCTCGACTTGCTCGACAAGATGACTGTGGCCGGGCGGCAGGGCAATGCCGAACTAGAGAACTTGTCCGACATTTTTGCCCGCGTCGGTGTCAACGCGGCCAGCGCGGGCATGGGCTTCGAGCAGGCCCTCGCTTTTATTGAAGGGCTGTCTCTCATCGAGCGAAACCCTGAACGTCTGGCCACCTTGGCCGACAGCACTCTGCGGCTGTTCACAAACCAGAAGTATATGAAGACCGCACAGAAGGCCACGGGCGTGCGGTTTTTCGACCGGAATGGAGAACGGCGCGACGCCATGGCCATCATCGCCGACATCAAAAAACAGTATGATCGGCTGACCACAGACGCGCAGCGCGCCAACTTCATTCAGAAGGCATTCGGCGGCGCCGATCTGGATACCCAGAAAGGCATGCGCACTTTCCTACAGGGCGATGCTCTCGACAAGGTCGGCCAATTCACCCGTGAACTTGGCAACGCCGGCGGCACCCTCGTCCGCGATCTGGACGAGGCCACGGGCAACATGGTCGACCAGGTCGGCATGCTCAAAAACGATTTGAGGGAGGCGGCGGACGGTTTCGTCAAGCCGATGAACGCCACTCTGGCCGAATGGATCAAGTGGGCGCGGCGGTCCAAGGAAGACGGAGGCGCGGGCCTATCCGGCGAGGACATGATCAAGTACGGCGCCGGCGGCGGTCTCGGTCTACTGCTGCTCGGCCGCTACGGCGGCATGGCCGCCAAGCGACTGTTCAGCGGGCCGGCCGGTCTGGCCGCCGGCGTGGTCCAGGGCAAGGCGTTCGAGCACATGGCCGGTGTCACGCCGGTGTTCGTAGTCAATATGCGGGGGTCAGGGCTCGGCGAGAAGGTCGGCGGTCTTTCCGTGGGCACCGGCGCGGCGGGAGCGGGAGCGGCCGCATCTTCGATTGGAGCCCCCATTCTGTTGGCCGGGGCTGCCGGAGCCGGGGTTGTCGGCACGGCTCTGTATGGTATGTGGGATTCAGTTGCGCTGACCGTCAGACAATTGTCGGGGAGCGCACTGTCGGAGGCGGAACAGCAGCGGCTTCTCAACTACGCGGTCCTGCCGGAGGCCAGCGTGGCCGAGGCGGGCATGCATCAGGGTGCCGAGCGCCTGGCCGACATCGGCGGCAGCCTGGCCGGCGTCGACGGCGCCGCCGAAATGTGGATGCAGAACATGGTGGCCGAGATGGTCCGCGCTGAGCGGGAACAGGTGATTGAAAACAAGATCAACATGAACATCGCCATCGATCAGAACGGCCGCGTGGTCACCAGCACAAGCGACCCGAACACCCAGGCCACGGTCAACACCTCCCGCCGGGGCACCTTCGGCGAAACCGGGGAGGCTCCGCGCTGATGCCCGACCTCTACCCAGCCAGCATCGACGGCATCGATCTCGAAATCGAGACGGTCGGCGACGAGTTCAGCAAGGCCATCGTCAAGCACGAGTATCCGCATCGGGACGGTGCCCTCCTGGAGGACATGGGCCAGCACGCCCGCACCTGCCGGATCAAGTGCCATTTCTGGGACGACGGCGGCGGCCATGCCACCTACGACGCCCACCAGGATCTGCTGGCCCATCTGGAAAGCAGGGAGATTGTCGAGCTGGTGCATCCCCAGCACGGCCCGCTGCGCGGCGGCATCGAATCCGTGTCCGTGCAGCACGACGATACCGACCGGCACGCCGAGATCGAGATCGTCTTCGTCCACGGCCAGATCGAGGACACCGACGACACGGCCCACGAGGACGTGGAGGGCGCCGTCGAGTCGGCCTACATGGACAGCATCGAAGAGCAGAAGACCGAGTTCGGCGAGGACATGCTGGCCGCCATCGGCCCGGAGGCCAACGCCATCATCGGCACGGTGCTTGATCCGGCCATGGGCATCGTCGAACAATTCAACTGGGTGTCGGGCATGGCCCGTCAATACCTGCAAGGGGTGGAGTCGTTCGTCGGCCTGCTGGAGGGCACGCTCAACCAAGTGACCAACCCGGCCAACTCCCTGATATCGATCATCAGCTACGGATCGGACCTGCCCGGGCGGGTGATCGGCGCCCTGGCCAGATGCACGGAACGCTATTCCGAGTCGATCGGCGGCAAGGATGCCGATCCGTCGCGGTATGTCGGCTCGCTGATCGCCTGGTCCGACAACCTGACGGCCGAATCGGGCGATTTCTCCAAGACGGCCAGGATCGGCACGGCCAGCCAGGTGGCCGTGCATACGGCCTACTGCTACAAGGCGGACGAGGAATTGCGCCGGGTCCGGCGTCGCTCCGAGGTCCGGCCGGCCTTCGATGCGAAGGGCAAATACACGCCGCCGGCATATACGGCCGCGGACCAGCTCATGACCGAACGGGAACTGGAAAACACCCTGGCCGAGGTGCGGGTGCGTATCCAGGCGGCGGTCGGCCTGGCCCGGCAGGCCACCAGCTTGAAGCGGTCGGCCCTGCTGCTGATGCAGCACGTCGGCGAGGTGAAGATCGAGCGCGACAAACTGGCCACGGTGACAATCGACAATCCGCTGCCCCTGCACTTGATCTGCCTGCACCACGGCCTGTCCTACCGGGCCGCCGAGCGGCTGCTGGACGTCAACAGCGCAATCCGCAACCCCAACGAGGTGAGCGGCGAGGTGACCATCTATGCCGAGTGACGAGGTGAGACTCGAGGTGGCCGGCCGGCGGATCGAGCGGTTCGTCTCCTACGAGATCGGCGCCGACATCTACGTGGCCGACGACGCCTTTTCCCTGGAGGTGGCCAGACCGGAGATCACCATCGAACCTGGTCAGAAATGTGAGCTGTATGTCAACGGCGAGCTGGAATTGACCGGCATCGTCGACCGATGTTCGCGGCGGTTCGACAAGAACGGTTTGACCTACCGGATCGAGGGGCGAGACCTCATGGCGCTCCTCGTGGATTCCTACTGCGAGGAGTTCAAGTCGGTACAGGGCAAAAAACTCTCGGAGCTGGCTGAAATGCTGCTGGCCACGGTGCCGTTCATCAACCGCAAGACCATCGAGTATCAGGAGGACGTGGTCGGCAAACTCAAGGGCAAGAAAAAGACCGTGGACGATCCCCTGGTCGGCTACATGGACACCCCACAAAAGATCAGCCAGATCGAGCCGGGCATGACCGTGTTCGAGGTGCTTAAGAACTATGCCGCCAGCCGCGGACTGATGTTCTGGGCCAAGCCGGACGGCACCTTCGTGTTCGGACGGCCCAAGGTCGAGGGTGAGGCGGTGTACGAGCTGGCCAACCTCCTGAGCGGCCGGGGCAACAACATCATCGATGGCGAGGAAATCGACGACATCAGCCAGCGGTATTCCAAAGTGGTGGTGATCGGCCAACAGCAGGGCAGCGACGACCTGGAGGACGCAGCCGCCGTCAACACCCGCGCCGAGGCCGTTGACGAGACCTTTCCTTTTTACAAGCCCTACGTGACCACGGACAACAACGACGCCCAGAGTCCGGCGCTGCACGCCCGTTTCATCATGGAGCAACAGCGCCACGAGGGCTATCAGTTGATGTACACGGTGCAGGGACACAGCCAGCGCGGCCGGAACTGGCAGATCAACGAGCTGTGCGGGGTGCGCGACGAGGATCTCGGCGTGGACGAGGTATTGCTGGTCTATGCCCGGACCTTTTCCCGGTCGAAGACCGGCGGCACCACCACCAAGCTGCGGCTGGGCAAGCCGGGGGTGGTGGTGTGATCCGCGCCCGCATCGCCGCTATCGCCGAGGGCGCGATCAAGATGTTCAGCGCCGCCGGCAGGGCCGGCGAGAGCTTCGCCGGACGCGAATATTTCCAGCACTACGGCTTCACATCGCGGCCGCTGGCCGGCGCCGAAGGCGTCCTGATCAAGGAGGGCAACCACATCGTCATGGTGGCCAGCGACGACCGGCGGTACCGCATCGCCGTGGCCGATGGCGAGGTGGCTATTTACACCGACGAGGGCGATCATGTGCACCTCAAGCGGGGGCGGGTGGTGGAGATCGAAACCGAGACCCTGTTGATCAGGGCCGGCACCAAGGTCCGGATCGAAACGCCGCAGCTCGAAGCCACCGGCGAGATTGTTGACCGCTGCGACGCCGATGGCCGGAGCATGGAAGAGATGCGGACCATTTATACCAGCCACACACACACAAACACGCAGCCGGGCAGCGGCAACAGCGGCACGCCCAACCAGGGGATGTAATGGACTACGCCATAACCATCGCACAGGGCTCCCTGGCCGGGGCCATGACTTGGGACGAGTGCGGCGACCTGGCCAACAATGTGTATCTGAGCCTGGCGGTGGAAAAAGGCAGTTGGTTTCACAATCCCGATTTCGGTCTGCGGAGGCGTGAACGGATGAAAAATACCGAACAAAATGCGGCCCTGATCCGCCACGATTACCTGGAGGCGTTGCAGTGGCTGCTCGACACCGGCAAAGCCAAGGAAGTGCGGGTGAACGTGCGGCGCGACCGCGCCATTGACTTGGGCCGGCTGCTGATCGATGTCGAGGTGCGACAAACAAACGATCGCGCGGTGGCGTTCACGTTTTTCCAGGAGGTGGCCTGATGGCCTACGAAAAGGGATTCGACGAGATTCTCAACGACATCCTGACCGATTTCCAGAACACGTTCCCCGGCGTCGACGTGTCGCAGGGTTCGTTGGCTCGCATGAAGGCCACCGGGTATGCCTCGGCGCTGTGGGGCCTCTATAAATATATGGAATGGATCGGCCGGCAGGCATTCCCGGACACCGCCGACACGGCGGCACTGGAACACCACGGCTGGGTCAGGGGCGTGCCCAGGACCGCCGGCGAGACCGATGCGGCATACCTCGCCAGGCTGCTCAACTATTTGAGGCGGCCTCCGGCCGGAGGCAACGCCAACGATTACGAGGTCTGGGCTAAAGAGATCGACGGGGTAGCACAGGCATACGCTATCCCTCTCGCCCAGGGCGGCGAATCGGTAGACGTCATCGTGATCGCCGATACCACCACCGGCTCCGAAATCCCTGGCCAAAACCTGCTGGACGATGTGGCGGCACATATTGCCGAGGTGCGGCCGGTGGGCGCCCGTTTCGTGCGGGTGTTGGCTCCGGAAATAATCGAGCAGGACGTCATCATGACCGGGGTCGGCGTTGGACTGGCTGATATAGTTGCTGGCGAGATATCGGCGTATCTGTCTTCTTTTATTCCCGGCGCGGTTCTCTACTTGCCGCAGCTCGATGCGATCGCCGTGGGTAAGGGAGTTCCCAATCCCGTACTCACTCTCCCGGCGGCAGCTGTGACGCCCTCCAGTAATGAGATGATCCGCCCCGGAGTGATCGATGTCTCTTAGAGCCACGCTGCAATACCTGATGCCGATCGAATTGGGAGGCAACCATCAGCTCGATCTGTCACACGATGCCCGCATGCTCGATGCAGCGATGAAAACGGGCGAATCACTCTTGTCTGAGATGTTCGCCGATAGCGCGGCTATACTTCTGACCACCTGGGAGAGGGTGTACGGCCTGACAGCCGCGGCAGGTTTCGAGGAGCCCTTGCAAATGCGCCGCGACAGAGTCACCAAGACAATTCGGGCGAGGGGTGGGCTTTCAATCCCCTATTTCATCAACCTGGCGGCAGGGATGGGCTATGCCATCTCCATAGAAGAGCCGATTCCCTCTATGACGGGATGGTTGTGCGCCGGCGGGGAACTCATGAGCGGGGAAGTTCTATGGCAATGGGGAGCCAATGTGGGCGGCATGAACATATATTCTTTTCGGGCAGGGAACTCTAGCGTTGGGGAAAGGTTGTCGTGGTGGCCCGGATACGCCGAACTTGAAGCTGTTTTTGCCGAGCTGCGGCCAGCCCACACTTTTGTGTATTTCAACTACGAGGAGGAATGATGCAACGGATAGAAAGCGAATCCGGGCAGTTCAGTGGCGGCAATCCGGCCACGAACACCAAGGGCACGGTGGTCACGGCCGAATGGCTCAACACTATTCAAGAGGAAATCGCGAACGTGGTAGAGAACACCGGGGCGGCCCTCGACGAGGAGGACGACAGCCAGCTCGCCAAGGCAATTCAATCCGGTGCTCTTCGGAGCGCCTCCGCTGGCGGCACTGCGGACGCCATCACCGCCAGCTTTACGCCGGCCATCGGCGCGCTGACCAACGGCATGCTGCTCCTGGTGCGGGCTGGCGCAGCCAATACCACTCCGACGCCTACATTCAGCCCCAACAGCGGGGCGATCACCGCAACAATCGTCAAGGGCAATAACCTGCCGCTTGTGGCTGGCGACATCGCCGGCGCTGGGCATTGGCTCGCGCTGCAATACGATAGCGTCCTGGACAAGTGGGTGTTGCTCAATCCGGCCAGTCCTATCACGGGGCATGGAGTCCAAAAGTTCACCTCCAACGGATCATTTACCCTGCCACCCGGCATCAACACAATATGGGTATCCGGTTGCGCCGGAGGGGGTGGAGGCGGTGCTGGTGGGTGCCGCCCGACCACGTCGCTTTTGGGGGGTGGGGGGAGCGGTGGAGGAGCCGGCCAATTTTGCATCAAGCAGCCGCTGTCTGTGGTTCCCGGAAGCGTAATCAATGTCACAATCGGGGGCGCCGGCGCCGGGGGTGTACCTGTGGCGGGCGAGGCCGGAAACAACGGCACCGCCGGCGGCAACACTAGCATCGGCGCATACATATCTCTAGCCGGTGGCGGAGGGGGTGTAGGCGGTGGTGGTGGGGCAGGCAGCGGTGGAGGGCGGGGGGTAGTGGGGTATCCGGTGGGTAACGATGGCTCAGATGGGCTGGGGGGCGGCACCGGCAACGGGGGCATGGGGGCATCGGGTCCTTTTGGCGGCGGTGGCGGTGGGGCTCGCTCGACCTCGGCGGCCTCGGCGGGCGGAACCTCCGGGCGGAATGCCGGTGGATATGGGGCTGGTGGTGGTGGCGGCAGCTCTGGCATTGATGGCGCAGGTGGGGCAGGATCTCCTGGATTAGTGATAATCGAATGGTGAGTGGTGATCATTATGGCAAAATATGCATATTACAACCCCCGAGATGGTCACATCATGCAATGGATCGATACAGATGTGCGATTGTACCACCTCCCTGCTGCGTCGTTGCTACACGAGTGCGACGACGATGAGTGGCAGATGCAGCATCAGGGCGAGATGATGGTTTCCGGCGGCGAGATCGTGCCGTATGTGGCACCGACGGTGCCGGCTGTCCCCTCGATGGACGCCGTGCAGCAGGAGCGCTCCCGCCGCCTTGCCGGCGGCTACGACTACGATTTCGGCGACGAGCGCGGCACGCACCGCATCGGCACTACGGATGCGGACATGGCTGGCTGGGATGAGGTCTCAAAAGCGGCGGCGGCTTATATCGCGGCCGGGGATCCGGACGCCGAGATCGGCATCGTCACAGATACCGGGCCGGTGATTGTCACCGCCGCCGAGTGGCAGCAGGTGTTGATTGCCGCACACCAGGCCCGTCAGCCCATCTGGATGGCCAGTTTCGCCCTCCAGGCCATGGACCCGATTCCGGCGGATTTCACTGATGATAGATGGTGGGATGCTGGAGGTGCCCAAGGCGCCTGATAACAAGGATGGGACTGGGGAGGGCAGCCACCCTCCCCGAACATACCGTGCGCCAACACGGAAGGTCAAGACAGAGGAGAGTCGAGCTAAGTTGCGCACAGAACTTTTGGTGAGGAATTTTTAACCCTCGCTCAAAATTTTTTTGATTATATCAAACGGTTTCCGGCGGTCAGTTATCGCAATTTTTCTGGTCGAGTTTTCTCGCGCCGCTCCAGGAACAGGCCCTGTCCCGGATCTCCGGTTGACACTTCCTGATTTTGTCGTACACTGGCGAACGCCGTGCCGGGACGCGCGGCGACAAAGCAGGCAGCTCTATAAACGGAACACGGTGCGAGTCCGTGACGGTCCCGCCGCTGTAACCGGAAGTTGAAGCCGCACGCCATCGGGCAGGCCACTGACCGCAACCGGTCGGGAAGGCGCGGCCGGTAGTCTCCGGAAGTCAGAAGACGTATAGAGCGGGTATTCGAGGAACACGATGGCAAAGGGTTCTGGCAGGGCGACGACCGCCCTGGGGAACCCTTTTTTTTGCGTCCCGGCCAGCGTCCCGGCGCCGGCCCGGCCCGACATCACGCGTGTACGAGAGAGGAAACCATGCAGAGACTGACCACCGCGATAAAGACCATCCGGCCGCTGGACGCGGCCATGCACCGGGCCGCCACGGAGCGCCTGGCCGACCAGGCCCGGCCCAGGGGGAGCCTCGGCGTCCTGGAGCCGGTGGCGGCCCGGCTGGCGGCGATCGCCGGCACCCTCGATGTGCGGCTGCGCGCGAAGGTCATCGTCACCTGCGCCGGCGATCACGGGGTGGTGGCCGAGGGGGTCAGCCTCTTTCCCCAGGAGGTGACCGTCCAGATGGTCCACAATTTTATCGACGGCGGCGCCTCGATCAGCGTGCTCGCCGCCTATGCCGGGGCCGGGGTCCGGGTGGCCGATCTGGGGGTCAACCATGATTTCGAACCGGACCTGCCCATTTTTCATAAAAAGGTCGGCAGGGGAACTGCCAATTTCGCCAAGCAGCCGGCCATGAGCCGGCAGGAGGCAATCCGCTCGGTGGAGGCGGGCATCGAGATCGTCGACGAACTGGTGGCGGCGGGTCCGGTCGACCTGCTCGGCACCGGCGACATGGGCATCGGCAACACCACCGCCTCCTCGGCGATCATCGCCGCCTTTTCGGGCCTGGAGGTCAGCCGGCTCACCGGCCGGGGCACCGGCATCGACGACCTCATGCTGGCACGCAAGATCCGGGTGATCGAACGCGCCCTGGCGCTCCACATGCCCGATCCCGACGATCCTCTCGACGTGCTGGCCAAGGTGGGCGGCTATGAAATCGGCGGTCTGGCCGGCCTGGTGATCGGTGCCGCGGCCCACGGCATCCCGGTGGTCTGCGACGGCCTGATCGCCACGGTGGGCGCCCTGATCGCCTGCGAACTGGCGCCGGCGGCCAAGGCCTATCTCTTCGCCGGCCACCATTCGGTGGAAATCGGGCACCGGTTCATGCTGGAGCGGATCGGGGTCGCGCCGCTGCTCGATCTCCAGTTCCGGCTGGGCGAGGGCACCGGCGCGGCCATGGCCATGCATCTCTTGGATGCGGCCACCCGCATTCTGGCCGATATCAGGACCTTTGCCGAGGTCGGCATCGGCAACGCCCAGAAAAAATAGACGAATGAACCGGGCAAACGGCTCTTCGGCCGGATGGCCGGTACGGGTCCGCACCCGCCCGGCGCCGGCTTCTTTGCCGTGGAATTGTGCATGCCGCCGGCGCGCGGACGTGGTAGAGAGGGGAGGGACGTGCGGGCCGGCCATGGGGCTTTTCCGACGACGGCCCCAAACGCATCAAGGACAGACCCGACCATGACGCAGCCCGCAGCAACCGGCACCAACGCCGCCGCCCGTCCGGAGCGCATCGCGCTCAAGGTCCTGGTGGCGATCAGCATCTCCCATTTCCTCAACGACCTGATCCAGTCGCTGATTCCGGCGATCTATCCCCTGCTCAAGACCGGCTTCGATCTCAGTTTCACCCAGATCGGGCTGATCACCCTGACCTTCCAGATGTCCGCCTCCCTGTTGCAGCCCCTGGTCGGCCTGTACACGGACCGCCATCCCTTGCCCTATTCCCTGCCCTGGGGCATGGGCTGCACCCTCGTCGGGCTGATCGCCCTGGCGTACGCCCCCAACTACGGCCTGCTGCTGTTGGCCGTGGCCCTGGTCGGCACCGGTTCGGCGGTGCTGCATCCGGAATCCTCGCGGGTGGCCCGCATGGCCTCGGCCGGGCACTACGGCCTGGCCCAGTCGATTTTCCAGGTCGGCGGCAACGGCGGCACCTCGGCCGGACCGCTGCTCGCCGCCCTGATCGTCATCCCCTACGGGCGCCTGAGCCTGGCCTGGTTTTCCCTGGTCGCCCTCCTGGCCATGATCATCCTCTGGCGGGTCGGCGGCTGGTACGCCCGCAACCACCGGCAGGGACGGCGGCTCAAGGTGGCCGCACCGGCCGGCGACGACACGAACCGGTCCTCGGCGGTCTGGCCGGTGGTGGTGCTGCTGGTGCTGATGTTCTCCAAATTCTTTTACACCACCAGCCTGCACAGCTATTTCACCTTCTACCTGATGCACAAGTTCCAGGTCTCGGTGCAGACGGCGCAGCTCCATCTGTTCGTCTTCCTCTTCGGCGTGGCCGCAGGCACCATGCTCGGCGGGCCGATCGGCGACCGCATCGGCCGCAAGCAGGTGATCTGGTGGTCGATCTTCGGCGCGGCCCCCTTCGCCCTGATCCTGCCGTACGCCTCCCTGTTCTGGACCGGGCCGCTCACCTTTGTCATCGGCCTGCTGATGGCCTCGGCCTTTCCGGCCATGGTAGTCTATGCCCAGGAACTGTTCCCCGGCAAGGTGGGCATGATTTCCGGCCTCTTTTTCGGTCTGGCCTTCGGTTTGGCCGGGATCGGCGCGGCGCTGGTGGGCCGCCTGGCCGACGTCCACGGTATCGAGGCGGTCTACCGGTTCTGCGCCTGGCTGCCCCTGCTGGGCCTGGCGGCGGTGCTGCTGCCCGACCTGCGGCGGCGGCCGTCCGGAGACTGAACGGGCCACTCGGTATTCCTTCGGAAAAACGGCCTTTTCTTTCCCGTGGCATTCTCTCCGGGAATACCGTATCCTACGGCATCATTCCCCTGCAACCCGAGACCAGGAGGTATGCCATGCTGACCGGAAAATACCGCGACTTTTTCCGCCGGATCAAGACCACCATCCCCGCCGACCGGCTGGTCATCGACCCGTTGCGCACCATCGCCTACGGCACCGACGCCAGCTTCTACCGGCTGATCCCCAAGATCGTCATCGACGTGGAGAATGAAACCGAGGTGCGCCGCATCCTGCGGGAGGCGGGCAGGCTGGAATTGCCGGTCACCTTCCGCGCCGCCGGCACCAGCCTGTCGGGCCAGGCCATCACCGATTCCATCCTGGTGCGCCTGGGCCGGGGCTGGAACGACTACCGGGTGCTCGACCAGGCCCGCAAGATCCGCGTGCAACCGGGGATGATCGGCAGCCACGCCAATCGCATCCTGGCCGAGTTCGACCGCAAGATCGGGCCGGACCCGGCCTCCATCGACAGCGCCAAGATCGGCGGCATCCTCGCCAACAACGCCAGCGGCATGTGCTGCGGGGTGGAGCAGAACAGCTACCGCACCCTGGATTCGATGCGCCTTATCCTCATGGACGGCACCGTGGTCGATACCGGCGACGACAAGAGCCGGGCCGCCTTCCGCCGCAGTCACGGCCACATCCTCGACGGCTTGGCGGATCTGCGCGCCCGGGTGCTGGCCGACGCCGAACTGGCCGAGCGCATCCGCTACAAGTTCAGGATCAAGAACACCACCGGCTACAGCCTGAATGCCCTGGTCGATTTCGACGATCCCTTCGACATCATGCAGCATCTGCTGATCGGCTCGGAGGGCACGCTCGGCTTCATCGCCGAGGCGGTCTACCGCACGGTGATCGAGCACCGCCACAAGGCCAGCGCCCTCATGTATTTCCCGGATATCCGCACCGCCTGCGAGGCGGTGATCGCACTCACGCGGCAGCCGGTGGCCGCCGCCGAGCTGATGGACCGGGCCAGCCTGGCCTCGGTGACCGGCCAGCCGGGCATGCCCGAGTTCCTTGCGGAACTGGCGCCGGCGGTGACCGCCCTGCTGGTGGAGACCAGGGCCGAGACCGCCGAGGCGCTCGCCGCCCAGATCGACGGCATCAAGACGGCGCTGGCCGGCACCCAGACCGTGCGGCCCATCGAGTTCACCGCCGTCCCGGCGGAATTTTCGCAACTGTGGAAGATCCGCAAGGGGCTCTTTCCGGCGGTGGGCGCAGTCCGCCGCACCGGTACCACGGTGATTATCGAGGACGTGGCCTTTCCCATCGAGCACCTGGCCGACGCCACCCTCGACCTCCAGGAACTGCTGCTGCGCTATCGCTACACCGAGGCGATCATCTTCGGTCACGCCCTGGCCGGCAACCTCCATTTCGTCTTCACCCAGGATTTTTCGACCCAGGACGAGGTGGTGCGCTACCGCGATTTCATGGCCGACGTGGTCCGGCTGGTGCTCGACACATACAAGGGCTCGCTCAAGGCCGAGCATGGCACCGGCCGCAACATGGCCCCCTTTGTCGAAAAGGAGTGGGGTGAGGCGGCCTTTGCCCTGATGCGGGCGATCAAGCACCTGTTCGATCCGGGCAACCTGCTCAATCCGGGGGTGATCCTCAACAGCGACCTGGAGGCCCATATCAAGAACCTCAAACCGCTACCGCCGACCCACGAACTGGTGGACAAGTGCATCGAATGCGGTTTCTGCGAACCGATCTGCCCGTCCAAGGACCTGACCTTCACTCCTCGGCAGCGGATCGCCGGCCGGCGCGAGATCAGCCGGCGGCTGAGCGGCGGTTCGGGCGAGGCGCCGGTGCGCCGGCTGGTGCGCTCCTACCGCTATCAGGGGATGGACACCTGCGCCGCCGACGGCCTCTGCTCGACCCTGTGCCCGGTGGGCATCGACACCGGCAAGATGATCAAGGCCCTGCGCGAGGAGGCCCACGGTTCGCTGGCGAACGCCGTCGCCACCTGGACGGCGGACCATTTCGGCGGCGTGGCCCGGACCGCGGCCGGGGCGCTCAACACTGTCGACCGGCTGCACCGGCTGGCGGGAACGCCCGCGATGGAGACGGTGACCGCGGCGGCGCACCGGGGAACGGCGGGCCTGGTGCCGCAATGGAACCGGGCCATGCCCACCGGCGCGCCCAAGGTGGCGGCCGAAGTCCCGGCGGCCGCGGACCCGCTGGCCGTGGTCTATTTCCCCAGCTGCGCCAGTCGGGCCATGGGCGGGCCGGCCCGCGAGGAAACCGACCGGCGCGGCCTGCCCCAGCAGACCCTGTCGGTGCTGGCCAAGGCCAACTGCGCCGTGATCCTGCCCGAGAACCTCGACGCCCTCTGCTGCGGCCAGGCTTTCGAGAGCAAGGGCTTCCGGCTCCAGGCCGACCGCAAGGCGGACGAGTTGAGCGATGCCCTGCTCAGGGCCTCGCGGGACGGCGCCATCCCCGTGCTCTGCGACACCAGCCCCTGCCTGATGCGGATGCGCGCCACCCTGGACAAGCGGCTGCGCCTCTTCGAGCCGGTGGCATTCGTCCTCGAGTTCCTCAAGGACCGGCTCCGCTTCACCCGCAAGGAGGCCAGAATCGCCCTGCACGCCACCTGCAGCGCCCGCAAGATGGGGTTGGACGCCAAGCTGAGGGAACTGGCCCTGCTGTGCGCCACCGAGGTGGTGGTGCCGGAGGACATCTTCTGCTGCGGCTTTGCCGGCGACCGGGGATTGAATTTCCCGGAGCTGAACGAATCCGCCCTCCATGGCCTGGCCGATCAGGTCTACGGCTGCGAAGCCGGCTATTCCACCAGCAAGACCTGCGAGATCGGCCTCGCCCTCCACGGCCGCATTCCCTACCGGTCGATCTTCGCCCTGGTGGACGAGGTCACCGCGCCGCTCGGCCCCTAAGGGCGAAGCGATCCGCGTTGCGGCTCACCCCGCGGCCGCCGGTGGGAAGACGGTTCGGGACCGAGGTCCCCGGCCCGTCAGCGGCCGCGTGCGGTTCGATGTCAGGCGTGGTGCGTTGCTGCGCCAACGGAGGGGGAGGCGGGAGAGCCCTGGCCGCCATTGTGTCGGCGGATATAGTGGAGGCAGTCCTCGCCGGAGACGGGCCGGCAGAATACGTAGCCTTGGAACATGTGGCAGCCCATGTGGAGAAAATGTTCCAGTTGTTCCTGGTTCTCGATACCTTCGACCACGGTGTTGAACCCGAGCGTCCGGTTGAGTTTGACGATTGAGCGCACAATGGGATCGTTGACCTCCCGGTCCACGACAAGGGTCAGGGAACGGTCGATTTTGACCGTGTCCACGGGGAATTCGCGCAGGTAACGGAGCGAAGTGTGGCCCATGCCGAAATCGTCGATGGCCACACGCACCCCGCTTAAGCGCAACCGGCGGAGCATGGCCAGGGCGGCGGCATCGGGTTCGAGCATGGTCGACTCGGTGATTTCCAGTTCCAGCAGCTGCGGCGGCATCCCTACCTCCTGGAGAATTGCCGTGACATCGAGATCGAAACCGGGTTCGAGGATCTGCCGCGGCGTCACATTGACCGATATGACCACATCCTCGGCGACCAGCCCCCTCCAGGCGATGCGCTGGACGCACGCTTCCCGGAGGATGAAACGGCCGAGCCAGCCGATGCCGGCGGTATCTTCGGCCAGGGCGATGATGAGTGGCGGCGGGATGAAACCGAAGACCGGATGCCGCCAGCGCAGCAGGGCCTCGACGCCGCACACCCGATTGTTGGCCGCGTCGATCTGCGGCTGGTAGACAAGGAACAGTTGATCGTCGCGGTACAGCGCCACTTCGAGATCCTTGGCCAGCAACTTGGCGATGCGGCCGGATTCGCCCGGCTGATCGAGGCATTTGCGGCCATTCGGTCCGACCGCGTGGCTTTCGGCGGCGTGCGCCAACACACCCAGCACGCGCTTGCCCCGTTCCCACCGCAGGCGGTCACAGATCCGGACAAAAGGAAAATAGAGCGCCGTGCCGATGGCGAGGTTGACGAGTTGCATGCAGGCGCCGGCGAGCGATCCGGTGGCGATGTAGCCGCTGAGCAGGGCCGGGGTGGTCCAACTGGTGGTTGCGATTGTCCGGGGCAGCAGGTCGAGCACCGTGGCCAGGTAGGCGGTCGCGGTCTGGATGAGCGGGACGAGGAGAAAAGGGAACAGATAGACGGGGTTGAGGACGAGCGGAATGCCGAACAGCAGCGGTTCGTTGACGTTGAACAGGGCGGGAAGCAGGGCGAACAGGCACAGCTTGCGATTGCCGTCGTTCCTGCCGCGGATGAGGATCGCCAGGATGAGGCAGAGCGTGCAGCCCGACCCGCCCATGCGGGTGAAGGCGTCGAAAAAGGCCTTGGTGAAGATGTGGACCGGCGGGGTCCCCGCCGCCAGGGCGGCGGCGTTGGCCGCGCCGGCCGGCATCAGGATATTCTCTTCGACCGAAAAGAGGATGTTGGGGCCGTGCACGCCGAAAAACCAGGAGAGCTGGGAGAGGCCGGTATAGACGAGCCCCATGCCGGGATGATCCCAGCTTTCCCTGAACGGGGCGGCGAGCAGACTCCGCACCTGGTCGTACAGGTCCGCACCGCCGGCGGACGAGATCAGGAGACGGATCAGGGCGAAGACGAGAATGGTGACCATGCCGGCGGGCAGGACGGTGAGCACGTCGCTGACCACCGGGTCGTGCCCCACCGCTCCGAGGGAGAGCCGCAGGGTGGCAACCCGGCAGAGCCGCAGATAGAGCAGGGTGGCCGAGGTCGCCACGGCCAGCGCCGTCACCAGGCCCCGGTCCATGGAAAAAAACGTCGGCCAGGAGTTGGTCTCGGCGGGCGCACAGACGATGAAGAAACACGACAGCGCCACGATGGTGGTCATGACCGGGCTGACCATGATCAGGGGGTTGCGCTGGTTCGCCAGCAGGGTCATGCTGCTGCTGAAGGCGCAGAGGACGGCCAGCGAGGCGATGCCGAAGGAACCGGCGATGAGATTGTCGCAAATCAGCCTCCAGCCCGGCCCGAACGACTGATCCAGGCCGCCCTGGAGGGGGAAGTCCCTGAGCAGCAGCGCCAGGGCACCGATCATGACCAAGGGCAGGCTCAGGGCGAGGCTCCGCTGCACGGCAAGGAAAAACGGCCGATTTCCCAACCGTTCCGCAGCCTCGAGGAAGTTGAACCTATGCTTGGGGTTCGGGGAAGTCTCATTCATATCGCGAAATTATACACGGAAGACGGACGAGGTACCAGTGTTTCCTTGAGGCGATCGGCACCCGGAGGTCGGGCGCCGGCTCGTTTGAAATCCGCCGCCCGACCCGCCCGGGCAATGCCGTTTGCCTGCCGTCACATCGAACGCCGGTACTGGCCGCCCACCTCGTAGAGGGCTTCGGTGATCTGGCCGAGCGAGCAGACCCGCACCGCGTCGATCAGTTCGGCAAAAACGTTGCCGTTGTCGATCACCGTGCGCTTGAGCTTCTCCAGCATGGGGCCGGCAGCCTCGCGGTTGCGGGCCTGAAAATCGCGCAGCCGCCTGATCTGCGACTGCTTTTCCTCCTCGGTGGAACGGGCCAGCTCAATGTCGACCGGCACCTCGCCCCCGGGGTTGCGGAAGGTGTTGACCCCGATGATCGGGTAGGAGCCGTCGTGCTTCTTGTGCTCGTAGTAGAGCGATTCCTCCTGGATTCTGCTCCGCTGGTAGCCGGTTTCCATGGCGCCGAGCACGCCGCCGCGCGAGGCCAGGGCCTCGAATTCCTTCAGCACCGCCTCCTCGACCAGGTCGGTCAGTTCCTCGATGACAAAGGCGCCCTGATTCGGGTTTTCGTTCATGGCCAGGCCCCACTCGCGGTTGATGATCAACTGGATGGCCATGGCCCGCCGCACCGATTCCTCGGTGGGGGTGGTGATGGCCTCGTCGTAGGCGTTGGTGTGCAGGCTGTTGCAGTTGTCGTAGATGGCGATCAACGCCTGGAGAGTGGTACGGATGTCGTTGAAGGCCATCTCCTGGGCGTGCAGGGTGCGGCCCGAGGTCTGGATGTGGTATTTGAGTTTCTGCGAGCGTTCGTTACCGCCGTACTTGTGCTTCATGGCCACGGCCCAGATGCGGCGGGCCACCCGGCCGATCACCGCGTATTCGGGCTCCATGCCGTTGGAGAAGAAGAAACTCAGGTTGGGCGCGAAATCGTCGATGCGCATGCCGCGCGCCAGATAGGCCTCGACGTAGGTGAAGCCGTTGGCCAGGGTGAAGGCCAACTGCGAGATCGGGTTGGCGCCGGCCTCGGCGATGTGGTAGCCGGAGATCGACACCGAGTAGAAGTTGCGCACGTTTTCCCGCACGAAATATTCCTGGATGTCGCCCATCATCTTGAGGGCGAACTCGGTGGAGAAGATGCAGGTGTTCTGGCCCTGGTCCTCCTTGAGGATGTCGGCCTGGACCGTGCCGCGCACCGTGGAGAAGACGCGGGCGCGGATGGCCTCCCGCTCCGCGTCGTCGGGCTGGCGGCCGTTGTCGGCCGCGAACCGGTCGATCTGCTGGTCGAGGGCGGTGTTGAAGAAGCAGGCCAGGATGATCGGCGCCGGGCCGTTGATGGTCATGGACACCGAGGTGGAGGGCGCGCAGAGGTCGAAGCCGTCGTAGAGCACCTTCATGTCGTCCAGGGTGGCGATGGACACGCCCGAATTGCCGATCTTGCCGTAGATGTCCGGCCGTTCGTCCGGATCGCAGCCGTAGAGGGTGGCCGAGTCGAAGGCGGTGGAGAGGCGGATGGCCGGCATGCCCTCGCTGACCTGCTTGAAGCGGCGGTTGGTGCGGAAGGCGTCGCCCTCGCCGGCGAACATCCGGGTCGGGTCCTCGTTTTCCCGCTTGAAGGGAAAGACACCGGCGGTGAACGGAAACAGGCCGGGAACATTCTCCCGCATCAGGAAACGGAGGATCTCGCCTTGATCCGTATATCTGGGCAGATAGACCTTGCGGATGGTGGAGCCGGAGAGCGAGGTGCGGGTCAGCCCGGTGCGGATCTCCCTGCCGCGAACGGCGACCACGTGTTCGTCCCCGGCATACTGCCGCACCAGTTCCGGCCAGGTGTCGAGCAGGTGTTTCGTGCCGGCGTCGAGTTCGCCGTCCTTGGCGTCGAGCAGCACATCGAAACTGGCCACCGGCTTGCCGCAGAGCGCGAACAGATCCTTGGCCGTGGCCAGGGCCTGGCGTTCGCGCACCTTGTTCGCCTCGGCGGCGGCATGGGCGTGGTAGCCGCGCACGCAGTCGGCGATCTCGGCCAGGTAGCGGGTCCGCTCCGGTGGCACGATCGCCCGGTCGCCCGCGGTTGTCGGCACGGTGGCCCGGGGCAGCCGGCCCGGTTCGAGGGCGAGCCCCGATGCGCTCAGGGTGGGCAGCATGGCCTGGTAGAGGGCGGTGACGCCTTCGTCGTTGAAACGGGCGGCGATGGTGGGAAAGACCGGCATCCGTTCCGGCGGCGTGCCGAAGGCCTCGTGGTTGCGCTGGTACTGCTTGCGCACGTCGCGCAGGGCGTCCTCGGCGCCGCTGCGGTCGAATTTGTTGATGGCCACGAAGTGGGCGAAATCGAGCATGTCGATCTTCTCCAGTTGCGAGGCGGCGCCGAATTCCGGGGTCATGACGTAGAGCGAGACATCGACGTGCGGCACGATGGCGGCGTTGCCCTGGCCGATGCCCGAGGTTTCGACGATGATCAGGTCGAAGCCGGTGAGTTTGCAGGCGGCGATCACCTCGGGCAGGGCCGCGGAGAGTTCCGAGCCGGTCTCTCGGGTGGCCAGCGAGCGCATGTAGATGTTGGCGTGTTCGATGGCGTTCATGCGGATGCGGTCGCCCAGGAGCGCTCCGCCGGTGCGCTTGCGCGAGGGATCGATGCTGATGATCGCCAGTTTGAGACGGTCGTTCTGGTCGAGGCGGAAGCGGCGGACCAGTTCGTCGGTGAGCGAGGACTTGCCGGCGCCGCCGGTGCCGGTGATGCCGAGCACCGGGGTCGTGCGGCCGGCCGCGCCTTCCCGGATCGCCCGGCCGAGCGGCGCCGGCGCCTCGCCGTTTTCGAGCACGGTGATGAGCCGGGCCAGCATCCGCCGGTCGCCGCCGGCAAGCCGGCCGAGCAGTTCGCTTTCGTTGGCGGGTAGCGGCGGCAGGTCGACATCGGCCATCCCGACCACCTCGTTGATCATCCCCTGCAAACCCAGCCGCTGGCCATCCTCGGGAGTGTAGATGCGGCTGACGCCGTAGTCGTGCAGCTCGCGCACCTCGTCCGCCACGATGACGCCACCGCCGCCGCCGAACACCTTGATGTTGTCGCCGCCGCCCGCCTTGAGCAGGTCGACCATGTATTTGAAGAATTCGACATGGCCGCCCTGATAGGAGGTCACCGCGATGCCGTGCGCATCCTCCTGGAGGGCGGCGGTGACGATTTCCCGCACCGAACGGTTGTGGCCGAGGTGAATGACTTCCACCCCGGTGGCCTGAAGGATGCGACGCATGATGTTGATGGTGGCGTCATGGCCGTCGAACAGCGAGGCGGCGGTGACGAAGCGGACCTTGCGGCTGGATTGGCAGTGCGTTTGCTGACCGGCAGGGGGGTGGGGCATGGCGGATCTCCTTGCAAGGGTTGAGGGGATGCCGGCGGGCGGCACCCGCCGACAGATCGACCAGACTTCAGGGAGAACACAAAAGGGTGCGGTGAGAGTACGATACCCTTTGAAAATACGCAAAATAAATCTGCCCGTCGGGGCGGCACGACCATGGTGCGCGGGGCCGAGCGCGGTTCTTCATGGGCGATCCGGAGACTGCCCTGGCAGTGCGGCATGACGCGACCGGCGGGTAAAGATGCCGCCGGGAAATTGTTTTTCCGCCGGGACCGCTTATTGTACCTACACCCTCAACCCGCGCCGGCGGCAACGACCCGGTGCGAAAACCTCCACGGTCATGCACCATGCGGTATCCGATCCTCTCTTTTTCCCTCCTTATGCTGATGCTCCTTTCCTGTTCCCCACGGTCGTACGACGGCCCGGTTTCCGACCATTTCGACGGCGAGCGGTTTTTCAATCCCGGCACGCCGGCCAACAAGGGCTTCTTCCGGGTGCTCAAGTGGTACGCCACCCGCGAGCGTCAGCCCTGGCCCGCCTTCAGCGAATTGCCCTCCACCGACAAGCCGCCGCAACGGGTGGAGGGCAATGGGTTGCGCATCGGTTTCGTCGGCCATGTCACCCTGCTCATCCAGACCCAGGGGCTCAACATCCTCACCGATCCGGTCTGGTCAGACCGCGCCAGCCCGTTCACCTGGATCGGCCCCAGGCGGGTCCATCCGCCGGGCATTCGTTTCGACGACCTGCCGCCCATCGACGTGGTGCTGATCAGCCACAACCACTACGACCACCTCGATCTGGCCACCATCGAACGACTGTGGCGGCGTGACCGGCCCCGGTTCATCATGCCCCTGGGCAACGATGCGCTTATCCGCGACCGTATTCCCGATGCCCGCATCGAGGCCCGCGACTGGGGCGAACAGGTGGTGGTCGCGCCGGAGATGACGGTGCATCTGGAACCGATGCACCACTGGTCGGCCCGCAGCCCCTGGGACCGCAACCGGGCCCTGTGGGCGGCCTTCGTGCTGGCCACGCCTGGCGGCCAGATCTATTTCGTCGGCGACACCGGCTACGGCGGCGGCGACAATTTTCGCGCCGCCGCGGCCAAGTACGGCCCGTTCCGCCTGGCCATCCTGCCCATCGGTTCCTACGACCCCCGCTGGTTCATGGCCGACAACCACATGAATCCCGAGGAGGCGGTCCGGGCCTGGAACGATCTGGGACAACCACCCATGCTGCCCACCCATTACGGCATGTTCCAGTTGGCCGATACCGGCTACGAAGTGCCGTTGCGCGACCTGGAGACCGCCATGCGGGCCGCGGCCGTCCCCGAGGGTCGTATCCGGCCGCTCAGGGCGGGCGAGCACTGGCAGGTGGAGGAGCGGGGTGGGGCGATCCGGCCGGAGAGGTGAAGTGACGGCGGGTCCCGGTTCAGGGCGCGGGTGCGGGCAGTGATTGCAAAGCCCGGCCGAGGAGGTTGTCCGGGACGGTGCCGGCGCGGCTGCGCTCGCTCGCCCAGGCGATGAGCTGCGGGTTCCTGGCGGCCTCGGTGCAGAGGAAGGCCGGGTCCACGGTTGCGCCGATGCGGGCCAGATCGAGCCGGTCGGCATCGAAACAGGTCCGCACCGTGGGGTCGTCGTGGGTGCGGGCGGCGGTGTGCAGGCGGCAGGCGGTGAGCAGGAGGCGGAGCGGCTGTTCGTCCAGGCGCAGGAGACCGTCGCGATGATAGCGCTCGGCGAGCAGGGTGCCCCGGGGGCCGTGGTCGTGGTCGGCCTGGTCGGTGAGCCTGCGGCTGTCGTGAAACAGGGCGAACAGTTCGACGACCTGGCGGTCGGCACCGGTTTCGGCAGCCAGCCGCAGCCCATTTTCATACACCCTGGCCCAGTGGGAGAGGCCGTGCCGTCCGCGGGGATCGATCGCCATCTGACCGATGATCGCCGTAACGAGTTCGCTGGTCATGGTTGTGATCCTGCAAGGTGATGGGGACAGGCGAAGAGGCGCGTCGTAAGCGGCCACCGCATCCGCTCAGATCTGCTCCCGCAGGGACCGGCTGTAGCAGTCGGGGCAGATGCCGTGGCTGAAACGGGCGTCGCTGTGCGCGGTGATGTACTTTTCCAACTGTTCCCAGGCATCCTCTTCGGTGCGGATTTTCTTGCAGTACATGCAGATGGAGATGATGCCCTCGAGCCGCTTGATCCGGGCCAGGCTCGCCTCGACCTCCTCGTTCCGGCGGGTCAGCAGCTCCTGCTGCCTTTTCTGCTCGGAAATGTCGATGACCGAGAACACGGTGTAGGTTTCGGGGCGATGGTCGCCGAACACGATGGTCTGGCCGTGGTCCTTGGCCCAGAACCGTTCGCCGTTGTGGCGCCGGTAGAGCACCTCGCCCTCGAACCGGCCGGTCGCCTCGATTTCGGCGTAGATCACCCGGCCGAACGCCTCGAACATCTCCTCGTTCTCGTACAGGCAGCGCACCGACCGGCCCGGCAGGGTTCCGGGGAGAAAGCCGAACATGGCTTCCATGGCCGGGTTGCATTGGACGATCACCCGGTCGCGGAGGATGCAGAGCCCGGTCGGCAGGGCGTCGAGGATGGCCTTCTGTTCCTGCATGGCCTCCTGCAAGCGCTGGTCGGTCTGTTCCTTGGACAGCACCAGCATGCTGATGCCGTTGGCCAGCATCAGGTAGAACAGGATGGCGAAGCTGACGAACTGAATGGGATTTCGGGAAAAGAGGATGAATTCATCGGCGGTGGCGAGGGCCATGAACCCGCGGATGCCGGCGGTCAGGGCCAGCAGGCCGATGCTCCAGCCCATGAAGGCCCGCAGGGGGGAACTCCGCGAGCCGCCCCGCAGCATCGCCCAGGCCGCCAGCGCCAGAATCGGCACGGACAGCAGGGTGGAAACGGCCAGCCGGCCGCTGGCCGCAAGCGGTGTGGCCAAAAGGACGCCCAGCAACGCGTAGATGAGGCTGGCCCCTTGCAGGATGGGAGGAACCGGCCGATTCGAGATCCGGAAAATCGCCCAGCATTCGTAGGCGAAACCGGCGAGCAGACAGAAGTCGCCCAGAGTGTAGCTGAGGACGTCGGCGATGGTGTCGCGCCCGGCGAGCAGCAGCCAGCCCAGGCCCTGCAGGAATTTGGCCGCGGTCCAGAAATCGTTGCGCAGGCGGTGCTCCCGCCGCGTCTGCAGCAGGATGAGCACCACGCCGAAGACAAGGTTGCCGAAGGCCAGCGTCAGAATGATCGTTCGTATATCCAAAAGTCCTTCCATCCCTGCCGGGCAGGGGATTCGCACCCATCGGTGATGCCGGGGGCCGGGCGGCCGGAGCGGTCAACGGCCGGACAGAGACGGCCCGGGGCTGCCGCCCGGCAAAAAACGCGGCCGCACCATAGCCGGAAAAGATCGGAAAAGCAACGGTGTCGCCGCGGATGTCCGTGGGGATCGCCGGGACGGAGACCGGCGGCAGGACGGTCGCGGTCAGTCCTTGGCCGCCAGCCGTTCTCCCAGCGTGAACGCCCGCCGGCAGTCCTCGGGAAAGACTTCGGCCCGCCGCGCCGCTTTCTTGGCCGGATCCATGTATTCCATGATCACCTTGCCGTAGTCGGGGAACTGGTAGGTATCGAAGCTGCACAGGGTCTCGGTCTCGAAGCCGAAGGCCCGGGAGAGCGCGGCCTCGGTGGCGTCGAACATCGCCGGGTAGCCCATCTGCGCGCACCGCTCCTCGTCGACGTTCATGGTGTAGACGACGGCGGTCCGGATCGTCCGGGGAAAGATCGAGCGCGGCGGCTGGCTGTAGATCAGCGGCGGGAACAGCAGCCGTTCCAGAAAGGAGCGCATCTCGCCGGTCATCTGGCCGAAATAGATCGGCGATCCCAGGATGAGCGCGTCGACCGTGGTCTCGATCCGTTCCAGCACCGGCCGCAGTTCATCCTGCATGGCGCAGCGGCCGTTGCTCGGCCCATCGATCATCTTGCAGGCAAAGCAACTGGTGCAGCCCTTGTAGGCGAGGTCGTAGAGATGCACCAGCTCCGTTGTCGCCCCCCGCCCGGCGGCCCCGTCGAGCGCCTTGGTCAGCAGGGTGGCGGTGTTCCACTTTTTTCTCGGGCTGCCGTTGATGGCCAGAACATGCATGGCATTCTCCTCGGTCGTTGCGCTTGCCCGGCCAACCGGGCGAAGCTGGTTTGCGGATACGCGTTCGGGGACCATGGGCGCGGCACCTGGTGGCGGTATTCCTTGCCGCCGTGCCGGCTCCGACGGCCGGTGCCGGCTGGGCCGGACGATCGGGCCAGGCCGTCATCCGGCCGACCGTTCTAATACCGCACCGTGGCCATGACCATGGTGGCGGTCCAGTTGTCGTCGCCGCCGAAGCGGGCCGTGGCGCCGTCGCCGGGAACGGCCAGGGCGCCCACCAGGCTGAGGGTCAGGTGGCGGCCCACGGTCCAGTCGGCGATCAGGTTCCACTCGTCGACATAGTGATCGCTTCGCACTCCGAAAAAGCGCGGATCGTGGAGGCTGAAGCGGTAGTAGAACAGGTTGAGCGTCAGGGGCTCCGTCGGCCGTATCTTGAGCCGGAGCATGTGGGCGTCGAGGTTGGTGTTGAACAGGTCGTACTCGCCGGTGATCTCGCCCTGGAACCAGGAACCCCAGTCGGTGGCGCCGTAGAACAGGACGTCGTAGTCTTCGTCGAAACTGGCGTAGCGGTAGGTCAGCTCGGGCTCCCAGGGCAGGGTGCTCCACCGGTAACCGGCGGCCAGGTACCAGCCGAAGCCGGCGTCCAGGCCGTTGTCGCGGTGCTCGCGGACGAACTCGCCGTCGAGGGTGAGCGGATGCAGGACCGCGGGGCCGTTGCCCAGGGCGAAGGGTCTGACGCTGCCGCGCAGGTTGGTCACCCGCATGCCGTCGCGGCTGGGCAGGTCGGATTCGATGGCGGCGAGGCTGCCGCCGAGGTTGACCGCCGGCGCGGGGGCGTAGGCCAGGGTGCCGCCGCCGGCCCAGGTGTTGTTGGGGAAGACGCTGTTGTTCTCGAAATAGAACAGATCGCCGGCCCAGGCACCGCTTTGCATCCGGGCGATGGCGGCGTAATCGGCGCTCTTGCGGCCGCCGAGATACCAGGCCGCCCGCCGGAATCCGGCGCCGCCCTCGCTGGAGAAGAGGAACCCAGTGCCGGTGGCATAGATCTGGCGGCCGAAGGAGAGGTCGAGGAAATCGCGGTCCAGACCGCCGAACAGGGTGCCCGAGCGCCAGCCGGCATAGGCCTTGTCGATGCCCAGCCAACTGACGTCGCCCATGCCGGCGGTGGTGGCGTCGGCGTCGATGCCGCCGAAGGTGTTGGCCTGGACCGCATCGATCCTGGCGTACAGGCTCTGGGTGTTGGGCAGCACGTGGCGGCCTTCCAGGCCGGGGCGGACGAGCGATTCCCACCAGGAACCGACCGTGTGCCCGCCGAGGATGCCCCTGTCGTTGCCGTACCAGGCGTTGTCCTGACTGAAGAAGGCGAGATCGAGGCCGAGAGTGACTTGAAGGAAGCTGCCGTCGGCGTTGTGGTAGAAGAGCAGCGGGCTGGCGTCGTTCTCGGCGGCCAGCGGTACGGAAGGCGGGACGAGCACGGCCAGCAGACCGGCGATCAGGATGGAGACGGGAAAGATAGACCGGGGTGGGCTCATGGCATCATGGAACGGGACGGCAAGGGAGTGCGGGCCGGGCAACGCTTCCCGCACCCGGTGGAAGCGGCCGGGGATATCCTCGGCGGATTTTTACGTGACCGTGTCGCGCGCGTCAAGGCTTTGTCGCTTCTTTGTATCGAAGCGGCCGGATGTCCGGCAGGGCGCAAGCGGAACCCTACCGGTTGGTTTGCGAATGGAGGTGGGCCAGGGCCAGGTTGATCTCGCCGAAGGAGTAGCCGTCGCCGAGGGCGGCCTTCAGCGCCTTGAGGGAACCGGTGGGCAGCGAGGCGATGGTGGTTTCCAGTTCGCGCAACCGGTCCGGGGCGAGCAGGCCGTCGATGGCCAAGGTCCCGTTCTTGACGAAATGGGCCAGATGCCCCTCGACGGTCTGGAGGGTGAGGCCGCGCTGGGCGGCGATCTCCGGGATGGAGTGGCCCGCCTGGAGCATTTCCAGGCTGACGGCCTTGGTGTCGGACCGCTGTCCCGCTGGCTTCGGTGCGCCGGTCGGACCGATGGCGGCCGGGGTGGGCAGGGTGACCGTTTCGATGCCGTGCTCCCTGCGGTAGTCGGTCACCATGGCCACGATCTCCTTGCCGTACCGCTCGGCCAGCCGTTTGCCGATGCCCTTGATGGTCTGCAGGGCCTTGACGCTGTCCGGCAGATGGACGGCGATCTGGATGAGCGTTTTCTGGTGCAGGACCAGGTAGGGGGCAACGCCCGCGGCCGCGGCCGTGTCGTTGCGCCACTGGCGCAGGGTGCGGAACAGGACGGGATGGCCGACGTCGGCTTCGGTGAAGAGCGCGTCGGCGGCTGGAGCCGGCCGTTTCTCTTTTTCCATGGCCGCGACCGACAAGGCGCGGAGATACCGGCCGGGCGAGAACTCCTCGCCGCAGGCCGCCACCACCGCCAGCTTGATTGCGCATTCCCGCCGAACCAGCTCGACGGTTTCCGCGATCCGCTTGCGCACCTCCTTGTTGTCCGATGCGATTTCCAGCGTCTCAAGGCAGGGTTGGAGCACGGCGGCGAACCGGTCCCGGAAATAGACGCCGGCCTTGGCCAGCCGTTCCCGGACGACCGGATCGGCGGCCGGTTCGCGGTGCGGCGCGAACAGCGACTGCAACTGGAGCCGGAACCGGTCGCCCACGGCGCAGATGGCCTCCTGCGCCTGCTGCCGGACCGTGAACGGGTCGGCCGCGGCGTTGACCTGCACGATGCCGGCATTGTCCCGGAGCAAGCCGGCCAGGCGGCCCAACAGCCTGGACAGGTTCCGGAAATCGAAGCAGGCGAGCAGCAGTCCCTGCTGGTAGCGAATCCTGGCGGCGGCGAGATCGGTTTCGGTCGGGGGGTGGGACGCGGTCCGGCTGACGAAGTCGTGGACCGCCGGGTCGGCCGCCACCGTCCGGGCGGCCAGCGGCGAGCTGAGCACCAGCCCCTCGAAGCTGCGGCAGCGGCTCAAGCCCACATAGACCTGGCCGTGGGCAAAGGCGGCCTGGGCGTCGATCACCACCCGGTCGAAGGTCAGCCCCTGGCTTTTGTGGATGGTGATCGCCCAGGCCGGCTTGAGCGGGACCTGCTCGAAACTGCCGACCACCGTGGGCGTGATCTCGGCGGTCTCGGCATCGACCGCGTAGTCGATGTTCTCCCAGCGCACCGGCCCGACCTCGATGGGCTCGGTTTCGCCCGGACAGACCACCCGGACGCTGTGCCGTCCCATTCCGGCGACGGTGCCGATCTTGCCGTTGAAGAACCGTTTCTCGGGCGAGGCGTCGTTGCGCACGAACATCACCTGGGCGCCTGTTTTCAGCTCCAGGCCGGCGGCGGTGGGATAGGCGTATTCCGGGAAGCTGCCCTCGATTCCGGCCTCGAACCGGCGGACATCGCCGGACAGGGCGGCGAGCCTGGCCGAGTTGATGGCGTCGGCATGGCGGTTGTGGGTGCAGAGGGTGATGACGCCTTCCTCGGGCGCATAGTCGGGGCGATAGCGGGCGTTGAGCGCCGCCAGGCCGGCGGCGTCGAGGCGGTTGTCGCGCACCTTGCCCAGCAGGTCGATGAAGCGCCGGTCCGACTGGCGGTAGATCCGCCTGAGTTCGATCGCCACCAGGTCGAGCCGCTGCAGGGCGAGGCTGCTGAAGAAGTAGGGCGAACCGTAATGGGGCCGCAGGACCTGCCACTCCGTGTCCTTGACCACCGGCGGCAACTGGTGGAGATCGCCGATCATCAGCACCTGCACGCCGCCGAACGGCTGCTCCGAGCGCCGGTAGCGTCGGAGCACCGCGTCGACCCCGTCGAGCAGATCGGCCCGGACCATGCTGATCTCGTCGATGACCAGCAGGTCGAGGCTTTGCATGAGGTTGCGCTTGTCCCGGCCGACCCGGTGCCGGTCGTTGCGCAGGGCGGCGCCGGGGACCAGGGGGCCGAAGGGAAGCTGGAAAAAGGAGTGGAGGGTGACGCCGCCGGCATTGATCGCCGCCACCCCGGTGGGGGCGGTGACCACCAGCCGTTTGTGGGTCTGCTCCCTGAGCCGGTGGAGGAAGGTGGTCTTGCCGGTGCCCGCCTTGCCGGTCAGAAAGACAGTGCAGTCGGTTTCCTCGACAAAGGCGCGGGCAAGGCCGAGTTCGGGGTTGGGCTCCTGCATGACCATCATTCGGGTGTGCGGCGCAGGGCCTTGAGCCGGGATTGGCGGGCCTTGGCCTCCCGTCGCCGCTGTCGGGCCGCCGGGGACGGCTGGGTGGGCCGCCGCCGCTTGCGCGGGGTCGCGGCCGTGCGGATGATTTCGGCCAGCCGCTCCAGGGCCGCTTGCCGGTTTTTCTCCAGGCTGCGGAATTCCTGGGCCTTGAGCACCAGGACCCCGTCCTCGGTCAGCCGCTGGTCGCGGCGGGCCAGCAGCCGCTGCTTGACCGCTTCGGGCAGGCTGGAGGCGCGGATATCGAAGCGCAGATGTACCGCACTGGCCACCTTGTTGACGTTCTGGCCGCCCGCGCCCTGGGCGCGGATGCCGGTCAACTCGATCTCATCGCTGTCGATGGCCAGGGTGGGGGTGATGACAATGGCGGGCATGATGCGCTCCTTACGTCGCTGTTCCCCGACGGGCCAATTCGGCGACAACCTCGTCGGTGGTGCACAGGCGCGTCCCGGCCCGGTGCATGGCTGCGAGGGCGCGGTCGCTGTCGCCCGGTTGCAGGTCCACGCCGGCGACGGCGTCGATGAGCACCGTCACCGCCAGGCCGCGTTCGCGGGCGTCGAGTGCCGTGGCCCGCACGCAGTAATCGGTGGCCAGGCCGCCGATGACCAGATGATCGACCCCCTGTGCCGCGAGCACCTCCGCCAGGGTCGCGCCCGCTGCGGTGATGCCGTCGAAGGCGGAGTAGCCGTCCAGGCGCTCGTCGATCCCTTTGGATAACAGGAGGGTGCCGGCGGGCAGTTGCAGGTCCGGATGGAAGTCGGCACCGGCGCTGCCCTGGACGCAGTGCACCGGCCACAGACCGCCATACGCCTGAAAGTGGGCGGTGTGCGGCGGATGCCAGTCCCGGCTGGCCAGCACCGGCAGACCGGCGGCGGCAAAGGCGGCGGCCGCCCGGTTGAGCGGGGCCACCACCCGGTCGCCGTCGGGCACGGCCAGGGTGCCGCCGGGGCAGAAATCGTTCTGCACGTCCACCAGGATCAGGGCCGGGCCGTTCATGCGTCGTGCCTCCCCGCGTGCGTGGCCTGGATCAGGGCGCAGCGCAGCTCCTTCAGGCGGGCCGAGATCGACACCTTGTAGCGGTGCGGATTGACGAAGCGGCGGCAGCCCTGGGGCAGGAGCGCCAGCTGATGGCGGCAGCGCTCGGCCATCCGGTCGAGCGGTTCCGGGTCGAGCAGGCGGCGGCCATCCGCCATTACCGGCCGGCGCAGGTCGACCAGCCGGACGTGTGCGGGCAGGGTGGTCCGCTGCAGGGGGTTGACCGGATCGAAGACCGTGTCCCCGGCGGCAACGGTGTCGTCGTCCAGGCAGATCACGTCCTGGACGAAGCCGCCATCCGGATCGACGGCGCGCAGCAGTCGCTTGCTGCCCGGCAAGGTGGCCTTGGCCATGTCGCTGGTGATCTTCATTTTCGGTTGGCCGTCGATGGCCACCAGCTTGTAGACCCCGCCCAGGGCCACGCCGCCGGGGCCGGCCGCGGTGGCCAGCTTGGTGCCGACGCCGTAGATGTCGATGCGGCCGCCCTCGTTGCGGATGGAATCGATCACCAGTTCGTCGAGTTCGTTGGAGGCGAGGATGCGCACCTCGGGAAAACCGGCCGCGTCCAGCATGCGCCGGGCCTCGCGGGAAAGGTAGGCCAGGTCGCCGGAATCGAGCCGGATGCCGCGCAGGCTGTGGCCGCGCGCGTGCAACTCGCCGGCCACGGTGATGGCGTTGGGCACGCCGCTGGCGAGGGTGTCGTAGGTGTCGACCAGCAGCACCGAACTGTCGGGAAAGGCGGCGGCATAGGCGCGGAAGGCGGTCAGTTCGTCGGCAAAGGACTGGACCCAGCTGTGGGCGTGGGTGCCGCGCACCGGCAGATCGAAGCGCATGCCGGCCAGGACGTTGCTGGTGCCCGTGGCCCCGCCGATACAGGCGGCACGGGAGGCGGAGAGGCCGCCGTCCGGCCCTTGGGCGCGGCGCAGGCCGAATTCGATCACCTCGCCGTCGCCGGCGGCGTGGCAGATGCGGGCCGCCTTGGTGGCCACCAGGGTCTGGAAGTTGATCAGATTGAGCAGCACGGTCTCCACCAACTGGACCTCGGCCAGCGGACCCGAGACGGTGAGCAGGGGATCGTTGGCGAAAACCACCGTGCCCTCGGGGGGCGCCACCACCGTGCCCCGGAAGCGGAAGTCCCGGAGAAAATCGAGAAATCTGGGCTTGAAGAGGCCCAGGCCGCGGAGATAATCGATTTCGTCCGCGGAAAAGCGCAAGTGCTCCAGGCAGGCCAGCGCCGGCTCCAGGCCGGCGAACACCGCATAGCCGCCGGCAAAGGGATTGGCGCGGAAGTAGAGATCGAACACCGCCTGTTTGTCGGCCATCCCCTCTTCGAGATAGCCGGCCAGCATGGTCAGTTCGTAGAGATCGGTGAGCAGGGGCGACAGGCGCATGGGGCACCTCCGGGCGAAGATCGTTGGCGGCTACCGGCCGGAAGGGCCGTCTGCCGCCGCTTCGGGTGAAGGACGTGGAGGATGGGGGCGGGTTGCCGTTTCGTCGGCGTCGGCACGGCAACCCGTCGTGTGTCCGGTTCGGTTCCGGTGCGGCCTTAACGGCAGGGCACGGCGGTGCGGAAACTGTCCTTGGTCCAGATCATCTGGCCGTCCGGCGTCTTGCCGTCGGCCTTCCACTTGTCCATCACCTGGAGGCAATAAGACCCCATATTGATGATTTCCGGCTCTTTCTGGCCGGGGGTGTCGCCGCCGATGCGCATCAGGTCCGGATTGGTCGACTGGTAGTTGGGGGCGATGGTGGCCGCGCCGCAACCGGCCAGGGCCAGGGCGGCAACGGCGTAGGCGGCAAAGACGCACATTTTTTTCATGGTTCGTACTCCTTGAAGATGATGAGTTGCTGATGCATTACGTCTGCGTCCGGTGTCGTCGCTGCGGGCGGCGTCGGGCGCGGGCGGGTGGTTCGTTGTTCCGGCGGCCGTGGGACACGGTCGGGACCAGCCGGTCGAAATGTACCGGACCGCAGCCGTTTGCGAAAGTCTTTTCAGCCAACCGTACCGGCCGGTTTTCGCGCCGGCGCGGTCCTATTCCCGCAGGTTGCCGAACGGTCGGCCGCCCTTGCCGATCCGTTCCAACTGGTCGTGGAGATCGTCGATCTCGACCTGCCAGTAGGTGCGTGAACCGAAATCCGGCACCACGGCGGTGGCCCCGTCCTCGACGACCTGATGGGCGCACCAGGCCGAGTAGTGGATGAAGCGCATGGCGCGCAGGGGTTCGATCAGGCGGAGCGTGGTCCGGTCGAAGGGCCGGAAGGTTTCGTACCCCTCGATGAGCAGGTCGGTTTCGACAAAGGCGTCCGCCAGACGCCCCGGCAGGAGCATCCAGAAGTCCTGCACCGGCGGGCCGACGACCATGTCGTCGAAATCGATCAGGAAAAAGGAGCTGTCGGGACGGTACACCAGGTTGCCGGTGTGGCAGTCGCCATGGATGCGGATGGTGTCGAGACCGGCAAACAGCGGGGTGACGGCGGCGATGAGCCGGGCGGCGGCCCGGGTGTAGGGTTCGAGCAAATCCGCCGGAATCAGGCCGCTGTCGCGGATATACGCCACCTGGGCCGCGGTGGTGACCGTCGGGTCCAGGCGGAACCGGTGCGGCGCCGTCTGCCGCGCCCCCACCATGTGCATCCGGCCGAGCAGCCGGCCGACGGCCAGCCACTGTTCGTCGTTGAATTCGTCGACGGCCCGGCCGCCCCGGCGCGGAAACACGGCAAAGAAGATGGCGCCGCACTGGCCGATGGTGCCGCCCTGCCGCAGGGGCAGCGGCGCGATCACCGGAATCTCCTCGGCCGCCAGTTCCCGCAGGAAATCGTGTTCATCCCGGAGCGCCCGCAGGGACCACCGTCCCGGCCGGTAGAATTTGGCGATCAGCCCGTCCCCCGCGGTGCTCTCCAGTTCGTAGACCCGGTTGATGTAGCTGTTGCAGGTCCGGCAGAGATTGGTGCAGGCGGTGCCCAGCGCCGTCTCGACCGCCTCCAGGATCCGCTCGGGGGTGAGGCCGTGGAAAGCGGCGTGGGAAGGGGTGGGGGTAGCCATGGCCGGTCCTTGTCGGTGGGAGAAGCGGTTGTCCGAAAAACCTGCCTGTGGCGCAGGTCCGGGGGTATGCGATGTACTGCAATTATTTTACCACGTCCGCGTAAAAAATGGTCGCGGTTCTCCGGGGCGCAAACGGCTTGTCGGGAATGCATGGGGAAAATATAAGAAATTCCAATGGATAAAAATTGTGCCGCCAGGCGTTCACTGCGGTCCCAGGGGGAGGCATGGCTGGAGGGCGCTCGGGCGTGGGCCCGTGTGGACGAAAGGAGACGGTGGTGGCGGGCCGGGGAATCGTCGGCCGGCGGCCGCCCGCCGTTCATCTCTTCCCGGAATTGGTCCCGGCTCAGAGACCGGCGGCGGATACTTCAGGAGCGGAGATAGTCCTGCCCCCAATCGCACATCATTTCCAGGACAGGGGTGAGGCTCCGCCCCTTGGCGGTCAGCGAATACTCCACCTTGGGCGGCACCTGTGGGTAGACCTCGCGGTGCACCAGGCCGTCCGCCTCCAGCTCGCGCAACTGCTGGGTGAGCATCTTGCGGGTTGTCTCCGAGAACTGACGCTGGAGCTCGGAAAAACGCATGGTTGTCTGGGCCAGGTGCCAGAGGATGGAGGCCTTCCACTTGCCGCCGACCACGGCCAGGGTGACGTCGATGCCGCAGGTGTAGGCCTTGTCCCGGTACACCAGAATGCCTTTGCCCGCCTGGCCCGAGGGGCTTGCCGCCCGCGCCGGCAGTGTTCCCGTTTTGGTACTACGTTCACTCATAGATACTACGTTCCAGAAAAGTACGTTATTGACGTGGCGCAACCTATGGCGCATTATAGGCGACACGATGGCGGAAGGGAAGAACAACATCACTCATACCCAAGGAGAAAGGACATGAAAGTCGTCGCATTCAACGGCAGTCCCAATGCAAAGGGCAACACCTGGCACGCGCTCACGATGGTGACCGACGAGCTGGAGAAGGAAGGCATCGCCACCGAGATCGTCCACGTCGGCAACAAGGCGGTGCGGGGCTGCCTGGCCTGCGGCCAGTGCTTCAAGAAGAGAAACGAGCAGTGCATCCAGACCGAGGACCCGGTCAACGAGTGGATTCAGCTGATGAAGGGCGCCGACGGCATCCTCCTGGGCTCGCCGGTTCACTATTCGGCCGTTGCCGGCACCATGAAATCGTTCCTCGACCGGGCCTTTTACGTCACCGGCTGCAACGGCAGCATGCTGCGGCACAAGGTCGGCGCCGCCGTGGTGGCGGTGCGCCGTTCCGGCGGCCTGCCCGCCTTCAACCAGTTGAACAACTTCCTCTGTTATTCCGAGATGCTGCTTCCGACCTCCAACTACTGGCACGTGATCCACGGGGCGCGGCCGGGCGAGGTGACCAAGGACGAGGAAGGCATGCAGATCATGCGCACCCTGGGCCGGAACATGGCCTGGCTGATGAAGCTGGTCGAACACGGCAAGGGCGCGATCGCCCCGCCTGCGCCGGAAAGCAAGGTATGGATGAATTTTATCCGCTGAGGCCGGGCACGGCGGTCCGCCGGGGCCGCCGTGCCGTTCCGGTTCGCGGGAAAACGTATCCGAAAAGCGCATGGTCTGCCGGGCGGGTTCAACGGCGACATGCTCGGCATCCTCAGGCCCATTCATCGCGGCATGCTGCAATTCGTCGGTTTTGATGTCCTGGCCCCGCAGATCGTCTACGGACCGGCGCATATGGACGAGCGGCAGCGCCGATCCGAACTGGAGCGGTACCGCCTTCGTCTGGCCCGCATCGCCGGCGAGGAACCGATCGAGGCCGGCCGGTATTGATACTGACATTGAATCGTTGAATCGACCCGGTGGTCGCCGCTGCCGTCGGGTCGGTTTCGGCGGTCCCTCACAGGAGACACCATGGAACTCATCGAAGTCCTCGCCACCCGGCGAAGCGTGCGCCAATTCCGGGACCGTCCGGTCGCCGACGAACACATCCGGGCGATCATCGAGGCCGCCATGCTGGCCCCGTCGGCGGGCAACCAGCAGCCCTGGCATTTCGTCGTGGTCACGGACAGGGCGAAACTCGCCCGCATCCCCGACTTTCATCCCTACAGCGCCATGATGCGCACCGCGCCGGCGGCGATCCTCATCTGCGGCGATCCCACCGGCACGCCCTGGCCGGAATTCTGGGTCCAGGATTGCAGCGCCGCCGCCCAGAACGCCCTGCTGGCGGCGCGCGATCTCGGCCTGGGCACGGTCTGGGTGGGCGTCTATCCGGTCGAGGAGCGCATGGCCGGATTCCGCCGGCTCCTGGCCATCCCCGAGCACGTCCATCCGTTCGCCCTGATTCCGGTGGGCTGGCCGACCGGCCCGTTTAAGGCCGCCGACAGAAGCAGGCCGGAGCGCATCCACCGGGAGAGCTGGTAGGCCCCGCAATCCCGCCCCGGCCGGTACCGGGATCAGTAAGCCTTCACCGGCGACACGAACCCGTTCGGTTTCAGGGCCACCAGGGCGCAGGACAACTCCTTCATGATGTTTTCGGCGGTGTTGCCCATGATGAATCCCTTGATGCCGGTTCTGGCCACCGAGCCCATGACCAGGATGTCCACCGCTTTGCCCCGGGCAAAGGCCGGAATGCGTTCCTCCGCCCGCCCCTTCAACCGGTGGACATGCATGATGCCGCCGTCGATGCCGGCCTCGTGGATCAACCCCTTCAGCCCGGCGTGGTGGGAGGATTGGGCATAGTCCACGGCGCCCTGGATGTTCTTGTCCGGGATGTTCGCCTGGTAGCTGCGGCGCAGGTAGCGTTCGAACTCGAAGTCCCAGCACGAGACGATGTCCAGCTCGCCGCTGCAGGTGTCGGCCAGGGAGCGGGCCAGGGCGAGCATCCGCAGGGAGAGGTCGTGCTCGGCCTGATCGCGGCTCTCGGGATTGATGGCCACGGCGACCCGGATCTCCCGGTGCGGGTGCGAGATCGGGCGCGCCAGCCACACCGGGCAGGGGCACTTGCGCAGCAGGGTCATGTCCAGGGCCTTGAACCCCTTGGGCTCCTCCTGGGATTCCGCCTCCTTGATCAGGAGGTCGTGGCCTTCCCGCAGGACATGGCGGATCATGCCGATCGCCTGCGGCGCATGGTCGCCCGCCACCTCGATCCTGACCGGAACCGTTCCCTCGTCCAGGGAGAGGGCGTCCCGGGCCGCCCGTACGGCGATCTCCGCCTGCTGCTGCATGAATTCCCGGAATTTTTCCCGGTACCCCTCCTGACTCTCCGGCAGTTCCGTGTAGACGAGCAGGATGGTCAGGGGGGCCTCGTTGGTCCGGCACAGGCTGAGCGCCTGTTTGAGCCCCTCGATATCGTCACTGAGGCCGGTGCTGGCGTAGAGAATATTATGAAAATGGCGCATGCGGTACTCCTTGTTCATGAAAGCGGCTGGTTCGGTTGGAAACGAGGCGCCGGCCGCCGCTGCGGGGAGTGGCGGGCTCCGGGCGGCTGGTCTTCATGTATTACCATAAATTCTTTCGACCGCATCAAGAAAAGGTCCCATGGTTCGGCCCGGCCTGTTCTCACGGCATCCGTCCGGGCGGTCGGGCCGCCCGGCAGGCATTTTCCCGCCGCCGCGCCCTCGTGGCCTGTGCGGCCTTGACGTCTTCCGGAACTTTTCATACTGTGGTTGCACCCCACGGCGCTCCGGCCGGCGGCCAGCGCCGCCGCCGTCCGGACCGCGGGCATCGCGGGACGGGCCCACGTGCGTTCCGCCTGTCCATCAACCCGAACCGGTTCAACCTCGGCAGGCATGAAATACCTTCCCTCCCAGCTCGTCTTTCTCCTGCAGGACAGAAGAGCGCGCCGCAACATCCGCTCGCTCGCCGAATTCGCCCTGTTCCTGCTCGTGATGGTGGTGATCTACAGCTACCTCTTTCATGTGATCATGGCCCACGAAGGCCGCGATTTTTCCGCCATCACCGGCCTGTACTGGACCCTGACCGTGATGTCGACCCTGGGGTTCGGCGACATCACCTTCCACAGCGATCTGGGCAAGCTGTTCTCCATAGTGGTGCTCTTGTCCGGGATCATTTTCCTCCTGGTGATGCTGCCCTTCACCTTTATCCAGTTTTTTTACGCCCCCTGGCTGGAGGCCCAGAACAAGTCGCGGGTTCCCCGGGATCTGCCGGCCGAGATCGGCAACCACGTCATCATCACCTGCTACGACCCCATCGCCATCGCCCTGGTGCAGCGGCTCAAGCAATACGGCCACGAGTACGTCCTGCTCGCCTCCGAGATGCAGCAGGCGCTCGATCTGGTCGATCAGGGCTACAAGGTGCTGGTGGGCGAACTCGACGACTCGGAAACCTACCGGCGGGCGCATGTCGAGCGGGCGGCCCTGGTGGTGGCCCTCAACGACGACATGAAGAACACCAGCATCGTCTACACGGTGCGGGAAATCGCGCCCCGCGTGCCCATCGTCGCCAACGCCGACCTGGACGACTCGGTGGACATCCTCGCCCTGGCGGGGTGCAGCCACGTCTTCCAGTTCATGAACATGCTGGGCCGGTCGCTGGCCCGGCGCACCCTGGGGGCGCGCACCCATGCCAACGTCATCGGCCGCTTCGAGGATCTGGTCATCGCCGAGGCCCCGGCCATGCGGACCCATCTGGTGGGCAAGTCGATCCGCCGGCTCGGCCTGCGCCCGGCCACCGGCATCACCATTGTCGGCCTGTGGAACCGGGGGCATTTCACCCTGCCCCGCCCGGATACGGTAATCGAGTCGAGCACGGTGCTGGTGCTGGCGGGTTCGGAGGCGCAACTGGCCACCTATGGCGCCTATATCGGCGAAACCGAGACGCCGGCCTCGGCACCGGCGCTCATCCTGGGCGGCGGCCGCGTGGGCAAGGCCGCGGTGGGCACCCTGCGGGAACAGGGGATGGCCTGGCGCATCGTCGAGAAGAATCCCCGGATCAGCGAGGAGGAAGAGAACTACATCGTCGGCAGCGCCGCCGACCACCAGATCCTGATCAAGGCCGGCATCGAGACCGCGCCCTCGGTGTTCATCACCACCCACAACGACGACGTCAACATTTACCTCACCATCTATTGCCGCCGCCTGCGGCCGGACATCCAGATCATCAGCCGGGCGACTCTGGACCGCAACATCAATCTCCTCCACGCCGCCGGCGCCGACCTGGTGATGTCGCACGCCTCCATGGCCGCCAACACCATCATCAACATCCTCACCCCCGACCGGGTGCTGATGCTCACCGAGGGCCTCAACATCTTCCGTTGCAGGATGCCGCAGCCGCTGGTCGGCAAGGACCTGCTCACCAGCGGCATCCGCGAGAGCACCGGCTGCAGCGTGATCGCCATCTTCCGGGAGGGGAGCCAGCGCATCAACCCAGATCCCACCGAGACGCTGGCGGCGGACGACGAGCTGCTGATGATCGGCACCGCGGCTTCGGAAAAAACCTTTGTCGAGAAATACCCCGATACGTGAGCGCCGCCGCCCCCGCCGATCGACGCCGGTCCGCCGCTTTTGCTTTGCATTGCCTCCGCCGGCGTGTATACATCCGTATGAACGCCCGTTCGCCGCTTGCCGGCGGAGGCGCGGCCCCCGCCGCCGGTGCGTCAACCTTCCCCTGGCCCGTGTCGGCCGTTTTTTCGCAACGTTCCGTATGATCGCTTCCTCGTTGACCAAAATACATGCGCTTTCCTCCATTGCCCTGGCGACGGTCTGTTGCCTGCCGGTGGCCGGCCGCCTCTGGGAAAACGGCCTGACCGAACCCATCGGCCTGCTTTCCGACGTCGCCGCCGCCGTTCTCCTCTTCGCCGTCGCCCGGTGCAGCCCCCCCTGGCTGCGGGTGGCGCTGGTCGTGATCTGGGCGGTGTTCCAGGCGGCGGCCATCGAGTTGTTCGCCGCCCTGCAGCGGCTGCCGACCTGGCACGATCTGCGCTATCTGACCGATCTCGACTTTGTCAGCGCCAGCATCGCCGGTTTCAACCTCTCCGCCCCCTGGCTGGTCGGCCTGCTGCTGGCCGCATCGCTCGCGGTCGCGGTCAGGCCCGCTCCCCGCCGGGGCAACAAGATGCTCATGCCGGGCATGGCGGCGGCGCTCTGTCTGCTCGTGGCCCAGGGCCTGGTCAGCCGCCGGTACGACGAACAGCCCGTCGCCGCCCGGTACAACGGCCTGCACTGGTTCGTGGAAGACGCCCTGTCGTCGGTGCTGTACCGGGAACCGGGCCCGATAACCGAGGCGGCGCTGCCCGAGGGGCTCCGCCGGCTCGATCTGGAAGGCAACGCCCTGATCGCCGGCAAGGGGCGGGCCAAAAACGTGCTCATCGTCGTCCTCGAGGGCATCACCGGCCTCTATCACCCCGAGATGCGCAAAGCCATGGCGGTCGAGACCGACGAGCTGACCATGGACAACCTGAGCCGGAGCACGGCCGAGGGGATGCTCATCCCCGATTTCGTCGTCCACAGCCACCAGACCATCCGCGGCCTCTATTCGCTGCTGTGCGGCGACTACAGCAAGCTCTCCTACGACACGCCCAAGGCCTTCGAACTGCTCCAGAATCCGTCCCGGGCCGGGGAATGCCTGCCGGCGCAACTGGCGGCCAACGGCTGGTCCACCCATTTTCTCCAGGCCTCCGGCCTCCAGTTCATGGCCAAGGACAAGGTCATGGAGACCATCGGTTTTCAGCGGGTCCACGGCAGCGAGTGGTTCACCGAAGCCAATCCCTTCCCTTTCGAATGGGGCGCGATCGACGAGGTCTTCTTCCGGGGCGCCCGCCAGTACATCAGCGGCCTGCGCAAGAAGCGCGCCCCTTGGATGCTGACCCTGCTCACCGTGGGGACCCATCAGCCCTACGGGGTGACCGACGAGGCCGCCGAGCAGTATCCGTCGCGCAAGATCGCCAGCGTGGCCGAACTCGACCGGACGGTGGCCCGGTTCATCGACGGCCTGCGCCGCGACGGCGTGCTCAAGGACACACTGGTGATCGTCACCTCCGACGAGTCGCACGGTTCCGACCTTGCGGACTGGATCAGCAGTTGGGGGCTGGGCATCGTGCTGGCACCGGAGCAGCGGCAGTTGCCGCGGCTCAAGGCGGGCGGCTACGGCCTGGTCGACATCACCGTCTCGATTCTCGATTACCTGGGGCTGGCCGCCCCGCCCTCGGTGATCGGCCGCAGCTTTTTCCGCGACTACGACCGGCCGCGGGACATGGTGTCGTTCACCGCCTCCAAGCTGCGCTGGCTGACCGGCGGCACCCTGCGCTACGAATGCACCGACAACGGCAGTTGCCGGGTGGGCAGGGCCGCCAGCATCCTCGGCGAGCCGCCCGAGGATTTCCGCCGCGACAGAAAGGGGGAGGGCGCCCGGATTTTCCCCATTGCCCGGACCCTGGACAACAAGCTGCTGGCGCATCCGGGACCGAAGGTGTTGCAGTTCGCCAGCGGCGAAATGCGCAAACTGCCCGACAAGGTCGGCAGCGAGTGGTCCGAGAACCTGGTCGGGGCGCAGTATCTCGATTTCCCCGCCGAATCGACCGTGCACGTCTCGGTGCGGGTCAAGGCGGTCAAGGCCCCGGCCAGGGGGATCAACCTCAACTTGCTGATCAAGGAGTGGGACGCCGACAGCCACGAGATTCCCTTCGACAACTTCCCCGTCCTCCATGCCGGCGACGAGGGCCGGGTGGAATTTTCCTTCTACAACCCCAAACCGCGCCAATCCTTTTCCTTCTTCCTGGTGGGCGAGGGCAAGAACGGCCTGGTCCGGCTGGAAGACTTCACCGTGACCATCGACCAGAACAGGAGTTGAGGCCGGCGGCGATTCTCCGGTTGCCGGCGGGACCACCCCGGGCGCAGGACCTGCGCCGCCGGTCGTGCCATGGCCCGCAGCAGGCGCGGGTTTCTTTTCGTGGAAAACAGCCGGTCCTTGCGGCGCATGTCCTTCTTGCCTACGGTTCGCCTCCGGAAGCGTCGGGACGTGCCGACAGGGGCGGCATGCGACGCCCGCCCGCGGCGAGGAGATGCGAGACCAGGGGCATCCGCCCGCCGCTCTGCAGGGCCTGGATGCGGAGTTGTACTTCCCGGCCGCTGACCGTCACCCGCTCGTGCTGGCGCAGGTGTTCCAGCCAGGAGGAGACGAGGAAATATTCGATATAGCGGCCGGGCTGGGCCGCGTCTTCAAAAAGTCCCCAGGAATAGGCGCCGTCATGGCGGCGCTCCGCATGCAGTTCCCGCATGGCGTTCAGAAAATCCGCCACGTTTTCGGGGTCCACACGGTATTCCACGGTCACCAGCACCGGTCCCCGGTCTTGGTCGATCTCGCCGTCGACCAGCGGCTCCGGCCAGTGCATGGAAGGCGCCAGTTGCAGGGCGAGACCCTGCTGCAGTTTCCAGCGGGCACTGAGCGGGATGAAGAGCAGGGCCAGCAGGGCCGCGGCGATCAGGGCCGCCTGGATGCCGAACATGCCCGCCGTCTGGCCCTAGACGAGGCTGCCGGCGGTCATGGAGCCGAAGAAGACCGTGACGAAAATGGACAGCCCGCGGGCCCGCACCCAGTCGGGCAGCGCCGTCTGGGCGGAGACGCCCAGCGAGGTGAGGATCGCGATCCAGGAGGTCCCGGCCACAAGGCTGGCCAGGCAGGCCGCCGCCGGGTTGTTCACCATGGCCAGGACCAGCATGGCCAGGGCGGTGCCGCAGGTGCCCAGGTGCACCAGCCGGTCCGCATCCATGCGGGCGCGCAACCAGGGCAGGGCAAAGGCGCCCAGGACCGCGCCCGTGCCGACGCAGCCCAGGACAATGCCGTAGAGTCCGACGCCGCCCCCCAGGACGCGGCGCACCACCAGGGGCAGCAGGGACCAGAAGGCGTTGGCGAACAGGAAAAAGGCGACGGCGCGGATCAGGGTCGTCTTCAGGGGCGCGCTGTGGCGGGCGTAGCGCAGCCCGGCCAGCATGGCGCCGAGCAGGTGTTCCGGCGGCAGCGACGGTTCTTTGCCGGCCTGCGGCCGCCACCAGAGGAGGGCGGCGACCACGGCGAGAAAACTGACGGCATTGGCGAAAAAGGGCACGGTGATGCCCAGGGCGGTGATCAAGAGGCCGGCCAGGGCCGGGCCGATGGCGCGGCTGATGTTGACGCCGACGCTGTTGGCCGCGATGGCCCGCTGAAGGGAGCCGGGAGGCGCCAGACTGGGAACGATGGCCTGCCAGGCCGGGGCGGTCAGGGCCGCGCCCGTGCCCATGAGCAGGGTGAAGAACAGCAGGCTCCAGGCGTTGACCAGGTCCAGCAGGACGATGCACCCCAGACAGGCGGCCACCAGGCCCATGAAGATCTGGACGGCGAGCAGCAGGCGGCGGCGGTCGAGGATGTCGGCCAGCGCCCCGGCCGGCAGGGAGAAGAGAAAGACCGGCAGGGCGGTGGCGCCCTGCACCAGGGCGACCATGAGCGGGGCAGGCGAGAGCGATGTCATCAGCCAGCTGGCGCCGACATCGTGCATCCAGGTGCCGATGTTGGACAGGACGGTCGCGGTCCACAGTACCGCGAAGGCAGGGGAGGAAAAGGGGGAAGGGCCGGCCGCGCTGCTTCTGTCTGTTTCAGCGTCCATGTTTTTTCCTTTCCGGAGAAGTGGTGGCAAAAGCGGTGGCAGACGGTCCTGATAAAAAATGCAGGGGAGAGTGGCGAAAATCCGGAAAACAGGCGGCCCCCCGGAGGTCAAGAGGGGCGGCGGTTGCGCCGCGAGCCGCGTTTTGTCGGAATATGCAATGGCCCTCCACACACAGAATGTCCGTCTGATCGGGGCGCGGAACAGGGAGGCGGTCGCCGGGGCGCGCGGTCAGCGGAGGACGCCGGGGCTGGCCGTTTTACGCCGAGGCAACACCCCCCGTGGTCGAAATCAGGAAGGCCGCCCGCAAGGCGCGTCAGGCGCCCCGCCGCCCGGCCGGCCGGAGCATAACCCCGGTCCGGCCAAGCGGCGGCATCGCCCGCACTTCCCGATTGTCCGCCTGACCGGGGCCGTCAGCCTTTGACGCCCTTGGCGATCCGGTCGCCGATTTTCTGGTCGATCTTGCGCCAGTATTCGAAGGCGCGCTGCAGGACGGGCTCCGAGACCCCATTTTTCAGATGGCCGACCACATTGGCGACGAGTCGGTCCCTCTGGGCGTCGTCCATGACCGTGCGGACCAGGGTGCCGGCCTGGCCGAAGTCGTCGTCATCCTTGCGCAGGGTGTAGGCGGCACGGACGAAGTCGCCGCTGGCCTTCCAGACCTCCACCTGCGGATAGCGCTCGCCGTCGGCCTTGGGGCCGCCCTTCGAATTGGGCGCGTAGACCGGGTCGGACACATTCTCCACCCGCATGGCGCCGTCCTTGCTGTAGCTGTGCACCGGGCATTTCGGCCGGTTGACCGGGATCTGCTTGTAGTTGACGCCCAGACGGGCGCGGTGCGCGTCGGCATAGGAGAAGAGGCGGGCCAAAAGCATCTTGTCCGGGCTGGGGCCGATACCCGGCACCAGGTTGTTCGGTTCAAACGCGGCCTGCTCGATCTCGGTGTGGAAATCGGTCGGGTTGCGGTTGAGGGTCAGCCGCCCCACCTCGTGCAGGGGATAGTCCTCGTGCGGCCAGACCTTGGTGAGATCGAAGGGGTTGAACCTATAGGTTTCGGCCTCGGCAAAGGGCATGATCTGCACCCTCAGCGTCCAGGTGGGATACTCGCCCCGCCTGATCGCCTCGAACAGATCCCTCCGGTGGCAATCGGAGTCGACGCCGGCCAGGCGGTCGGCCTCTTGCTGGGTGAGGCATTCGATGCCCTGGTCGGTCTTGAAATGGTATTTCACCCAGAAACGCTCGCCCTTGGCATTGACCCACATGTAGGTGTGGCTCGAGTAGCCGTTCATGTGCCGCCAGGTTTTGGGGATGCCCCGATCGCCCATCAGCCAGGTGACCTGGTGTGCCGACTCGGGCGAGAGGGTCCAGAAGTCCCACTGCATGTCGTTGTCGCGCAGGCCGTTGTCGGCACGGCGTTTCTGCGAACGGATGAAGTGCTGGAATTTCATGGGGTCACGCAGGAAGAACACCGGCGTGTTGTTGCCGACCATGTCGTAGTTGCCCTCGGTCGTGTAGAACTTCAGGGCAAAGCCGCGCGGGTCGCGCCAGGTGTCTGGGCTGCCGCGTTCGCCGGCCACCGTGGAAAACCGGATCAGGGTGTCCGTCTTGGTGCCCGGCTGGAACACCGCCGCCTTGGTGAAGGCGCTGACGTCCTTGGTCACCTCGAAGTAACCGAAGGCGCCGGCGCCCTTGGCATGGGGTTGGCGTTCCGGGATCCGCTCCCGGTTGAAGTTCGCCATCTGCTCGATCAGGTAGTAATCCTGTAGCAGGATGGGGCCGTCGGGCCCCACGGTCAGCGAAAACTCGTCGCTGGCCACGGGAATGCCGGCGTCCGTGGTGGTGGGTTTGCGTTGGTCGTCTTTCATTGTACATGCCTCCTTTGATTGTGGGTTTTCACCGCCAAGTCCGCATGGACTCGGCAACCATCAAGGTGCAACCGGGCCGGTCGTTGCCAGCCTGCCCGGAAAATACGTTGAGATAGACCTGCTTGCGCCTGCTGCTGGATGGAAAAGATTCTTATTTATGACATAGCCTCGGTGTTGTTTCATCCTTTTTTTGGGATACGCCGGAAAAAGACCGGGCCGGACGGAGGTGCATGAAGACGGTGGGAGCGTTGGCGCTTACCTGCCTCTGTTCCGGCTGATCAAGACGTGATCGAGGAACTGGCCGATGACCGGCCGATCGTCGGCCCGGCGCCACGCGGCGGTGAACCGTATGGGAGCGAGCCGCTCCCTGATCGGTTTGAAGACCGAATCCGGATGCGGCAGGCTGGCGGCATCGGCGGGCATCAGGCAGACGCCGGTGCCGGCGGATATCATTGCCAGCGCCTCGAACAGGCTGTTGACCTGATGGCGCATGAGCGACTTGAATCCCGCGCTCCGGCAGGCATCGATGATGGTCTGGTTCCTGCCGGGAAAGCTCGCCTCGCTGTAGCCGATGAAATCGTCCCCTGCCAACTCCTTCAGGCTGATCTGCCTGCATCCGGCCAGCCGGTGACCGGAGGGCAGCACCGCCTCCAGCCGCATCTCGAACAACACCCTGGTGGCGAACTCGTCATGGACGTCGCCACTGGGATGGCCGATCAGGGCGATGTCGATCTGCTTCTTGCCCAGCGCCTTCAACTGGTCGGCCGGTGAAAGTTCGTGAATCCTGACCACGAAGTGAGGGTGCGATTCGCGGAAGGACTTCAGGGTGGAGCCAAAGAAGGAGCCCAGCGAGGAGGTGATGAATCCGATGATCAGTGGCGGGGGCGCATCGGGCTGGTTCCGGATGCTTTGCGCCGCCTCGTTGCTCAGGTGGAGGATCTGGTGGACGTACACCAGCAGTTTCTCGCCGGCCGGAGTCAGGGCGAGGCCGAACCGTTCCCGCCTGAAAAGAGGGGTGCCGAGTTCGTCTTCCAGGTCACGGATCAGACGGCTCATGGCCGGCTGGGAAACGTTCAGTCGGCGGGAAGCCCTGGTAATGTTCAATTCCTCGGCCGCGGCTAGGAAGTATCTGTAATGACGCAGTTCCATGCCGTATTGCTATGCTAAAAAAGCATGTCTGGCAACGAAAAAAAGTATGAGTCGTCCCTCCTGAAAAGGCTTAGTGATTATCTATAAATAATCATGACCTTGTTCAGGACAATCATGGCGGCTGCCAATGTGTTGAGTGCAATGTACGAGAGATCTGTCTTCTCGTATCGTGGTATCAATTTGCGAAACCGGTTGAACCATGAATGTGCTAACTCAACGACCCAGCGCCGTGCCTTGAACGAAGGATCTCTTTCGATCAATTTTTTCTCTTCGCCTCGTGGGCGGATGTGGGGGATGAAGCCATTGGAGAGTACAGTATCCTCCTTGCCCACATATGCTGCATCAAGGCAGAGATTTTGCGGAGTATCCTTTTCTTTTGGCGCCACCACTCTGTTTTTCAGCAAAACGTC
>NZ_JHZB01000026.1 GCF_000621145.1 Desulfobulbus elongatus DSM 2908
ATTTTTTAGAAATTCTAGAGGATCGCCACGGTCTGCGCTCCACACTGGTCACCAGCCAGTTGCCGGTCGAGCACTGGCATGAACAGATCGGCGACCCCACCACGGCTGACGCCATCCTTGACCGGCTGGTCCACAATGCCCACACCCTGCAACTCAAAGGAGGATCGATGCGGAAAAAGACCCCGTTGACAGAACAACGAGACAGCAAGTAGAGACACTATAAGCAACCGCGTCGCTATGCTCCGACAGGGTGGCCGGCTTCCACCGGAACAGGTGGCCGGCTTCCACCGGAATGCCCGGCCGGCTTCGACTGGAATGCGTGGCCGACTTCACCGGATTAGGCAATCTCGGGCATTTTGAGAAAGCTGAAACTGAAATAAAGCTTTATGAACATGACTTTCGGCCAGACGGCGCAATCAGTCGATTTAAAATTATCCTGACAATGGAACGTGCAATAAAATCGCACGGTATAATGAAAGAAGATCGAATTAAAATTTTGGAGATGGCCAAAGAACAAGCTGTTGCCGCTCTTTATCATTTTCAAGATAACAAACATATTTTGAGAACTTATTGCGACGTTGGCATCGAATATTACAAAAAGACCGCCAACAACACAATTTTCAATGATGCTATCCAAAAATTGCGCGAAGCTGAGAGTCGCGCTTATGATCCTGACATCACCGAGCTGATTGTGAAATACGAGCGTAAATTCGCTTTGCTTGAAACGGATGCTATAGAAATTGTAGAAGGCTAACCTTAATTCCAACAGACACCCCTCTGAGCATCCTGACTTGGTGCTTAGTACCAGCAATACAAATGTCTTTGCTTCTCCCCACCGCTCTTTTGCTAGAGTTAGCCCCTGAACCATTGATAACCATTGACAAAAAGTGCTAGCAGTGTGCTAGCAGATTACCAACAAACGAAAAAAGCGCTTAACCCTATTCGAGTTAAGCGCTTGGATTTACTTGGCTGGGGGACAGGGATTCGAACCCCGATAAGCGGAGTCAGAGTCCGCCGTCTTGCCGTTAGACCATCCCCCAGCAGGCGTGAAGTGCGGTGAAAATAGAAGGATTCGTTCCGGTTGTCAAGGAAAAACCCGATGCCGGCGGCGGACCGTCGTCCCTTCCCGCTAACCGCGCGCTTCCATTCAGGAAATGATCAGCCCGGCGTAGCCGACCACCTGGCTGACGTCGCCGCTGGCTTCGCCGGAATCGGTATAGCGGACCAGTTCCGCTTGGGTGGCGCCCAGCTCCAGCGCGACCAGCAGGGCAATGGTGGTGGGGATCACGCCGCACATGGAGATCCTGTTGCCGAGCACGGTCGCGTACAACCCTTGCGGGTCAAGGGCGAGGATGCGCTCGATCGCCATCCCGTCCTTTTTGGCGGCTTGCGACCGCGATTCGTAGTGGCTCATGTCGGTGGAGGCCACGATCAGAACCGGCCGGCCGAACTCCCGGATGGCTGTGGCCAGTTCAAGGGCCACAGCCTGGCAGAAATCGTAGGGCACCTGCGAGACAACCAGGGGCACGATGCGCAGCCCCGGCCGGACCTGCTGCAGAAAGGGCACCTGCACCTCGAGCGAATGTTCGGGCACATGGGCTGCGGAATCCTCCACGATCCGGGCGGAATGCCGGAGGATGGCCGCGGCCAGTTCCCGGTCGATGGCCACCGTGCCCAAGGGCATCCGCCAATCGTCGGTGCCGAGGGCGAGGGCGGCACCCCGGCCATGGTGATTGGGCCCCAGGATCAACACTGTCTCCGGCACTCGCACCCGGCCGATGGTCATCCCGGCGGTGGCCCCGGAATAGATGTAGCCGGCGTGGGGCATGACCACCGCCATGGCCGGCTGTTTTTCATCTTCCGCCACCGTGGGCACGAGCATCTTCATGGCGGCTCGCAAGTGCTCGGGATCGCCGGGATAAAAACGGTCGGCCACAGCCGGTACGCGCGTCATGGTTGCCGTCCTCCTGTCCAATGGGTTGCCAAGCGGAAATGCCTGCTCATTTCTTCACTTCCCAGGTCGTCCCCTCCGGGCTGTCCTTGAGGACAATCCGATGCGCCAACAGCTCGTCCCGCACCTGATCCGAGGTGACCCAGTCCTTGACGCTCCTGGCCTGATTCCGCTTGGCGATGAGGCGCTGGATCTCGTCTTCGTCCAGATCGAGGCCGGCAAGCACCTTGGCCTTGTTGGCGGCGACCACCTCGACGGGATCGCGCTGCACCAGCCCGAGGACTCCGGCCAGTTCGCGGAAGACCGCCGCCGTCTCCCGCAGCACCCGCACATCCTGCTCCGCCGGACGCTCCGGCAAAACGCGCAGGAGTTTATTGAGCGACTTGACCGCCTCAAAAAGATGGGCCAGGGCCTGGGCGGAATTGAAATCGTTGTCCATGGCCTCGTGGAACCGTTTGGGCAGCGATGCCAACTGCTCCCTGTCCTGGTCCGCAATGCGGGCCGGCGCGGCCGAATCGCCGGCAGGCAGGGCCTCGATCTGCGCCAGGCATTCGTACATCCGTTCCAGGCCGGAGCGGGCATCGTGCAGGGCGGTTTCGGTGAAATCGAGCGGGTTGCGGTAATGGGTGGAAAAGATGAACAACCGCAGCTCCTCCGGCTCGTAGGTTGTGAGCACATCGCGGATGGTCAGGAAATTGCCCAGCGATTTGGACATCTTCTCGTCCTTGATCGTGACGAAGCCATGATGCATCCACAGCTTGGCGAAGGGCTTGCCCGAGGCGCCGCAGCTCTGCGCGATCTCGTTCTCATGGTGGGGAAAGACCAAGTCCTTGCCGCCGCCGTGAATGTCGAAGGTCTCACCCAGATACTTGCGGCTCATGGCCGAGCATTCGATATGCCACCCCGGCCGGCCCTCGCCCCAGGGGCTGGGCCATTTCGGCTCGCCGGGCTTGGCCCCCTTCCACAGTACGAAATCCATGGGATGTTCTTTCCTGTCGTTGACCTCCACACGGGCGCCGGCCTGCATGTCCTCCAGGCCGCGGCCGGAGAGTTGTCCGTATCCGGCGAACTTCTCCACCCGGTAATAGACGTCGCCGTTGGCCGGATAGGCCATGCCCTTGTCGATCAGCTCGCCAATCAGGCGGATCATTTCCTGGACATGCTCGGTGGCCCTGGGTTCGATGTCGGGCCGGAGCGTGCCGAGGGCGTCCATATCGGTGTAGAACTCCTCGATGAACCGCTGGGCCAGCGCCGCGCTTTCAATGCCCTGCTCGTTGGCCCGTTTGATGATCTTGTCGTCGATATCGGTAAAATTGCGGACAAAGGTCACCCTGTATCCACGATGGCGCAGATAGCGGACCACCATGTCGAACACCAGGGCCGACCGGGCATGGCCGACATGGCAGTAATCGTAGGAGGTGATGCCGCAGACGTACAGTTTGACGTGTCCCTCTTCAAGGGGTTGCAGCGGCTCCTTCTTGCGGGTCAGGGTATTGTATATTCTGATCGACATCTGCATTCCGATGGCATGGTCAAGGCGGGTTGATGAAACGTGCGGATAATGTACTACAACCAGGGGAGAACTCAAAACGTTATTGCGCATCCCGCCGGTATTGCCCGGCCACCAGGGGCAGGAGCAGCAGACCGGGTACGGCCGCCAGCGTGCAGCCGAGAAAGAACAGCGGCCAGCCGACCAGTTCGGCCAGCCAACCCGCGGGCGCGGCGATGATCACCCGCGGAATCCCCATGCAGCTGGAAAGCAGGGCATACTGGGTGGCGGTGAACCGCTTGTTGGTCAGGGAGGCCATGTAGGCCACATAGGCGGTGGTGCCCATGCCGCTGGTCAACTGCTCCAGCACGATGGCGACGATCAGCCCCGGCACCGAGTTGCCGATCAGGGCCAGGGCCGAAAAGCTGAGGATGCTCACCGCCTGGAGGATGCCGAACAGCCACAGGCTGCGGATGATGCCGATGCGGAGCAGGATGGCACCGCCCAGCAGGCCGCCGGCGATGGCCGACCAGAAGCCGAACAGTTTGGCCACCGCCCCGATCTGGGTCTTGCTGAATCCCAGGGACAGATAGAAAGGCGTGGTCAGGGTCGAGGCCATCTGGTCGCCGATTTTGTACAGCAGGATGAAGAGCAGCAGCCACAGGGCCCGGTCGCGGCTGAAGTAGTCGACAAAGGGCTCGACGATCGCCTCCCGGAAGGTCCGAGGCGTGCCCTTGGTCAGGGGCGGCTCCCGGCAGAGCAGGGTGGTGACGACGCCCAGCAGCAGCGTGGACGCCATCAGCAGATAGACGCGATCAAAGGCGACATGGTCGGCCAGGATGAGGCCGCCGCTGCCGGCCAGCAGCATGCCGAGCCGGTAGCCGTTGACGTAGAAGGAACTGCCGAGCCCCAGTTGATTGTCGGTCAGATCTTCACGCCGGTAGGCGTCGACCACGATATCCTGGGAGGCGGAAAGAAAGGTGACGAAAAAGGCGGCCAGGGCCACCAGCCACGGGGTCTGACCGGGATCGGTCAGGCCCAGGCCGACGAGGGCCAGGATCAGCAACACCTGCATCACCAAAAGCCAGCCGCGCCGGCGCCCCAGGAACGGAAGCGTGAACCGGTCGAACACCGGCGCCCACAGAAACTTGACGGTATACGGCAGCCCCACCAGGGAAAAGAAGCCGATGGTGGTCAGGTCGACCCCCTGGTCGGTCATCCAGGCCTGGAGCACGGTGGAGGTCAGAAGAAGCGGCATGCCGCAGGCAAAGCCCATCAGAAAGGCGACCAGCATGCGGGGCGAGAAAAATTGACGGAGCAGTTGCGTGTTCATTTTGGTGGCAAGGGAAAAATCAAATGCTCCCTTCTACCACACCCACCCGGTTTGCAAAACGGAATCCGCCCAGCGGCCGCGTTGGCGCGAAAAAAACAGGACAGAACGGTCAACGGGGAGCAAAAGGCTGATAGAGGGGATCGCCGATCAGGACCATTTGCCAGGAGAGCAGGGGCAGGCTGACCAGGTAGGTCTCGCCGAGGCTGAGGTAGCCCTCGAGCAGTTTGGTGAAGAACAGTTCCGGCGGGGGAAAGGCCTCGACATAGGGCTCGTTCACCGGGCCGATGGTCGCGGCGACCCCGTCTTCCAGCATGCGCTTGCACCAGACCTGGGAGTTCTCCTTTTTGAGCGTCGTGCATTCGGCACTGGCGATGTGGTAGCCGATGGCACCCCGCAGCCAACCGAAGGCGTCGACATAATGCGCCAGACTGTACCAGCCGCAGTAGAGCGCTGTGCGGGGACATTGGCCCGGTTGAAACAGCTGCCCCTGGGCGTCGAGCCGCACCTCCATGCGACCGCTGGCGCGAACGGCCTCCGCCGCCGCGTGGAGCGAGGCATCGTAGAAGGCATAGCCGCTCAGGCCGCCCGTGGACGACGGCTTGGGCCAGCGGGCGTCGAAACAGGCCCGGCCACGCAACCCTCTCTTCTCGGCAAAGAGGGTATCGTCGATCACCCGCCGCACCGTCGCCGGGTCGGGCCCATCCAGACGGCCCACGATCAGCACCGTGTCCCGGGAAAACCGTGTGGCCTGCCCGTGGAAACCGAGAAAATACGGATTGGGCAGCCACCCTTCCAGGGGATAGTCATCGGCCAGGACCAGAGCGAGTTCGGAGTCCACGGCGGCCGCGGTCACGCCGGTACCATCTTGCACGTGCAGGTGTTCCTTCAGCTTCGTTGCGACCGGATGAACGGCCAGCGGCACGCCGTACATCACCACCAGGCAGCGGATGCGCCGCTTCGGATCGATTTCGGCCAAGGCGCGGCGCACGGGCTCTCTGATGCGCTCGTCATACTCCTGCCGCGAGCAGCGCTCGTTTGCCGCGACGCTGAGGCGAATCAGATGCTCGGGCGGAATCCGCCGCCGCTGCATGTAGTAGTCGGCCAATTCCAGGCTGTCGCCGACCTGCTCGTTGGCGATCACCGCCACCTCCCCCGAATCGAGCGCCCAGCCGGCGGTCGGCCCCAGCACCCAGCCCACGGCGAGGAGAAAGACCATAACCGGAATATGACTGGCGTGGAGAAACATGATGCCTTACCGTTGAACCTGTTGTGTTGAGACCCCATCCCCTCACAGAATAAACGCATGGCACTACTTGACAAGAACAATCCGGCTGAACTCGACGCGCTGCGGCAACGGTTGCGCGACTGGTTCGCGGTTCACCGACGTCCCCTGCCCTGGCGGGGCACTTACGATCCCTATCAAGTCTGGATTGCGGAAATCATGGGGCAACAAACGCAGATGGACCGGGTCGCCCACTATTTCACACGATGGATGGCGCAGTTCCCCGATCTCGCCGCCGTGGCCGCCGCACCGGAACAGGCCATCCTCAAGGCATGGGAAGGGTTGGGGTATTACAGCCGGGCGCGGAACCTCCATCGGGCAGCCCACCAACTGGTCGCCGCCGGCACTCCCGCGATACCCGCCGACCACCAGCAACTGCTCGCCCTTCCCGGCATCGGCCCCTATACCGCCGCCGCCATCCTGTCGATCGCCTTCAACCAGCCCTATCCCCTGGTCGACGCCAACGTCGAACGGGTGTTCGCCCGTCTGGCCGACATCGACCGGCCGCTCAAGCAGGAGACAACCAAGAAACGGCTGGCCGCCATGGCCGGGACCCTGCTGGACCGGGACAACCCCCGCATCCACAATCAGGCGCTCATGGAACTGGGCGCCCTGGTATGTACCCCGAAAAAACCGGCGTGTACGGCGTGCCCGCTTCAGCCCCACTGCCAGGCGTATCGGGCCGATACCGTCGAGTTCCGTCCCCTGCCCGCGGACAGGCAGAAAAAAATCGACATCGCCATGGCCTGCGGCATTCTCCGCAAGGGATCGGATTTTTACATCCAGCAGCGGCTGCCCGACGACATCTGGGGCGGCCTGTGGGAGTTTCCCGGCGGCCGGCTGGAAGCGGGGGAATCACCCGAGCAGGCCGCACGGCGGGAAATCAAGGAAGAAACCGGCTGGGACGTCGACGGGCTGATTCCGCTGGCCACGGTCACTCACCATTACACCCGCTACCGCGTCACCCTGCACGGCTTTCTCACCACCCTTCCCGCCACCGCGCCGGAACCTGTCCTGACTGCGGCCAGTCGCCACGCCTGGGTTCCCCTGGCACAGCTCCGGGACTATCCCTTTCCAGCCGGCCACCGCCAACTCGTGGCTGCGCTGCACGCTCATTTTCCGGAAATTAGGTAAATTTACCTAACCATGTTTTTTAATAAATTTCGCTGTGTTAAAGAAAATATGTAAACAAAATACGAATTACCGGAAAAAAATTGTCATCCACTGTCGACAATGGTATTGTAAAGAAATTATGTCTCCTTCTCACGAACCGGTGGCGACGACATGTCCTACAAACACCTGACCCTTTCCAACGCAGAGGAAGAAGTTCACCGTCTCAGTACCAATTGGCAGACCCTGCTCGACGCCATGCCTGAGATGGTGTTCCTGCTACGGGACGACGGCGCCGTCGAATACATGAACAGGAGCGCCAAGACCTGCTTCGGAGACCCGTGCCCGCGGTCCGTCCGCGAGAGTCTGAAGCAGATCGGACAGAACTGCCGCGAGACACTCCACAACCTGTCGGCATCCACGGGTGACGGCAAGATCGTCGAGGGCCTCATCGACGCCACGCCGGTGGAATATTCCTCCGTTCCCTTTGTCGGTTATACCGGCGAAAAACTGATCATGCTGATCATGCGCGACATCACCCAGCGCAAGAGCTTCGAGCGCGAACTGCTCCAGTTCAACACCAGCATCGAAACCATCCTGGAACAGAAAATCGGCGAGCTGCAGGCCAGCGAGGAGATGCGGTTCCGGCTCTCCCGCCAGGTCAACAGCCTCAAGAGCCAATTGGGCCATTACCACAAGGCGGACAAGATGGTGGGCCGCAGCCGCAAGATGCGAGAATTGCGGGAAATGATCCACCAGGTGTCGAGTTCGGACGCCACCATTCTCATCACGGGCGAGTCCGGCACCGGCAAGGAATTGGTGGCCAACCTGGTGAAGGCCACCAGCGGCCGCGACGACAAGCCGTTTCTGAAAATCAACTGCAACGCCATCAACGATTCACTGCTCGAGGCCGATCTGTTCGGTTACGAAAAAGGGGCCTTCACCGGGGCGCAAAGCCGCAAGATAGGCAAATTCGAGGTGGTCGACGGCGGCACCATTTTCCTGGACGAAATCGGCGACATCAGCCCGAGAATGCAGGTCGCCCTGCTGCGGGTGCTGCAAAATGGTGAAATCATACGGGTTGGCGGCACCGAACCGGTGCGGGTCAATGTCCGGGTGATTGCCGCCACCAACGTCGATCTCACCCTGGCGGTCAAGGAAAAAAAATTCCGCCTCGATCTCTACTACCGGCTCAATATCATCAACATCGACATTCCCCCGCTTCGCGAGCGCAAGGAAGACATCGTCGAGTTGGTTTCCCATTTCGTCAACCACTACCGGGAGGCCTTCAAGAAGGAGATCGACTTTGTGCCGAAATCGACGATCAACCGTCTGCTGGCCCATGACTGGCCGGGCAACGTCCGCGAACTGGAGAATCTCATCCAGCGGGCCGTCCTCATGGCCAAGGGGAAGATGATCACCGAAAACGACCTGATCTTCGACCAGGACCCCAGCATGACCCCGCAGCAGACCGACAGCTTCGACATCGACGGCAAGCTCGGCGCCCTGGCCCTCAAATTGATCGTGGCCGATTTCGAGGCCACCATCATCCAGCGGGCCCTGCACAAATACAGCGGCAACGTCTCCATCGCGGCCAGCCAGCTCAAAATCGGCAAGACCGCCCTCTACGACAAGATGAAGCAGCACGGCATCTCGGCCAAGAGCATCAAACAGTCCAGGAAAAACGGCGACTGACCTGCCGTTTTCTCCGGCTGTCCCCGCACCATGACCGGTGGGTCCAAGCGCCCGCCGGTGGAGATCAGAAAAGCAGAAATTCCTTGAAGTGGCCGCGCAGGCAGTGGTGCGAGGCCATGGCCGAGGAGTAGGCCCCGGCGTTGATCAAGGCCAGATGGGTGTGGCCGGTCAGGTCGGGCAGCAGGGCATTTTCATACCACACATCCAGGGCCTCGTTGATGTTGCCGACCACGTGCACCGGCATGCGGGGCGCATCCGGATCGCGGAGCGGCACCGGTTGGAAAGGCAGGTTGTAGTGGGCCGGTTCCGGCGCGATGTTAAAACCGGCATCGACCCCGACGAACCACGCCTCTTTTTTTTGTTCGACGTAGGTCTTTTCCACCAACAGGATGCCCGCGTCCTTGACGATGTAGTCCCCCGGCTCGATTTCCACGTGCAGCCCACGCCCGGCGAACTGCCGCCGGAGCACCTCTGCCCATCGATGCAGATCCAGGGGCTGGTCGGCGGCCAGGTGGGGTACGCCCAGACCGCCGCCGATATTGACCCGTTCCACTTCTCCCGCCGCCTCCACAAAGCGGAGGCACTGGCCGATGATCCGCTCCAACTGCTCCAACTGCGGGGTCAGATAGCCGCAGCCGGTGTGAAAATGAATCTTGGCGACGCGCAGGTCGTGGGCCTTGGCAATCGCCAGGGCCTCGGCGAACTGTTCCTCGTAAATGCCGAACTTGGTGGTGGCGGCGCCGGCGTACTGGAGCTTGTCGTTGGCGGCTCTGCCGATCCCCATGCCCGGATTGACCCGCAACCCGATCCTGGTTCCCGGCTTGCGCGTCCCCCAGCTCCGGATGGCGTGCAGGGAATCGCAATCCATGAACAGCCCGTCGTACCGGGCGAGTTGGTCCATGTCCCGCTGGGAGAGGCTCGTTGCGGTCAGCGAGATGTCCGCCGGAGAAAAACCGCAGCTCACCGCATGTTCGACCTCCGCCGGCGAGCAGGCGTCGATGCCGCACAGGCCGGTTTGCCTGAGAAAGGTCAACAGCGGCGCGAATCGGTTGGCCTTCATGGCGTAGTAGAGCGAAAAACCTCCGGCCAAGCTGGCGGTGGAAAGCGCCTCGTGCAGCCGTTCGAGATTGGCCCGGATTCGGGCTGCGGAATAGACAAAGGCAGGCGTACCGAACTGATCGGCCAGGGTCTGGACCGACCGGCCGGCGAAGACGAGGTGACCGTCCCGGTAGCAGAGGTCGTCCCGCTGCCACCAGGATGCAGGATCGTCCCGCTTCAACGCAAGGCCCGGCCGCTGTGCAGGTATTCCGACTGCATGATCTCGCCGCTGAGCAGTTCCTTGCGGCCCGTGATCCAACCACGGCAGTTGGAGGCCCCGCAGGAGCATGGAAACTGTTTGAACAGCACGTCCTCGGTTTCGGCGTAGTCCATGTAGAGGAAACTGTTGGCCGGGATATCCCTGAGGGCCACGACAATCAGATCCGCCATGTTCAGCGAGATGTTGGGAGCGCAGGAATGCAGGAAAAATCCTGAAAAATAGGGATCGTACAGATGAGTTTCCGGCGTCAGTTGCAGCGTGTGCTGCCGGATTTCATGGACGACATACCCGGCCATCCTGGCGACGATCTCGCCCTTGGCAAGGGCACGGTAGGTTATCACGCCCCGACCGGCCACCTCATCCTTAAAAACAACGGCAAAATCAGAATGCTTCGGAAAGAGCGGATCTTTGCCGAACAGGTCCGGGTACAGCATGTGCGTGTTCTCCTCGAAGGTGGAAGAAGCCGACTCCATCAACACCGCACCGTTGACGGGGCGAGGGTCAGTCAAATAAAGCAGTGCTCTATACTGCTCTTGCGAATGCTTGGCAAGGACTATGAGCAGGTGCCCCTGAAATTTAACAAACAGTATAACTTATTGATATAATTAATATAAAGAACAAAGATTCCACACCAGCCAAACGGAAGGGGCGCATCGCCGGCACGGTACGCCCCGAAAGAACGGACGGCGCGCTTTCCTCCTGACTTCACCGACCGCCGGACAACGGCATCGCCCGGCCGCCGTCCTCGGGAGCGACACTGCCCAAGGCGGCATTATTCCCCTTGCGCCGGCGGTCAATCGCGATACCATTGCTTGGGAAAACGCATCCTTCCCTTTCCTTTTCACAACCCATCGGAGGTCTTTCATGTCGAACTGGTTTGTTGCCGCAGACGGCAAATCCCTGGGGCCTTTCACCCTGCAACAGATCCTCGGCGGCCTGGCCTCCGGTCAGTACAACGAGGCAACCCTGGTCTGGCGCGACGGCCTGGCCGACTGGCAGCCGGCGGGCAGCGTGGCGGAACTGCGATCCGGCCAGGCTGCCCCGACCCCACCTCCCGTCTCCGGCAAGGAGGCGCACGAAATCGATTACACCATCTTCGGCAACGAGATGCAGTTTGTCGAAATCGAGCTGGACTCCCAGGAAAGCGTCATTTCCGAGGCGGGAGCCATGATGTACATGCACGATCAGGTGGCCATGGAAACGGTGTTCGGCGACGGCTCCCGGGCCGGCAGTTCCGGCTCCTTCTTCGACAAGATGCTCGGCGCCGGCAAGCGGCTGATCACCGGCGAGGGCCTGTTCATCACCATGTTCACCTACACCGGCAGCGGCAAGGGCAAGGTGGCCTTCGCCTCCCCCTATCCGGGCAAAATCATTCCCATGGATCTCTCCAGATACAACGGCCGGATCATCTGCCAGAAAGATGCCTTTCTGTGCGCGGCCAGGGGGGTTTCGGTGGGGATTGCCTTTCAGAAGAAAATCGGGGTGGCCCTGTTCGGCGGCGAGGGGTTCATCATGCAGCAACTGGACGGCGACGGCCTGGTGTTTGTCCATGCCGGCGGCACCATCGTCGAGAAGGAACTGGCCGCGGGCGAACTGCTGCGGGTGGACACCGGCTGCCTGGTGGCACTGACCGCCACGGTGCACTACGACATCGAATTTGTCGGCAACGTCAAGTCGGCCATCTTCGGCGGCGAGGGATTCTTTTTCGCCAACCTGCGCGGACCGGGACATGTCTGGCTGCAATCCCTGCCCTTCTCCCGCCTGGCCGGACGCATCTGGGAAGCAGCCCCCCAGACCGGTGGTGGCGGCCAAGGCGAGGGATCGGTCCTCGGCGGGCTGGCGAACATCTTTGAACGGTAATTTCCCCGCCGATCACCGGGCGGATCTGGTAGCAGCAAATCCGCCCGATTTTATTTCTTTCAGCGCTGCTCCTCGATAAACGCCTGCATTTCCCGGCTGATTCCGAGTTGTTCCGCAAGTTCGTCGAGCCAACGGCGTTCCGCCTCGGTATCGATCGCGATGGCGGCCAGTGCCAGCATATACATGGTTTTCGCCACCGCCGGATCGGCAATGCCCGCGGCCAGCGCCTCGATGCTTCTGGGCCGGTGCAATTCGTCGAGCAGGAACATCTTCTCTTCCCGGGTCAGTTCCGCGCCCCGCAGCCGATCAAGCACCTCCTTCTCCTCTTCGGCGTCCATGGTCCCGTCGGCATGGGCCGCGGCCACCATGACCTGAATCATCCGGGTTGCCAGTTCCTCGGTGGTCAACCCGCCGGCCGGCGATGGCGATGACGCCGGCCCACCTGGCACTACCCCTGCGGGTACCGGCGGCGGTGCCGCTGGCGCCGCTCCCGGCGGGAACGGAGGGGGCGCACCGGGACCGCCGGAGCCGGGCGGTGGGGGCGGCGGGGCCATGCCACCGGCCGGCTGCTTCCGCCCCTGCTGCTGTTTCAGGATCTCGTATGCGCCCACACCGAGACCGATCACGGTCAGCAAGCCGGAACCGGCGCCCAGGCCGCCCAGCCCCGAGGCCTTGCCACCACCCCAGGAACCGCTCTTGCCGACCACTTCGCCGACCATTTTTCCCAGCAATTTTTCCATGTTGAACATTGTCTCACCTCATGGGAAGATGTGTTTTCCCCCTCGTTGCGCGGCCGGGCGGCCGGCACCCCTCCCCTGCCCCCGGTTTCAGGCGCTCCGTCCGGCTGCGCCTGTGGTGCGATCCGGCAAAATTCGGCTTGTCTCCGGGTTTTGTCATGGCGTATAGTAGTTCCTACCTACGACACGTTTTTTCCTGATCCGCCAATGTTGACCACCGCCACCAGCACCTCCTTGATCGGCACCTATGACCGCAGCGGTCGGATGGGGGCTTCTCTTCGCTCCGAGCCGGCGCGCCCCGTCGTGACCATTGGCGACCAGAGTAGCACAACTGCCGGAAAGTACAAAGATAAAGTAACATTGTCCCCGGACGGCATCGAAAAATCGCGGGAAGAGGAGGCCGCCGGGAAGGAAAAGGGATCGGAGCCGGGGACGACGGAGTCCGGCAGCCTGTCACAGGGCAAGGGTACGCCTGCCGATCTCCAAGGCCTGACCCCGGCCGAGACAACAATGGTCCGGGAACTCCAGGCGCGGGACCGGGAGGTGCGAACCCACGAAACGGCCCACCTCGCCAGCGCGGGTCAATATGCCCGAGGTGGCCCCAGCTACACCTACCAGCACGGGCCCGACGGCCGACGGTACGCGATCGGCGGCGAAGTGCCGATCGACATGGGCAAGGAGGCCACGCCCGAGAAAACCATTCAAAAAATGGAAACCATCAAGCAGGCGGCCCTGGCTCCGGCCGAACCTTCGGCGGCCGACCGCACCATTGCCGCCAACGCCGCGGCCATGGAAAACCGAGCCCGCCAGGAACTGCGCACGCAGCAGGCCGCCGAGGCCGACCAGTCGCAGGACGGAGGCACGTCCGCCGAACCGGAAGAAGATGCGCCTGCATCCCCATCCGCCGCCCCGGCCGCCATGGGCACGGCACCTCGTCCGGACGTGGACGTTTTCGCCTGACCCACCCATCCCCAACTTCATGCCAAGGCATCGAGCCATGCAAGCGAGCGACTATCTCGACGATCTCTTTTCCTATATCGACCGATCACCGACCGCCTATCATGCGGTGGCCAACAGCGCGGCCCTCCTGCGGGATCACGGTTTCAGGCAGCTGCGCGAGGTCGACACCTGGGGCATCCTCGCTCCCGGTTCCTACTACCTCACCCGCAACGACGCCAGCCTGATCGCCTTCACCCTGAGCCACAGTCCGCAAACCGGCATGCCGCTGCGCATGGCCGGTGCCCACACCGACAGCCCCGGCCTGAAAATCAAACCGAACCCCATGCAGATGCGGCATGGTTGCGTGCAGTTGGGTGTCGAGGTGTACGGCGGCGCCCTGCTCGCCCCGTGGTTCGACCGCCCCTTGTCCATCGCCGGCCGGATCAGTTGGAGCGATAGCGACGGCAAGCTGCGATGCAGCCTGATCGATGGTCAGCGGCCGCTGGCCATCATCCCCAGCCTGGCCATCCATCTCGATCGCGAGGTCAACGACAAGCGGAGCATCAACAAGCAGACGGATCTCGTACCGCTGCTGGCGCTGTCCGCCGAGGCCGCGCCGCCGGACCTGCAGGCGGTGGTGCGCGATGAGCTTGCCAGACGGCACCCCGAGGCGGCCCAGGCGGCAATCCTGGCCTTTGACCTGTTCCTCTACGATACCCAACCGCTCTGCCGCGTCGGCTTGCAGGGCGAGTTCATCACGGGCGGCCGCCTGGACAATCTGCTTTCCTGCCACGCCATCCTCCGGGCTCTGGTGCAGTCCGGGGCGGACCGAAACCGCCTCGTCGTCCTCAACGATCACGAGGAAGTGGGCAGCGTGTCCACTTCCGGGGCGCAGGGCCCCTTCCTGAAAAGCGTGCTGGAACGGCTCTATCCCGATACCGATCTCCGCCAGCAGGTAATCGCCGGTTCGCTTTTCGTCTCGGTGGACAATGCCCATGCGGTCCATCCCAACTTTGCCGCGAAGCACGACCCCGACCACCTGCCCCTGCTCAACCGGGGACCGGTCATCAAGACCAATGCCAACCAGCGCTATGCCACCAACGGCCTGACCGGCGCCCTCTTCCGCCGGTTCTGCGACAGGGCGGAGGTTCCCTGCCAGCAGTTCGTCATGCGCAACGACATGGCCTGCGGCTCCACCATCGGCCCTCTCACCGCCGCCGAAATCGGCGTGGCCACGGTCGATGTGGGCGTGCCGCAACTGGCCATGCACTCGATCCGGGAAACCATCGGCCATCTCGACGGTTGGTATCTGCTGCGCGCCCTGACTGCCTTCTTCTCGGCGGAAGACGAGGGCATCCGCTGTCCCGAAGCCACCTCATGAGCGGCGGCGACGTTTTCTTTCCCGTACCATGGCACAGCATCCCGTTCCGGTTTTCCCTTCCCTCCCGCACCATATTCATTGGTTTTTCAATCGGACAAAAAATTATTAAAAATAATTTATGAAATTAAAAATTAATTTTTAATAATTTTTTGTTGCCCGCCCACCCCTGTCACGGTAATAAGTCCCTGACAATCGACGATGCATGCCCGCGCCGGGAACCGCCGCCACCGGAAAGATATCACCGCGTAAACCGGTCTGTTTCCGCCTGGGCCCCGGCCCCCGCGGCCGCCCCTTCGATCATGGACCGCCTTTGCCCCACCGCAAGGGGCGGCGGACAACAGCCCGGAAAACGCGCTGCCCATTCCAGCCAAGAGGTTTGCCATGTCCCTCGCCGCCAAGAAGCTCCAGATCCTGCAGATCCTCTCGCAGAATTTACAGAACCCGAGTCCGCAACTGGTCGATTCCGACGAAATCGCCAACCGCTTGAACATCAGCCTCTCCGAGACGCACCTGCTGCTAAAAATCATGAACGACATGGGCGTGGTCGAAAGCAACGTCGACCATTGTCTTTCCCTGATCACGCGCAAGGGCCTCCAGGCGTTGGAACGGCAGAGCGTGCATTGACCGTCCCGCCCACACCATGCCCGAACACCATCAGCAGAGCTACGACCAATACATCAAGGCCTTGATGGAGATCAGCCAGGCAGTCACCTCGGATCTCTTCCTCGAGGATATCTTCAAGCTGATCGTCATGGTCGTCGCCAAGGTCACCGGAGTCGACATCTGCTCCCTGTGGCTGGTGGACGAGAGTTCCACGCCGCCGAAAATCCGCCTCAAGGCCACTCAGGCCATCGAGCCCGAATACGTGATCGACCGCTCGCTCAACCTGGACGAAGGCGTGGTGGGGCACGTGGTTTCCAGCCAGAAGCCCCTGGTCATCGCCGATGTCCTCCAGTGCGAGATTTTCAAGGAAAAGACCATGGCCAAGAAGCTGGGCTTGGTTTCCATGGTGGGCGTGCCCCTGCAGGGCAAAAAGGAAAAGGTCATCGGCGCGCTCAACTGCTTCACGTCTTCGCCGCACCAGTTTTCCGACACCGACATCAACCTGCTCACCGTGGTGGCCAACCAGGCGGCGGTGGCCATCCGCAACACCGAGTTGATCATCAACACCAAGATCATCCAGGAAGAGCTGAAGGCACGGAAAAAAATCGAGCGGGCCAAGGAAATCGTCATGGAACGCCAGTCGCTGAGCGGCGACGAGGCCTACCGATGGATCCGGAAACGGAGCATGGATTCGCGCAAGAGCACGCTTGAGGTGGCAGAGGCCATTCTGCTCGCCGACGAGTTGTACTAAGGCCGCGGCACTGCGGTTTCCCAGCCGGAGCACTCCAAAAGAACAATCGCTTGAAACTTATTTATTGACATTCAAATTAAGTTTTAATAAAAAAATTACCTGAACATCGGGTGCACAACGGCGTGTACCCGACGGTGTTTCGCGTATTCCGACACGACAAAGGCGTCTGTCTCCCCCTAGGGACAGGCGCCTTTTTTTGTCGACATGTGCGGTTGCACCTACAACAATCCGTATTCATTATAAAAATAAGGAGAGGAAAATCATGCGTTTTGCAAAAAACAACGATGTCCTGGGCACCACCAACAGAGGCAACCCCGCGGAATCCGGACTGTGCACCCTGTGTCGCGCCGACTGCATGGGCCAGTGCGAAACCTGGAAGTCGAGCCTTGTCGGCAGAAAACTGCTCTACCCCCGCGATTTCGGCGTGGTCACGGCCGGCGCCAACAACACCACCCATGTGGGGGTTTCCTACAACTCCCTGCGTATCCAGGGCTACGCCTACGGGGCGCACGGCCTGGCCAAAGGACTGTCCAACGATCCGGACCACTGCATTTTCCCCAATGTCGACCTGACCACCGAGTTCGGCAACGAGGTCAAGACCAAATCCCGCCTTCCCCTGATGACCGGCGCCCTGGGTTCGACCTTCATCGCCGCCAAATACTGGGATTCCTTTGCCGTCGGCGGCGCCCTGATCGGCATCCCCATCGTGGTCGGCGAGAACGTGGTCGGCGTGGACAAGGCCTCGGAGATCGAGAACGGCAAAATCGCCAAGGCCCCGGAACTGGACCGGCGCATCGACACCTATCTGCGCTACCATGACGGCTACGGGGCGATCATCGTCCAGCTGAACGTCGAGGACGCCCGCAACGGCGTGGCCGAATACGTGGTCGGCAAGTACGGCGACCGCTGCATCGTCGAGCTGAAATGGGGCCAGGGCGCCAAGGACATCGGCGGCGAGATCCAGGTCGCCAGCATCAAGTATGCCCAGTTCCTCAAAAATCGCGGCTACATCGTCGACCCGGACCCCACCCTGCCGGAAGTGCAGATGGCCTTCGAAAAGGGGGCGATCAAGTCCTTTGCCCGCCACAGCCGGCTGGGCGGCACCAACCTCGACACCGTGGCGCTGGTCCGCGAGGAGTTCATGAAGTCGGTCGAGTACCTGCGCAAGATCGGCTTCAAGCGCATCTCGCTCAAAACCGGTTCCTACGGCATGGAAGAACTGGCCATGGCCATCAAGTTCGCCACCGAGGCCAGGCTCGACCTGCTGACCATCGACGGCTCCGGCGGCGGCACCGGCATGAGCCCCTGGAACATGATGCAGAGCTGGGGCGTGCCGTCGATCAACCTGCACGCCAAGGCCTACGAGTACGCGAGCATCCTCGCCGCGCAGGGCAGGCGGGTGGTCGATCTCTCCTTTGCCGGCGGTTTCGCCCTGGAAGACGCCATCTTCAAGGGCCTCGCCCTGGGCGCTCCGTTCACCAAGCTGATCTGCATGGGCCGCGGCATCATGATTCCCGGCTTTCTCGGCGCCAACATCGAGGGCGCCCTCCATCCGGACCGGCGCGAGCGGGTCAACGGCAACTGGGACAAACTGCCGGCCAGCGTCGCCGCCATGGGCGGTTCGCCGGAAGAGATCTTCGCCTCCTATTACGATGTCGAGAAAAAGGTGGGCAAGGACGAAATGAAGAACATCCCGTACGGCGCCATCGCCATGTGGACCATGGCCGACAAGCTGGCCTGCGGCCTGCAGCAGTTGCTGGCCGGCGCGCGCAAGTTCCGCATCGACACGCTCAGCCGCGACGATCTGTTCGCCGGCAACCGGGAGACCGCCAAGGAGACGGGCATCACCTACATCACCGATGCCCGGGATGAAAGCGCCAAGCAGATTCTTGCCGCTTAAGTTCAGTATCGCTTCATTTGCGGGCGGGGCAACCCGCCCGCAACCCTTCCTTGAAACGACAATTCATTTGACCTTCAGCCAGAGCAGTTCGGCCGGAGCGTCGCCGTCGTTCTCCCACTGTTCCGGGGTCTGCGTCTTCAGATAGATCAGGTCGCCCGCGGCCGCCTCCTGCCGCTGCCCGTTCACCCACAGCGCCAGGGCGCCCGCCAGGACATAGCCCACTTCCTCGCCCTTGTGCGTGAAGAAATGCCCGGCCACTTTCCGGCCCGGCTCGATGCTGAGCAGGTAGGGCTCGATGCCCGCGTCCCGGATGCCGGGCGGCAACAGCCGGCTGCCCTCGACCAGCCCCTTGGCCGGACCGTCGAAACCGGCCCCCACCCGTTCGCCGGCGCGAAAGACGCATCCCGGCCTGCCTGCCTGCGCCCCCTCGAAAAAATAGCCCACCTCGACGGCGAGGCTCTCGGCCAGACGAAACAGGGCCGGGATGGAAGGATAGATGAGATTCTTCTCCACCTGGGAGATGCTGCTGGGCGTCACCCCGATCTTCTCGGCCAGTTCTTTCTGACTCAGGCCCTGCTTCTTCCGCATCGCCTTGATTTTTCCCCCCAGGTCCAACCGCTCCGGCAGCGGCTTGGGCAGGTCGAACACGATCTCGGCCCCCGTGCAACTGAAGGATTGCGGCTCGTTGAGAAAGCGAGAATTCCGCTTTTCCGCCTTGAGGATCTTGAGCGCCGGCTTGCCGCCCTTGATGGCCAGGTCGATGGCCACCTGGGCGATCTTGTTGATATTGGCCTTCAACCGGCTGGAATGGGCGCCTTTTTCGACAATCCAGTAGGCAATGGTATCGAGTTCGTACAGCCGGGGACAGGTGCGGGCATAGAATTTCATCACCTGTTCCTCGCCGCCCCAGAGATCCTGCATGCCGGTGAGGCTGTCGATGATGAAGCGGGTGTCGCCGGAGAGATTGGCATGCAGGCCGTAAATGGCCTCGGCCACCTGACCGGGCTGGGCCGGGTCGTTGACCCGGATCACCTGGTGGGGCCACTGGGCCCCGTCCTTTTCGTAAAACTTGTTGAAGACCTCGGAACGATCACCCTTGCCGTTGGTGAAGCAGTCGAGGATGGTGAAGTTTTGGCTTTCGGCGAGCGGTCCGAGAAAGGTGACCACGTTTTTCGGCGAGCGATCGAAACTGACGTAAATCGTCGGTTTCTTCAGGGTCAACGATTCCCGGATGAAGTGAATGCAGAACACGGCGGTGAAGCTGCCGGCATCCTCGTACCACAGGACATTGTCGCCGATGTAGAGGTCGCCGAGCAGGTTGTCGAGTTGGGCGATGCCCGACGAAACCGGTTTTTTCTTCATTGCCTCCATGCCGTCCTCCCTTCCTCATTCCGATGCGTGCGCCATGACCCGCATGTAGTCGTCATGCCGCTGCATGCGGTCGTCGAGCAGTTTGTTGTCGGCGAAGCCGCAGGTGTTCACCTTGCAGTAGGCCCCCTTGCTGATGAAATTATACACCAGGGCCGGGATGTCGTAATGATGGATGACGGCGTACTTCTTCACCTTGCCTTCCTCGACGATCAATATCCGGTTCATGTGCATGCTTTCATTGCTGTTGTCGAGGTAGCGCAGTTTCTGGAAACTTCTCCGGCCATGCTGCCCCGGCGGCAGGTGGTCGCTCACCAGGATGATCAGGCCCTTGGGGTCGAGTTCGGTCAGTCTGTTGACATAGTCGGCCACGGCCTGGGTGCGGTAGAATATCTGGTTCGCCCCCCGCTCGAGCTGTTCGTCCCTGAAGCTGGAGCGCATCTTCAGCACCTTCGGCCTTTTTTCCTCGTTTATGAGGTGCGGGAAATGGCCGTAGATGGTCAGCACGTAGTTGAAGAGCGGCGGCGCGCCCTCTTCCGCCAGTTGTGAGGCGACGTATTCGAGGTTCTGGGAGAAGATGGCGCCGTCGAACATGTATTCCCCCTCGCCCGTGGTGTCGCCCTTGCTCAGATAGGTTTCGTTGCCGCCGGTATATTCGCGGGGAAAGAACATCCTGGCGAAGCCCATGCCCCGGTAGGCGTTGGGCGTGTTGAAATAGCTGGGGTTATAGGCGTTGGAAGCCATGGTCCGGTAACCGGCCAGTTGCAGCTTGCCGGGAAGACAGTAGGCGGCGGCACCGGTGAAGCTGTTGAACTCCACGCCGGTCATCTCCTCGAAGGCGGGCACGCCGCACAGAACCTCGAATTCCGCCTGGGCCGTCTTGCCGCCCACCACGGGTGAAAGCGAAAAGCCCATCCTGTTGCCGAACAGCTTCCGGAAACTGGGATGGAGCGGATCCCTGGTGTAGGAGGCGCCCTTGAACAGGGTGGGATCGAAAAAACTCTCCATCACCACCAGGTGGATATTGCGTTTGGGGCCGCCGGCCTCCTGGAGCCAGGCGGCGAATTGCCTGACCTGCTCTTCGTATTGCGGCCGGTTGCGGAAGGTTGCCGTCCTTTTCTGGGCGAGATGCCGTTCGGCCTCCCGGTAGAGCAGCATCATGAAGCGGCCGTTGTTCTCGACGGATTCCTGGTCGGACCAGTCGACGATCTCTTCGCCCACCTTGCGGTAAATGTTGACGTACTGTTCCGGAAAAAAGGCGGTCGTCGCGACCAGCAGGGCCGGCGGCAGGGCCCCCGCCACCAGGACCCCGAACCTGCGATAGTTGATCGACAGGAAAAAGAATCCCAGCGGCAGGAGGACAAAGAGCAGCAGGGCGACAAGATACGGCCAGGTCAGCACCCCGAACAGTTCGGGCACCTCGGCCAATTCCGAGGCCCGGAAGACGTTGCTGTACATCAGGAAATAGATATCCTGGCCCAGGTAGGCCAGAAGCAGGGGCACCGCCGCCAGCAGCGCCTGCCAGCGGGACGGGCGCAGGATCGCGTTGAAATAACAATAGAAATAGACCAGAAAAATCAGTTCCAGATACTCCTTCTTGAGATACACGCCCCGGATCTCGTCCAGCGGAAACAGCCACATCGACCGGATTTCGATGGCGCCGAACATGCCGCCCAAACCGCCCAGGACGAGGATGGTCAGCGAGTAGGCGTACACGCCGAGGATGAAGGCGGTGTACCGGTTGCAGAGCAGGGAAATGATCGTACTGGCGACAATCCGCACGTTCTTGCGCGCGATTGCCGCGGCGATATTCATCACGGCCATGGAATGTTCGAAGAGGGAAACGGGTGGAGTGAAAGATGTCCGGCGCAACGGCACGCACCGACCTGTTCGCGAAGGTGCGGGTGCATCAACGGCGAACACTATCATAATGGAAAAATAATCCGTCAACAGATATTTTGCCGCCCGTGCTGCCACGTCATGGTAGTTGGCGCCGTTTTTGCTCCATCCACTCAAACCTGTTTGACAAGCGCTCGCCGGTTCAGTAATGGTGAGCACCGAATTTGTCCGCCGTACTTTCCGCCAGTCTTGCAAAAGGACCTGCCATGACCGCCTCCCTCATCCAGCGCACCGCCTCGGCGTACACCTATCCCCTGCTGATCAAGAATCTGTTCCTGGCGCCGGTGGTCGACAACCCCGACCAGGAGATCGTCTACCGCGACCACATGCGCTACACCTACCGGGATTTCCGCCGCCGGGTCCACCGATTGGCCAACGCCCTCACCGCACTCGGGGTCAAGCCGGGCGACACCGTGGCCATGATGGACTGGGACAGCCACCGCTACCTGGAGTGCTTCTTCGCCGTGCCGATGCTCGGCGCGGTCCTCCACACCATCAACGTCCGGCTGTCGCCGGAGCAGATCCTCTATACCATCGACCACGCCGAGGACGACTATCTCCTGCTCAACGACGAATTCCTGCCGATCATCGAGCAGATCAGGGGCCGCATCGACACGGTCAAGCGCTTTGTCCTGCTCACCGACCTCGACAATCCGCCCCAAACCTTCCTCCCCCTGGCGGGAGAATACGAAGACCTGCTTTCCCGGGCCGGCGACCGTTTCAATTTCGAGGATTTCGACGAAAACACCCGGGCCACCACCTTCTACACCACCGGCACCACCGGCATGCCCAAGGGCGTCTATTTCAGCCACCGGCAACTGGTGCTGCACACCCTGGCCAACCTGGCCGCGTTCGGCACGTCGGCGAGCCAGGGACGGTTTCATCAGCGGGACGTCTACCTGCCCCTGACCCCCATGTTCCATGTCCACGCCTGGGGCATGCCCTATGTGGCCACCTCGCTCGGCGTCAAGCAGGTCTATCCCGGCAAGTACGCCCCCGGTCCGATCCTTCGGCTGGTCGCCCGGGAAGGGGCGACCTTCTCCCACTGCGTGCCCACCATCATGCACATGCTGATCAACCATCCCAGTTTCGGGGAACTCGATCTGTCCGGCTGGAAGGTGCTGATCGGCGGCTCCGCCCTGACCAAGGCCATGTGCCGGAAAGTGTTGGACCGGGGCATCGATGTGTTCACCGGTTACGGCATGTCCGAGACCTGCCCGATCCTGACCATTGCCCATGTCGACCGCGACGATCTGAGCGAGGAGGACGAGGTGACCCTGCGCTGCAAGACCGGCCGGCCGATTCCGCTGGTGCAGCTGCGGCTGGTGGACGAAGCGATGGCCGAGGTGGTCCACGACGGCGAGCAGGTCGGCGAGGTGGTGGTCCGGGCGCCCTGGCTGACCCAGGGCTACCTCAAGGACCAGCGCAATTCGGAAAACCTGTGGAAGGGCGGCTTTCTCCACACCGGCGACGTGGCCAATATCGACGCGCGGCGCTACGTCAGCATCACCGACCGGATCAAGGATGTGATCAAGACCGGCGGCGAATGGCTCAGCTCGCTCGAACTGGAAGATGTGATCGGCCTGCATCCGGCGGTGGCCGAGGTGGCGGTGATCGGCATGACGGACAAGAAATGGGGCGAGCGGCCGCTCGCCCTGATCGTGCCGAAAAAGGATGCGGCCGCGCCGACGCCCCGGCAACTGGTGAGCCATATCACCCAGTTCATCGACAAGGGGCTCCTCTCCAAACAGGCCATGCTGCTCAAGGTCAGGATCGTCGAGACCATCGACAAGACCAGCGTCGGCAAGACCGACAAGAAAACCCTGCGGGTCAAGCACCTGGGGTAGGCGCAGAACGGCGCAAAGGGTGAGGCAGGAACAGGGTTCCGCCCCTGCTCCGCCGCCTCACTGTTTCGGTCTGAACAGGGCGCAGGCCTCCCCCTCCTCGCCAAGCCGGCAGGAGATGTCGACCAGGGCCTGGTCCTCGGTGGAAAAGATGTTCCGTTCCCCGACGACACCATAGAGGCCGGTCGCCCGCATCACATCGAGCACCTGCTTTTTCAATCCGGAGAAGACCACCTCCACCCCCGACTGATGCAATTGGCTCACCAGGTTGTGGAGCATTTCCTCGCCCGAGGAGTCGATGGAGTTGATGGCGTCGCCGACCACGAGCAGAAACGTGGCCTCGCGGTGATCGGCCATGGCGCCGAGGACCGCGTCCTCGAAATGGGCGATGTTGGCGAAGTAGAGCGAACCGTCGAAACGGATGGCCACCACCTTGGTCGAGGTGGCCAAGTTGGGGTGGTATTTGACATCCCGCAGGGTCCCGTCCTCGTGCCGGCCGAGAATGGCGACCCGCGGCGCCATGGTGCGGTAGAGGTAATGGCCGATGGCCAGCAGCGCGCCGATGATCACCCCCTTGTCGAGATGGGGCGCGGCCAGGAGGGTGACGGTGAAGGTCACCAGGGCCACGATCCCGTCGGCCCGGCTGGCTTTCCAGGTGTGCTTGAACGCCTGGAAGGTGATCAACCCCGAGACCGCCAGGAGGTTGTTCGCCGCCAGCACCGCCTGGGGCAGATGGTAGAGCAGGGGGGTCAGGAAAAGGAGGGTCACGGCGACGAACCCGCCGTTGAACACCATGGCCAGCCCGGTTTTCGCCCCGGTCTGCAGGTTGACGGCCGAACCGGTGAAGGAACCGCAGGCCGGATAGGACTGGAAAAAAGACCCGCCGATGTTGGCTAGGCCCTGCCCGATCAGCTCCTGATTGGGATCGAGACGCTGCTTGGTTTTTCCCGCCATGGCCTTGGCCATGGAAATCGACTCCATGAACGCCACCAGGGCGATGACCAGGGCCGAGCTCATCAGCTGCAACACGCCGTCGAGGCTGATGGCGGGCAGCCGGAACGAGGGCAGGCCGGCGGGAATGTCCCCGACCACATCGCCGCCGCCGCTCAGCTTCAACGCCTCCTGCTCGATTTTCTTGATGCGCCACAGACGGCCGTCGGTCTCGACCCCTGCCGGAGCCGCCCCCATCCGGTACAACAGGGGAGGATGGCCCTCGTCGGGGATGGTGCGGACGAAATACAGCCTGCGGATCTCCCGCATCCGGTTGCGCTCTTCCTTTTCGGCCGCCTTGATGTCGAGATCGAGCAGTTCCAGTCGATAGCGCAGATCAGCCGCCACGCGGGAGCCGTCTTCTTTCTCCGCCTGCCGCAGCCGTGTCGAAAGGCCGGCAAGACCGCTGTTCAACTCCGCGATGCGCTGGGCGGTGGCGTTGTAGCCGGCGATCATTTCCCTGGCCTCCGGCGTGGCCACATGCGCGATCCGGCCGGTGGCATTATGTTCGAAGCCGATGAGGGCGCTAACCAGGATGGTGGCGGCGACCACTATCAGAACGCCGGGTTTGGCCAGCAATCGGACCTTCTGCACCGCCACCATCAGTACCAGGCTGACCACCGATATCGCCAGGGTGGGCAGATGCGTCAGGGGAAGATAGCCGAGCATCTCCCAGACATCCTTCAGGAAAAAATCGCTGCGCCCCTTGGGGATGCCGAGGAGCATATCCAGTTGGGAGAGCCCGATGATAAGGGCCGCTGCGTTCATGAACCCGAGGACCACCGGATGGGAGACGAAATTGACCGCGCTGCCCAGCTTGACCAGCCCGAGCACGAATTGAATGCAGCCCACCATGAGAGTGAGCAGCAGCACCAGACCGACATACTCTTCCGATCCGGGAATGGCCAATGGCGCAACGGCGGCGGCGGTCATCAGGGAAAGGATGGCCACCGGCCCGGTGGCCAGTTGTCGCGACGAGCCCCATAGGGCGCCGATGACCGCCGGGACCAGGGCGGTGTAAAGGCCGAACTGGAGCGGCAGCCCGGACAGTTGCGCATAGGCCATGGCCTTGGGAACCAGGACCAGGGCGCCGGTGATGCCGGCGATCAGATCGGCGCGCAGGACCAGCGGCGCAAGGGGAAACCAGGCGAGAAACGGAAAGAGGCGCAATACCAGTCTGCTGGTCATGGGGCGGGATCGGCAGGAGAGGGTTGGTCGGATGCGTCATCCTGGGCGGTCACCACCAGGACAGCGCAGTGCGCCTGGCCGATGACATGCTCGGTGACATGCCCCTTGAGCAGCTTGGCGAGCCCGCTCCTGCCGGGACCGCCGAGGAGGATCATGTCCACCTGCCGCCCCTCTGCCGCCCGCAGGATGGCCTCGGCCGGATCGCCCACCTCGACAAGCGGCTCGCACGAAACGGGCAACTCCTCCCGAAGGGACTGGGCACAGATCGCGGCCGCCAGGACTTCGGTCCGGGAGCGCTGCTCCTCGCGCCCCGCCACGGCCATGACCGTTATTTGCTGGAGCGTGGGACAGGCGCGGCCCAGGCTCAGGGCCTCCTGCGCCGCGCGCCGGCCGTTCGGGGAATCGTCCACCGCCACCAGAATGTGCGTGCCGGCAAGGCTGCACTCTTTCGGCACCACCAAAACCCGCGGGAACCCCTGGGCGATCACCGCCGTGGTTCTCTTGCCCACCAGCCGCGACCACCGGCCGACCTTGCCGCGACGGCCCATGAGGATGACATCGGCCTGCCGCAGGCGGGCCTGTTCGACCAGGGTTTTCTCCGGCCTGCTGGAGCCGACCACCACGATCTCCAGTTCCACGCCGCTGTCATCGGCCAGGGTACGGATGCGGTCAAAATGCGGGGCCAGTTCTTCCCTGCCCTGCCGGACGGCAAAATTGGCGGCGCCGATCGATTCGGTCTGGGTGAAAACCACATGCAGGACGATCACCTTGGCCCGGCAGGCCCGGCCGAAAAAAATGGCCTCCCGGATGGCCCCCTCGCTGAAACGGGAACCATCGGTGGCCAGCAGCAGGGTTTTGGCCTCGCCGAGCAGGCTGGCGGCAGAGTTGTCCATGGCTGGTCCTCGGATGGGATGGAAACGTTCTGTCAATCATTACCATTCTTGCGCCAGCGAAACAAGCAAACCTTCGGCACCTCCTGCGCCCGCCTACCGCCGGTCCGCATCTCGCCGGTACCGTGACGGGGCCCATCGCCCCGGTTTTCTCCCGCAGGCCACATTCCCCTTGACACGTTATAGACGACCGGTCTATTATACCACCATGCCAACGACCACCCGCGAACATATCCTGGCCTGCGGCGGCCGGATCGTCCACCACAAGGGGTTCACCGCCACCGGCTTGCAGGAGATCCTCCAGGCGGCCGGCGTGCCCAAGGGGTCTTTTTATTTTTATTTCAAGAGCAAGGAAGAATTTGGCTTGGCCCTGGTGGACCACTACCAGAACGGGTTCGCGGCCCAGGTGCGCCCCATCCTCACGGATATGGACAAGCCGCCGCTGGAACGGCTGGCCAACTTCTTTCTCTGGTTCCGCAACCATTTCGAGCAGGAAGGATTCATCAAGGGCTGCCCCATCGGCAATCTCGTCCAAGAGATGGGCGATGTCAATCCCGCCTTCCGGGAGAAGCTCAACCATTCCCTGGAAGGCCTGGCCCGCTTCATCGCCCGGCTGCTGCAGGAGGCCGGGGAACGGGGCGAACTGCCCGCGCGCCTCGAACCCGAGGCCACGGCGCGCTACATCCTTTCCGCTTGGCAGGGCGCCCTGATCCGGATGAAGGCCGTGGCCGGCCCCGAACCGCTGGACACCTTCCAACACATGACCTTTGCAGTTTTGTTGACGTAACGATCCGTGCGTCCGCGTGCCCCCTGATGGGGCATGCACCCCTAACCTAGACGACCAGTCTACTACCAGGAGAAAACCCCATGTTTGTGCTTGCGTACCAAACCCCGGAACAGGCGACCGGAGCAGTGGCAGAAACCTACGACATCTTCAAACAGAGGCGCAGCCCGGTGCCGGCACCGTTGCTGCTGATGAGCACCAGTCCGGGCCTGTTCGAGGTCTTCTTTGCCCAGATCTCGTACTTCATGCGCCACGAGGCGCTCAGCTTTCCCCTGCTGGCCGCCATCCGCTTCCTTGCCGCACAGCAGGTCTGTTTCGACCACTGCGTCAATCTCAACAAAACCTGGCTGAGCAAGACCGGGCTGTTGGCAGAGGACTTGGACGATCTCGCCGCCGGCCGGCAGGTGGCAGCTTTCAGCGAGGCCGAAAATGCGCTCCTGGCCACGGTGGCTAGGGTGCTGCGCCGGGAGAAGATCGGCGAGGACGAGGTGCAGCGCCTCCGCGCCCTCGGCTGGCGGGACAGCGACATCCTCGACGCCTGCGCCCAGGGGACCAACATGCTGGGCATGTCCTGCCTGTTCGAGGCGTTCAGCAAACAGGCGGGAGAGCGGCATCCCGCCTGAACCGGACGGGCGGCGCTCAGTTGCCCGGCACCGCCACGGCGCCGCCCTGGATCGCCTGGGTCAGGGCAATGGTGGAGATGGAATTTTTCGGCGAGCCCTCGATGATCCGGTCGCTGTAGGTGAGGTAGATCAGGGTGGAGCGCTTCTTGTCGTAGAAGCGCACCACCTGGACCTTCTTGAAGATCAGCGAGGCCGATTTCTTGAAAACCTCCTTGCCGTCGTCCTTGCCCGAGGCCACCCGCTCCGGCAGCGTGATCGGCCCGGTCTGGCGGCAGGAGATCGAGGCGTCCGAGGTATCCTCGGCTACCCCGAAGGTCCCCTTGATGCCGCCGGTCCTGGCCCGGCTGACATAGCAGGTGGCGCCGCCGATGTCCGGGTCGTCGAAGGCCTCGATCACAATCTTGTCGTTGGCGCCGACAAACTTGAAGGTGGTGCTGACCTCGCCGATCTCCTCGGCGGCAACGGTTGTCGCGGCCAGCAGCAGCACGCCGCAGCCCAGGGCGGCCAGCCGTTTGTTCCGCATATCTTCTACTCCTTCTTCTTTGTTTTGGCCGCCGAACGGTTCAGGGCGCTGAGCAGCGACTTGATCGAGGCGACAATGATGTCGGTATCCACGCCGGCACCCCACCAGCTTTCGTCGTCCTGATCGAGAATCTCGATGTAGCTCACCGCCTTGGCGGAACTGCCGCGGGTCAGGGCGTGCTCGTGGTAGGAGTGGAGGACGAACCGCAGGCCCAGGCCGTCACGCAGGGCGGTGCAGAAGGCGTCCAGCGGGCCGTTGCCCGCAGCGCTGATAGTCTGTTCCTCGCCCCTGGCCACCACCACCGCCTCGATTTCCGCCACCGAGCTCTCCTCGTCCTTCTCGAAGTGTCGCTTGAGCACGTTGAAGGATTTCAGGGAATAGCCGTTGGTGTTGAACAGGTATTCCTTCTCGAAGGTGTGCAAGACCATCTCCGGGGTCAGCTCGTCGCCATAGGCGTCCGACACCTCCTGAATGACCCGGCCGAAGCCCGGATGCATGTCCTTGGGCAGCTTGAAGCCGAACTCGTGGTCCATGATGTAGGCCACCCCGCCCTTGCCCGACTGGCTGTTGATCCGGATGATCGATTCGTAGGTGCGGCCGACATCCTGCGGGTCGATCGGCAGGTAGGGCACCTCCCACAGACCGCTCTGGGTCAGTTCGATGGCGGTCATCCCCTTGTTGATCGCATCCTGGTGCGAACCGGAAAAGGCGGTGTACACCAGCTCGCCGGCATAAGGATGGCGCGGATGCACCTTCAGTTTGGTGCAGCGCTCGTAGACGTTGATCACCTTGTTGATCCGCGAGAAATCGAGCTTGGGATCCACGCCCTGAGTGAACATGTTGAGTGCCAGGGTGACAATGTCGACGTTGCCGGTGCGCTCGCCGTTGCCGAACAGGGTGCCCTCCACCCGATCGGCGCCGGCCATCAGGGCCAGCTCGGTGGCGGCCACCGCCTCGCCCCGGTCGTTGTGGGCGTGCAGGCTGATCACCGCGCAGTCGCGGTTTTTCATGTGCCGGCAGAACCACTCGATCTGGTCGGCATAGATGTTCGGGGTCGACATCTCCACCGTGGCCGGCAGGTTGATGATCACCGGGTTGTCCGGCGTCGGTTCCCAGATATCCATGATCGCATCGCAGATCTCCAGGGCGAAATCGAGTTCGGTGCCGGTGAAGCTCTCCGGCGAGTATTCGTAGCGGATCTTGGTCTCGGTTTGCGCCGCCTGCTCGCGGATCAGCCGCGCTCCGGCCACGCCCAACTCGACGATCTCCCGCCGTCCCTTCTTGAACACCACGTCCCGTTGCAGGGTCGAGGTGGAATTGTAGAGATGGACGATCGCCTCGCACGCGCCGTGCAGCGCGGCAAAGGATTTTTTGATCAGATGCTCGCGGGCCTGGGTCAGCACCTGGGGCACCACATCGCCGGGGATGTGCTTGCCGTCGATCAGCAGGCGAAGAAAATCGTATTCGATCTGCGAGGCCGAGGGGAAGCCGATCTCGATCTCCTTGAAGCCGATCCGGATCAGGAGCTGAAACATCTCCAGCTTCTCCTCCAGGTTCATGGGCTGGATGAGGGCCTGATTGCCGTCGCGCAAATCGACGCTGCACCAGACCGGCGCCTTGGTGATCACCTGATCGGGCCAGGTGCGGTCCGTCAGCCGCACCGGCGGATAGGGACGATATTTCTTGAAGTTTTGCTGCTCCATGTTTTCTCCTGGTCTCGGTCAAAAAAAAAGCCACGGTTTTTTCAACCGTGGCTTTGCGGGTTCAGATTGTGAGCGGCCCGTCAGGACACACCCTCCTCCCCTGCCACGGTTGGTCCGTGCAGTCGGCTCAGGAGAAGAAGGAGAGCGAGGATGTGGGTCATGTTCAGGCCTGTCTGTTGAATTTCTGTCATAGTAAAACCCCGGACATATTTGTCAAGCGGGAAAATAGACGGTATCTGACCGCCGGTCACATTTCTCCGCGGAGGAATTTTTCCGCCAGATCGACGTCGCGCTTGGCGCCGATGATCAGAGGCACGCGCTGGTGCAGCTTCGCCGGTTCGATGTCGAGAATGCGCCGGCCGTCGTCGGTGATCGCCCGGCCGCCGGCCTGTTCGACGATCATCGCCAGCGGCGCGGCCTCGTAGAGGAGCCGCAGCTTGCCTTCGGATTTTTCGCCGCTTTTCTTGTCGCGGGTGTAGAGAAAAATACCGCCCTTGATCAGGTTCCGGTGAAAATCGGCCACCAGCGAGCCGATATAGCGCAGGCTGTAGGCCCCCTTGCCGCCGTCGGCCGTTTTCAGATAGTCGATGAAGCGGCGGGTGGAGTCGAACCAGTGGTTGGCGTAGGCCTCGTTGACGCTGTAGTAGAGCGAAGTCTCCGGAATCCTGATGTCGGGGTGGGAAAGAAAGAATTCGCCGACGCTCGGATCGAGGGTAAAACCGTGCACCCCGGAACCGGTGGTGTAGACCATCACCGTGGAGGAACCGTAGATGATGTAGCCGGCCGCCACCTGCCGGCTGCCCTTTTGCAGCAGATCGCCGACATCGCCCTGGCCGGAGGGACTGAGGCGCCGATGGATGGAGAAGATGGTGCCGATGGAGACGTTGACGTCGATGTTGGAGGAGCCGTCGAGCGGATCGAAGGCGATGGTGTAGTTGCCCTCGTAGCCGTCGAGCACCGGGATGATGCCGTCGTCCTCCTCCGAGGCCATGACGCAGACGTGGCCGCACTGCTCCATCCGCCGCTTGATGGTCTGGTTGGCGAACACGTCGAGCTTCTGCACGTTCTCGCCCTGGATGTTGGTCCGGCCCGACTGGCCGAGGATATCGGCCAGACCGGCCATGTTGACCTCGGCGCTGATGATCTTGCCGGCCACCACCAGATCGTTGAGCAGGCCGGTCAGTTCGCCGGTGGCCTCCGGATGGAGCCGTTGGTCGTCCATGATCTGCCGGCTGACGGTGATTCCCTTTCTTTTGGCAAGCATGCTGTTCTCCCTTTGGCTGTCCTCGACCGGGCCGGGCCGGCGAGAGACGTCTTTTTTTTATTGATTCCTGTCGGCGGCCGGGATCGGTCGCCATTGGCTCAGGCACTCGACCAGGGTGCGGACCCCGGTGCCCGAAGGCCCCTTGGGAATGTACGATTTCTCGGTGAAATCCCAGGCCGTGCCGGCGATGTCGAGATGGGCCCAGGGGGTGTCGCCGACAAACTCCTCAAGGTAGCAGGCGGCGGTGATACCGCCGCCGCTGCGGTCGCTGCCGGCGTTTTTGATGTCGGCGATCCGGGAATCCATCTGCTTGCGGTATTCGGGCCCCAGCGGCAGCCGCCACACGGGTTCGCCGACCCGGGCACCGGCCGCGATCAGCTGCTCGGCCCATGGATCGTTGTTGCTGAGCAGACCGGTATAATGATGGCCCAGGCCGATGATCATCGCGCCGGTCAGGGTGGCCACATCGACCACCGCCTGGGGTTTGTACGTCTCGATGCCGTATGCCAGGGCATCGGCGAGGATCAGCCGACCCTCGGCATCGGTGTTGATGATCTCCGAGGTCATGCCGCCGTAATGGCGGATGATGTCGCCCGGCTTGAGCGCCGCCGGGCCGGACAGGTTCTCGGTGGTCGGCACCAGGGCCACCACGTTCACCCCCGCCACCCCGATCTCGGCGATGGCCTGCATGGCGGCGAGCACCGCCGCGCCGCCGCACATGTCGTATTTCATATCCTCCATGCCGGCCGGCGGTTTGGCGCTGATGCCGCCGGAATCGAAGGTCAGGCCCTTGCCCACCAAAAGGACGGTCGGGTACTTTTTGTTGGTCCTGTATTCGAGGATCACCAGAAACGGTGGCTGGGCCGAGCCCTGATTGACCCCGAGGATGCCGCCCATACGCAGCTTCTGCATGGCCGCCTTGTCGAGGACCGTGCATTTCAGCCGGGTTTTCTTGCCCAGTTTCTTGGCATAGTCGGCGAACTCGGCCGGAGTCCAGCCGTTGCCGGGCTGATTGGCCATGTCGCGGGCGGCGCAGGTCGCCTCGGCCAGAATCCGCCCGCGCTCCAGGCCCTTGCCGACCGCGCTGGCGGCCAAGCCGCCGTCGTGCAGGAAAAAACGCTCGACCCGGCCCGGTGCCTTGTCGTCCTTGGGGCGTTTGTACAGATCGAAGCGGTAGTTGCCCAGCAGCAGCCCTTCGCTCAGGCACTGGGCGATCTCGACCGCATCGAGCAGATACTCCTTGGGCAGAACGACCAGAACCTCCCTGGCCTTCACCTCGCAGGCCTGCTTGGCGATGGCGCCACCCGCCAGGCGGAGCCGTTCCCGGCGGCCGTTGACCGCATCGTCGGGTTTGCCCAGGCCGACGAACAGCAGCCTCTTGGCCTGGATGGCCGGTTGCGCTTCCAAGGCCGCCAAGCTGGGATACAGCAGAAAAACCTGGTCCTTTTCGCCCTTGAAATCGCCGGTTTCCTGGACCTTGGCCAAAAGCCGGTTGGCGGCCGCGCCGGACTCGGCGGCCTGGGGGAACCCCTCTTCTATCAAATAAACCAGCAGGTCGCCGGCAAACGTGGATGGTTCTTGGTCGAACAATGCGATGGTCGTGGTCTGATCGGGCACAGAATCTGTCCCTCCCCGGACGAATGGCGGAATGTTTTGAAAAGCAACGGCAACTGATTTAATGTAAGTTTTTCATACACTAAACTTGATCCAACCTCAATCGGCAAAACCGCCGGTTGCCGGATTTCTCCACACATACCCCATGGTTCCCGGAGGTTACCCGTGTTGCTGGTCTTCATCCTCGCCGTGAGCACCGCCCTGCTGGTGTCCACCACCTGCTCGCTGTTCGAGGCCATTCTTCTTTCCCTGTCGGCGGCGCAGGTCGAACTGATGACCGAGACCCACCCCCGTCAGGCCGAGGCCATGAGACGGCTCAAGGAAAATATCGAGCAGCCGATCACCGCCATCCTCACCCTCAACACCGTGGCGCACACCATCGGCGCCTCAGTGGCCGGTGCCGCGGCGGTCGCCCTGTTCGGCCATGACGGCCTCATCTGGTTCTCCCTGATCTTCACCCTGGCCATCCTGCTGTTCACCGAGGTGGTGCCCAAAACCATCGGCGTCACCTTTGCCCGGCAGTTGGGGCCGCACATCGTCACGCCGCTGCGCTTCATGATCGCGGTGCTGCTCCCGCTGATCTGGCTGGCGCAACAGATGACCCGTCTGGTGCCCAACAGCCACAAATCCCAGCAGATCTCGGCGGAGGAACTCAAGACCATCGCCAGCCTGAGCCGGAAGTCCGGCGAGATCGAGGCCGACCAGGAAAAGGTGATCGCCAATATCCTCCAGTTGGGCGAAAAGACCGTGCGCCAGGTCATGACTCCGCGCACCGTCACCTTTTCCGCCCCTCAATCGCTGACCATCAAGGAGGCGGCCCGCCTGGAGGGCAAATGGCGGATGCACAGCCGGGTGCCGGTATACGACGGCGAACCCGACAAGGTGGTGGGGATCGTGCTCAGCCAGGATGTGCTCATGGCGGCGGCCGTCGGCCAGGATACGCTCAAACTCTCGCAGATCATGCGGCCGGTGCACTTTGTGCCGGAAACCGCGCCGCTGGACCGCATATTCGTCGATTTCTTCGAGCGGTATCAGCATCTGTTCGTGGTGGTCGACGAATACGGCAGCGTCACCGGGGTGATCAGCATGGAGGATATTCTGGAGGAGATCATCGGCCGGGAGATCGTCGACGAATCCGACAAGGCCCGCAACATGCGGGAACTGGCCATGATCAGGAAGAAAAAACTCCATACCGTGTGAACGTTCCCGAAAAAGGAGAAGTCATTTTTCAGGCAGAACTGGCGGTCCGCACCATTTCATGGTAGGGTGCCGCCCAATGTTCCGTCCTTTTCTCAGGAAGAATTTCTCACAGGAATGTTCGGCCCATGCCGTGACGACCGGCACGGGACATTTCCCAGACGATTGCACAATTCAACGCCATTTCCCCAATCGTCTTTCTTACCGTCCTTTCAGGGTAGATTCGATGAAACACCCGTTTTTTGCTCTCGCATGCCGAAAAATCGTCGCGATGATCCCCCTGTTGCTCATCTGTTGGTTCGCTGCACCGGTGTACGCGGAAATCCTCTATATCAAACCGAGCCTGGAAGTGCTCATGCGCAGGAACCAGGGCGACAATGCCCGGATCGTCGCCACTGTCCCCATGGGGACGGCCGTGGAATTGTTGCAGGGGGGGAAGGAGTGGTCGCGGGTGCGCCTGCAGGGCGGCACCGAGGGCTGGGTGCGCAGCCGGTTCCTCGGCAGTTCGCCGCTGATCCCGGTGGCCAACATCAAACCCGGGCTGGGGCCGGACGGAACCGTGACCGACCCTCAGGCACGGTTCCGGGACATTGTCGAGGAAAATGAACGGTTGCGCAAGGAGTTGGCGGCCTGCACCACCGACCGCAGCACCCTGGCCGACAAATACCAGACCCTCGTCGCCGACCCCACCAGCAGCATCCATACCAAGACCTACCTGGGCGAGGCGCAGAAACAGATCGAGGAACTGCGCCAGCAGTTGGCGGCGGCCCAGATCGAGTGCACGGTCCTGAAAAAGAACCAGTCGATCACCTGGTTCTTCACCGGCGCCATTGTCCTGCTGTTTGGCTGGCTGATCGGCCGCGTGAGTTCCAACGGACGGAAAAAACGACCTTCGCTGCTCTGATCCGCCGGCGCCGGCCGTTTCAGTTCATCGCCTCGAGCGCCACCTTGACGTCCGCCGTGGCCGCATCGCGCATCAGGGTCAGGGTGACGCTCTGTCCCACCTCGTAGCGTTCCAGCTCATCGCGTAGCGTGTCGTAATCCTTGACCGGCCTGCCGTTGACCGCAAGGATGATATCGCCCAGAACCAGCCCGTCCCGCACCTGGGCCGTGCCGCGCAACCCCGCTTTTTCCGCCGTCGAGCCGGGGAGCACCTTCAGGATCATCACCCCTTCCAGGCCCAGTTCCTCGGTCAGTCTCCGGTTGGCCAGGGCAATGCCCAGGCCGGGCCGGATCAGCTTTCCCTTGGCGATGATCTGCGGCACCACCCGGTTGACCTCGCCCACCGGCACCGCGAAGCCGATGCCCGAACTGGCCCCGGACGGACTGTAGATGGCAGTGTTGACCCCGATCAGCCGGCCGGCGCTGTCCAAGAGCGGTCCGCCGGAGTTGCCCGGATTGATGGCCGCGTCGGTCTGGATGACATCGTGGATGGTCCGGCCGGTGACCGCGGTGATCTCCCGGCCGAGCGCGCTGACGATGCCGGTGGTCAAGGTCTGATCCAGGCCGAAGGGGTTGCCGATGGCGAACACCTTCTGGCCCACCAGCAGGTCCTTGGATTCGCCGAGGGTGATGGGCCGCAGCTTGTCGGCCGGGGCGCTGATCTGCACCACCGCCAGATCGCGGTCCGGCGCCGATCCCACTAGCGCCGCCTTCCAGGTGGAATGGTCGGCCAGGGTCACCTCCAGCCGGCTGGCGTCGGAAATGACGTGGTAGTTGGTGACGATCCGCCCCTGCTTGTCCCAGATGAAGCCGGACCCCGTGCCCTGCGGGATCTCGTAGACGTTGAGGCTGAAGAGGTTGCGGCGGACCGCGATGCTGGTGATGTACACCACCGAGGGCGCGGCGTTGCGGAAGATGTCGATGGTGTTCTGCTCGTCGGCGGCCAGATCCCCCCTGGCTGCCACCGGCCGGGACACCGCCTTGGGATCGAGCAGCGGCGGCTGGAACGTCTGCAACAGCAGCCAGCCGATCACGCCGGCGATCAGGACGAGATACAGTGGTTTCATCTGGTTCCCCCCGGAGGAGACGGGTCGGGCGGCCTCACGGCGTCCGGCGGCGCTCCGGCCTTACAGCCACTTTTTCCGCCGAAAGAAAAACAGGGTCATGGCCGAGGACAGGATCATCAGCAGGATGGCGAAGGGATAGCCCCAGATCTCGTCCAGCTCGGGCATGAACTTGAAGTTCATGCCGTAGGCGCTGGCAATAAGCGTGGGCGGCATGAAAATCACGGTCACCACGGTGAAAATCTTGATCACCCGGTTCTGCTCCATGTCGACCAGACCGAGGAAGGTGTTCTGGAGAAACTCGAGGCGCTCGAAATTGAACGAGGTGTGGTCCAGAAGCGAGCCCACGTCCTTGATCATGATCCGCATGTTCTCGTGGTCCTCCTTGGGGAACATCTTGCTCTTGAGCATGGACGAGATGATTCTCTGTTTCTCGACAATATTTTCACGGATGGCAATGGTCGATTCCTGCAGGGTCGTGATCTTGAGCAGCAGCTCGCGGTTGGGATCCTTGTCGCCGATCATCTGCTTGCTGATTTCGGATATCCGGTCGGTGATGCTCTCGATGAGATCGGCGTCGGAATCGATCCGGGTTTCGAGGATGGTGAGGAAGATGTCCTCGCCGTCTACCGGCTTGATCGCCCGCAGCTTGCGGTACGTCTCGGTGAAGGACCGGAATTCGTGGGAACGCTGGGTGAACAGGATCTTGTCCTTGAGAATGAACGAGACCGGCTCGTTGGCGAAGGTGTTGTTCTCGGGAACGAGAAAGTTGAGGTTGATGCCGATTTCGTCTTCGGTTTCGACATATTTCGAACTGGACTCGATTTCCTCGCTCTCCTGCTTGGTGAAGAGTTCCACCCGGAAATCCTTCTCCACCTGACGGACCTCCTCCTCGGTGGGATTGATCAGATCGATCCAGAAAATGTTGGGGCTGACGGAACTGTTGCCGCTCTCCATCTTGACGATCTTGTTGTCCAAATAAAAATAATTGACCATGGCAGCGTTCCGGATCCGATGATGGGGCGCAAGCAGCGCGTCTGGGGCCCGTCGCGTCGGTCAACGTCCCCGCCTCTTCCCTGCGGGGGAAACTTCCGGCTCCCCCGCCACAAAAACGGGTAATTTTACTGAGTGCCAACAGGAAAAGTCAATCGGGAAAAAAAGGCGCCGGCAGATGTCCGGCTCCTCCGGGACTCACCGCCCGCGGGAGGACCATCTAATCAAAGATGCTGGTTTTTTGGGCAAGAGCGCACAGGAGCAACCCCACGACCATGGCGACCACACCGATCCGGCGCACGAGATGGGGCGGCAGGGCGGCAATCTGACGGAGCCACCGCTGCATGGACTCGGGAAAGGCGACGTACGGCAGCCCCTCGAGGACGAGCGCCAGCCCGACCAAGGTTATCAGGAGTTTCATAGGTGGTGCTTTACCAGAAAGCGGCCTGTGGCGCAATATACCACAAAGCTGTTGACAATGGCCGGTTAAAAAAAGTACCTTGCCCCTCAAGCACTGCACTTGTAGACCCCATGCGACAGGTGCCTATTTTCCGCATCGAATTGGACACAGGCGGCAGACTCACAACGGCTCTCCATGACCCTATCACCTTCCAAATACAGCGAAGCCGGCGTTGACATCGACAAAGGCAATCTCTTTGTTTCCCGGATCAAATCCATCGTTGCCGAGACCCACCGGCGCGGCGTGATTTCCGACATCGGCGGCTTTTCCGGGCTGTTCGCCATCGGCAACGAAGACCTGAAAAATCCGGTGCTGGTGGCCTCCACCGACGGTGTCGGCACCAAGCTGGCTGTGGCCAAACTGTGCGACAAGCACGACACCATCGGCATCGACCTGGTGGCGATGTGTGTCAACGACGTGATTGTCAGTGGCGCCAAACCACTCTTCTTTCTCGATTATTTCGCCAGCAGCACCTTGGATGTCGAGGTGGCCACCGACGTGGTCCGCGGCATCGCCGAGGGGTGCAAGCAGGCGCAATGCTCCCTGATCGGCGGCGAGACGGCGGAGATGCCCGGCCTGTATCAACCGGGCGACTACGATCTGGCGGGATTCGTGGTCGGCATCGGCGACCGCAACGCCATTGTCGACGGCAGCGACATCCGGGTCGGCGACCGGATCATCGGCCTGGCCTCCTCGGGATTCCATTCCAACGGCTATTCCCTGATCCGCAAGGTCTTTTTTGAGGAACTGGGCAGGAAGATCGATGACTTCATTGAGGAATTCGGCTGCACGGTCGGCGAGGAACTGCTGAAGCCCACCCGCATCTACGTGGACAGCGTGGTCAACACCCTGCGGCGCTACAAAATCCACGGCCTGGTCCACATCACCGGCGGCGGCTTCATCGACAACATCCCCCGCATCCTGCCCGCCGGCTGCACCGCCCATATCCATCCCGGCACCTGGCCCGTTCCGCCCTGTTTCTCCTACCTGCAGGAAAAAGGCGGCATCACGGCGAACGAGATGTACCGGACCTTCAACATGGGCATCGGCATGATGGTCGTGGTTCCGGAAAACAGCGCCGAAGACACGCTCTACCAGTTCGGCGCCCATGGCGAGCAACCCTACCTCATCGGCGAAATCAAGGCGGCCCAGGCAAGCGGCGGCGGACAAGTCGTCATCGACGGCATCTGCTGATCTCCCCGATCGCATCTCCTTATACGTAGGCTCCGGGCGACACCGTCGTCCGGAGCCTGCTTTTTTCCACTCCCGTGTCGTTCGACCGTCGGAAAACCGAACCGGATCGTTTTGCCGGGCAGGACATCACATGACCGATGGCTTGCTGCGGATGTTGTATTTTTTCATCCGTGCCCGCAGGGTACTCGGATTGACCCGGAGCAATTCCGCCGCCCCGCCCGAACCGCTGACCTTTCCTTTTGTGCGCGCAAGCACCCGTTCGATGTGGGCGGCAAGGACATCGTCGAGCGGGAGGGGACCGGAAATGTCGGCATCTTCGGAAGCGGCGACCGGTTGCCGTGTCCCCGCGGGTGCGTTGGGCAGGGAATCGAAAACCAGGGAGGCATCGTGCCGGATGATGAGTTCCCGTTCCACCAGGTTTTCCAGTTCGCGCACGTTTCCGGGCCAATTGTACCGCATCAGCTGCTCCAGCGCCCCCGGCGCTATGGCCGGCCTCTTCCTGATGCCCATTTCCTTCGCTTTTTTGTCGATGAAATGAACGATGAGGGCGGGAATGTCTTCCTTCCGCTGCCGCAGGGGCGGAATGATCAACGGGAAGACGTTGAGGCGAAACCAGAGATCTTCCCGAAATCTGTTCTCCAGCACCATGCCCTCCAGATTGCGGTGGGTGGCGGCAATCACCCGTATATCGACGGGAATGGCCCGTTGTCCGCCCACCCGCTCGATTTCCCTGGTTTGCAGGACGCGAAGCAGCCGTATCTGCGCCTGCAGGGGCAGTTCGCCGACCTCGTCCAGAAAAATGGTGCCGTGGTTGGCGCGTTCGAAACGGCCCCGCTGCGCGGTGACGGCCCCGGTGAACGCGCCCTTCTCGTGCCCGAACAGCTCGCTGTCGATGAGTTGCTCGGGAATGGCCCCACAGTTCACCTTGACAAACGGGCCATCCTTGTACGCCGAGGAAAAGTGAATCGCATTGGCGATCAACTCCTTGCCGGTCCCTGTCTCGCCCAACAGCAGCACGGTGTTGTTCAGCGGCGCCACCTGCCGCACCATGTGCATGACATGGCTCATGCCGCCGTCTTGGCCGATGATCTCGTCGGCAGCCCGCAGATAGTATTCCTTGCGCATGAGGCGGTTGTCCTCGGCCAGCAGTTCGCTGGTGCGTTTGAGCCGCTCATGGGCCAGGGCATTGGTCAGGGCGATGGTCACGGGTCGGCTGATGCTGGTCATCAGCTCGATAAGTCGTTTGGTGAAATGCTCTTTCCTGGTCGCGCGCAGGGTCAGGACACCACAGAGTTTTTCGTCCATCCACAGGGGCATGACCAGTTCCGCCTTGCTTTCCAGTTTCACCAGCGCCGCAAACCGTTCATCCATATCCGCGGTGAAAATGTGCGGGACGCGGGGCGCCCAATCCTGCACCTCGCTCCAAAGCTCCTTGGAAAGCGGCACGATCTCCTCCGGAAACTCCCGCTGGTTGTCCGCCACCAGCGCGATGTTGCGGATGGCGCCCAGATCGTCGTCCTTGATGCTCAGCCGCATGCCGATGATGGGAAAGTGGCGTTTGAAGTAGTCGAAAACATCGGCCAGGGCCGTGGCGATCTGCAGACTGCCGCAGATGCGCAGCGTGGTTTCCCTGAAAAAATCATCCTTCTTGACCATACGCTTCCCTCCCGGCCGGCCGCCATCAGCCCCATTATGCCATATTTGACGAAAGATATCACCGTTTGTCAAATATGGCAACTCATTCGCTAAATATTGCGATCCCGAACCCTGCCCAAACGCTATCTCATTGGAAATGAGCACTTCTGCAATCTGGCATGATTGTCGCTTTTCCCCGCAGGGAACGAAACGCTACCAAGGGAGCGGGGAAGAGGGCATGATGCGCACATTCCTGTGGTGGATCAGTCTGGTCGTCGCCGTGGCAGGCCTGTATGCCGCCCGATGGCAGCCCAGCCGGCTTCCGGAGCAACGAGACGGTTTGATCAACGGCATTGGCCACGTGGAAGCAAAGGAATTCGATATCGTCGTGCCGCACGAAGGGGTGTTGGAACACCTTCTCGTGCGGCCGGGCGACACGGTTGCCGCCGGCCAGGTGATCGCCCGCATGGACACGCACCAACTGGAAGTCCGGTTGCGCGAGGTGGGGAGCGATCTGCTCCAAGCACGCACGTTCGTGGAAGGGGCACACATCCAATTGAACTATTGGTTGCAGGGAAAAAAGGCGTCTTCGCGCCAAAGCCTGCCGCAACCCGTGGGAGGCGGCGGAACGGACGCTTCCCGGCAACACGCCGAAAAGATGGCGTCCTCTCTCGACGAGGCCGTGGTGCGGCATCCGGGCGATGCCCGCCTTCCAGCCACTGCGAGCGAGCAGCGACTGCACGACATCAACCATGCCAGGACGAACAAAGCCGTGCGGGAAACAACGGTCATGCGCATGAGATCGCAGCTTTTTGAAGCGCAGGCACGCGTCATTGCCCTCGAGACCGTCATCGGCCGCCTGCAAGCCGCCATCGATGCCTGTGCGCTCAGGGCGCCGGGCCCCGGTCGCGTCCTCCAACGGTACGCGAAGGATGGCGACGGGATGACGCGGGGGAGCCGGGTGCTCCGCCTGCTGGATCTGCGGGAGGTCACCTTGGCCTTTTCCCTGCCCGCGCACGCCGCGCACAGATTGACCATCGGTGCCGAGGCCCGGCTGGTGCTCGACCTGCCCACGCCCACCGTTTTTCCGGCGCAGATAGCATCGATTGCCGCACACGCTCACCAGTGCACGGGGGCCGTCTGCTCCGTCCACCATCAGCCGGATGTCGCCGTGAAAGCAAAAATAGCCCCGGAAGTGCTGAAATTCTACGCCGGAGAGAGCATCGGCGGCCTCACCGGCACAGTGTATGCGCGACCTGATCCGGATTCCCCATGGCCGGAAGCGCTGCGCGTGGATTATCAGGCCATGCTGGGTGCCAACAACAAGCTCCGTCATATTTTCCAAAACAATTCCAAAAGGTAAAGGGACATATCCATGAAACAGTTGCACAAACCGGCATCGGTTTTTCTCCCCATGCTTCTTGCCCTGCTCCTCCTGAACGCCTGCAAGCAGGAGCAAGCCACGGCCCTCGCGCCACCCGCCGTGGAGGTCGAAGTGGTGACCATCAGGCCCCAGCCGGTCAACCTGGTGGTGGAACTGCCCGGCCGGACCGCGGCGTACCGCATCGCCGAAGTCAGGCCGCAGGTTGGCGGCATCATCAAGAAACGACTGTTCACCGAAGGCAGCGAGGTCAAGGCCGGCCAACTGCTCTATCAGATCGATCCGGACACCTACCAGGCCAAGTTCGACAGCGCCAAGGCCACGCTGGCGCGGGCCGAGGCCCTGGAGTACTCCGCCCGGCTCAAGGCGCAGCGCTACAAGACCCTGGTGCAGACCAAGGCGGTGAGCGAACAGGATCAGGTGGAAATGGACGCCACCTGGAAACAGACGGTGGCCGACGTCGCCGCCGCCAAGGCCGCCCTCGACAGCGCCCGCATCAATCTCGACTACACCCGGGTCACCGCGCCGATCAGCGGCCGCATCGGCAAGTCGGCCGTAACCGAGGGAGCCCTGGTCACGGCCGAGCAGGCCACCGCCCTGGCGACCATCCAGCAGCTCGATCCCCTCTACGTGGACCTCAACCAGTCCAGCATCGAACTCCTGAACCTGAGGAAAGAGCTGTCCGCCGGGCAAAAGCACAACCGCGACACCTCGCAGCCGGTCAAGGTCCTGCTCGAGGACGGCTCGGAATACGGCCAGACCGGTATGCTCGAATTCTCCGACGTGACCGTCAACCAGACCACCGGCACGGTGATCCTCCGGGCGATCGTGGCCAATGCCGACCATGAGCTGCTGCCGGGCATGTTTGTGCGGGCGCGGATCGACAAGGGGCAGGTGCCCAACGGCATCCTGGTACCGGCCGCCAGCGTCAGCCGCGACAGAAAGGGCCAGGCCATGGTGATGCTGGTCAACGACCAATCCATCGTGGAAGCGCGCCTCATCCAGGCCGGCCAGAACATGGGCGACCAGATTTTGGTGAGCGAGGGGCTGGCCGACGGCGAGCAACTGATCGTCTCCGGCCTGCAGAAGATCAAGGCCGGCGTCCCGGTCAAGGCCGTGGCCGCCTCGACGCCCGACCGCAAACAATCCGCAACCGACGCCACCGCATCGATTGCCAAAACGGAGTAACCCATGGCTCGTTTTTTCATCGATCGACCCATTTTTGCCTGGGTCATCGCCCTCGTCATCATGCTGGCCGGCGGCCTGGCGGTCATCAACCTGCCGATCGCCCAGTACCCGGAGATCGCTCCGCCGGAAGTGACCATCACCACCAAGTATCCCGGCGCCTCGGCCAAGACCATCGAGGACAGCGTCACCCAGATCATCGAACAGAACATGACCGGGCTCGACCATTTCATCTACATGAAATCCGAGAGCTCCAATTCGGGCGACGTGACCATCACCCTCACCTTCGAGGCCGGCACCGATCCCGACATCGCCCAAGTGCAGGTGCAGAACAAGCTGCAGCAGGCGCTCAGCCTCCTGCCGCAGGAGGTGCAGCGGGAAGGGGTGCAGGTCACCAAGTCCAACTCGACCTTCCTGATGGTGGTCAGCCTGATCACCACCGACGGCAGCATGGACCAGATCGACCTGAGCGATTTCATGGTCTCCACCCTGCGCGACCCCCTAAGCCGCGTCACCGGCGTGGGCAGCATCCAGATCTTTGGTTCCCAGTACTCCATGCGCATCTGGCTCGACCCCCATAAACTCAACAGCTACCAGTTGACGCCCATCGATGTCCGCACGGCCATCGAGGCGCAGAACAGCCAGGTGGCCGTGGGCAACCTCGGCGGCACGCCGTCCGTCGCCGGGCAGCAGGTAAGCGCCAGCATGATGGCCCAGACCATGATGAGTTCGCCGGAGCAGTTTGCCCAGATCCTGCTGAAGGTGAACAGCGACGGCTCCCAGATCAGGCTCAAGGACGTGGCCCGGGTGGAGATCGGCGGCGAAGATTACAACACCGTCGCCACCTACAACGGCCACAAGACCGGCGGCATGGCCATCATGCTCGCCACCGGTGCCAACGCCCTGGAAACCGCCAAGGCGGTCCGGGCCAAGCTGGCAGAATTGCAACCCTATTTTCCGGCGGGCGTGGAGGTGGTCTATCCCTACGACACCACGCCCTTCATCAGTATCTCGATCGAGGAGGTGGCCCACACCCTGGTGGAGGCCATCATCCTGGTCGTGTTCATCATGTATTTGTTCCTGCAGAACTTCCGCGCCACCCTCATCCCGACCATCGCCGTGCCCGTGGTCCTGCTCGGCACCTTCGGGGTCATGGCCGCCTTCGGCTTCTCCATCAACACCCTGACCATGTTCGGCCTGGTACTGGCCATCGGCCTGCTGGTCGACGACGCCATCGTGGTGGTGGAGAACGTCGAGCGGATCATGAGCGAGGAGGGTCTGTCGCCGCTGGAGGCCACCCGCAAGTCCATGGACCAGATCACCGGCGCCCTGATCGGCATCGCCCTGGTGCTGTCGGCGGTCTTCGTGCCCATGGCCTTTTTCGGCGGCTCCACCGGCGCCATCTACCGGCAGTTCTCCCTGACCATCGTCTCGGCCATGGCCCTGTCGGTCATCGTGGCCCTCATCCTCACCCCGGCCCTGTGCGCCACCATTCTCAAACCGGTGAACAAAGAAGCGCACGGGCAGAAACGCGGCTTCTTCGGCTGGTTCAACCGCAGCTTCGAACGCGGCGCCGATACCTATCGCGACACGGTCGCCTACGTGCTCAAGCGCACCGGCCGCTTCGGCCTGATCTATCTCGTGCTCATCGGCGGCATGATCTTCCTGTTCGCCAAGCTGCCGACCTCGTTCCTGCCCGAGGAGGACCAGGGCGTGTTCTTCACCCTGGTGCAACTGCCCACCGGCGCCACCCAGGAACGCACCCAGAAGGTTCTCGACCAAGTGCGGGAGTACTATCTGAACGAGGAAAAGGAAAACATCGAATCCGTGCTCACCGTGGCCGGGTTCAGCTTTGCCGGCAGCGGCCAGAACATGGGCATCGCCTTCGTCAAGCTCAAGGACTGGCGTGAACGAAAACGACCCGATCAGGGCGTGAAGGCGATCCTCGGCCGGGCCATGGGCCCCTTCTCGCAGAACAAGGACGCCATGGTCTTCCCCTTCAACCTGCCGGCCATCACTTCCCTGGGCACCTCCACCGGCTTCGACTTTTTCCTCCAGGACCGCGCCGGGCTGGGGCACGAGAAACTGATCGAGGCCCGCGACATGCTGCTCGGCCTGGCCGCCCAGAATCCCAACCTGACCCGGGTCCGTCCCAACGGCATGGAGGACACGCCGCAGTACAACCTGGACATCGACTTTGAAAAGGCCATGGCCTTCGGCGTCTCGGTGGATTCGATCAACACCACCCTGGCAACGGCCTGGGGCTCCTACTATGTGAACGATTTCATCAACAACGGCCGCATCAAGAAGGTCTACCTCCAGGCCGACGCCCCCTACCGCATGCAGCCGGAGGATGTCGCTTACTGGTACGTGCGCAACGACAGCGGCGAAATGGTGCCGTTCAGCAGCATCGCCACCGGCCACTGGAGCTTCGGTTCGCCCCGTCTGGAACGGTTCAACGGCAACCCGGCGGTGGAGATCGTCGGCGAGGCGGCGCCCGGCAGGTCGAGCGGCGAGGCCATGGCCCTCGTCGGCCAACTGGTGGCGCAGCTCCCCACCGGCATCGGCTACGAGTGGACCGGCGCCTCCTTCCAGGAGGCCCAGGCCGGATCGCAGGCCCCGGCCCTGTACGCCATCTCGCTCATCGTCGTCTTTCTCTGTCTGGCGGCGCTGTACGAGAGCTGGTCCGTGCCGTTCTCGGTCATGCTCGCCGTGCCGCTCGGCGTGCTCGGCGCCCTGGCCGCCGCCTCTCTCCGCGGCATGGAGAACGACGTCTATTTCCAGGTCGGCCTGCTGACCACCATCGGACTGTCGGCGAAGAACGCCATCCTGATCGTCGAGTTCGCCAAGCGGCGCCACGACAAGGGCCGCGACCTGATCGAGGCGACGATCAAGGCCTGCCGCCTGCGGCTCCGGCCGATCATCATGACCTCGCTTGCCTTCATGCTGGGCGTGCTGCCGCTGGCGATCAGCACCGGCGCCGGCGCCAACAGCCGGCACGCCATCGGCACCGGCGTGCTGGGCGGCATGCTGTCGGCGACCGTGCTGGCCATTGTCTTCATCCCGCTCTTTTTCGTGATGGTCACCCGTCTGTCCCAAACCCGCCGGGTCGCGGCGATCGACGCCGCACCGGTCCAGGAGTCCTGATATGTTCGCTTCTTCAAGAAAATCCCTGGCTGCCGGAGCCCTGCTGTTCGCGTTCGGCGGCTGTACTTTGGCGCCGTCCTATCAGCGGCCGGATCTGCCGGTGGCCGAAAACCTGTCGGTTGCGGGCGAGCAGCGCAGTGCGTCGACCGCTCCCCGGGAGGCGGTCATTGACGCCGAACTCGGCTGGCGCGACTTTTTCGTCGATGCCCAACTGCAACAGCTCATCCAGGCCGCGCTGGCCAACAATCGGGATCTGCGCGAATCGGCCCTGACCATCGAGGCCTACCAGGCCCAATACCGCATTCAGCGCGCCGCTCTCTTCCCTTCCCTTGCCGGCGAGGGATACGGCAGCAAGCAGCGCACCCTGAGCGGCGACAACTATGTGACCGCGGAGACCTATTCGGCCTCGATGGGCGTCACCGCCTACGAACTCGATTTCTTCGGCCGGGTCAGAAGCCTCAAGGACAAGGCCCTGGAACAGTACCTGGCCATGGAGGAGACCTATCGGAGCAACCGGATCAGCCTGGTGGCCGAGGTCAGCATCGCCTACCTGACCTGGCTCGCCGACCGGGAACTGTTGGCCATCACCGAGGATACGAAAAACATCGAGCAGGAATCCTTCGACCTGATCGAACAGCGGGCCCGGGAAGGACTCGCCACCCAGTTGGATCTCGCCCAGGCGCGCACCAGTCTGGAAACGGCCAAGGCCAACCTGGCGCGGTATCAGCGCCAGGTCGCCCAAGACCTCAACAGCCTGACCCTGCTGACCGGGGCGCCGCTGCCGGCGAGTTTCACCGAAAAAAAACCGCTGGGCGAGCAGATGGCGTTGTCCGCCGTGCCGCCGCAACTGTCGTCGCAGGTGCTGCTGCAACGGCCGGACATCGTCGCCGCCGAACACGAACTCAAGGGCGCCCATGCCCAGATCGGGGCGGCCAGGGCCGCCTTTTTCCCCGCCATCAGCCTGACCGCCAATGCCGGCAAGATCAGCGGCGACCTGTCCGATCTCTTCGATTCCGGTACCGGCAGCTGGCTGTTCTCCCCATCGGTCAGCCTGCCGATCTTCACGGCCGGGCGATTGGCCGCCGAACTGGATGTGGCCAAGATCAGCAGGGAGATCACGGTAGCCCGCTATGAAAAGGCGATCCAGACCGCTTTCCGCGAGGTGGCCGACGCCCTGGTCGCCAGCGAAACCTACCGGGAACAACTGGTGGCCCAGAAGGCCAACCTGGTGGCCAATCAAGAGTACTACGCCCTGGCCAGGAACCGCTACCAGCACGGGCTCGACAGCTTTCTCACTCTCCTGGACGCCCAGCGCTCCCTTTACAGCGCCCGCCAGAACTACCTGAACCTGCAACTGGCCCAGCAGGTCAACCAGGTGACGGTCTACAAAACCCTGGGCGGTGGCTGGAAGGAACGGCGCCAATCAGTCTCCGCTCTGGAGTAGCTCTACGAAATCGGAGCAGAGAACGGGCGGGCTGGAGCAGTCATCCTGAATGTCGCCAGAAAGCAGGAGGAAAGAACCATGTCCCGCAAGACAAAAAACGAGGCGCAGAAAACGCGCACAATCATTCTCGACGCAGCCACGCACATCCTGCTCATGCGCGGAATCGCACAGACGCATCTCGCCGATATCGCCCGTGAGGCGAAAATGACGAGAGGGGCGATCTACTGGCACTTTGCAAACAAGGCCAATCTGCTGCGTACGCTTTGGGAAGACTTGGTCGATAAAAACGACTTTTTGTTCCAGGTGGCCGACAGCAGCGAATGCGACCCCCTGGGTTCTTTGGTGGCACAACTCCATATCTTCCTCAGGAAGATGCCTGAAAATGCCCGACGGCAACAGCTCTTCTCCCTTTTCGTCGAGGAGAGCGGTCGGCCAAACCATAACTATTCATTTCAGTTCGACAGAAAAACATTTCAGTTGGGAAGGATTCAAAAAATCGAATCCCTGCTCAATGACGCCATTGACCAGAAACAGCTCCCGTCAAGCATTGACACCCGCCTGACAGCGATAGCGATCATCTCCTATGTCGACAACTATATCCCACAATGTCGCCAGTTGATGACCGAACTCGATATACGATTGAATATATCCTTCATGGTGAATGGATTGATGCACCTGATTCGTTTTGGATGTTTTTATCATGATTATTCGAGGAATTAAAAGAAAACACCGCACATGCGCACCTATGAACGAGCATACTGTCTTGAGAGCCGGCTCTTCACCGTCTCGAAAAACGCGGACGGTTTTCCCGTGCACACCATAGTGTTTTCATCGCATCAATCCGAGGAGGCGGTCAATGGCGCATTGCGGGGTGACGGCATAAGCTCCGGCGCATTCCTCGGCAGATTCGTCGCCCCGGATCAGATAGAACTCTTTTTTCAGTGGTTCGACCGCACATCGTCATTTGTGATTTCCGGAAGGTTATGGGGATTTATATGCGGAAACCCATCGGAGGGATTACAATTGTTTCTCAACTGGCATTTCGCTCGCGGCAGCACGAGATATGGCGCCGTGAGTTATACCGAACTGAAACAACCGGACGGCGTGGATGTGCCATGTAACCACGAACGGGTTTGATCCGGTGGGACGGAGGCCGTGATGACTCAGAGCATGACGAAATGGGTGCAATGGACCGGATGTGTGGCCCTGGTCGCCGGCGTTTTCTTCTTCTGGCGGTATCTGCAACCTGAAAAACTGGGGGAAGACTTTTCGAGCGGAAACGGCAGAATCGAGGCGACCGAGATCGACATCGCCACCAAGACAGCCGGCCGCATCGAAGCGATTTTTGCCGACGAGGGCGATTTTGTCAGCAAGGGGCAGGTGCTCGCACGCATGGATACGCAACAACTGGAGGCACAGCGCCGCGAGGCGGAAGCGCAATTGCAACAGGCGCGGTATGCGGTGGAAACGGCACAGAGCCAGGTGAATCAGAAAGTAAGCGAAAAAGCAGCCGCCCTGGCGGTATTGGCCCAGCGGAAGGCAGAGCTGGAGACATTGCGCAAGCGCCTCGAACGCGCCGAGGTCTTGTCGAAAAAGGGAGCGAGTTCGATACAGGACCTGGATGACAGCCGTGCCCGCTTTCTCAGCGGCCAGGCCGCCATCAGTGCCGCCGAAGCCCAGATAGCCGCTGCCGAGGCGGCGGTTTCAACGGCCAAGTCGCAGCTCCTTGGCAGCCATACCGTGGTCATGGCAATCCAGGCCACGATCGACCGGCTGCAAGCCGATATAAACGACTGTGTCCTCAAGGCGCCGTGCGGCGGCCGCGTCCAATACCGGGTATCCCAGCCGGGAGAAGTGCTGAACAGTGGCGGCAAGGTTCTCAACATGGTCGACCTGTCGGATGTCTACATGACGTTTTTCCTGCCAACCGCAGTGGTGGGAAAGCTGGGGCTCGGTTCGGAAGCCCGCCTGGTCCTCGATGCGGCCCCGCAATACGTCATTCCGGCGCGCATCTCCTTTGTGGCCGATGTCGCCCAGTTTACGCCCAAGACCGTTGAAACGGCCAGCGAACGGCAAAAACTGATGTTCCGGGTCAAGGCCAGGCTCGAGCCTGAATTGCTGAAAAAACACATTACCCAGGTCAAGACGGGACTGCCCGGCATGGCCTATGTCCGGCTGGACCAGCAGGTTGACTGGCCGCCCCACTTGCAGGTGCAACTCCCGGAAACACCGGCGCGGCAATGAACCGGTACACCGATGCTTCCGTCGCCCGCTTGCGCGGAGTGAGTTTGCGCTACGGTGCGACCCTGGGTTTGAACGATGTGACCCTCGATGTGCCGTCGGGATGCATGGCCGGCCTGATCGGACCGGACGGGGTCGGCAAGTCGAGCCTCTTTTCCCTGGTGGCGGGTGCCCATGTCATCCAGACCGGCCGGGTTGAAGTGTTGGGCGGCGACATGCGCATGCGCCGCCACCGTGAAACAGTTTGTCCGCGCATCGCCTATATGCCGCAGGGGCTGGGGAAAAATCTGTATCCAACCCTGTCGGTTTTCGAGAACATCGATTTTTTCGGCCGTTTGTTTGGCCAGGGAGCGGCGGAGCGGCGAGCACGGATCGACCACCTCGTAGCGAGCACCGGGCTGGCGCCGTTTTGCGATCGGCCCGCCGGCAAGCTTTCCGGCGGCATGAAGCAGAAACTCGGGCTCTGCTGCGCCTTGATCCACGATCCCGACCTGCTGATTCTCGACGAACCGACCACCGGGGTCGACCCGCTGTCCAGGGTGCAGTTCTGGAACCTGATCGAACGGATTCGCGCCTCCAGACCGGGGATGAGCGTGCTGGTGGCGACCGCCTACATGGAAGAGGCCGCCCGGTTCGACTGGCTTGCCGTCATGGATTCCGGCCGGGTGCTTGCAATCGGGACGCCCGCCAGTTTGCTGGAACGGACCGGGACCGGATCGCTGGAAAAGGCCTTTATCGCCCTGCTGCCGGAGGAACGCCGCAAGGAACACCAACCGGTGGCGATCATCCCCAAGGCAACGGACGATTCCGCGGAAGTTGCCATCGAGGCCCGGGACCTGACCATGCGGTTCGGCGATTTTGTCGCGGTCGACCGGGTCAATTTCCGGATTACCGGCGGCGAAATCTTCGGCTTTCTCGGCTCGAACGGCTGCGGCAAAACCACCACCATGAAGATGCTGACCGGCCTGCTTCCGGCCAGTTCAGGGCAGGCCAGCCTCTTCGGCCACCCCGTGAATCCCGAGGATATCGAAACCAGGCGGCGGGTCGGCTACATGACCCAGGCATTCTCGCTCTATTCCGAGTTGACGGTGGAGCAGAACCTGGTGCTCCACGCCCGCCTGTTTGGCGTGCCGGCGGAGCTGATTGCCGATCGGATCGACGAAATGGCGGAACGGTTCGGCTTGACCGATGTCATGGCCGCGCTACCCGACAACCTGCCGCTTGGCCAACGGCAGCGACTGTCCCTGGCCGTGGCCATGATCCACAAACCGGAGATCCTGATTCTCGACGAGCCGACCTCGGGGGTCGATCCCATTGCCCGCGACGGCTTCTGGCGGATCATGATCGATCTCGCCCGACGGGATGGCGTCACCATTTTCATCTCCACCCACTTCATGAACGAGGCCGAACGGTGCGACCGGATCTCCCTGATGCACGAGGGCAAGGTGCTGGTCAGCGGCCGCCCTGCGGACCTGGTCGCCGAACGGGACACAACAACGCTGGAACAGGCCTTTATCGGCTACCTGCAGGAGGCGGGTGCGCGGGGCGATCAAAGCGGGACAGAACGCGGCGAAGGGTTCCACCCTCCTCCCTTGGCCGACACCTCCTCTGATTGCCCCGGCGTACCGCATCGGCGTTTCAGCCTTGCCCGGCTCTTGAGTTACACCCGGCGCGAGGCCATGGAACTGCGCCGCGACCCGATCCGCGCCACGCTGGCGCTCCTGGGCAGCGTCATCCTGATGGTGGTCATGGGCTACGGCATCAGCATGGATGTGGAAGATCTGGCTTTTGCGGTCCTGGACCGGGACCAAAGCACAACCAGCCGGGAATACATCCTCAATCTGTCGGGTTCCCGTTATTTCATCGAGCGGCCGCCGATTACCGATTACCAGGACCTGGACCGACGCATGCGCTCGGGAGAACTGAGCCTCGCCATTGAAATGCCACCGGGATTCGGCCGCGATCTGGCGCGCGGCCGCCAACCGGCCATCGGCGTCTGGATCGACGGGTCAAACCCGCAACGGGCCGAAACCATTCAAGGATATGTCAGCGGCATGCACAGTCTGTGGCTATCCGACCAGACGACCCACCGGTCCTCATCCGCATCCGACCGCACATCGGCACACATTGAAACCCGTTACCGCTACAACCCCGATGTCAAGAGCCTGGTCGCCATGGTCCCGGCGGTCATCCCCCTCCTGCTGATCATGATTCCGGCCGTGCTCACCGCGCTCAGCGTCGTCCGGGAGAAGGAACTCGGCTCCATCGTCAACCTGTACGTCACCCCGGTGACCAAGCTGGAGTTCCTGCTGGGCAAACAGTTGCCGTACATGGGGTTGGCCATGGTCAATTTCTGCCTGCTGGCCTTGCTGGCGGTGTTTCTGTTCCGGGTGCCGATCAAGGGCGATCTCGCCTCCCTGTGCCTGGCGGCCTTGCTGTATGTCACGGCCGCCACGGCGCTGGGCCTCCTGGTTTCCACATTCATGCGCAGCCAGGTCGCTGCGCTTTTTGGGACAGCCATCTTCACCATCCTGCCTTCGGTCAATTTCTCCGGCATGACCAATCCCGTCTCGTCGCTGGAAGGAGCGGGGCACCTGATCGGCCAGATGTATCCCACCGCGCATTTCCTCGTCATCACCCGGGGCATCTTCTCCAAATCCCTGGGATTCGCCGATCTCCAGAAAGAGTTTCTCGCCCTCGCCCTCACCATTGTCGTCCTGTTGACGTTGTGCACGTTGCTTCTCAGAAAACAGGAGGCCTGACCATGCGCATCGCCAATGTTGTCCGTCTGGGAAACAAGGAACTGTATTGCCTGATCAGGGACCCGATTCTGCTCTTCTTGATCGTCTACGCCTTCACCGTGGGCGTGTACGCCTCCGCCATCGCCATGCCGGATTCCCTGAACAGGGCGCCGGTCGCCATTGTCGATGAAGACGATTCGCCGCTGTCGGCGCGTATCGCCGCAGCCTTTTATCCTCCCCATTTCCTCCACCCCGTGATGATCAACCACCAGGAGATGGATGCCCGCATGGATGCCGGGCTGGACACCTTTGCCATCAACATCCCTCCTGATTTTCAGCGCGACCTCCTGGCCGGCCGTTCCCCGACCATCCAGCTCAACGTCGATGCCACTCGGATGAGCCAGGCATTCACCGGCAACAACTACATCCAATCCATCATCAACGACGAGGTGGCCGAATTTGTCCGCCGTTATCGGGGAGAGACCGCGACAGCGGCTTCCCTGGCCCTCCGTGCCCGCTTCAATCCTGCCCTGACCCAATCCTGGTTCGGTGCGGTCATGGAGGTGATCAACAATGTGACCATGCTTTCCATTATCCTGACTGGGGCTTCTCTGATCCGCGAACGGGAGCACAGCACGGTCGAGCATCTTCTGGCCATGCCGGTCACCCCCCTGGAGATCATGATCAGCAAAAGTTGGTCGATGGGGCTCGTGGTCCTGATCACCAGCGCCCTGAGCCTGACCGTCGTGGTTCAGGGGATGCTGGCGGTGGCCGTCGAGGGTTCCCTGCTGCTGTTTTTCATCGGTGCCGGCTTGCATCTTTTCGCCACCACCTCCATGGGCATCTTCCTGGGCACGGTGGCCCGTTCCATGCCTCAATTCGGCCTGCTGATGATGCTGGTGCTGCTCCCTCTCCAAATGCTGTCCGGCGGTGTCACTCCGCGGGAAAGCATGCCTGTCATTGTCCAAAACGTGATGCAACTGGCTCCGACCACTCATTTTGTCGCTCTGGCGCAAACCATCTTGTACCGTGGAGGAGGCATCGAGGTCGTCTGGCTCGACTTCCTCAAGTTACTCCTTATCGGCACTCTTCTTTTTGTGCTGGCTCTTGTCCGTTTTCGCAAGACGATATCATTAATGGCCTGAACAACAGACCGAGGTCATAAATGCATGGAGCATGCATGAAAACTGCACAGAAACACTATGTTGGAAAAAACGACAAGATAACAATCCGATGCCTTGCCTGCAAAAGAATCCGGACTATTGCGCTCGCAGACCTCAGATTCACACGATACTTCATCAACATGATTCCACTCTTCGAATCGATGAAGAACTGATCGTCACCTTTACACTTGGATCTTTCCAGCATTGCGAAATCGAAGCAATTGTGCAAAGGCAAGCACATCGATTCCAAGATGCATATCAGCCCGCACCCCTTGGGCCGACAGCCGACAAACACCCCCCGGGCGGTCACGTTTTTTTTGCGGTAGCAGGATCAGCTCGGAGGCTTCGCTGGTGTTTAGTGATTATCCACAAATAAATTGCTCGCAATTTTCCTGCCACCAGCTAATATCCGTTGAAACCAAGCAACGGGGGGAGAAATGGCACGCATCAAAACCTGGGAAATTTCGGATGCATTCTGGGCGATCGTTGAACCGTTGATCCCCACAGATCTGCGAGAAGCCGGAAAAGAATATACTCGTAAGCCGGGCGGCGGCCGAAAGCCGAAGTATTCGAACCGACTCTTTTTCTCCGCAATAGTGTACGTCCTGAGGACAGGAATCATCTGGAACGCCTTGCCGCGTGAGAAATTTGAAGGCGTCAGTTCTGCTATG
>NZ_JHZB01000027.1 GCF_000621145.1 Desulfobulbus elongatus DSM 2908
ACAGCACGCGCCAAACTTGTCGGGTATCTCAAGGGCAACAAGGCGCGCATTGACTACGGCAAATTACGTCGTGGCGGTTATCCGCTGGGGAGCGGAGCTATTGAGAGTGCCAACAAGTTTATCTGCCACGTGCGACTGAAACGTTCGGGGGCCTGGTGGAAGATTGACAACGCCAATAATGTGCTCAAGCTGCGCTGCGCCAAATACAATGCAAAATTCGACGATGTTTTTGAGATGCATCAGGCCGTTAACAGAAAACAGCCGCAGTATAGCGCTGTTACGCTCAAAAGGATCAAATGATGCGCATAACTGTCGGATGCTCCCCATCAAAACTCTGCTTCGCGCAGCAATCCTGTGTGTCTACGCGGCGGTAGCCGCTATCTGGGGGCATCGGCCTAGCGGCCGACTCTCCCCCAGCCCCCCTGCCGCCGCTCCTGCCAGCACCGGCAGACGCCGGAAGCTGGCCCGAAGCTAGCGGCAGGTTGTCGGTGGTCGAGTCGGAATCGTGGCAAATTTCATCGAAGTGGATCGCTCCAAGTGACTGATTTGTCTGATGAAGTGCTAATTGGCTGTGTGGGAAATCGTGTGGGAAAACCCCACCGAAGGCGCTTGAAACAAGCTGTAGGAGAGTAAAATTCGAATATCGGATCGTTTTTAAATCGAACGATATTAGTATGTTATGTGGTTGATGATCAGCGAAAAACTGATTCCTAATCCTGGTGCCGCAGGTTCGAATCCTGCCTGGAGCACCATAAAATCGATGGGTTGCCTGTCTGGGTCAAGACAAAAAAATTGACAGCCCTGTTCACCTAATCGCGCAACATATGTGCGCCCAGAATGGACGCTCCAGATGCAGTTCATCCAGACGGCGCCTCAGCTCCAAGTGGCTTTCGCAACAGGCCTCTGGGGCGGTAATAAACCGAAAAAAAAAAGAGCCTGGTTACGCTGAGCCGGGCGCCGGAACGAGGAACCGGCAGCGCCTCATTCCCACCAGTCCATGCCGATGTCGCAGGCGCGGGCGCTGTGGGTGAGCGCGCCCACCGAGATGATGTCCACCCCGGTTTCGGCGATGCCGCGCACGGTTTCCAGGTTGACCCCGCCCGAGGCCTCGATGATCGCCCGGCCGTCGATCAGCTCCACCGCCCGGCGCATGGTGGCGAGGTCCATGTTGTCGAGCATGATCACCCCGACGCCGCAGGCCAGGCATTCCTCCACTTGGGCGAGCGTGTCGGTTTCCACCTCGACGTTGATGGTGTGCGGCACCCTGGCGCGCATGCGGCGCACCGCCTCGGTGATCGAGCCGCAGGCGGCGATGTGGTTGTCTTTGATCAGCACGCCGTCGCTCAGACTGTAGCGGTGGTTGCGGCCGCCGCTGGCCCGCACCGCGTATTTTTCCAGAAGACGCAGCCCCGGCGTGGTTTTGCGGGTATCGACGATTTTCGCCCTGGTGTGCTTGACCGCATCGGCAAAGGCCGAGGTCAGGGTGGCGATGCCGCAGAGCCGCTGCGCCAGGTTGAGCGCCACGCGCTCGCCCCGCAGCAGGGTGCGGGTGGCGCCGCTAAGACACAGCAGCACCTCGCCCCTGTCCACCCGGCTGCCGTCGGCCACGGCCCCGGTGCAGGCCACGGCGGGATCGAGCAACTGGAAAACCCGCGTGGCCACGCTGGCCATGCCCACCACGGTCATGGGGTGACGGGCGATGAAGCAGGCCCGTGCCCGGTCCTCCGACGAAAAGATCGCCTCGGTGGTGATGTCGCCGTGCTCCAGGTCCTCGGCGAGAAAATTCCGCAGGAGCGTATCGAGAAGAAAGGTGTCCATATCAGCGCAGCTTGGAGAGCCGTTCGGTGGATTCCATGTTTTTGGCCAGCCGGGCGCGGAGCTCGGCCTCCTTGTCCCGCTCCTTGGCCACCACGTCCGCGGGCGCGTTGCGCACGAACTTTTCGGTGCCGAGCTTGGCCACCACCCGTTCCAGCTCCTTGGCCAGCTTGCCCTGCTCCCGGGCCAGCTTGTCCAGCTCGCCGACCACGTCGATCAGTCCCTTGAGCGGCACCACCAGTTCCACCTCCTGCACCAACGCATGGCCGGCATCGTCGGGAACCGTGCCCTCGGCGACGATGGTCAATGAATTGGCCCGGACCATGGCCTGCACTCCGGCGGAAAATTCATTAAGCATCCGCCGCTTGTCTGGGTCGGGGCAGATGAGCGTGGCCTCGATCCGGGCGCTGGGGTGCACCTCGGCCTCGGTACGGATGGTGCGCAGGCCGGAGATGACACCCATGAGCAGGTTCATCGTGCCTTCCGCCTCTTCATCCGCCCAGGCCGGATTGGTCTCGGGAAAGGGCTCGACCATGATCGAGCCGCGCCGGCCGGGCAACTGGCTCCAGATTTCCTCGGTGACGAACGGGGTCACCGGGTGCATCAGCTTGAGCACCTGCTCCAGGACGACCAGCAGCACCGCCCTGGCCTGGTCGCGGGCGGCCGCGTCCCCGCCGGACAGATCGGCCTTGATCCATTCCAGATACCAGTCGCAGAACTCGTGCCAGACGAACTGGTAGCTGGCCTGCGCCACCTCGTTGAAGTTGTAGCCGTCGAGCGCCGCCCGCACCGCGCCGATGGTGGCGTTGATCCGGCTCAGAATCCAGCGGTGCGCCAGGGCCAGTCCCCTGGTGTCGGCCGCCAGGGCGACGATCGCCGGGTCGGCCTCCTTGAGGTGCATCTGGGCGAACCGGGCCGCGTTCCACAGCTTGTTGATGAAGCGGCGATAACCGTCGATGCGCTCCTCGTCCATCCTGATCTCGCGGCCCTGGGCGGCAAAGGCGGTCAGGGTGAAGCGGAAGGCGTCGGTGCCGTACTGCTCAATCATCACCAGCGGGTCGATGACGTTGCCCGTGGACTTGGACATCTTCTTGCCGTGCTTGTCGCGCACAAGGGCGTGCAGGTAGACGTCGCGGAAAGGGACCTCGTCCATGAAGTGCAGCCCCATCATCATCATCCGCGCCACCCAGAAAAAGAGGATGTCGAAACTGGTGATGAGTACCGAAGTGGGATAGAAGGTGGCCAGCTCCCTGGTCCGCTCCGGCCAGCCCAGGGTGGAGAAGGGCCACAGGGCCGAGCTGAACCAGGTGTCGAGCACGTCGTTTTCCTGGTGCAGCCGGGTAGAGCCGCAGAAGGGGCAGACATCCGGGTCGTCGACCGTAACGACCATCTGGCCGCAGCTCTCGCAGGTCCAGGCCGGGATGCGGTGGCCCCACCAGATCTGCCTTGAGATGCACCAGTCGCGGATATTGTCCATCCAGCTGTAGAAGGTGCGGTACCAGGTGTTGGGATAGAGCGCAATCCGCCCTTCGCGCACGGCGGCCACCGCCTTGTCGGCCAGGGGCCGGACGCTGACGAACCACTGCTTGCTCGTGGTCGGCTCCACCACCGTGCTGCAGCGGTAGCACTTGCCCACCGCGTGCTGGTAGTCCTCGATTTTCTCGAGAAAGCCCTGTTCTTCCAGGTCCGCCACGATCTGTTTGCGGCAGGCGAACCGGTCCAGGCCGGCATAGCGGCCGGCCGCCTCGTTCATCACGCCGCGGTCGTCCATCACCTTGAGCCGGGGCAGATCGTGGCGCAGGCCGATCTCGTAGTCGTCGCGGTCGTGCGCCGGGGTGACCTTGAGGGCGCCGGTGCCGAATTCCCGCTGCACGTGGTGATCGAAGACCACCGGGATGGTGCGTCCGGTGAGCGGCAGGCTGATGCCGACGGTGGCCAGGTGCTGATAGCGCTCGTCGTCGGGATGCACGGCCACCGCCGTGTCGCCGAGCATGGTCTCCGGGCGGGTGGTGGCGACCACCACGTGGCCGGACCCGTCGGCGTAGGGGTAGCGGATGTGGTAGAGCTTGCCGTCGGTGGGATCGTGCTCGACCTCGTCGTCGGCCAGGGCCGTGTGGCAACGCGGGCACCAGTTGACGATGTAGTCGCCCTTGTAGATCAACCCCTCCTTGTACAGGCGGACGAACACCTCGCGTACCGCCCGCGACAGGCCCTCATCCATGGTGAACCGCTCGCGGTCCCAGTCGCAGGAGGCGCCCATGCGCTTGAGCTGATTGATGATGGTGCCGCCCTTCTCCTCCTTCCAGGCCCAGACCCGCTCGATGAACTTCTCCCGGCCGAGGTCGTGCCGGCTCAGCTTTTCGCTGGCCAGCTGGCGCTCGACCACGTTCTGGGTGGCGATGCCGGCATGGTCGGTGCCCGGCACCCACAGGGTGTTGTCGCCGCGCATCCGGTGATAGCGGACCAGGAGATCCTGGAGGGTGTTGTTGAGGGCGTGGCCGATGTGGAGCACGCCGGTGACGTTGGGCGGCGGGATGACGATGGCGAACGCCGGCTTGCCCTCGTCCATGCGGGCGCTGAAGGTTTTCTCGTCGAGCCAGCGGGTGTACCAGCGCTGCTCGACCTCGGTGAATTCGTAGGCCTTGGGGAGATCGTATTTGTCGGAATGGTCTGAATCGGTCGCTTGCATAGGGTTTGCTTCCGCCGCCTCGCCGGCGGCAGGGTTGGAAAGGATGAGTGTGTCGCCGGAGTCCGGGACGAAAGAACGTCCGGCGCCTCCGGCTGCCGCACCCGAACCGCCCTAGAGCACGCTCCAGGGCTTGGGGATGAAAATCTGCGCGTACAGGGCCAGGGCGTAGCGGTCGGTCATGCCGGCGATGAAGTCGCAGACCTGGCGGTGGCGCTGCCGTTCTTCCTTCTCCGATTGCACCGACTGGCGCAGGCGGCAGCAGGCGCCGATGCCGTTGTCGGGGAATTCGTGTTCCAGGAAGTAGCCGTACAGGTCGCGGATGATCCGCTGCGCCTTCTCGAACTCGTTGTGCACCCGGTAGTTGCGGTAGACGTTGTCGTAGAGGAAGGCGCGCAGTTCGTTGATGGTCTCGTTCATCCGCTCGCTCAGGTGGAGCCGGCCGTCGTCGCGCGCCAGGGTGGTGGCGACCAGGTCGCCGACCATGGCGTTGATCCGCTGCGAGGAACGATCGCCCAGCACCGCCCGCAGATGCGCAGGCAGATCGTCGCCGGCGAGCATGCCGCCGCGCAGGGCGTCGTCCATGTCGTGGTTGACGTAGGCCATGATGTCCGCCACCCGCACCAACTGGCCTTCCAGGGTGGCGGCCAGCGCCGAGGTGTCGTCCGGGAGGATCTCGCCGTAGCCCTTGGAATGCTTGAGGATGCCGTTGCGCACCTCCCAGGTGAGATTGAGGCCGCGGCCGTCGTTTTCGAGGAAATCGACGATGCGCAGGCTCTGGCGGTAGTGCTGGAAGCCCTTGGGGTGCAGTTCGTTGAGGCTGAACTCGCCGGCATGACCGAAGGGCGTGTGGCCGAGGTCGTGGCCCAGGGCGATGGCCTCGGTCAGGTATTCGTTGAGCCGCAGGCAGACCGCCAAGGTGCGGGCGATCTGCGAGACTTCCAGCACGTGGGTCAGGCGGGTGCGGTAGTGGTCGCCGGCCGGGGCGAGGAAGACCTGCGTCTTGTGCTTCAGCCGGCGGAAGGTTTTGGAATGGATGATCCGGTCCCGGTCGCGCTGGAAGGCGGTGCGCAGATGGCAGTCCTCCTCCGCGGTCATCCGTCCCCGCGACCGGCTGCTCAGGCAGGCATACGGCGACAGGACTGCCCGTTCCTGCGCTTCCTGCTGTTCCCGGATGGTGCTGATCATGGCCTCTTCGGCGCCGGCCTCAGGGCTGCCAGAGCAGGAAGGCCTTGATGAAGGGATCGAGCCGACCATCGAGAACCGCGTCGACATTGCCGTCCTCGGTGTTGGTGCGGTGATCCTTGATCAGGCGGTAGGGCTGGAGCACGTAGGAGCGGATCTGGCTGCCCCAGGCGATGTCCTTCTTGTCGCCCTGGATACTCTCCTGGGTGCGTTGTTGCTCCTCCTTCTCCCGCTCGTACAACCGGGCCATCAGCATTTTCATGGCCGTGGCCTTATTGCTGTGCTGGCTGCGCTCGTTCTGGCACTGGACCACGATCCCGGTGGGGAAGTGGGTGATGCGGATGGCCGAGTCGGTCTTGTTGACGTGCTGGCCGCCGGAGCCGCTGGCCCGGTAGGTATCGATGCGGATATCCTTGTCGTTGATCTCGATGTCGACATCGTCGTCCAACTCGGGCATGACCATCACCGAGGCAAAGGAGGTGTGCCGCCGGCCGCTGGCGTCGAAAGGCGAGATACGCACCAGCCGGTGGATGCCCACTTCCGAGCGGAGATAACCATAGGCGTACTTGCCCTTGACCATGATGGTGACGCTCTTGGTGCCGGCCTCGTCACCGGGCAGCAGGTCGAGGATGTCGGCCTTGAAACCCTTGCTTTCCGCCCAGCGCAGATACATGCGCAGCAGTATGCCGACCCAGTCCTGGGCCTCGGTGCCGCCAGCGCCGGCATGGATGGTGAGGATGGCATTGTTGGCGTCGTGCTCGCTGGAGAACATGCATTCCAGTTCCACCTGGTCGATACGGCGGCGCAATCCGTCCAGACTGGTGACGACCTCTTTGTAGGTTTCCTCGTCGTTCTCCTCGACCGCCATGTCGAGCAGCATGCCGGTATCGTCGAGATCGGTGTAGTTCTTGTCCCAGATGCCGATCAGATCCTGCAACTGGCCCAACTGGCGCTGCACCCGTTTGGCTTCGGCCTGATTGTCCCAGAAATTGGGGCTGACCGTCTGCCGTTCCAGCAGTTCAACCTGTTCGCGCTTGCCATCCAAGTCAAAGATGCTCCTTGAGCACGTGCATCCGGCCCTTCAGGCTCTCGAGCAATTGTCGCGATTCCGCTGATTCGGTTACATCGGCCATGGTCCACCTCACTACATGAAAACAACAAATAAAAAAGAAACGAGCCCGCCCAGGGGCGCCTCGTTACGGTCAACGCGCTGGCGGCGCCGACGGCTCTGCGCCGGCCGGTCCGCTGCCTTATACGAAAAGATGCATTTTAAACAGAAAGAGAGCAAGTCTCAAGGAAGAAAGGCTCCACAGTGATGAAAAACCGGCTCCTTCCGGACAGATCGCCCGTCAGGGCCGCAATGATCGTCGCGGCCCTCCTCACCTGCGGCGGAAGCGGCTCGTCGCCAGCAGCAGAACGATGAGTACGGCGCAGGCCATCCCGAACCGGTGCCCGCCGCGACCGAATACCGTGCCCTGTTCGAGGAGCGGCACCGAGGCGACCTCGGCCGCTTCGACGAAGATCCCGGTCTGGTTGCTGATCCGGCCCAGGGGATCGACAAAGCCGCTGATGCCGGTATTGGCGGCACGGACCAGGGCGCGCCGGTTTTCCACCGCCCGCAGCACGGCCATGGCCATGGATTGATGGGGCGCGCTCGACCGCCCGTACCAGGCGTCGTTGGTGATGTTGACCAGGAGGTTGGCGCCCCGATCCACGCTTTCGCGGGCAATATCGGGGAAAATGGACTCGTAGCAGATCAGCATCCCCAGCCGCATCGCGCCCAGAACCAGCGGCTCCTTTTCGGTCCCGGCCGAGAAATCGTCGATATTGACCACCAGCGGCTGCAGGAAGGGAAGCAGGCGGCGCAGGGGCACGTATTCGCCGAAGGGCACCAGGTGCTGCTTGGCGTAGGTCCCGTCGACCCGGCCGCCGGGCCCCAGGAGCAGGGCGCCGTTCCAGTAGCGCACCCGCTCAGTGCCGTCTTCCCGGGAATCCACGGTGTACAGCGGCGCGCCGGTGAGCAGCCAGGTGGTGTTGGCCGTGGCGAAATCGACCACCCGGTTGATCAGGGGATCTCTCTGAGGATAGAACGGCAGGGCCGTTTCCGGCCAGACCACTAGTTCGGCGCCCTCCTCCTGCACCGTCCGCTGTGAAAGCCTGAGATAGGCATCGACCGTGGCCGCCCTGGTGGCCGACGACCATTTGATGGCCTGGTCGATGTTACCCTGGACCACGGCCACCCGCGCCTGGTGCGCCCGGGGCAGGGCCGCGGCCAGGGTCTGCTGCCGCACCGCCGAATAGCCGCCGATGCCGAGCAGGATGGCGACGGCCGCCAGCAGCGGCCATCGCGCTTGAAGATCGCGCTGGGCAGAGTCGCGGCGGCACCGGTCGAGACCGGCCGCCGCCAGGCCGTTGCAGAGCACCAGGGCGAAGGTGAGCAGATGGTGGCCGCCGAGATCGGCCGCCTGGATCAGCACGGGCTGGCCGAACAGGCCGTAGCCGAGATCCATCCAGGGAAAGCCGGTGAACAGCACCGAGCGGAGGAACTCAAACCCGACCCAGGCCACCGGTGCGGTCCACACCAGCGCGGCCATCGAACGCTGCCGGTGGCGGCCGGCGATCAAGCTGAGTACACAGCAGCAGACCGCCGGAAAGCAGGCCATGTAGGAGGCCAGCAGTACCAGGGCCGGCAAAGCAAGGCCCAGCGGCAGGCCGCCGTAGCGGCCGAGAACGATCAGAATCCAGTAGAGCAGGGCCAGGTGATAGACCAGGCCGAAAAGAAATCCGGCCACAAGACTGCGGCCGGGACGGGCATGGTAAATGAAGAGGAGCAGGGGCGCGAGCCCGACGAACAGCAGCGGCCACCAGCCGACCCGGCCCGGCATGGCCGCAGCAAGCAGGCCGGCGGACCCGAGGGTCGCCAGGATCAGGACCGCAGCACCATTAGCTTTGCGGCTGGGTATCATCGTTGCGGACTATGCGGACACTCTTGATCCGGCGCGGATCGGCGCCGAGCACCTTGAAAGACAAGCCGTTCTCCTGCACCAGCGCGCCGATCTGGGGCACCTTGCCCAGGCGATGAATGATGAACCCGCCCACGGATTCGTAGGGACCTTCCGGCAGTCTCAACCCGAAGTGGGTTTCCACCTCCTCGATGTCGATCTTGGCATCGACGATGACCGTGCGCTCGTCCACCACCCGCAGGTCGCTGTCTTCTTCGTCGTGCTCGTCGCCGATCTCGCCGACGATCTCCTCGATCACGTCCTCGAAGGTCACCAGTCCCCGCACCCCACCGAACTCGTCGACCACGATGGCCATATGGGTTTTCTTCGACTGGAACTCGCGCAGCAGTTCGGTGATCGGTTTGGACTCGGGAATGAAGGCGACGGGATTGAGAAATTCCTTGAGATCGACCTGGGCGTCGTCGGTGCCGCGGGCGCAGATGCGCAGCAGGTCCTTGGCGTGAAGAATGCCGATGATCTGGTCGGGGGTGCCTTCGTAGACGGGAACCCGGGTATAGCCTTCTTCGTTGATCAGCCGGATGAGTTCCGGCACAGAGGTGTTCAGCTCGGCGCAGACCATTTCCGCCGACGGCGTCATGATCTCGGAGGCGATGGTCTCGCGGAAATCGAAGATGGAATTGATCATCTGCTCCTCGTGGACCGAGATCAACCCCTGCTCCTCGCCCTCTTCCAGCAGTTCCTGGATTTCGTGCTCCAGCTCTTCGGTGGTATCGGGAGCGCCACGAAAACCGAGGATGGATTTGACTTTTTCGAAAAATGACTTGAACGGCTTACTAGGGGGTTCCTCTCCAGAGGGCGCCGGGCCGGCCGACGACGGCTCCACAGTTTCCATACAGAAAAAAATTCTCCTTACGCGTAAAAAGGACAGATGCTATGAAAGTAGGCTAACAAGGCAGAAAGTCAAGGGTTATTTCTCCAGGTTTTTGAACGGAACACTGCCCCGGCCCGGAGAAGGCGGCAACCGACGCCGCCAAGGCGGTTTTATCGGAGCTTCCCTCTTGACGCTGCCGATCGGGTGTGCTATTAAAGGCGCTCGCAATTCCTGCCGCTGGCGGATTGCCTTTTCTTTGATTTTCTGACTTGGGCCGTTAGCTCAGCTGGTAGAGCAGTTGACTCTTAATCAATTGGTCTGGGGTTCGAATCCCTAACGGCCCACCATTCATAACAAGCACCCGGCCCCCCCTGCCGGGTGCTTGTTTCGTTTCAGGGCATGGCGCCCCCCACATCCCGCCCCATTTCATCGATCACGACAATATATTGTATTTTTTTAATTTATTATTAAGTGTTGTTCTGGTGATATTGAGCAATTTTGCCGCTTCGCTCTTGTTGCCCTCGGTCTTTTCCAGGGTCTCTTTGATCGCCTGACTTTCTATTTCTTCAAGCGATTTTCCTCCCAGGGCGCCGGGCGCGGGCTGCGCGCCGGAAGAAACCGGGGAGCCTGCGGTCAATGTTTGCGGCAGATCCTTTTCGGAAATATACGGATTCATGGCCAGGATCACCGCCCGTTCAACCACGTTCTCCAGCTCCCGGACGTTGCCCGGCCATGAGGCATGCGTGAGCACGTCCATGGCCGCAGGAGAGAACCCCTTGATTTCCTTCCGGTTCTTTTGCACGTACTTCTGCAGGAAATGCTGCGCCAACAGAGAGATGTCCGTCATGCGCTGCCGCAGGGGCGGTATATGGATGTTCATGACATTCAGACGATAGAAAAGGTCCTCGCGAAACGTCCCCTTCCGGACCTCTTCCTCCAGATTGCGGTTTGTTGCGGCAATGATCCGGACATCGACATGCTGAACCTCGTCGCTGCCCAGACGCTGAATTTCCCGCTCCTGAATGGCGCGCAGGATCTTTGCCTGCATGGCGAGGGGAATTTCGCCGACTTCGTCCAGAAAAATCGTGCCCTTGTGCGCCTGCACGAACCGGCCGTTCCGTTGCCTGTCGGCACCGGTAAACGTGCCCTTTTCATGCCCGAAAAGTTCCGATTCCAGCAAGGTTTCCGTCAGGGCCGCGCAATTGACCGTGACCAGCGGCCCCTTCCCGCGTTCGCTGTTGGCGTGGATGGCCTTGGCGAACAATTCCTTGCCGGTCCCGCTCTCGCCGGTGATCAGGACGGTCGCCTCGGTGGGAGCGACAATGCGGGCCATCTCGACCACCTTTTCCATGGCCCTGCTCGAACCGATGATCTCAGCGAAACTCTTGTCCAACCCCATCTTCTGTTTGAGGGAACGGTTTTCCAGCGCGAGGTGCAGATGTTCCATGGCCCGTTCGATGACCAGCTTCATCTCCTCGAAGTTCAGCGGCTTGGTCAGATAATCATAGGCCCCCAGTTTCATGGCCTCCACGGCGGTATCCACCGAGGAATACGCGGTCATGATGACAACCGGGATGGCGGGATTGATCGCCTTGATCCGCCGGAGGGCCTCTATGCCATTCACATTGGTCATGCGTACATCCATGAGGATGAGATCGCACGGCTTTTCCCCGGCGATACCAATTGCCTCGCTTCCGTCCGTGGCCGGGATCACCGCATGCCCCAGACTGCCCAGGACGGTTTGCAGCATGCGGAGGTGGGCCGCATCGTCGTCAACGATCAAGATGGTCCCCTTCATGTCAAGCGTCCTTTGCTCGCCGCAGGGGCAGCAGAATGATCAGAGCGGTTCCCTCGCCCAAGGCGCTGCACACCTGTATGCTGCCGCCGTGATCCTCCACGATTTTATGGACAATGGCCAGGCCCAGGCCCGTTCCGTTTTTCTTGGTGGTGAAATAGGGGTTGAAGATATTGGCCTGATCCTCCTCGGCAATGCCTTCGCCCGTGTCGGCCAGTCGAATCGCAAGTCTTCCTTCCTCCGCCTGCGCGGTGACCGTGAGCGTTCCGCCCTGCGGCATCGCCTGGATCGCATTGAGCAAGATATTCAGCAGGACCTGCGTCATCCGGTCGGGATCAATGTCAACCGGCGGAAGATCCGGCGGCAGCTGGGCATTGACCCGGATATGGGCCCCCTGCAGATCGTGCGCGATGATATGGAGGGCGTGGTCGAGAAGCGTGTGCAGGTCGGTCGGTTGCAGCCTGAGGTCCGATGGCCGGGCAAACTCGAGCAGTTCCGAAATCACGCGGTTCACCCGATCCACTTCTCCCGCCATGACGGCGGCCGCCTCCCTGTTTTCGCTTCCTTCGGCGAACAGGCTCCCGAAGTAGGTCACGTATCCCTTGATCGAACTGAGCGGATTGCGTATTTCATGGGCGATGCCCGCCGCCAGATCGCCGATCGCGGCCAATTTTTCCCGCTGCCTGATACCGCGTTCCAGATTGCGCAGGTCGGTGACGTCCTGAAGAATGAACATATAGCCGATATACTGCCCTTCTTCGCCAAAGACCGTCGAGGTGCTGACATTGACCACAGCATGCTGATGATCCGCGGTCGTCAAGGTCAGTTCCTGCTCCCCGCGCGATTTTTGTCCGGTCGCCTCCGCATGAAGACGGACCAGTGACGGCGGAAGCAGTTCGCTTGCCGGTGTCCCTTCGGTCATGGGTGCCGGGACGGACAAAAGCGAACAGGCGACCTCGTTAATGTACAGAATCGTGTTCGTACTGCCCACCACCACCATGCCGACCGGCAGGCTCCGGACAATCTCGGAGGCAACGGCACGGGTATCCCCCAACAGCTTGCGGCCGCGCCAATAATTTTGGGCCCAGAACAGGGAGACGACCCCGGCCAGGGCCACAAGAAAAACGATGGCCGCCGTGATGATGTTATGGCGGGCTTCATCGGCAATAGCCGCTTCATAGGGCCTGATATCCATGCCGATGACAATGGTGGGCCGGTTCTCCGCATCGAGGATGGCCTTCCTCGGCATGTCGCGGATCCAGGTCGATGCGCATTCCATCTCCGCATGATGGCCCATGCCGGTCATGTGCTCCATGTGATGCGCATGCCCCCCGCCGTCGTCGCCGGTGGGCAGAAAGCGCTTGTACACTTCAAACACCCGGCCCTGCTGCGCATCTGTCCGGATTCGCCACTGGGCCGTGTCGTTCGGGGCAAAGGCGTTCCCGATGGCAAAATCCGCAACCGTGACGCCAGCCCGTTGTTTCTCGCTGCCGGCGAGAACATATCCGTGCGCATCGACCAATGCGATAAATCGAATGTCCGACCTCCGGGCCGTTTCCTCCAGCAGAGCCTGCAGATGCGCCTCGTCGCCCAACAGCCCCATCATGCCGGTGCGCGCCCCCGCCTCAAAGGCCTGGATCAAGGCCGCTCCCTTCTCCTGAAGCAGCGCCGTCACCGATTGTTTTTCCCGTTCATGCGTCATGGCTCCCATGATCAAGACGACGATCATGAGCACCAGACTGATCCCGATAATCAACCAGGAGGGGGCGTAGATTTTCTTCTGTTGCATCGGCAAACTCTGCATTCGATCGTTCAAGAGGACCGCCCGCTCTCAGCGGGTGATTAAATTTTAGACGCCACAGCGAAGGATAGCGAGCAAAAATTAGACATCGATCAGAATTTGAGCAACCGTTTTTCCGTACCCAGCGGGGATCTGTCCAAAATATTATAAAAATATCATACAGATAATCTGAAAAATATCATCTGGCACGGCAACTGCTATAAAGGATGCAACCCATTCCTTTTCACTCGAACAATGGAGGTACACATCATGAAAAAAATGAATCTTGTCGCTGGCATGCTCTTCGCCGCCGCGGTCCTTGCCACCAGTGCCTATGCCGCTTCTGCGGGGACAGCCGTGGCCAACACTGCCGATCAGCAGGCCTACTACGACCAGACAGCGACCCTGCGCTCCAATCTGGCCGCGGACAGGGCCGAGCTTCAGGCCCTGATCAACTCGAACTCGCCCGATGCCAAACGGATACGGACGTTAAGCGAGAACATCACCAGGGGACACGACGAATTGCGTCAACAGGCCGAAAAATACAACGTGGCCTGGATGGGGCATGGCGGCATGATGGCCGGTGAACCCTGCGGATACGGCCCCGGCCCGCATGGATTCATGCACGGGTCGATGATGAACGGCACAGGGGAGCATCATCAAAGCGGTGGTGGTTTTCATCACATGTAACATGGACTGGCCGGGCGGGCCTGCGGCAAGAGAGCATTGCCGGCAGCCCCGCCCGGCAGGACGAACACGGGGCACGTCATGCTGCAACAAGGTGCGCATTGCATCACCGGATGGGGACAGCATTTCATGGGGGGAGGCGTTTTCGGCGCCGTTGCCAACGTCCTCCTGCTCATTGCGCTCATCATCCTCCTCTATAAATTTTTTGTCTCCAGGAAATTCACATCCTTCAAGGAGCGCGATACCCGTGATTCCCTGATGATTCTCGACAGCAGGCTGGCCAAGGGTGAAATTACCGAGGAAGAATATCGACGACTTCGGGCAATTCTGACGGGCAATGCCGAATGAATCGTTCTTGACAGATCCAACCCAAGGTGGTCTGTCATTCGATCCGTGCGGCAACGGGCGGGGCCGGCCGTTCCGGCCCGGGAGATGACAAAGGGGAGCCGGCCAGGCGGAATTGCACGGAGGTTTTACCCTCCCAGCCCGGCTAGTCTCAGCGGTCGCACGGCGACGTGCGGCCATTCGCCCGCTTCATGCAGTTTCAACGCCCCTCTTCGGCCACGGGGAACCATTCAGGTCGTTTCGTCATGCTCGGACCAATCATCAACAGCGCAGGCATCGTCACCGGTGCCGTCATCGGCTCCCTCGGCGGCCGGCTGCTCTCCCCGGAATTCCGCACCAAGATCAATTTTGTCTTTGGCTGCATCGCCCTGGGGATCGGCGTGTTCATGATCTCAAAAGGGCAATCGCTCCCCCCGGTCATCCTCGCGCTCCTTTTCGGCGCGCTCCTGGGAGAAACCTGCCGGATCGAATCCCTTGTCATGCGGCTCGCCTTCAAGGCCGTGGATCTGTTCCGCCCCAACAAACAAACCGCATCGAATATCGCCGGCCAGGCCTTCCGCGACCAGTTCGCCGTCGTCACCGTTCTGTTTTGCGTCAGCAGTCTGGGCATCATGGGCCCCATGCAGGAAGGCATCACCAGGGATCCCTCCCTGCTGTTCATCAAGGCCCTGCTGGATTTTTTCACCGCCATCGTGTTCGCGGCCAATATCGGCGGGGTCATAGGCGTGCTGGCCCTGCCTCAATTCGCCATCCAGACCGCGATCCTGATGCTGGCAACCACCCTGGTGCCGCTGATCACGCCCACCATGTTTGCCGATTTCTCCGTCTGCGGCGGCATCATCATGCTGGGAACGGGGTTGCGCCAACTCGGCTTGGTCCAGGTGCCCATCCTCAGCATGCTGCCCGGATTATTCATGGTGATGCCTATTTCGTTCATGTGGACGAAATTTTTCTCTCCCTGAGAGACGCCCCATACACCGCACCGGCGTCACTTTTCCCACCTGCGGCATATCCTTCCGGACCGGTTCAGCGGTCGCCTGCCCGGCTGGCGCCATCACCATCCCCGATCAGGGACGACAGATAGCGTTGCAGGGCCACCGCCTGGTTGCAGTGCGGGTCGCGGGCGGAAAAGAGCAGGACCACCCCCCTCTCCCCTCGGGCCAGTTCGAGCAGGAAATCGACCACCTCGGGTTTGGCGCGCACCTCGTCGACATAGCGCTGCCTGAACGCCTCCCACCGCTCGGGGTCGTGGTTGAACCATCGGCGCAGTTCGTCGCTCGGGGCGGCCTCGCGCAGCCAGTGGTCGGCCTTGAGCGCTTCCTTCGAAATGCCCCGCGGCCAGAGGCGATCGACCAGCACCCGGACGCCGTCGTTCCGGTCGACGGGATCATAAACCCGCTTGATGGCGATGCGCGGCATGGCCTCTCCGTCGCCGGCCGTTGCGGCGGCGTCTCTCATTGCAGCCCGCTTTCCCCGTGCCTGCGGGCGATCTCGTCGGCCAGCCGTTCAAGGGCAGTAAATGCGGCCTGATCGGGCAGGCCCTTGCACAGCACCGGCTCCAGTACCTCGACCTTGAGGTTGGGGATCATTCCGGCCAGGGTTTCCACCGCCTTGCCGCCCCAGCCATAGGAACCGACAACGGAAAGATACCGGGCCTTCGGGCGCAGGGCGTTGGCCAGGAAGGCGGCATGCGCCACCAGCGGATGCGGTCCGCCCAGGACGGTCGGGGTGCCGACGACGATGGTGGCCGCGTCGACCAGCGCCATGGCCAGCTTGCCGATGTCGGTGACCGCGAGGTTGAACAATTCGACCGTGACGCCCCGCTCGGTCAGGGCCGCGGTCAGACGGTCGACGAGCAGCCGGGTGCTGCCGTGCATGCTGATGAAGGGGAAAACGACGAGGTTGCGGGGCGGGCCCAGGACCCAATCGCGATAAGCCTCGATGATCCACGAAGGCCGGTCGTAGATCTGCCCGTGGCTCGGCGCGATCATCTCAATGGGCAGGCCGGCCAGTTTTTCCAGGTTCTTCGCGATAGCCGTCCGAAAGGGTTGCATGATCTCGCCGAAGTAGCGCTTGGCCGCCTCGTGCACCAGGCCCTGATCGCCGACGAACAGATCGTTGGTGGCCCGGTGCGCGCCGAAAAAATCGCAGCTGAACAGCAGTCGGTCCTCGACCAGGTAGGTGACCATGGTTTCCGGCCAGTGCACCCATGGCGTGTGGATGAAACGCAGGGTTTTGTCGCCGAGCGAGAGCGTCTCCCCGTCGGCGACAGTCACAAAAACGTCCTCCGGCAGATGCAGATGGTCGACGAGCAGGGCCTTGGCCTTGGGAGTGGCCAGCACCCTGGCCTGCGGAAACCGTTCGAGCACCATGGGAAGGGCCCCGGAATGATCCTGTTCCGCATGGTGGCAGACGATGTAATCGATGGCGGCCACCCCGTCCAACTGCCGCATGAGTTGATCGGCCATGGCCGGGTCGACCGTGTCGAGCAGGGCGATCCCGGCGCTGCCCCGGATGAGGTAGGCGTTGTACGACGTTCCGTCGGGCAGGGGGATGAGCGCGTCGAACAGGCGCCGGTCCCAGTCGATGGCACCCAGCCAGTGGATATTGTCCCTGATCTTTCTTCGCTGCATGGCGCACCTCGCTTTTGCGGGAAAAAGGGGGGGATTCGTCCGGGATTCCTCCCGGACCGCGATGGAAAAACGCACATCGTTCGGGCTGGGAAGCCCCGCGTCCTTCCCGGATCTTCAGGCGGAGCGGTCCGTGCGCCCGCTTTCGCAGGCGGCCAGCCGCTGTTTGAGTTCCTTCTCTTTCTGCCAGCGGGCGGTCACATCCCGCATGATCGCGGCGCAGCCGGCCATCGCCCCCTGTTCATCGCGCAACAGCACGATGCTGAATTCCAGGGAAAGACGGCTGCCATCCTTGCGCACGCCGGGCGAGGCGAGCAGAGCCGACAGGTAGTTCGTCCGCCCCGTCTCCATCACGCGACCATAGCCCTGCCAGTGCCGTGCACGCAGATTTTCCGGGATGATGAGGTCGAGGGAACGGCCCGATGCCTCGGTGGCGGCATAGCCGAACATCCGCTCCGCCCCTGAATTCCAGAAACGGATGCGGCCGTCGCGGTCGGCTATGAGAATGGCATCCGGGCTGTTCTCCACGATCTGCTGAAAGAATCGATCCATGCTCCCCTCCTTCGGTGATTTGTTCACGGCTGCATGGACACGCACCCCTGCCTCCTCCAGGCGGCAGGCGCGGAAAAGCCCGGCAGGCCGCGCGAAAACGCGCCCGCGTCATGCCGGCGAGCCCGATGTACGGCACCGGAACATGTCCGCTTTTCCGTCACCGTATATTCTGCCGCCTTCGGCCGGAAGAGGCGGGATCGTGTCCGGAAGAACAGCGATCCCCTAAATCTCTTCCTCGCTGATGCAACTCGCCGGACACGAGGCGATCGCCTCGTCGATGCAGGCCTGGTCACCTCCCTCGGGGGTTACAACGTAGGCCTTGTTCTCGTCGTCGTTGAAGGCGAAAATGTCCGGACAGAGTTCAACGCAAGCACCGCAACCAATGCATTCGTACTGATCGATGACGACCTGTTTCATAGCGCTCCTCGCGACGGAAGAATGAAGACCGGCCCCCATGTCACTAGCTGCGCCCCTGTCTCTCAAGGCGCGCCGACCAAGGGCTTGCCGAACCGGCGCCACCATGGCGAAGGAGGCGTGGCCGCGCGGGTTTTGGGCCGGACATCCTGCCGGCAGGCCCTGCGCTCCGCCCACTTCCGGTTCGGTCCCGTTTATTGACTACACCAGAGAAAACAGTTGCCGTCAATCAAATTGAACCCTCGAAAAATGGCCGGCTACAGCGAAAAACAGATCCCGGACTCGAACGCGGCAACCGGGAAGGACGGCAGGCTGCCCTAGTCCCCCGGCGGTCTCAGCCGTTGCGGACCAGCTCCGCCGCGACCTGGCGGACACGCTCGAAATGGCCCGGCTGCCGCTGCACATCGTTCACCCCGCGCAGATCGCCGAAGACCAGCGGTTCCAGGGTGCGGAAACCGAGGAAGCGGAACATGCGGTTGACGTAGTCGAAATAGGGGGCAAACCTCGCGACATCGGGCTGTCCCTGAGTATAGAGCATGAGCATCCGCTGCCCGCTCAGCCAGGAGGAGTAATCGGGCTTGAGCACCGGCATCAGCCGATCGGTGAACAGCTTGGCCTGGGCGGTCATCTGCCACATGTACACCGGCGAGGCCAGCACCACCACATCGGCCGCGAACACGTCCGCCAGAATGGGCTGCATGTCGTCCCTGACCGCGCATTGTTTTTCCCTGCCGGGCTGGCGGCAGCTGTAGCAGGCCTGGCATCCCTGCAACCGCAGAGTGTTGAGCCGATACCTGCTGGTGGTTGCGCCGAGGCGTTCGGCCTCTTCGAGGAAGGCGTTGAGCAGTTGGCTCGAGTTGCCCTGCGGGCGAGGGCTGGCGTACAGACCAAGTATGTTCATAAGGATCACCCCGGTGAAAAAAGAAAAGGACGCTGCCATGAAAAAACGCCGATACCGGGAATTCCACGGCATGATCGTCGAGTGCGCGGGCGGTCGCGCCCCGGCTCGGCAGGCGCCGGTTTCGCGCGGCGGACCCGGCCGGACGCGACACGGGTCTTCATCCTGCCAAAGTTTTCCGCCATCCACAAGTGTTTCCGCCCAGGTCGGTTCGCGGCGCATGATGCCGATGGTTTCTGGTCGTATTGGCGCGGGCGGCAGCACCTCACCGGGAGGAGCCTCCGGCCCGGGTGATCGCCCGCACCGGCTCGGCAATCCAAAACAAAACCGGCCTTATCCCTCGCGCCAAGCAAGAGACAGGGCCCGATTTCAGGAAAAATGCACCAAGGATCTTGCCAGGCGCTGTATCCGTTGTATTACTTGCAGGAAACGGGGCAGCGAACCGGGATCGTGCCGCCCTGAAACGGTCACCGCCGGACGACCGGACCGCTCCCAGAGACAACACCGCCTTCAACCAATGCGCCCCATCCGTGACCGCCCGGAAAACGGCGGCACCCCGACGACACTCCCTTTTCCTTGCACCTCCCCCTGCTGCAGATCGAACCCGAGCGCGACCCGATGCTTCCTTCCGTTTTTCGCCACGGCGCCTTCACGACGCTGTGGCTCGGCCGAATCCTGACCAACATCGCCACCCTCATCCAGAGCGTGGCCATCGGTTGGCTGGTGTACACCCTGGCGCGCCAGACCCATAACGAACAGTACAGCATGTTTCTGGTCGGCATGGTCGGGCTGGCGCAGTTCGCCCCGATGTTCCTGCTCGCCCTCCTGGCCGGAGAGACGGCGGACCGCTACGACAAGCGCGTGATTCTTCTCTGTTGCGGCCTGTTGCAGTCCGCCTGCGCGGCGGGATTTTCGTTCCTGGCCATGCAACCCGCCGTTTCCCTGGGACTGCTCTTCGTCGTTGCCGGCTTTTTCGGCGTCGCCCGCGCCTTTGGCTCGCCCGCCCTCTTTTCGGTGCTGCCGGCCCTGGTCCCCAGAGACGAACTTCCCCGGGCCATTGCCTTCAACACCCTCAGCGTGCAGGTCGGCATGATTGCCGGCCCCTGGGCGGGCGGCATCCTCTGTGCCCTGTCGCCGGTGCTTGCGACCGCCACGTCGTGCCTCATTTATCTGATGGCCGCCCTGGCCTGGGGGGTGCTGTTGCGGCTGCCCGTCAAGGCCAGGTCCGCGCCCTCTGCCGGCATGTCGCGCCTGACCATGATCCGGGAGGGCCTGCGGCATTTATGGGGCAGCAAGGTCGTTCTCGGTGCCATCTCGCTCGATCTGTTCGCCGTCCTTCTGGGCGGCGTGACCGCCCTGCTCCCCGCCTATGCGAAGGACGTGCTCCACATCGGCCCGGAGGGCTTCGGCAATCTGCGGTCCGCCTTTGCCGTGGGCGCCGGCGCGACGACCCTCGCCCTCGCCCTCCGGCCGCTCAACCGGAACGCCGGCAGATGGATGCTCGGCAGCGTGGCGCTGTACGGCATCGCCACCCTGTTGTTCGCCCTGTCACGCCAGACCGGCTGGTCGATGCTCGCCCTGGCCGTCGCCGGTTGCGCCGATTCGGTGTCCGTCTTCATGCGGCAGAACCTGGTGCAACTCCTGACTCCCGACGCCATGCGCGGGCGGGTGGCGTCGGTCTCCGGGCTGTTCGTCAGCGCCTCGAACGAACTGGGCGAATTCGAAAGCGGGGTGGCGGCCCGCCTCCTGGGCGTCATCGGTGCCGCCGTTTTCGGCGGCCTCGGTTCGGTCATGGTCACGGCCCTATGGGCCAAGATATTTCCGGCGCTGCGCACCACCGACCGCCTGACGCCGGCTGCCCGCGAATGATGGCGCCGGCATGACACCGCACGGGAACGATTGCCCGTCCGCATTGGTGTCTTTCTTTGGTCCGGCCCGCACCGGCCCCCTGTTCCCTGGATAAAAAATACCCACCGGCCAACCCGACCGGTGGATGCCGCCGCCCCGTGGTGTATAAAAAGTATCCACAAGCACGGCCGTAACCAGGGAATTGGATGCCCCATGTCTCTTTCCCAGTTCTCATCCATGCAGCCTCACGCCGTGGTTGCCGCCACCGGTCTGCGCGGTGGACGACCTGAAATCCAATCGACTGTTTTCAATAACCATTTGATTCGACTCAACTCCATCGGCGGACACCGTCTCTGCATTTGGCACGGCAAATGCAAAAGAACAGGCAGGCACGCGGCACCGCCGCCCTTCCCTCTTCCCCCCTTGGGGGATGAGGCGGGAAGGAGGATTCATCAACGATACGTCCTGTCATGACAGGAGGGCAAACACATGGTAAAAAAATTGGTCACAGGCCTGCTTGCCGCCATTCTGATGGTGCCATTGGTACCGACAACCGGGTTGAGTTGGCATGGCGGCCCGCCGCCCCCTCATTACCGTTCTCATGGGCATTCCAGACACCACGGCGGCGATGCCGTGCTCTGGGGCTTGGGCGGCCTTCTCCTGGGTTCGGCCATCGTGGCCACCGCCATGCAGCCGTCGCCACCGCCCCGGCAGGTGGTCTATGTCGAACCACCACCACCTCCGGTCACCTATGCCTATCGTCCCCCGGTCAGTTCGGGAATGTGCCGGTGGGAGCGATATGTGCTGGACGGATACGGCAGAACGGTGTTTGATCGGTACGGCCAACCGGTCAAGGAATACACGAGCGGCCCCTGTGATTATCCGCCCGCCTGGTAATCCGGGTGCGCGGTCAGAGAAAGATGCATTGAACCAAGGAAACAGATCATGAAACAATTGCGTGTCGTTTTTGCCCTGCTCGCCCTGCTCGCCCTCTCCTCCTGTGCCACCAGAGGCCAGACCGGAGCGCTCGGTGGCGCGGCCGGCGGCGCCCTCATCGGTCAGGCGATCGGCCACAGTACCGGCGCCACCCTGATCGGGGCGGCGGTGGGCGCTGGCCTGGGATACATCATCGGCAACGAGATGGACAAGTATGATCGCGACCGGTTGAGCAACGTCTACGAAAGCGGTCCGTCGAACCGGCGGTCGTCCTGGGTCAATCCCGACAGCGGCAACCGGTATTCGGTGACCCCGCAACCGGCCTACCAGAGTTCCGGCACCCAGCAGGTCTGCCGGCGGGCCGAGATCAACGCGGTGATCGACGGCAAATCGCAGCGCACCTACAGCACGGCCTGCCGGAATTCCTACGGCGAGTGGGAACTGCAAGGCTCCTGATACCCGCTTTTTTCCGGGCCGAGGCAAGCCGGACGCCGATTGCGGCGGCTGCCCCGGCCCGGTTTTCGTTCTTCCCACCCCGTCGACGGGGCCCTCTCTTGTTTTCCTCCGCTTGCCCCCCTGTTTTCCCCTTGCAACAGCATCGATGCACTCCGGTGCCTTTTTGTCGCCTGCCACCACAACAAGGCGCTACACGGCTCGACAATTTTGTCCTCACCCTCTTCACTTTGGTCGCCCCTCTCGACAAAATCATGCCGCACTTGCCATCTCCCTCCCGGCACCAGATCATCAACCTGTTGATATAGAATAAAAAATCAAAAAATTTCCATCTGGCACGCATCTTGACCTAGGGAGGGTAACCTTACCATCATCCCAAGGGGGCGTCCTCATGGAAGCTGTTGCATTAAAGGAACGGGAAAACCAGATTCACGTCAAAGGCGAGGCGCCCTTTGACATCGTGTGCAACAAAGACAGCCTGGCCGGCGCGGTCAGTCAGCGGGCCTGCGTGTTCTGCGGTTCGCGGGTGGTGCTCTATCCGATTGCCGACGCCCTGCACCTGGTGCACGGCCCCATCGGCTGCGCGGTCTACACCTGGGATATCCGCGGCGCCCTGTCCTCGGGGCCGGAACTGCACCGGCTTTCCTTTTCCACCGATTTGCAGGAGCGCGACGTCATCTTCGGCGGCGAAAAGAAGCTGGCCGCCGCCCTGCGCGAGCTGATCGCCCGCCACCAGCCGAAAGCGGCCTTTGTCTACTCGACCTGCATCGTCGGCATCATCGGCGACGACCTGGAAGCGATCTGCAAGTCGGTCGAGGGTGAATGCGGCATTCCGGTGATCCCGGTCAAATCGGAAGGATTCAAGGGCAACAAGCGGGCCGGCTACCAGGCCGCCTGCGACGCCCTGTTCCGCCTGATCGGCACCGGCGACACCAGCGGCATCTCCAACTATTCCCTCAACATCCTGGGTGATTTCAATCTCGCCGGCGAGATCTGGATGATCCGCGACTACTACGAGCGCATGGGCATCCAGGTGGTGGCCAACATCACCGGTGACGGCCGGGTGGCCGACATCCGGCGCGCCCACGGCGCAGCGCTGAACGTGGTGCAGTGCTCGGGCTCGACCATGCACCTGGCCAACATGATGGAGGAAAAATACGGTATCCCCTCGATCCGCGTCTCCTACTTCGGCATCGAGGACATGGCCGAGGCCCTCTACGACATCGCCCGCTTCTTCAAGGACCCGGAAATGCTGGAGCGGACGAAGAAGATCGTCGAGGAGGAGGTCAAGAAGCTGGCCACGGCCCTGGAGCCCTACCGCAAGGCCCTGGCCGGCAAAAAGGCGGCGATCTACGTCGGCGGCTCGTTCAAGGCCTTTTCCCTGGTCAAGGCGTTCCGCCTCATCGACATGCAGGTGGTGATGGTCGGCTCCCAGACCGGGACCAAGGAAGACTACCTCGAACTGGAGGCGATCACCGACCCCGGCACCATCATCGTCGACGACTCCAACCCGCTGGAACTGACCACCTTCCTTAAAGAGAAAGAAGTGGACGTGTTCGTCGGCGGCGTCAAGGAACGACCCATCGCCTACAAGCTGGGCATCGGTTTCTGCGACCACAACCACGAACGCAAGGAAGCGCTGGCCGGCTTCGAGGGCATGCTCAATTTCGCCCAGGAGGTCTACTCCTCGGTGATGAGCCCGGTCTGGCGGTTCGTCCCGCGCCGGAAAAGCGCGGCATCGCCCCGTTAACGCCGGCCCTTGCCGCATAAGGAGACGACCATGAGCAAGAATCCTCCCACATTCGCCAAACCGAAAAGGCCCAACTCCATCGCCACCACCAACGCCTGCAAGCTGTGCAAGCCGCTGGGCGCCTGCCTGGCCTTCAAGGGCATCGAAGGCGCGGTGCCCTACCTGCACGGTTCGCAGGGCTGCGCCACCTACATGCGGCGCTACATCATCAGCCACTACAACGAACCCATCGACATCGCCTCCTCCTCGCTCTCTGAGAAGCACGCGGTCTACGGCGGCGGCCCCAACCTCAAGCTCGGCCTGACCAACGTGGCCGCCAAATACCGGCCGGCGCTGATCGGCATCGCCACCACCTGCCTGACCGAGACCATCGGCGACGACGTGGCCATGTACCTGCGCCAGTACGCCGAGGACACCAAGGGCTCGGTGGGACTGCCGACCTTTGTCAACGTCTCCACCCCCAGCTACTCGGGCACCCACATGGAAGGCTTCCACGCCGCCGTCCGCGAGGTGGTGGCCCAGTTGAGCGAGGGTGGGCCGCGCGGCGAAACCGTCAACCTCCTGCCCGGCTTCGTCAGCTCGGCCGACTTTCGCCTGCTCCACGAGATCCTGGCCGACTTCGGCCTGGGCTACACCCTCCTGCCCGATCTCTCCGAGACCATGGACGGCCCGGCCCTGCTCGAATACGAGAAAATCCAGCAGGGCGGCACGCCGCTGGCGAACATCAGGGCCATGGGCCGCGCCAGGGCGACCGTCGAGTTCGGGCCGACCCTGGATTCGATCACCGGCGGCGACGTGCTCAAGGAGAAATTCGGCATCCCGCGCCACCGCATCGGCATGCCCATCGGCATCCGCGAGACCGATGTGTTCTTCCGTCTGCTGGAGGACCTGAGCGGCCGGCCGACACCCGAGAAATACGCCAAGCAGCGCGGCCGCTTGGTCGATGCCTATGTCGACGGCCACAAGTACGTGTTCGGCAAGCGGGCCATCGTCTACGGCGAGGAGGACCTGATCGTGGGCCTGTGCTCCTTCCTCACCGAGATCGGCGTTACGCCTGTGCTCTGCGCCACCGGCGGCACCTCGGGCAGGCTGAAGGAGGCCGTCGCCGCCGTCACCGGCGACACCCTGGCCGAACAGCCGCAGGTCTTCGAAGGCATGGACTTTTTCGAGATCAACGAGATCGCCGAAACCCTGGCGCCGGACCTGGTGGTCGGCCATTCCAAGGGCTATCCCCTGGCCCGGAAGCTGCACATTCCGCTCATCCGGGTCGGTTTCCCCATCCACGACCGGGTCGGCGGCCAGCGCATCCTCCATCTCGGCTATGCCGGCGCCCAGCAGTTGTTCGATACCGTAACCAACGCCATGATCGAGAAGAAACAGGACGATTCCCCGGTCGGCTATTTCTATATGTGAACCCTTCGCATTTGGCAAAGGAGCCTGTCATGCCGCACGCAAAAGATTTCACCCGCCATCCCTGCTTCAACGTCAACGCCAAGGGCCAGTACGGCCGGGTGCACCTGCCGGTGGCGCCGAAGTGCAACATCCAGTGCAACTACTGCAACCGCAAGTTCGACTGCGTCAACGAGTCGCGGCCCGGCGTCACCTCGACCCTGCTCAGCCCCGAGCAGGCGCGGGTCTATGTAGACAAGGTGCTGGAGAAGGAACCGCGCATCTCGGTGGTCGGCATCGCCGGTCCGGGCGACCCCTTCGCCAATCCGGAGGAAACCCTGGAGACCATGCGGCTCATCCGCAGGCACCATCCGGAGATGATCCTCTGCCTCTCCACCAACGGCATGAATCTGGCGCCGCACGTGCCGGAGCTGGCCGAGATCGGCGTCTCCCACGTGACCATCACCATCAACGCCATCGACCCGGAGATCACCCAACACATCTACGCTTGGGTGCGCGACGGCAAGGTGCTCTATCGTGGCCGCCAGGGGGCGGAACTGCTGCTCGCCCGGCAGTTGCAGGCCATCGAGCTGCTCAAGCGACACCACATCACCGTCAAGGTCAACACCATCGTCATTCCGGGCATCAACGATCACCACGTGCCGGTGCTGGCGGCGAAGATGAAGGAACTGGGCGTGGACCTGCTCAACTGCATGGCCATGTTTCCCAACGCGGACACCGCCTTCGAGCACATCACCGAGCCGAACAAGGAGATGATGGAGCGCATCCGCAACGAGGCCGAGCGCTTCCTGCCGCAGATGCGCCACTGCACCCGCTGCCGGGCCGATGCGGTCGGCCTGCTCGACCATGACCGCACCGGCGAGATGCGCGGTTGCCTGTCCGCCTGCGCCCAGTTGCCCAAACCGGAAGAAGTGGCCCGCCCCTATGTCGCGGTGGCGACCCTGGAGGGCGTGCTGGTCAACCAGCATCTGGGCGAGGCCAGCCGCTTCCAGATCTGGGGCGAGGACGGCCAGGGCGGGTACCGCCACATCGAGGACCGGCCAGCTCCGCCCTCCGGCGGCGGCCACCAGCGCTGGCTGAACATCAGCCGCATTCTGGCCGACTGCCGGGCCATCCTGGTCAACGATCTGGGCGATTCGCCCAAGGAGATCCTCAGGAAGCGGGGTATCCAACCGATTGCCATGGTCGGATTCATCGAACGCGGCCTGGAAGCGGTGTACACCGGTAAGGGCCTTGCCGGCCTCCAGGGCCGGATGCGCAAATGCACCTCAAAAGGCGCCTGTGCCGGTGGCGGGAACGGCTGCGGCTGAACGCCCCCCTCGTCAGCCGCAGTTCCCGCCGCCTGCGGCCAGGGTCCGGGCAGCACATCCCGGCCCCGGCCGACCGGCACACCCCATTTTTTTCTTGCGCTCCGCTCGGTTTGGCGTATGTGTCATGGGTGGCCGGAGGGAGAAATCGTCCCCCGCACGCATCCACAATGACGGACGGGCAACGCCGAGCCGGACGGAACATCGCTCCGTTGCCGCCGCAAGGCGCGCCCGCCCGCGCCAGCGCCCCTCAACCGGAGGATAACGATCCATGCCGCCGATCCATCTCGACCTTTCCGTGCAGGACTGTCTGCAGCGCTATCCCCAGATCCTGCCGGTGTTCCAGCGCTTCGGCTTCCACGACTTCGACAATCCGCAGGTCCGGGAGAAACTGGGGCCCTTTGTCAAGCTGCGCACCCTGCTCGCCTTCAGGAAAATCGAGGCAGGAATCTTCCTCGACAGCTGCCGCGACGCCCTGACCGCTCAGCCCGACCTGCCCGCGCCGGCGGACATCCGGACAGCCCAACCGACCCTGCTCACCCTCCTGCCCTGCGGCCTCAAGGTCCCGCTCGACCGCGCCCTGCAGACCTTTGCCGAACAACTGGCCCACAACGGCACGCCGCTGGCCTACCTGGCCGAGGGCAACGTCAACCACGAACTGTCCTACTCTCCCTACATCGAGTCGGTGGAGTCGGTGGACGAACTGCCCGACCTGATCCTCAGCTCGGACCTCAACGCCTTTTACCATCACCGCTTTCTCGAACGTTTCGCGGCACCCGGCCACTTTGTCAGCGCAAACACCGCCATGGCGCCGCGGATGGCCGAGATCGGCTTCGCCGACCCGCACGGCCACTTCACCATGTTCTGCGCCAATGCCCTGGTGGCGGTCCGCGTCAGGGATCTGCGGCCCGAGTTGCCCACGCCCGTCTCCTGGGGCGATCTTCTGGACGAGCGCTACCGCAAGGCGATCATCATGCGCGGCCAGGACAGCTTTTTCTGCTCCGGCGTGCTCGTGCCCTTCTTCCGCCTGTTCGGCCGGGACGCCATCCCCAGGCTGGCGGCCAACGTCTGCGGCGGCATGCATCCCTCGCAGATGGTCAAGATGATCGACGCCCGCGCCGACGGCTGCCCGCCGCTGTTCGTCATGCCCTGGTTCTTTGCCCAAAAGATCAAGAGCAGGGAGCGGATCGACATCCTCTTTCCCCGGGAAGGGGCCTTCATCAGTCCGGTCCAGCTCCTGGTCAAACGGAGCCGGCGGCAGGCCCTGGCCCACGTGATCGACTTCCTCATGGGCCGGTCCCTGCACCAGCATTGCAGCGACAACTTCTTCCCCACCCCGCATCCCGAGGTGGCGGATAACCTGCCCGCCGGCGCCGGGCTGTTCTGGGTGGGCTGGGACTTCATCCACCGGCACGATCTCGAACAGGTGAAAAAACAGATCGGCGAGAGCTTCACCGAGACGTTCCTGCGCACCGGAGGCGGTCCATGCAGTTGATCACCGTTGCCGGCCCCCCTTCCAGCGGCAAGACCTCGGTGCTGATCAAGACCCTGGAGGCGCTGATGGCCGACGGCATCGCGGCCGGGGTGATTAAATTCGACTGTCTGGTCGCCGACGACGACGCGGTGTACCGCAGTGCCGGGGTGCCGGTGCAGAAGGGGTTGTCCGGGGTGCTCTGTCCGGACCACTATTTCGTCAGCAACATCGACCGGGTGCTGGAGTGGTCGGGCCGGCGGCAACTGGCCATGACCGTGATCGAGAGCGCCGGCCTGTGCAACCGCTGCTCGCCGCACATCAAGGGATCGCTGGCGGTGTGCGTGCTCGACAATGTCAGCGGCCTGCACACGCCGAAGAAGATCGGCCCCATGCTCAAACTGGCCGACGTGGTGGTGGTCACCAAGGGCGACATCGTCAGCCAGGCCGAGCGCGAGGTCTTCGCCTTCCGGGTGCAGAGCGTGGCACCCCGCGCCCGGATCATCCGGGTCAACGGCCGCTCGGGTCAGGGCGCGCACGCCCTGGCCGAGATGTTCAAGGCAGCCCCGGCATTGCAGGGAGACCTTGCGGCCCTGCGGCTGCGGTTCCCCATGCCGGCGGCCCTCTGCTCCTACTGCCTCGGCGAGACCAGGGTCGGGCCGGATTACCAGATCGGCCAGTTCCGCAAGCTGAATATCGACTGAAATGCGCCGGCCGGATGGGAGAGAAAAAGGAGCAATCCCGCAGGCGCCACCCGTGAGCGCGCACCCGGCAACAGGCATGATCACGCCATAACCCATCGGGAAACAGAACCACTGTGCAGCCGCTCACCGACGAAATACTTGCCCGAACCAGCCTTGCCAGCCTGCTGGCCGATTATCCTCTGCTCGAATCGGCGCTGCTGGAAACGGGCATCGAGTTCGATCCGGCCGAGGAAGTCACCCTCCCGGCCAAGCTGGCCCAATGGGCCGCCCTGCGCGGCCAGTCGGCGGAAGCCTTCCTGGCGCAGTTGCGCGAACGGATCGACGAACTCAACAACCTGCTCGGTGCCACGGTCTCGCTGACGCGCCTTGCGATCCTGGCTGGCCGCGACAAATCGGGACAGCCGGAGCAGGTGACGCAGATCGCCCTGCAGCGGGGCGACCTGTTGGCCATCGTCGGTCCCACCGGCTCGGGCAAGAGCCGGCTGCTGGCCGACATCGAATGGCTGGCCACCGGCGACACCCCCAGCGGACGGACCATTCTCGCCGATGGCCGGACCGCCGCCGACAGGCGGTTCGCCTCCGGCGGCGAACAACTGATCGCCCAGCTCTCCCAGACCATGTCCTTTGTCCTCGACGCCACGGTCGAGGAACTGCTCGGCCTGCACGTCGAGAGCCGGGGCATGGCGGCCGGCCTGGTGCAGGACACCATCGCCGCGGCCAACGACCTGTCGGGCGAACCCTTTTCCGGGGCCACCCCCCTGACCAGCCTCAGCGGCGGCCAGACCCGGGCCCTGATGGTGGCGGACACCGCCCTGGTCTGCCGCTCGCCGATCGTGCTCATCGACGAGATCGAAAACGCGGGCATCGACCGGCGCGCTGCCTTCAACCTGCTGCTCTCGCAGGAAAAAATCGTGCTTTCCGCCACCCACGATCCGCTCCTGGCCCTGTTGGCGCCGCGCCGGCTGTGCATGCGCCACGGCGCCATGCATTCGCTCCATGAACGGACCGGCGAGGAGGAAGCCCTCCTCGCCGACCTGGAACGACTCGACGATATCCACGCCGCCATCCGCACCCGGCTGCGGCTGGGCGAGCGGCTGAACGCCATCGATTTCGCACAACTACGGAGGGAACACTCATGGCCATGACCATCCGCTTCTTTGAAAAACCTCACTGCACCGGCAACGCCCGGCAAAAGGCCATCCTGCTCGCCGCCGGTCACCGGCTGATTGTCGAGGATATCCTGACCTACCCCTTCACCCGCGATGAGTTGCGCTCCTTTTTCGGTGCCATGCCGGTGGTCCACTGGTTCAACCAGCTGGCGTCGCGGGTCAAATCCGGGGAGATCGACTTCGACGCCATGGACGAGGACCGGGCCTTGGCGGCCATGCTGGCCGAGCCGGGGCTCATCCGCCGGCCGCTCATGGAAATCAAGGGCATACGGCTGGCAGGCTTCAATATCGAGGAGTTGGAACGGATCGGCGTGAGCTGCCGGCACAGCCCGCGCCTGGACCTGCTGGCCGGGGTGGACCTGGAAGGATGTCCGGGCCACGACATCGGCATGCAGTGCGACGACCCGCGCACCCTGCCGATGCTGGGATAAGGGAGCATATAGCGGGGCTTCCTCCGCCATTGTCCAGGGGCACACGGCCTCTTACGCCGACGGCCCGCCGCTTCCAGAAGTGCACGCCGATGGGGTCGCGGGTCATTTTGCGCCTGGAAATTTTCCGCTCACTGGCTTATCCTGCATGCTCTTCCCGTCCGTTTCGGACTTTCTTGCCAACAAAACCTGCACGACTTTATTGGAGCGGTGAACGCTATGCACATCAAAAACGTGATCGACGACATCTATCGCCTGTCCGTCAACATCGAGGACAAGAACTATCTCTTCGAGGGTATCTGGCCGATTCCCCACGGCATTTCCATCAACGGCTACCTGATCAAGGCGGAAAAGAACGTCCTGATCGACCTGACCCAGGACATCTTCAATTTTCCCCAGGAATTCACCCACCAGATGGACGGCGTCACCCTGGGCGTCGAGGACATCGACATCCTGGTGGTCAACCACATGGAGCCCGACCACTCCGGCTGGCTGCGCGAATTCTGCAAGAAAAACAGCAAGGCGGTCATCTACTGCACCAAGAAGGCCGTGCCGCTGCTGAACGCCTTTGCCGGGGTGCCGGCCGAACGGGCCGTGGCCATCACCGACGGCATGGTCCTGGAGGTGGGGGACTATGAACTCCAGTTCTTCGACACCCCCAACATCCACTGGCCCGAGACCATGATGACCTACGAGCGCAAGCGCAAGATCCTGTTCTCCTGCGACGCCTTCGGCTCCTACGGCAGCATCGACGAGGACGCCATCTTCGACGACCAGGTTTCCGAGGAGCGGCATGCGTTTTTCGAGGAGGAGGCCCTGCGCTACTACGCCAACATCGTGGCCACCTTCTCGCCCTTTGTCCTCAAGGGCCTGGAGAAGCTGGGCGGCCTGGCGATCGAGGTGATCTGCCCCTCGCACGGCATCATCTGGCGCGACAATCCGGCGGTGATCATCGAGCATTACCAGCGCTATGCCGGATACAGCAAGGGACCGGCCGAGCGCGAAGTGACCGTGGTCTGGAGTTCCATGTACGGCAACACCAAACAGGTGCTCAACCTGGTGATCGAAACCCTGCGCCGGCGCGACATCCCGGTGCACGTTTTCCAGGTGCCCGGCGACGAGATCGGCTACATCCTGGCCAGCGCCTGGAAATCCGCAGGGCTGATCTTCGGCATGCCCACCTACGAATACAAGATGTTTCCGCCCATGGCCCATACTATCGATGAGCTGATGGTCAAGAAGGTGACGAACAAGAAGGTGTTCCGTTTCGGCTCCTTCGGCTGGTCGGGCGGTGCCCAGAAGGATTTCGAAACCAGGACCGAAAAGGCCGGCTGGGACATCCTGGGCCACTACGAATGGCAGGGCGCGCCCACCGAGGCCGACAAGGCGGCCATGCAGCAGGCCCTGGAAGCGTACTGCGACGCCCTTATCGCCTTTACTCCCCGGTAACCCACGCATCCCGACCATGCCCGGCACACCCGGACCCGAAGCCGGAGGCGGCCCTGCCGCCCCCGGCTTCGTCCTTCTCGAAGAACAATCTCTCCGCGACGGCCTGCAGAACGAGGCCCGTCTGCTCACTGTGGCCGAAAAGCTGGAACTGGTCGGCCTGCTGGCAGCGGCCGGCATCCGCCGCATCCAGGTCGGCAGCTTCGTCGATCCGCGCCGGATGCCGCAGATGGCCGGAACCGGGGAACTGGTGGCGCAGGTGCAGGCGGACTGGCCGCATCTCCTCTGCTCGGCCCTGGTGCTCAACGCCAGGGGACTGGAGCGGGCGCTTGCCTGCGGCATGCACCATCTCAGCCTGTCGGTCTCGGTGGCGGAATCCCACAGCCGCAGAAACGTGGGCCGCGCGGCCGCGGATGCCCTGGACGACATGGTGGCACTGGTGCGGGGTGCAGTGGCGGCGGGGGTGCGGGTCAGGGCCGGGGTGCAGTGCGCCTTTGGCTGCTTGCAGGAGGGGGACGTGGATGAGGCAACGGTGTTGGCCGCGGTGAAACGCCTGGCCGCCGCCGGCGCCGCGGAGATCAACCTGGCCGATACCGCCGGGCTCGCCACCCCTTTTCAGGTGCGGCGGCTGGTGGCACGGGTGCGGGCCGCCGTACCGGAGGCGCGGCTCTCGCTTCATCTCCATGATACCGGCGGACAGGGTCTCGCCAACCTGGCCGCCGGCTACGGGGCCGGCGTGCGCCTCTTCGACACCGCTGCCGGCGGTCTCGGCGGCTGCCCCTTTGTCGAGGGGGTGGCCGGCAACGTGGCCACCGAGGAGGCGGTCCGTTTTTTCGAAGCAATAGGGGTGGCCACCGGTGTCGACCTCGCCGCTCTGGCGCAGGTGGTCCGGCGATACGAAGCCTTGCTGGGACGAACCCTGGTGAGGTGAGAGAGGAAGGGCAGCCTGACCAGCCTCTAAGGCCGGTCAAGCTGGAGAGAGGCGGCGAACACCCTTCCCTCGGCCCATGACAGCGCACCCTGTCAAGGGCCAAGGGTGTCCCGGAATCGGAGGAGGTGGATTCAGGGACACTGAAGGGCGAATTTCTTGATCCGGTACCCCATCTGCCGTTGGGTCAGACCCAACTCGCGGGCCGCCCGCGACTGGACCCAGCCGTTGCGGATCAGGGCCGATTCGACCTCTTCCCGCTCCAGATCGCGCAGGGATTTCCTGGGTTGCTGCGGGTGCGCGGCCTGGGGATCGGCAACCGCCGGCTGGGGTACCGACGGTCTCAGGGACGGCGGAATGGTTCCCTGCTCCGGCCTGACCATGTAGTCGGGCAGATCCTCCACCCGCAGCACATCGCCCGCCGCCAGGATCACCAGCCGCTCCACCAGGTTCTGCAGTTCGCGCACGTTGCCGGGCCAATCGTAATCCGTGAGGAAATCGAGAAATTCCCGCGACATCCGCAGCAACTTCTCGTTGCGTTTGTTGCTCGACCGCAGGAAATGGTCGAGCAGCAATGGAATGTCGTCCCGGCGCTTGCGCAGCGGCGGCAGGTGAAGCGGCACCACGTTGAGGCGGTAATAGAGGTCGTTGCGGAACACTCCCTGGACCACGGCCTGTTCGAGATTGACGTTGGTGGCCGCAATGATGCGGACATCGACCGTCAGGGTCCGGGACGCCCCCAACCGTTCGAACTGCTGCTCCTGGAGCACCCGCAGCAGCTTGGCCTGGAGCGGCAGGGGCAACTCGCCGATCTCGTCGAGAAAGATGGTGCCGCCGTCCGCCTGCTCGAACCGGCCGATCCGGGACACCACCGCGCCGGTGAAGGCGCCCTTCTCGTGACCGAACAGCTCGCTTTCCAGCAGGTTCTCCGGCAGGGCCGCGCAATTCACCTTGATGAACGGTTTGTCCAGCCGCGGACTGGCGTCATGGATGGCCCGCGCCACCAGTTCCTTGCCGGTCCCCGATTCCCCCAACAGCAACACGGTCGCCGTCGACGGCGCCACCCGCTCGATATTCCAGTAGACCTCCTGCATGGCCTTGGACTGGCCGATGATCTGATGGCGGTGATACCGGCCGTGCAGCTTTTCCTTGAGGCTGAGATTTTCCTGCACCAGCAGTTCCCGGTCCTTGTGAATGGCCCGGTGCAGGTTGAGGAACTGGGCGATCAGGGTTGCCAGCACGGTGAGGAAGCGCACGTCCTCCTCAAAGGAAATCTCGGGCCCGAACAGCCGGTCGACACTGAGCACGCCGACGGTGGTGCCGGCGAGCGTGACCGGCACGCCGATGAAGGAAATGGTTTCCTTGGAAATCCTGGTTCTGGCGCCGGTCCGGTTGAGAAACAACGGTTCACTATGGACATCCGGCACCACAAAGGGCGAGGCGGTGGTGAACACCTGCCCGTAAATGCCTTCATTGAGGCCATACACGCCTCGCTGCTCTTCCTCGACGCTGAGCCCGTAGGATGCCCGAATCACCAAGTGACGGCCCGTTTCATCCAACAGGGCCAAGGTGGCCCGTTCCATGCGCAGGGTGTCGTGCAGGATCTTGAGAATGGAGGCCAAGGTGGTATCGAGATGAACGGCGGCACCGATCAGATTGACGATGTTGTACAGGGCCTGCACTTCAAGCGCCGAAGTTATTGTTGCTTTTGACGACTCTTCCGCAGACATGATGCTGTATTCTCCCTCATGCAACGCATATACCCTAAATCATATATGCTTCTTCCTCCATTCATAAGCAATAATCGATCCTTTTTTGAAACATGGGCAAACAACCGCGATATCAACATAATAACATATTAATATAACAAGAAAATATAGAAAAATTCCCTCAAGGCACCCCTCCTTTGCCACACGCGGACACATCGATGTCGTTCAAAATTGCAAAGAACATCTTTTACTTCTTACATAAATGAACGATATGTTCCCGGCCGGGTTCGCTGGCGGCGGCGGGAAAAAATCGGCTGTTGACCACCACCGCCTTTCCCGTTGCCGCCGCGCTTGCCGGCGCGACAATTCTGTCGGATATGTACCGAATTGTACGGACCGCGACATTCATGAAGCGGGCCCGTTTTTGAAAAATCGCGCGGTCTCTTCACGCAATATACTGGAAACAAAAGAAATAAAGAGAGGGCATTCTCCTGGCACAGCCCTTGCCTTACCAGGTACAGCCTGTCGGGCACCTTGCCCCGGCAACCAGAGACGACCACAACGTACCCCCTGTAACCGTGTACATAACGAGACAACACAAAGGAGACACACCATGAGAAAAGTAGCAATTTACGGCAAAGGCGGCATCGGCAAGTCAACCACCACCCAGAACACCGTTGCCGGCCTGGTTGAGATGGGCAAGAAGGTCATGGTCGTCGGCTGCGACCCCAAGGCCGACTCCACCCGTCTGCTTCTGGGCGGCCTGGCCCAGAAATCGGTTCTCGACACCCTGCGCGAGGAAGGCGAGGACGTGGAACTCGACGATCTCCGCAAGCTGGGATACGGCGGCACCTGGTGCGTTGAATCCGGCGGACCGGAACCGGGCGTCGGCTGCGCCGGCCGCGGCATCATCACCTCGATCAACATGCTGGAGCAGTTGGGTGCCTACGATGCGGGCGAAGAGCTGGACTATGCCTTCTACGACGTTCTCGGCGACGTTGTCTGCGGCGGGTTCGCCATGCCGATTCGCGACGGCAAGGCCGAGGAAATCTACATCGTCTGTTCCGGCGAGATGATGGCCATGTACGCGGCCAACAACATCTGCAAGGGTATCGTCAAGTTCGCCCAATCCGGCAACGTCCGCCTGGGTGGCCTGATCTGCAACTCTCGCGCCGTGGACAACGAGCGCGAAATGATCGAAGAGCTGGCCAAGAAGCTCGGCACCCAGATGATCGCCTTCGTTCCCCGCGACAACGACGTCCAGCGGGCCGAAATCAACCGCAAGACGGTCATCGAGTGGAACCCGGAAGTGAAGCAGGCCGACGCCTACCGCACTCTGGCCAAGGCCATCGACCAAAACAAGATGTTCGTCATCCCCAAGCCGCTGGCCATTGAGGAACTCGAACAGCTGCTGTTGGACTACGGTCTGATGGAAGCATAAGCAAAGGCAAGCAAAGCGTACTCACCGCAACCCGTTTTATTAAGGAGCCAATTACCATGTTGATCATGATCAGAGCCATCGTCAGACCCGAAAAAGCCGACGCCGTTCTTGCCGCCCTGATGGACGCCGGATTTCCCGCTGTCACCAAATACTCGGTCGCCGGCCGCGGCAAGCAGCGCGGCATCAAGATCGGGGAGGTGACCTACGACGAGATCCCCAAGACCATGCTGATGAGCGTCATCAACGAAGAGGACAAGGATTTCGTCATCAACACCATCATGAACACCGCCCGTTCCGGCGCCAAGGGTGCCTTCGGCGACGGCAAGATTTTCATCAGCGACGTCGAATGCGCCTACACCATCAGCTCCGGCGTCAAGGAAGGCGCGGAGGTGGAGGCATGAAAGAGGTGATCGCCATCGTGCGCATGAACATGATGAACCAGACCAAGAAGGCGCTGACCGAGGCCGGGGTGGATGCGTTTTTCGCCCACGAGGCCACGGGGCGGGGCAAGGGTTTCGTCAACCCCCAGGTCCTTGCCGGGGCCGAGGAAGGGTATGAAGAGGCGGCTTCCCTGCTCGGCGAGAAGGGCAAGCTCTATCCCAAACGGGTGATCACCATCGTCGTGGACGACGATTTCGTCGACACCGTGGTCGACACCATCGTCACCACCAACAAGACAGGCAAACCGGGCGACGGCAAGATCTTCGTCCTCCCGATCAAGAACGCCGTTCGCGTGCGTACGGGCGACGCGGGAATGAAGGCCATATCCTAAAAGCCCAGGGAGAAGAACAACATGGCGACTGCAAAGAACAAGCTCGTCCAGTGGGAACCCACGGACATCAAAAAAGAGCTCCTGAAAAAATATCCGGCCAAGGTGGCCCGCAAGCGGGCCAAGCAGATCCTGATCAACGAGGCCCTGGAGAACACCACGCCGGAGATCACCGCCAACGTGCGGACCATCCCCGGCATCATCACCATGCGCGGCTGCACCTATGCCGGCTGCAAGGGCGTTATCATGGGTCCGACCCGCGACATCGTCAACCTGGTGCACGGCCCGATCGGGTGCAGTTTCTACGCCTGGCTGACCCGGCGCAACCAGACCGACGCCGGCGTCGACGGCGAGAACTACATGACCTACTGCTTCTCCACCGACATGCAGGACTCGGACATCATCTTCGGCGGCGAGAAAAAGCTGGCGGCGGCCATCCAGGAGGTCTACGACCTGTTCCACCCCAGGGCGATCACCATTTTCGCCACCTGCCCGGTGGGTCTGATCGGCGACGACATCCACACCGTGGCCCGGAACATGAAGGAAAAGCTGGGCGACTGCAACGTGTTCGCCTTCAGCTGCGAGGGCTACAAGGGCGTTTCCCAGTCGGCCGGCCACCACATCGCCAACAACCAGGTGTTCACCCACATGGTGGGCGAGAACGACGAGATCAAGCCGGGCGAATACAAGATCAACCTGCTGGGCGAATACAACATCGGCGGCGACGGTTTCGAGATCGACCGCGTGCTACGCAAGTGCGGCATCACCACCATCTCGACCTTCTCGGGCAACTCGACCTACGACCAGTTCGCCAGTTCCCACACCGCCGACCTGAGTTGCGTCATGTGCCACCGCTCGATCAACTACGTGGCCGACATGATGGAGACCAAGTACGGCATCCCGTGGATCAAGGTCAACTTCATCGGCGCCAAGTCGACCATCAAGTCGTTGCGCAAGATCGCCGAATATTTCGGCGACCAAAAGCTGATCGACCGGGTCGAGGCCGTGATCGCCGAGGAGATGCCGGCTGTGGACGCGGTGCAGCAGGACGTGCTGCCGCGCACCCAGGGCAAGACCGCCATGCTCTTTGTCGGCGGCAGCCGGGCGCACCACTATCAGGATCTGTTTGCCGAAATGGGCATGCGGACCCTGGCCGCCGGCTACGAGTTCGCCCACCGCGACGACTACGAGGGCCGCCACGTCATCCCCAACCTCAAGGTGGATGCCGACAGCCGCAACATCGAGGAACTGGAGGTCGAGGCCGATCCCGCCCGGTTCAAACCGCGCAAGTCCGAGACCGAACTGCAGAGTTTGATCGAGCAGGGGTTCAGGTTCAAGGACTACGACGGCATCATTCCGGACATGGACTCCGGTTCGCTGGTCATCGACGATCTCAACCAATACGAGGCCGAGAAACTGGTGGAACTGATGAAGCCGGACATCTTCTGCGCCGGCATCAAGGAAAAATTCTCCATCCAGAAACTGGGCATTCCCATGAAACAGCTACACAGCTACGACTCGGGCGGCCCGTACGCCGGATTCCAGGGCGCGATCAACTTCTACAAGGAAATCGACCGTCTGGTGAACAGCAGGGTCTGGGGCTACCTCAAGGCGCCCTGGCAAGAAAACCCCGAACTCTCGGCCACCTACGTGTGGGAATAACGCATCCATTGAGAGGGCAGAACAATGCTACTTCGACATACACCCAAGGAAATAACCGAGCGGAGCGCCGTCACCATCAACCCGGCGAAAACCTGCCAGCCCGTCGGCGCCATGTATGCCGCCCTGGGCATCCACGGCTGTCTCCCCCACAGCCATGGTTCCCAGGGGTGCTGCGCCTACCACCGCAGCGCCCTGACCCGGCACTACAAGGAACCGGTTTCCGCCGCCACCAGCTCATTCACCGAGGGTTCCTCGGTGTTCGGCGGCCAGGCCAACCTGCTCCAGGCCATCAACAACATCTTCACCGTCTATAACCCGGAAGTCATCGCGGTGCACACCACCTGTCTCTCCGAGACCATCGGCGACGACCTCAGCCAGATCTTCGACAAGGCCCGCAAGGAGGGCACCGTGCCCGAGGGCAAGACCCTGATCGGCGCCTCGACCCCGAGCTACGTCGGCTCGCACGTGACCGGTTTCTCCAACATGGTCAAGGCCATGGCCGACCTGGCCGAACCCACCGGCAAGAAGAACGGCAAGGTCAACGTCATCCCCGGCTGGGTCGAGCCGGCGGACATGGAAGAGATCAAGCGGCTGGCCCAACTGGTCGGCGCGGACATCACCCTCTTTCCGGATACCTCCGGCGTGCTCAACGGCCCGCTGTCCGGCGAGTTCCACATGTTTCCCCAGGGCGGCGTCACCGTAGCCGAACTGATGGACTGCGGCAGCGCCATCGGCACCCTGGCCCTGGGCGAGTGGTGCTCGGCCGACGCGGCCCGCCTGCTCGACACCAAGTGCAAGGTACCCTGCCGCATCCTGGACATGCCGTTCGGCCTCAAGGCCACCGACCGGTTCGTCGATGCCCTGCGCATCGTCGCCGGCACCGTGGTCCCGGACGAGATCAACTATGAACGCGGCCAGTTGGTGGATCTGATCTCCGACATGCACCAGTACTTCTATCAGAAGAAGGTGGCCCTGTTCGGCGACCCGGATCAGCTCATCGCCATGACCGAGTTCCTGGTGTCCATCGACATGTGGCCGGTGCACCTGGTGACCGGCACGCCGGGCAAGCGGTTCGAACGGCGGATCAAGGAACTGACCAAGGGCCTGCCCTACGAGGTCAACGTCCGGGCCAAGGGCGATATGTTCCTGCTGCACCAATGGATCAAGAACGAGCCGGTGGACCTGCTCATCGGCAACACCTACGGCAAGTACATCGCCCGTGACGAGGATATCCCCTTCATCCGCTGGGGCTTCCCGATCCTCGACCGCCAGGGGCACCAGTATTTCCCGACCGTCGGCTACAAAGGCGGCCTGCGGTTCCTGGAAAAGGTGCTGAACGCCCTCCTGGACCGCCAGGACCGGGATGCAACGGAACAGAAGTTCGAGCTGGTGTACTGATCGCGGCTACTCCGTCCGGTGGAGGGTTCTCCTTGTCCCCTTCGCCGGATCTTTCTTTCCATTTACCCTTGGGCCGACATCATGCCTGTCATTCCCATCTCCAGCGCGCCCGGCTATATCGCCCCGGAAAACGGAGCGGACCCGCCTGTCCTCAGGCTGCCGGTCGCGCCGGTTCCCTTCTGCCGCATGCGGTACACCCCGGAAATCAAAGCCCTTCCGGCCATGAACGCCGCCGAGGTCGTTGCCGAGGTGAACCGGCATCAGGGGCTCACCCATGTCGAGCTGGACGGCCCGGGCGACCCCCTGGCTTCCATGACCGCGACCCTGGCGACAGTGGCCCTGCTCAGGCAGCATCGTCCCGACCTGACCATCGGACTCGCCACCGTGGGCCTGACCGGCGCCGAGCGCGCCGCCGAGCTGGCAACGGCCGGAATCAGCACGATTGCCCTGCTGGTCGAGACCCTGGATGCGGCCACGGCGGAACAGCTTTACGCCTGGATCCGTCCCGGTAAGAAAACCATTCCGCTGCAACAGGTGGTGCCGCTCCTGCTGGACGAACAGGCCAAGGCGGTGCCGGCCCTGGTCGAAGCCGGCCTGGCGGTCACCATTCGTATCACGGTCTATCCCGGTCTCAACGCCCACCAGATTGCCGCCATCGCCGAGACCATGGCCGAACTGGGGGCGAGCGCGGTCGAATTGATTCCCTTCACGCCCGATCCGTCCCAGGACCACGCCCCGCCGGCGGCAACCCGGGTGCACATGGAACAGATCGCCAAACTCACCAGCCACTTTCTGCCCACCACCGCCGAAGAGCTGGCCGTGGCCGATTGCGGCTGCGCCTCGAGCTGCGGCTGCGGCGTCGCCGCACCGGTGCAGACCGGCCAACTGCCCAAGCCCAGCACCGAGCGCCCCCGGGTGGCGGTGGCCAGTGCCACCGGCATGAATGTGGACCTCCATCTCGGCCAAACGAAGACCTTTCTCATTTACGGTCCAAGGGAAGACGGCCTGACCTGCCTCCTGGAAACCCGCCCCGCGCCGGATCCGGGCAGCGGCGAATCCCGCTGGGAGCAGCTGGCCGACACCCTGGACGACTGTTTCGTCCTGCTGGCGGCCAGCGCCGGGCAGCGCCCCCGCGAGGTCCTGGGCCAGCGGGGCATCCGCGTCATCCTCACCGAGGAGAACATCGAGGGCACGGTGGACGTGCTCTACGGTGGCGGCAAGCAGCACAAATGCAAGAAGTGAAACAAAAACAACCCAAAACACTCCCCCTTCATCTCACACAAAGGAACGAACCATGGCCATTCCCGAAAAACAAATCCTCGTCTGTCAAAGTTTCCGCACCAAAGGCGACGCCAAGGGCCTCTGCCACAGGCAAACCGACGGCTTCCTCCAGTACATCGAGGAAGAGATTCTCGATCGCGGCCTGGACGTGCAGGTCATCGCCACCGGCTGTCTCAAGCAGTGCGAATCCGGTCCGATAATGGTCGTCGAGCCGGAAAACTGGTGGTACAAAGGCGTGACCAGCACCGAGGTCATCGATGCCATCCTCGACAGCATCGAGGACGGCGAGCCGGCAGCCGACTATCTGATCGAATAACCGGGAACCCGGCATGGCCACCGTGCGCCCCGCCCGACCGCAGGATCTGGAGCCGATGGTCGGGTTGCTCCGGCTCCTGTTCACCATCGAGGAAGACTTCGGTTTTGACGCCGTCAAGCAGCGGCAGGGATTGGCCCTGCTGCTTAACGACGACCGGGCCTGCATTCTGGTGGCCGAAGAGGCGGGGCAGGCCGTCGGCATGTGCACTGGTCAGTTGGTCATCAGCACCGCCGAGGGCGGCCCGGCGGTACTGGTCGAAGATGTGGTGGTCGCCCCGGAGCATCGGGGCCGGGGCACGGGGCGCGCCCTGATGGACGCACTGACCGGCTGGGCCAGGGAGCGGGGTGCGACCCGGATGCAACTTCTCGCTGACAAAAACAATCCCCCAGCCCTGGCCTTTTACGACCGGCTCGGCTGGGGGAGCACCGCCCTGATCTGCCTGCGCCGGTACATCGACTGAACATCCGCAGACAGGAGGATGCCATGGCCGACTTTTCCCCTCCCAACCTGGTCGGTTTCGCCGATATCCGCACCCAGGCCATCGACGACTGGCAGGAATATCGCCAGGCCGGCCGCCAGTTCCTCGATCTGGCTGAGACGGCTTTTCGCAACAAGAACGCGATCTTCACCACCACGATCCTCTACAACCTCATTGCCATGGCCATCGAAAAACTGGTGATGAGCCGGCTGATGGCCCTCGGCCGCCTGCCGTACAACCACACCATGCACGACCTGGTCGCGGCCCTCGAGGAATGGCGGCCCGCCGTTGTCCAAGGCATGGCGGCATCGCTCCGCGCCCTGGACAGCTACCAGGAAATCTGCGATCCCTACACCAGCACCTCCCGGACACCCACGCCCGCGGAAATCGAGTCCATGCTCGGCCTGGCTCGGCAACTGGAGCAGCGCCTGGAAACGGATGCGGCCTGAACAGGCCGGGTGAAACACCTCCCGAGCAGTAACGCCTCAAAATATAATTGAAAAAAGCAAGGAACCGCGAACGCGGCTCCCCGCTTGCATGCCGGCTATTGCCGCAGGGCCCTGAGGCCGTTGGCCACCACCAGCAGGCTGGTGCCGACGTCCGCGAACACGGCCATCCACATGGTCGCCTGGCCGGTGAGGGTCAGGGCGAGGAAGACGGCCTTCACGCCCAGCGCCAGGGTGATGTTCTGGAGCAGGATGGCGTAGGTGGCGCGCGACAGGCTGATGAAGCGCGGAATCTTGCGGAGATCGTCGTCCATCAGGGCCACGTCCGCCGTTTCGATGGCGGTGTCCGTGCCGGCCGCGGCCATGGCGAAGCCGACGTCTGCCTGGGCAAGGGCCGGGGCGTCGTTGATGCCGTCGCCCACCATGCCGACCTTGCCGTCGCGCCCAAGCCGTTCGACAGCGGCCAGCTTGTCTTCGGGCAGCAGGTTGCCCTCGAACCCGTCCACGCCCACCTGTGCGGCGATGACCCGGGCCGTGTGCTCGTTGTCGCCCGTCAACATCACGGTCTTGATCCCGAGCCGCTTCAGCTCCCCGATGGCCTCGATGCTGCTGCGCTTGAGCGTGTCGGCCACGGCGAACAGGCCCTGCACGCCCTTCTCGCCCACCAGCGCCACCACGCTCTTGCCCTGCTCCTCCAGGGCGAAGATCCGTTCCTCCAGCGTGGACGAGCACTGGTTCAGGTCTTCCACCAGGCGGTGATTGCCCAGGTACCACCGTTGGCCGTCGATGACGCCGTGCAGCCCCTGGCCGGGAATGGCCGTGATGTCGGCAACCTCGCGCAGGGCCACCCCTTTTACCGCCGCCTCCTCGGCAATGGCCCTGGACACCGGATGATCCGAGCGGGCGGCAATGCTGGCGGCCAGGGTAAGGGTGCTGGCCGTGCCGATGGTGCCCAGTTCGACGAAATCGGTCTGCCTGGGCTTGCCGTGGGTGATGGTGCCGGTCTTGTCCAGGGCCAGGCACCGGAGTTGCCGGCCCTGTTCGAGGAAGAGGCCGCCCTTGATCAGGATGCCGTGCCGGGTCGCTGCGGCCATGCCGCTGACGATGCTGACCGGGGTGGAGATGACCAGGGCGCAGGGGCAGCCGATGACCAGGATCACCAGGGCCGTGTAAATCCACTCGCTCCAGGCCCCGGCCAAAAACAGCGGCGGCACGGTCGCGACCAGCAGGGCGACGAGGAACACCGCCGGCGTGTACACCCTGGCAAACCGGTCGACGAAGCGCTGGATCGGCGCGCGGCCGCCCTGGGCCTCCTCCACGGCGTGGATGATGCGGGCCAGAGTCGAGTCGTTGGCGCCGGCGGTGACGCGGAACTCGAACGAGCCGGCCTCGTTGATGGTGCCGGCGAACACGGTGTCGTCCACCGTTTTTTCCACGGGCATGCTTTCGCCGGTGATGGGGGCCTGGTTGATGGTGGACCGTCCCTGGACGACCACGCCGTCCAGCGCCACCCGTTCGCCCGGTTTCACCCGCACCCGGCTGCCGACCGCGACCTGCCGGCTGTCCATTTCCAGCCAGGAGCCGTCCGCCTGCCGCACGGTGGCCTTCTCGGGCGCGAGGCTGAGCAGGTTGCCGATGGCCTTTCTGGCGCGGTCGAGCGATTTGGCCTCGATCGCCTCGGCCAGGCTGAACAGCACCATGACCATGGCGGCTTCCGGATAGCGGCCGATGAGCACCGCGCCGGTCACGGCCATGGACATGAGCGCGTTGATGTTCAAATCCAGGTTTTTGAGCGCGATCCAGCCCTTCCGGTAGGTGGCCAGGCCGCCGACCAGGATGGCGATAATGGCCAGGATCGGGGGTAGCCAGCTCAGGGGCGTGGCACCGCTGCCCGGCCAGGCGGTCGGGTCGGCGCCGAAGGGATGCCAGTGCCCCTCGCCGATCAGTTCGAACACTTCGGCGGCGGCGGCGAACAGACCGGCGACGATCAGCCGGCTCCAGGGGATTTCCGGGGCGGCGGGCGGTGCCGAAGCGAGATCCTGGTTCGGGTCAAGGGCTTCGGGCCGCATGTCAATGGCGATGAGCGCGGCCTCGATGGGTGCGGTCGCCGGCAGCTCATGGGTGACGATGAGCACCCGCTGCATGAGGTTGAACTCAAGTCCCGTGATCCCCGGCATGCTGCCCAGTTTTTTCCGGATCAGGGCCTCTTCCGTGGGGCAGTCCATGCTCATGATGCGGTACACGGCCCTGGTGGCCGAGGCTTCGCCCACCGCGGCCCAGTCAACCGGCTCCGGCGCCGCCTGCCCGTGCGCACAGCAGTCGCCGCACTCCTCCTGCGCCTGGCCGCCGATCATGTTGCCGATCAAGGGCTGGTCATGGCTGTCGCCCTGCGGGGCGCAGCAGGTGCATGTGGTCGCGAGGGGTATCCTGCTCATGGTCTTTCTCCGTTCAGTGGCTGGTGGCCGTTCGGGCAGTGTGCCGTTCAGCCGTTGTTTCATTCAGAGTAATGTCTATAGTAGCTGAAGGGTCAAGCCGGCGCCGTCCTGAACAATATGCAGGGTGCTCGGCCGACGGTCTGACCATGCTACAGTCTCGAGTTGCTCGAGAGTCAAATGGATTTTTTTATTCCGGTGAAAAAATGAAAATCGGAGATCTGGCGAAGAAGACCGGATGCAAGGTGGTCACCATCCGGTACTACGAAAAGGAAGGGCTGCTGACGGCACCTGAACGAACGGAAGGCAACTACAGACTGTACGGCACCGAAGACCAGGAGCGCCTGGAATTCATCCTGCATTGCCGGAGGCACGGCATGCAGCTCAGTGAAATCAGGAAACTGCTGGCCTTTCGCGACCACCCGCAGCGGGACTGCACCTGGGTCACCGAACTCATCGACGCCCATATCGGCAACGTCGATGCGCAGATTGCCGCGCTCGAGCACCTGAAACAGCACCTGGAGCAGTTGCGGCAACGCTGCGCGGGCGGGCAGAACGGCGACAACTGCGGCATCATGCGGAGCCTGGACGGCACGGGCACCTGCTGTGCCTCCTGTCCGCGCTGCGCCCCGGATTCCGGGCGGCATGCCTGATGGCGATGCCCCTGTGTCCGTTCACATCAGTTTCCGGTCGTACAGAAAGGCCGCGTTCAGCACGACCAGCACCGAGCCGGCATTGTGCACCAGCGCCCCGGTAATCGGCGTGAGCAGCCCGGCGATCGATAGGCCGATGGCCGCGAAGTTGATGAGCATGGACAGGGCGATGTTGCACTTGATGGTGCGGATGGTGGCGGTCGACAGCCTCTTCAGATAGGGAACCTTGCCGATGTCGTCGCCCATCAGCGCGATGTCGGCGGCCTCGATGGCGATGTCGCTGCCCATGGTGCCCATGGCGACGCCCACATCGGCGGTCTTCAGCGCCGGGGCATCGTTCACCCCGTCGCCGATCATGCACACGGTGCGGCCCTGGGCCTGTAGCGCCCTGATGCGTTCCACCTTCTGGGCGGGCAGCAGTTCGGCCTGCACGTTCGCTATGCCCGCCTGTGTCGCGAAATGGGCCGCTGTCCGGGCATGGTCACCGGTCAGCAGCACCACCTCCGTGCCCATCTGTCCAAGCCGGCGGACCATGTCGCCGGCGGCCTGGCGCAGGGTATCGGACAGGGCCACCATGCCGATGCACTGGTTCGCCGCGGCAACGAGTATGCCGGCCTTGCCCTGGTTGCGCAGCGCTTCCAGCGCGGAAAGGACCCTGTCGTCGACGGCGATGCCGTTTTCCCGCAGATAGGCGCTGTTGCCGCACAGGACGTCCGTGCCATCGACCTCGGCGCCGATCCCCTGGCCGGGGACCATGCGGAACCCTGCCACCGGCAGCAGTTCCAGTCGCAAGGACGCGGCCCGCGCCACCACGGCCTTGCCCAGGGGGTGCTCCGAACGGCTCTCGATCGAGGCCGCCAGCCGCAGCAGTTCCTCCGCAGGCCATTCTGGCGCAAAGGACACGACATCGCTCACCTCCAGGGTGCCGTGGGTGAGCGTGCCGGTCTTGTCGAAGGCGATGCAGTCCACCTTGCCCATGTTTTCCAGGGCTTCTCCGGACTTGATCAAAACGCCGTGCTTGGTGGCCTGGCCAATGGCCGCCATGATGGAGGTGGGCGTGGCCAGGGCCAGGGCGCAGGGGCAGAACACCACCAGCACGGTCACGGCCCGGATGATGTCGTCGGTGGCGAAATAGGCGACCAGGGCGATGGCCAGGGCAGCCGGCACCAGCCAGCTCGCCCACCTGTCCACGATGCGCTGCATGGGGGCCTTGTTGTTTTCCGCCTCCCGCACCATCCGGATGAGCTTCTGCAACGAGGAATCTTCGCCCACCTTGGTGGCCCGGATGTCGATGGCCCCGAACCGGTTGATGGTGCCGCTGAACACGCCCTCGCCCACGGTTTTGTCCACGGGCAGCGATTCGCCGGTCATGACCGATTGGTCCACCGAGGTGGTGCCGGCAACGATGTCGCCGTCCACCGGGATCGTTTCACCGGGCAGGACCCGGATCAGGTCGCCCCGGCGGACTCTCGCGATGGGCACGATCTCTTCCCGTCCCGCCGCGATGCGCCTGCCCTGCTGCGGGGCCAGGCCGATGAGCTGCTTGAGGCCCTTCTTGGCCCGCTCGACCGTCCTGTCCTCGAGAATGGCGCCGATGGCCATGATGAAGGCCACTTCCCCGGCAGCGAACAGCTCGCCGATGGCGATGGAGGCGATCATGGCGATCGAGATGAGCAGGGCCGAGGAAATGTTCCGCTGCAGGAACAGCCGGGTCAGGGCGAGATACAGCAGGGGCGAGCCGGAGATGAGGACCGTGCCCCAAGCCGGGTCCACCGGAACGGGCAGTTCGCCCAACAGAACAATGAGACTGAGCGCCAGGAGCGCCCCCGAAACGCCCGTCATCCGGAGCCCGGCCAAGGCATCGAATACTGCTGCTGTCATATCTCTTCCCTTATGGTTGTCATGGAATCGCCAGCGCGATTTTTTATACCATATACCCCTATAGGGTATATGGGTCAACCACAAAAAGAACGCGTGCATTCTTATCCATAAAAGCGTATTCATCTTCACCAGTTATAAAACAAGATGCGCTCGCGACGACGGCGGGGCCGGATGACAGGGTACGGGCTGCGCGACCGAAGAGACGTCTGGCGGACCGTGCAGGCCCGCCTGTGGCAAAGAGGGCTCCGGCAGGGAAGAAGGCTGCGGCACGCGCCCTGCGCCCGGCCCTTCTTGACTTATGGGCAACGAACCTCTACCCTGTAGCCATTTACGGGAAGGAAAATTTCGGAGGTGCCGGAATGAGACAGTGTATCGACGTTGAAGCCGTCACCAAACGGCTCAAGCGCATAGAAGGACAGATCCGGGGCATCAGCAAGATGGTCGAAGACGACAAGCCCTGCGAGGACATCCTGGTGCAGATCGGCGCGGCCAAGGCCGCGCTCCACAAAACGGGCCAGACCATTCTGGAGGGGCATCTGCATCACTGCGTGCTGGATGGGGTGAGAGGGGGCAACGAAGAGGAAACCCTGAAAAAGCTGACCACGGCCATCGAGCAGTTCTCGCGTATCGTCTGAACCTGCGGCATGGCGCTTTGCTGCACGCCTCCTTTTCACAGCGGGGCCGGCATCGGCGGAGCAGGTCGGCCGCTTCGCCGGATGAATCGGCCCGACCTTCGGCGCTGCGCCCCTTTCAGCCTGACCGAATCGCCTAGACCGGTTGCAACGTCTCGTTGAGCGGCGCGGTGATCTGGTAGCCGCGGTCGCCCCTGTACGGATTGAAGACGAGGATCGGACAGGCCGCCCGCTTGAGGACCCGTTCCGCCACGCTGCCGAGCAGGATCTTCTCGATGCCCTTGGCGCCGTGGGTCCCCATCACGATCAGCCCGTTCTCCTTGTCCCTGACATAGTCGACAATCCCGTCGACCGCCTCTCCCTTGAGCACCACGCCGGTGCATCCGGGGCAATCGAGCGTATTCCTCTCCACCAGGGCGTCCATCTTTTTCTGCGCATACCCCAGGATCTCCTCGTCCACCGCCGCGAACGCGGTCGGATACTCCTCGGCATACCGTCCCATGAGCGCCATATCCGCCGCCACGTGCAGAAAGGTGAGCCTGCACCCCAGCTTATGGGCGATGACGATGGCGAACGCGGCCAGGTCGTCCGTATGCTGATGAAAATCGACCGGAACAATGATCTGCTCTATCTTGTGCATACGTTCCTCCCTCGAAAAAGTGGCAGGCCACGGACTCGGTGGGGATTGTCCCGCGCCCGGTCTGCCGTGGCCGGCAACCACCCCTGGTTGCATGGAAAAAAATAAATGGCGGCGGTCGGTTTGCCAAGAGAGTTCAATGGGAGAGAAAATGGATAGGGCAAATATGCAGGCCACGATCATTTCTCCTTTCATTTCCTCTTGTTGCAGTCGGGCATCGAGCGCTGGGCGCCTCTGAACGTATCGATCTCCGCCATCATGCGGGCGGAGCACTCCGGACAGCAGCCGTGGGTCACGCTGACGCCGCGGACCTTGGCAAAATACTGTTCCAGGCTGTACCATTGGTTCCGATCCCGCACCCCCTGCCGGTCATCCCGGATTTTTTTGCAATAACAGCAGACCGGCAGGATGTGTTCGTAGAGATGCACCTTGATCAGGAGGTCCCGCTTCACGAAACAGTTGGATATCCGGCACAGCAGCTCATCGATCTCGCAGGGCTTTTGCAAAAAATCGTCGGCGCCCAACCGTAGCGCGTCAATGACGGATTCCATGTCCGCGTGGCCGGTCAGGATGATCACCATGGTGTGGGGATCGATCCGTTTGGCCTCCTTCAGGACCTGGAAGCCGTCAAGCCCCGGCATGAACAGATCGGTGATCACCAGATGCCAGCCGCGCTCGTGCAACCGGGCGATCGCCTCTTCGCCGCAGGCGGCCGCGGTCACTTCGAAGCCGGACGGTTCGCCGGTCAATTCCCGGCTCAGGCTCGCGCGAATCAGTTGCTCGTCATCGACCAGCAGAATCGATTTGTTCGCCATGCGCTCACCATCCGAAGAGTGTTCGGCGCGGGGCCGCCGGGTCAGCGTTCCCTGCCATCGCCATGCGGCAGTCCCCCAAAACCCGGGAGAATGCCGGAAACCGGCCTGTTGTTTCCCGTTCGTGCCACAGAATGGCCGCAGTATGGCCGGATGGTCGGGGAATGGCAATGGGGCAAAAATGACGGGGGAATGGATAGGGAATCTATCCATTCGCGCGGGGTTTCCGGCGCCGCAGTGCCAGGCCGGCAAGACCTGCCCCTGCGGCGGCCCGCTAGGGGCGCATGGACAGCATGGTCTGGAGGTTGGTTTTCCGGTGGGTGAGCCCCAGCTTTTTCCGGATATTCTTGCGATGGATGCTGATCGTGCCGGGCGACAGGTGCATGAGGGCGGCGATCTCCTTGGTGCGCTTGCCCAGCTTGACCAGGTTGGCCACCTGAATCTCCGCCGGCGTGAGCCGGATCAGCATGCCGGCAACCCCGCCGGCAAAGGGCGCGGTCAGTTCGGCGATATTGGCGCGGAGAATGGCGACCAGTTCCGCCTGCAGCGCGTTCAGGCCGCTCACCTCGAGCCGGTCGAGGAAGGGGTCGACCAGCTTGGCGGCATTGGCCAGCACCTGTTCGCCCAGGACCGTGCGGTCCTCCTCCCGTTTCTTCAACAGCACGCTCAGGGCAACGTTGGTCTGGGACAATTCGGCGGTCCGCTCCCGCACCCGCTGCTCCAGATCGGCGCGGGCCCGCTCCAGTTCCGCTTCCACCCGCTTGAGCCGGGTTATGTCGGTATGGGTGCCGATGACGCGTACCGCCCTGCCCTGTGCGTCCCGGGCCACCACCTGCCCCCGGGACAGCATCCACTGCCAGCGGCCGGCCCTGTGGCGGATGCGGAATTCCACCTCGAACCGGTCGGTCTCCCCCCGGATATGGGCCTCGGTCATGGCCAGCACCCGGTCGCGGTCCTCGGGATGGAGCAGGTCTTCGAAATGCTGCCCGCCGATCCCGGCTGAGGCCGGATAGCCCAGGCTGCGCCACCAGTTTTCGCCCAGATACAGCTCGCCGGTCGACAGATTCCGGTCCCACACCCCGTTGGAGGATGCATCTAGGGCCAGGCGGAACCGTTTTTCGCTCTCGGCCAGTTCGTGCTCCGCCCGTTGCCGCTGCCCGATCTCCTCTTCCAGGCGCCGGTTGCGCAGCGACAATTCCTGCAGCAGGGTCCGTTTTTCCAGGCAGCGCCGGATGCGGAACACCAGTTCCTCGACATCGCAGGGCTTGAGGGCGAAATCGTCGGCGCCCAGGCGGAGGGCGTCGATGGCCGAGGCCATGTCGCCGTAGCCGGTGAGGATGATGACGCCGGTCATCGGCACCCGGCGCTTGACCGCCTTGAGCACGCCGAAGCCGTCCGTGCCGGGCATCATCAGGTCGGTGAGCACCAGGTCGTAGGCGGCCGAATCCAGGGCGGCGACGGCCTCGTCGCCGCTGCCGACGGCGGTCACCGCGAACCGTTCCATCCGCAGTTCCCGGCTCAACGATGCGCGGATCACGTCCTCGTCGTCGACGAAGAGAATGGTCGGAGCGGTGGCGGCGTGTTCCTCCATGGCGCGTCAATCTCCCGGCTGTGGCGGTTTTTCAGCGGAGGGAATGCCCGGCGGCGGCCACGGCTCGGTCGCCCCCTCACAGGCATCATCACCCCGGATGGGCAGGACCACGGTGAAGGTGGCGCCCTGCCCCGGCGTGCTCGCCACCCGGATCTCGCCGCCATGGTTGTTGACGATGCCGTAGCTCACCGACAGGCCCAGGCCGGTCCCCTTGACCTCGGGCTTGGTGGTGTAGAACGGTTGGAAAATCAGCGCCATCTCCCCGGCATCGATACCGATGCCCGTATCCGCAATGGCTACAACCACCCGATCCCCTTCCTCGCGGGTCCGCACCGTGATCACCCCGCCGTGCCGCTGGCAGGCATCGGCGGCGTTGGCCAGCAGGTTGAGGAAGACCTGCTTGATCTGGTCGGGGACGGCCAGGATCCGTGGCAACCGCTCGGCGTATGCACGCTCGACGGCGATCCGTTTGTGCCTGAAGTCGCTCTTGTGCAACAGCAGCACGGAATCGAGCGCGTTGTGCACGTCCACCGGCACTTTCCGCCCGGAGGAAGGGCGGTTGAATTCATGGAGACCGCGGATCAGTTCCTTGATCCGGTCGCTCTCGCCGATGGCCGCATCCAGCAGGGCGCGGTCCTCCTCGTCCAGGATGGCCCGTTTGCGCAAGCCCTTGAGGATGGAGAGGATGCCCTGCAGGGGATTGTTGAATTCGTGGGCGATGGAGGCGGAGAGCTTGCCGATGGCCGACAGTTTCTCGGCGTGCAGGTACTGCTTCTGGGTCTCCTGCAATTCCTTGGTCCGTTGCTCGACCCGCCGCTCCAGGTCCTCGTTGATGGCCTCCAGTTCCATCTGGGCGCGCTTGAGTTCGGCAATGTCGCGGAACACCCCGACAACCTTGCGAAACCGCCCCTCGCGGCAGCCGAAGGGATGCACGGACACCACTGCGGGAAAGCGCTCGCCCGACCTGCGGACCAGGATCATGTCGAACGACTGCATCGCCTTGCCCTGGGCGAACCGTTCCACCCTGGCGGGAATCAATCCCGCCACTTCCGGCGGATAGATGAGGGCTATCGAACGGCCGACGGCCTCTTCCTGTTGCCAGCCGAACAGCTTCTCCGCGCCGGAATTGAAAATGGCGATGCGGGCGTCGCCCGCCACCAGGTCGCAGACGATCAGGCCGACGCTGTCGAGCACATGGTAGATGGAGGCCAGGCTTTCGGTCTGCTCCCTGAGCTGGGCATTGGCCGCCGCCTGTTCGCAAAAACGCCGTTCCTCGCTCGCCCGCAGGGCCTCCTCGGCCCGCTTGCGCTCCGCTATGTCCCAGGCCAGATCGGCCAGGGCGGTCACCGCCTCGACATCCTGCTCGTTGTACTCGGTCGGCTTGTTGCCCACGCCGAGCAGCGCCACCACGGCCCCGCCGCGCATGACCGGCACGACCAGTTCGCGCACCACCGGCACATGCCCCGGCGGCAGGCCCCGGCGGTGGGGCAGGCTGGCGTAATCGTTGTGGATGACGGTTCTGCGCTCGCGAATGCAATCGGTCCAGACACCTGCCTCGCCGACCGGATAATGCAATCCCGCCCCTTCGGCCCGGCACAGATGCCGGGTGCCGGCCGACCAGGCCTGCAAAGACAGCGTGAGCTGATCCGCGCCCAACAGATGATAGAATCCCGTCGTGCTGCCGGTCAGGGTCTCGGCCTCGGCGAGGGTGGTTTGCAGCAGTTCCGCCAGACTGTGCTCGCTCGCCGACCGCAGCAGGCGCAGCCGGGCCGTCATGATTGCCTCGGTCTGCGTGCGGCGGGTGATGTCGCGCACGGTCAGGCAGACGACCGGCTGGCCCGACAGCGGAATCGACCGGCCGATCACCTCCACCGGGAACACCGCGCCGTCCCGTTTCCGGTGCGCTCCCGTCGGAACGTGGATGCGTCCCGCCTCGTCGGATAGTCCCTCGGCGCCGATCTCCCCCGGTTCGACGGCAAAATCGCCGTACCGTTTTCCGGACAGTTCGTCCGGCATGTATCCATACAGCTCGGCGGCCCTGCCGTTGGCCTTGACGATCCGGGAGGTGGCGGCATCGACAAGCAGGAGGGCGTCGGGCGCCGCCTCGAACAGGAGCCGATGCCGCTCCTCGCTTTCGCGCAGGGCTTCTTCGACCTGCTTGCGGTCGGTGATATCGCTCAGGACCACGCGGCGCACGGTCAGGTCGTCGATCTGCTGCAACGTGGTGATCGCCAGGTGCGCCCAGAAGACCGAGCCGTCCGGCCGGACCATCCTCAGTTCGCATTGGCAGGGTTCCTGGGGGCTGTTTTCCCCGACGTCGTTCCCGCATTCGGGGAGCACCAGGGTGCGGTCGGCGGCGGCGATGAATCGGGAGAAGGGCTGGCGCAGGAGCGTTTCGCGGCGTGCGCCCAGCAGGGCGAGGGCGGTGCGATTGGCCTCAAGGATGAGACCGGCGGCGGAGAGGGTCAGATACCCCACGGGGGCGAGTTCGTACAGGTCGAAATAGCGGGCCTGCATGATCTCCAATTCGGTCCGGTTCACGGCGTCGACCCTCCGTCATGACCTGCTTTCCGGCCGTCGCGGTCACCGCCGGCGGCGCGGAGAGAATATCCAGGTGATTTCCTGACATAGTACGCCCAACCGCCGTTCCGGTCATCAAAAATATCGGCCAGGGGGAGGCGGCTGTTTTCTTTTCCCGCGCGGCCGCCGGGAACCTCACTTGAAGGTGGGCAGGCGCGGCCGGATCGCGTATCATGACCCGGCGCGTTCGGGCGGTGCGCCGGAATGATCCGCGCCCATCAACATATCGGGAGGGAAAACACCATGCTGAAAGTAGAAGGCACCGAAGTGATCGTCGACAGAGAAACCACCAGACTCGTGGGCTACCGGCTGGAGGACACCATCCGGGCACCGGCCATCATCGTCTTCGTCGACGAGGACAAGCCGCAACTGCTGCCGATCCGGCAGGGCGATCCGCCGCCGACCAGGATCCGCTCGCACAACATGGAGGCGGAAATCCAGATCATCTCCTATCAGGAAATCAACACCTTCCTCGGCCGGCCCTGACGACCGGATGTTTTCGGAGGGCTTCAGGCCTTGCCGAAGCTGCACATTGGGTAGCGGCAGGGCTCGCAGTGGCGGCACAAACCGCCGTGGCCGAGCGCGGCCAACTCCTCGCGGCCGATGGTCTCGCCTGTAAGGATACGCGGCAGCACCAAGTCCAGCACCGTGATCCGGTGGAACATGCCGCAGGCCGGCACACCCAGCACCGGCACCGACCCGATCCGCCCCACCAGGAACATCGCCCCCGGTAACACCGGCGTGCCGTACACCATGGCCTCGGCACCCGCCAGCCTGATCCCCAGACGGGTGACGTCGTCCGGGTCCACCGACATGCCCCCGGAGGTGACGATCAGCTCGGCGCCCTCCTCCAGGCAGGACCGGATGGCTTCGGCGATCAGCTCCGCATCGTCCGGCGCAAACCGCACCGGCCCCACGGTCGAGCCCAGGCCGGTGAGTTTGTCCCGCAGCACCTGCTCGAACCGGTCCTCGATCCGACCGTGAAACACCTCGCTGCCGGTGATCACCAAGCC
>NZ_JHZB01000028.1 GCF_000621145.1 Desulfobulbus elongatus DSM 2908
ATCATCACCACCAATATCGACTTCAAGCAACTCGGCGACTACCTCGGGGACCCGGTCATCACCACCGCCACAGTTGACCGGATGATCCACCACTCGATCATTCTCACCGTCAAAGGCCCTTCCTGGCGCCTCCACCAATCACGCCAACTCAACGCCCCCAAATAACGAGAACCACCTTCCCGGCAGGCATCAGGGCTGCGTCGGGCCCGACGCAGCCCTGATGCCTGCCGTCCATCCCATCATTGGGGACCTCTCTGAATCGGTGTGAGATCGCACGCTCATCGAAATCCGGCAACTTCGACGGGGTCAGCAATAATACGCCTAACGGGTCAGTTTTTTATCGGTGGTGACAGCCTGGAGTCAGAGTTTTTCCGCCGCCAGCAAGCGTGAGTTGGGCTTTTCCAACGGCGGCCACGGGCTGCGGCATAGTTACGCCCAGGAACGGATGGCAGAGTTGCAGCAACAAGGGATGCGCTATGACCATGCCAAGGCGACTGTGGCCCAGGAGGTTGGCCATTTTGACAAGGACACCACCGAGGCCTATCTGCGATGAAAAAAGGATGGCGCAGCCTCTGGTTTCTTGTCGGTTTCTTGCCCCTGTTGGTTGTTCTTTGGCTGGCTTGGGTTTTACCCGATTTCGGTTTCTTCCGCTTGGCGACGGACTCGTTCTCTCTCCTGCAGGACGGGATGGTGCTGGTGGAGCGCAGGGCGGGCAAGGTGGTGAGCAGTTTTGCCCTGGCTTTCCATGGCATCGGCTGGCAGGCCTTATGGGAGCTGTGGCCGCTGATGTTGTTCTGCGCTCTGGCCGGATACACTCTGGGGGCTGGGTATCACTGGCTCTACCGCCTGTTGGATGGCGAGCAGCCGCCCGCAAGGGAAGTGACTGCGGAGGAGATGAAACTTAAGGATCTGGTTGCAAGTCTACAAAACAATCTGCTGTTACAAAAGATTGAGATAAGGGACCTGCAAACAATGCTCCAGCAAGCCCGTCAAGAATCCTTTGGCCAAATGATGAAAAGCGGTGAGCACGGCAAACAGATAACGCTCCTGGAGCGAAAGGTCGAATCCCAGCAGCGGGAGCTGTTCAACGCCAGGGCCAAGATGAAGCGGCTTGCGGGAAAACAGCGAAGAAAACCGGTTGACCATCCCCCATGGCCCGAATACAGTGACGATATGTAGCGCACCGTGGCGCTTTGTCTGATGACACACGGATCGGCCCGCAGAGCCGGACCTCTTATGTGGCAGATCTGCACAACTGACCTGATAGGCGCAGAGGCGCACAGGCCGGCAGCGGTGAACAGTCCCACGCTGAAATCCTGGGGGCGAATCGGGAAGGTGACTTCTCGCGGTGGTTCAGAGTATAACCATCGGCCACGGCATCAACTGACCGTTTGGCAATCTAACGCGACGCGGACATTGAGCATGTGATGTGAAAGGCCTTCCCCGGCTGTGGAGGCCTTTTGTGTTTTGGGAACATCGCAAGGGAGGCGTTCAGGTAGCATGGCTGCGGCAAAGCCGCAAGACCAAGCCCTGCGGGTGCTCGCTCACTCGCAGCCTTGCCCCTTTCCCCCAGCCACGCTCCACCTCCAGGTGGCGAAGGCAAGGAGGCGCTCTGCCTCCGGCGGGGCTCAGGGCAAAAAGGCTCTTGTTTTTTATTTAGGGTTTTCCAGGGGCCCATTTGGTCGTCATGTCAGTGTCGTATTCAAGACTTTGCAGGTGATCCGCCCACCATTGCATCATTTTGATCCGTTCTGGCAAGTACTCGCTTCGATGATAAGCCGCTCTAACAGCATTCTTTTCCCGATGGGCAAGTTGCCGCTCAATTGCATCGGGATTGAATCCGGCCTCGTTGGTAATGGTGGAAAAGAGCGCCCTGAAACCGTGCATGGTGGCTTTTGAATGGTAGCCAATCCGATAGAGAGCATAGAGCATGGTATTTTCCGAAAGAGGTTTGTTGGGGTAGTGGACACCGGGAAAAATAAGCCCTTTGTCGCCATGGAGAATTTTCATGCGTTCCAATAGAGCAACAGTCTGTTTCGACAGGGAGACGATGTGCGGGGACTTCATTTTCATTCGCTCCGCCGGGATTGACCACAGTCTCTTTTCGAGGTCGATCTCTGCCCAGGTCGCGTAGCGGACCTCGCCGGATCGAGCTGCGGTTAAAATGGTGAACCATATAGCTGATTTCGTGGTTAGGTGGATATCTCCAGCGGTCAGGGCTTTAAGGAAACCAGGCATTTCTTCGGGCAAAACCATAGTCCTGTGCTGTACCTTTTGGGCTTTCAACACCCCTCGCATATCAGCTGCCGGGTTGTACGTTGCCTTCCCGGTCTGCACCGCATAGCGCAACACACCGTTGATTGCCTGAATCGTTTTTCGAGCAATACCTAAAGCGCCGCGATTCTCAATGGCCCGGAGAGCCTCCAGGACCATTGGCGGGGTGATTTGATCCACCTGTTTATCGCCAAGGAAAGGCAGGGCGTTACGTTCTAAACAAACGAGCACGGCTTTCGCTGTAGCGGGTGCCCACCTGTTTAGTTGTTGTTGATGCCATTCACGGGCCACGGCTTCAAAATTATTTTCAGCAATTTGCCTTTCAGCTTTTCTTGCCCTGATCGTTTCCTGTCTTTTTTGTTTTCTTGCGTCTGCTGGATTTACTCCTGCCTTAACCATTTCCCGCAATGCAACTCGCTCTGCCCTAGCTGCCTCCAGGGATAAAACCGGGTATTCTCCTATAACGAAAGTAGACTCTTTGCCCGGTGGCAATTCATAGCGGTATCGCCAGGTCTTTTTTCCACTTGTAGCAATATGGAGAAAAAGTCCTTTGTTATCAGTGAGTTTGTACGCTTTTTCTTTTGGCTTGGCGTTTCTGGCCTGAATAGCCGTCAACATAGCAAGTTACCTCCATTGCCGGGTACATTCTCAAGTCGGGTATTTGTGTATCAAGTGAATGTACCCTGATTTGTACCCGGTAAAATGCCCGGATGTCAATGGATGAATTTGGGCAACATTGGACGAGAAACAAAGAAAAACCCCAAGAATCTCATGGGATTCATGGGGTTAATGGATACCAGCAAACTGCGCTGGATAATGATTTGGTACCCGGAACGAGAATCGAACTCGTACAGCCGAAGGCCGAGGGATTTTAAGTCCCTTGCGTCTACCAGTTCCGCCATCCGGGCAGAATGGCGCTTTTATACACGCCTCCCCATTCTTTGTCAAATTGCATTTGGTTAAAGCCGCTGGAGTTACGGCAGGTTACTGTGGTTTTTCCCCAACAGGTGCGTTCAGGGGCGGCAATTTGTCCCCGGCGCTGCCGGCCGCATCCTCGCACTCGCCGGGAGAGGGCACCGGTTACTGGCAATGCTGCCGCCGTTTTTGCCGTTCAGATCGCCCGAACGATGGCCAGCATCTCGCGCACGGCATTTTCCAGACCCACCAGAACCGCCCGGCTGATCACCGCATGGCCGATGCTCAACTCGTCGATGAAGGGCAGGGCGGCGATGGCATGGACGTTGCGGTAGTCGAGGCCGTGGCCGGCATTCACCCGCAGCCCGGATTCATAGGCCAGTTCCGCCGTCTGTTCGATCAGGTTGAATTCCCGCTCCTGGTCTTCCATGGTCCGCGCCTCGCAGTAGCGGCCGGTGTGCAGCTCGACATAGGTGGCGCCGGCATCGAGCGCCGCCTGCACCTGGGCCGCGTCCGGGTCGATGAAAAGCGAGACCGGAATCCCCGCCTTGCGCATCTTGGCGATGGTCTTGCCCACCTTCTTGGCATTAGCCAGCACATCGAGCCCGCCCTCGGTGGTCAGCTCTTTGCGTTTTTCCGGCACCAGGGTGATCATGTCCGGCAGCACCTCCAGGGCGATATCGACGATCTCCGGCACGTTGGCCATCTCCAGGTTGAGCCGGGTCTTGATTGTCTGCCGCAGCAGCCGCACGTCCCGGTCCTGGATATGGCGCCGGTCCTCGCGGAGATGGACGACGATGCCGTCGGCTCCGGCCAGTTCGCAGAGCGAGGCGGCCAGCACCGGGTCCGGTTCGCCGCCGCCGCGCGCCTGGCGGACGGTGGCCACATGGTCGACATTGATGGCGAGATAGGGCATGGTGGCACTCCTTGGTTGCTGTAGTTGCTGAAACAGGAATTTTTCCTCATCCCACATGCGCAGGGCCTCGGCCTCCGAGCGTTCGTGGTCATAGCCGGCGAGGTGGAGCAGGCCGTGGATGATCAGCTCGGTGAGCCGGTGGTGCAGGCTCTTGTTGTCCGCGGCCGCCTCGCGCCGGGCAGTGTCGACCGAGACGAGCACGTCGCCCAGTTCGTTGTCCGGCACGGCAAAGCCGTCGCCGGCCGTGGCTGGGAAGGAGAGAACATTGGTCGGACCCTGCTTCTTGCGGTACTGCTCGTTGTAGGCCGCCATCTCCGCATCGCCGAGGAAGACCACGCTGACCGCGGCCCGCTCCAGGTCGAGCAGATGGAGGAGGGTGTCGCAACGCTGCTGGAGGAGCCTGCGGTTGAGCGGACGGGAGTCGATCTCCGGGGAGTAGGTGCAGTGAACCGGCATCTCAGACCTCGCCCGCGTCCGTCGTGCGTTTGCGCCGGGTCGCGTCCTGCTGCTCGTAGGCGTGGATGATCTCCTGAACCAGGGGATGGCGGACCACGTCGGCCTTGGAAAAATGGCGGAAGGCGATGCCCTTGATGCCGGTGAGGATTTTTTCGGCCTGGATCAGGCCGGATTTCTGCGTGCCCGGCAGGTCGATCTGGGTGACGTCGCCGGTGATCACCGCGCGGGAGTCGAAGCCGATGCGGGTGAGGAACATCTTCATCTGCTCGCGGGTGGTGTTCTGGGCCTCGTCGAGGATGATGAAAGCGTTGTTCAGGGTGCGGCCGCGCATGAAAGCCAGCGGCGCCACCTCAATGACGCCGCGCTCGGTCAGTTCCAGGGTCCGCTCCTGGCCCATCATGTCGTTGATGGCGTCGGTGAGCGGCCGCAGATACGGATCGACCTTCTGGGCCATGTCGCCGGGCAGGAAACCGAGCTTCTCGCCGGCCTCCACCGCCGGGCGGGTGAGGATGATCTTGGCCACCTGCTCCCGCGCCAGCGTCGAAACCGCCATGGCCACGGCCAGGTAGGTCTTGCCGGTGCCGGCCGGACCGATGCCGAAGACGATGTCGTTTTCCCTGATCGCCTCGATGTAGAGCTTCTGGTTGACCGATTTGGGCGAGATCACCCGCTTGCGCGAGGTGATGCAGACCTTGTCGAGAAAGATCTCCTCCAGCCGCGCCTGGGGTGAGGATTCCAGGATTTTCACGCCGAAGGCGATGTCTTGGCTGAATACCGGATAGCCTTTGAGCAGCAGGCCGTACATCTGCTGCAGGGTGGAAGCCGCCAGTTCGACGGCGTGCGCCCGGCCGCTGATCCGCAGGCCATTGCCGCGGGCGTTGATCGTCACTCCCGTGGCCTGTTCGATGGTCAGCAGGTTGCGGTTCAGCTCGCCGAACAACTGCTGGGCGATCCGGTTGTCGGCGAAATCGAGTTCCCGCGAGGTCTCGGCGTTGAGGGCGGCGGCGGACTTCACCTTCACCTTACTTGGCTCCACCGGTGGCGAGCGCCTCGGTGACCATCTTCTGGAGGTTCTGGAGAGAGCGGTCCTTCACCGGCCGGCTGTTGATGAACATCGACGGCGTGGCGTTGACATCGGCGGCCACGGCATCGTTCCTGTCCTTGGCCAATTGCGCCTCGACCTCGGGGCTGGCCAGATCGGCGCGGAACTTGTTCATGTCGAGGCCGATGCGCACGGCGGTTTCGTCGACGGTGTTCGGCGTCCAGTTGGCGGTCTGGAAGAGGGCGTCGTGCATCTCCCAGAATTTACCCTGTTTTTGCGCAGCGATCGCGGCCAGGGCGGCCGGTTCCGCATTCGGATGCATGGGCAGAGGCAGGTGCTTGAAGACGATGCGCAGCTTGTCCTGGTTCTGGGCCAGCAGTTCGGCCAGCACCGGTTCGAGTTTGCCGCACCAGGGGCATTCGAAGTCGGAGAACAGCACCAGGGTGACCGGCGCGTCCGCCTTGCCCCGCACCGGCGCGCCGATGATGTCGATCTTCTGGTTGAAGCTGACATCGATGGCGCTGTAGGTATTGGCTTTACCGTTCACCAGATAGAGCATCTCGCCCCGGGCGGCGATATCGATGGCGGTGACGCCGGGGTCGACCGGCAGTGCGCCCAGTTGCCTGCCGTCGGGCGAGAAAATGTAGACTTTCGCATCGGCGGCCAGGATGAACACCTTCTTGTTGTCCAGGGATTGGGCGATGTCGACCGGCTTGGCCGGGATGGGCCAGGAAGCCTGGACCGACCAGTTGAGGTCGCCGGCGGTGTTGTTTTTCTTGGGTTCCTGGGCGTGGACGGTCAGCGGCAGCAGCAGGGCGGCGCAAAGGGCGATTTTTTTCAGCATGGAGTCAGTCTGTCCTTGGTATGAGTGGCATGGGTTGACGGCGAGCCCGGATCGGGGCCGTTTGCATGAACCTCCTGATGTGGCGCGCAGAGCGGCTGCCCTCCAGGAAAAACGTTCCCACTATAATGGCAGCGTTGCGAATGCGCAAGCGGCAAGAAGGACGGGATTTTTTCCGGGAAGAGCAATGCATTTCCTGCCGCTCTCTCGACTTGGTCTCAGAAAGGCACCGGGAGCACCTGGTGGTGCCGGCCGAACGGAGGGGACTGCCGATTTCAATGTGATCTCGTTGAAAACAGGATGTTTGTTGAAACACTACATGTGGCATAAATTGCTCTTGATGCGCTCTATATGTTGTGATAATGTGCCGGTCGACAGAACGACGGGCCCCGGCGCCCCATGTGCGCATCCTGGCTGGAAAGGCTTGTGGCGCAGGGATCGGCGGGGGACACGACACGGTCCGAAGTCCAGTCGAGTCGAAGAGACAACAAGAAGAATTCAGAGGAAGAGGCCACCATGACCAGAAGCATACCCCGGCAGCAACTGACCGAGACGGCGGAAACCGTGCTTGAACGGCGCTACTATCTGAAGGATGCGGCGGGCAGGCCGTTGGAAAACTGGGAAACCCTCTGCCGTCGGGTGGCGGACGCGGTGGCCCTGGTGGACGGCGATCAGCCCGATTACGAGGGGCTGGCCGATCGCTTCTTCACCATGATCTACACCCTCGATTTCCTTCCCAACTCGCCCTGCCTGATGAACGCCGGCACCGATCTCGGCCAGTTGTCGGCCTGTTTCGTCCTGCCGGTGGACGACTCGATGGACGGCATCTTCACCTCCATCCGCAACGGCGCCCTGGTGCACAAGACCGGCGGCGGCACCGGCTATTCATTTTCCCGCCTGCGGCCCAAGAATTCGGCGGTCCGCTCCACCCAGGGCGTGGCCTCCGGGCCCCTGAGCTTCGCCGCCGTGTTCGACGCCGCCACCGAGACCATCAAGCAGGGCGGCAAGCGGCGCGGCGCCAACATGGGCGTGCTCCGGGTCGATCACCCCGATATCCTGGAATTCATCGTCGCCAAGCAGGACCAGAGCCGCTACACCAACTTCAATTTCAGCGTCGCCATCACCGACCTGTTCATGAACGCGGTCAAGGACGATCTCGAATACGACCTGATCGACCCCTCCAACGGCCGCGTCATCGACACCCTGCGCGCCCGCGACGTCTTCGACCGGATCGTTGACCTGGCCTGGCACAACGGCGAGCCCGGCGTGCTCTTCATCGATGCCGCCAACCGCGACAACGCCACGCCGCAACTGGGCAAATTCGAGGCCACCAACCCCTGCGGCGAGCAGTGGCTCCTGCCGTACGAGTCGTGCAACCTGGGTTCGATCAACCTGGCCCAGTATGTCCGGGAAGGCAAGATCGACTGGGAACGCCTCGGCGCCACGGCCCGGCTGGCGGTCCGCTTTCTCGACAACGTCATCGACTGCAACCGCTTCCCCATCCCTGAAATCGCCGAAATGACACAGAAAACCCGCAAAGTCGGCCTGGGCATCATGGGGCTGCACGACATGCTCATCCAACTGGAGCTGCCCTACGCCAGCGAGGAGGGACGCCAGGCCGCGGCCGAGGTCATGGCCTTCATCCGCACCGAGGCCGAGGCCGCCTCCATCGAGCTGGCGGAGCTGAAAGGCCCGTTTCCGGCCTACGATCCGGAGATCAACACCTATCCGGCCCGCCGCAACGCCGCCCTGACCTCGATCCAGCCCACCGGCACGGTGTCGATGATCGCCGACTGCGCCTCGGGCTGCGAGCCCTATTTCTCCATCGTCATGATCAAAAACGTCATGGACGGCGACCGGCTGCTCATGGCCAACAAGCTGTTCGAGCGGGTGGCCCGGGCCGAGGGCTTTTATTCCGCCGAACTCATGGAAAAGGTGGCCACCAGCGGCACGGTCATCGGCCATGCCGAGATCCCGGTCAAGTGGCAGGAAATCTTCCGCACCGCCCAGGACATCAGCCCGGAACAGCACATCCGCATGCAGGGCATTCTCCAGAAAAACGGGGTCGACTCCTCGATCTCCAAGACCATCAACCTGCCTGCCTCGGCCACCCAGGACGATGTCCGCACCTCCTACATGCTCGGTTTCGAGCTGGGCTGCAAGGGCTTGACCGTCTACCGCGACGGCTCCCGCGACCACCAGGTGCTCAACACCGTGGCCGCCAGCCCGGACCTGACCGCCATGGTCTCCGGCGAGGGGCTGGTGCGCAAGGCCACCCTGCCCGATGTGCTCAGCGCCAAACGCTACCGGCTCAAGGACATCAACCAGGAAACCATCTATCTGATCGTCTGTTTCGACGAGGACGAAAAACCGATGGAGGTCTTTGCCAAGTTCCCCTTCGACAACCGGGTGGACCTGAAGGACAAGTCAACCATGTGGACCACCACCTGCCGCCTGGTGTCGCTGGCCCTGCGCTACCAGATTCCCATGGACGAGATCATCAAGCAGTTGGACCGCTCCTCCGGCCACATGCTCGATCTGCCCGCCCAGTTGGGCAAGCTGCTGAAATCGTTCATGGCCGGCACCCAACACGGGTTCGCCTCGATCTGCCCCGAATGCCAGGGCAGGCTGGTGTTCGAAGAGGGGTGCGAGGTGTGCCGGGATTGCGGCTATTCGAAGTGCTCGTGACCCATCAATCAGCTTGATGTTATTTCCCATGCTATCGGGGGGATTTCCTCTGCAACACCCACCGGCTTTTTTCCCTGCGGGGCGTTCTTTTTTCGCTTAACAAAAAAACAGAACGCCCCGTTTGATCTGTGCCCCACGCTCAACAAAGGACGGCCCCTACCGCTGAGGCAGGCGACAAGGGATTCTTTATCCTTCGAATTTTTCAAGTCATTATACAAGGTTGATGTCGTTTTGGCAGGCGCGGCCAGGAGAAGTCCTGTCATGGTAAGGGATTTTTTGTTGTTGCTCCTGTCGAAAATACTTGAATTTCCATGAATCCATGCGAAAATTCTCTTCCTTCCTATTTTGCTGCGCATCCCTGGACCAGGGGCATGATGGTGATGATCGCCATGAAAAAAAAAGCAAGAAAATTACCCTGAATTTTCGGCAGGTTCGGAACAGGGGCCAGGGGATGGAAAGTGGTTTGTGTTGCAATGGATCGAATTTCTGTTATTTTCCCTTATCTTGATAGCGAAAGCCATTATCTGACTTCAACTTGAGAGAGGGATTATGCGGACCACCAAGCTCGTATTCCTCGTGATAGTCGGCTTGGCGATGATCGAGTTTTCCATTGGACGACCACGTTTCGCTGTGGCGGCAACCACGGCACCCAAGACATCGCACGCCTCCCCCAGAATCGCTGCCCCCGCAGCCAAACCCGCCAAAAAGCCCCAGGCAATTGTTCGGAAGAAGGCCAAGGCCTCCTCGGCCATGAAAGGCATGGCCGTCGTCTATTCCGACAAGCTTAATGGCCGCAAGACCGCCAGCGGCCAGCGGTTCAGCCAGAAACATCTGACGGCGGCGCATCGGACCCTGCCGCTCGGCACGAAAGTCCTCGTGACCAACGTCCGAAACAGGAAGTCGGTCGAGGTGCTGATTAACGATCGGGGCCCCTGGACCGCTGGTCGGATCATCGACCTGTCGGCCGCCGCGGCCGAGCGGGTTGGACTGGGAAAGACCGGAAAAATTCTCGTGCAGTTAGAAATCGTCTCGCAATCAGCGGTGAACAAGTCGTAGACGGACGGCACCCCTCGCCGGGTGCCGTTTTTTCTTTCTTCTTTCTCCCTGTCGCCCACCTGTGCCATGCCAAGGGGATTCCCATGCGCTCATGCTTCCCGTTCCATCCGTTCCGTCTGATGTCCCTCTGTGCCGTCGCCGCTTGCCTTGCCGGTTGTGCCGCCGCACCGCCAGCCGGGCAGTGGCTCATCGAGCCGGGGGTGGAGCAGCTTTTCGAATCCGGCAGGGTGCTCCCGGACCACGCCTACTACTACCTCGGTTCCTCCACGGCACCGGATTCCATCATCGCCATTCATCGCCGCTTTACCCTCCGTACCAGGGTCTGGGCCGAAGTGGACCTGACCGAGGCCAAGTTGAACGGCTGGTTGCAGTGGTATCGGACCGAACACTATCCTCCCGGCTGCGAATATCGGGGCGGGGTCATTCTCATGCCCGACGGGCAACAGGCCGGTTTCTGGTATTCCCAGAACATCATCAACATCGTTTACATGCCGGAACCCGGCATCCTCGAAGTCTACCAACCCCATTCGGTCGCCGGCGGGACCTGCGGAAAGGAAAACGACTCCATGTTTTTTGGCGGGATGGAATGATGGCGGCGCCGGATCGTGCGCCGAATTGTCGGACGAACGACTGAGGAGCGCCGGCTGAAGCGGGCACGCCCGTGGGAACGGCGTCAGAACAGGCGGTCGAAGAATTCGAGATTGCCGAAGAAATAGCCGGCCAGCACGCAGACCACCACCCATCCGGTTCCCCCCAGGACGCTGTAGGGGAAAAACACCCGCAGCCGCATTTCGGCCATGCCGGCCACAAAGGGAACATAGGTGCGGAGAAAGGGGATGAACCGGCACAAGGTGACCGCCTTGGTTCCGTACTTTTCGAAAAAGTCGTGCGCCCTGTTCAGGTTCTCCTGATTGAAGAAACGTCCATGCCTGCCGGCAAAGGCCTTGTGGCCGAACCAGATGCCCATCAACCGGTTGAAATTGTCGCCCAGGACGGCGGCGATGGGAAAGAGGACCAACACGATTTTCAGGTCCATGGCATCGCTGGCGCAGAGGGTGCCGATGGCGAACAGCATCGAATCGCCGGGCAGGAAAGGGGCGACCACCAGGCCGACCTCACAGAAGATGATCAGGGCGATGAGCCCGTAGATCAACATGCCGTGGTTGTTCACGAGCACGGTGAGGTGCTGGTTGATGTTGATGGTCAATGCAATGATGTGATGGATGATATCCATGGGGGTGCCAAAAGCGACATGGGGATTGATCAGTCCTTCTCCAGGAGGCGCGCAGGAACCTCGCGGCTTGCCGCGCGTGGGCAGCGGTCGTTGCCGATGTCGACCGGGCATAGGGCGCATTCGCGGCCACAATCGGCGCATTCCGGAAAACGATCCACGTGGGGAACAAAAACGTGGACGATATTCGCCGATCCAGGGAAGAGCAATAAAAAAATGATGCCATGGTGAGAAACGGCCCGTTCTTCGGCGATGTCACCGCTGCAGGGCGCGCCCATCCAGGGCGCGGAGAGAGGCCGGGGCATCCCCGCCGGGGTGTGCGGGCTTTGCCCCGGTGTGGGCGGGGCTGCCATCGTTTTTCGCAACGAGCGGCTGGGAGAGCTCCGGGATGGCCGTTTACCCGCGAAAAATGTTGTGTGGGTCGGTTGACAAGTGGCAGCCCTGCGTTATGCTATGCCCCGGATTCATCCACAGGGAATGATTGCGCTCCGCCGACCCGATTGTCCGTGCCCATGCCCATGTATCCGCTTTCCGCCATTAATGCCGCCCGACGCGGCCAGTGCTTCCCCCTGCTTCGCCGCGGCAACCGGCCGCCTCCCCCGTCTGTCCCGACCCTCTGATCCCGAGCGCCTTTGCGCGCTGTTTTTTCGTTTTTTTCAGGAGATCACCATGATCCATGTCGACCATCTGACCCGAACCTATGGACCGCATACGGCGGTCGACGACGTCTCGTTTGCCATCGGTGCCGGCGAGATCGTCGGCCTGCTCGGCCACAACGGCGCCGGCAAGACCACGATCATGAAAATGCTGACCGGCTTTCTGGAGCCCACCGGCGGCACCATCCGGATCAATGGCCTGGATATGGCCGTCGACCGGCGCGCCATCCAGGCCCTCATCGGTTATCTGCCGGAGAACTGCCCGGTCTATCCGGAGATGACCGTGGCCGGCTATCTCGAATACCAGGCGACCTTGCACGGGGTCGGCGCCGACCGCATGGGACCGCTGCTCCGCGACACCCTGCTCCGCACCGCGCTCACCGACAAGGCCGGCCAGCGGATCGCCACCCTGTCGCGGGGATACCGCCAGCGGGTCGGCGTGGCCCAGGCCATCCTCCACCGGCCGAAAATCCTCATCCTCGACGAGCCCACCAACGGCCTCGATCCCACCCAAATCCAGCACATGCGCGGCCTGCTCCGCGATCTGGCCCGGGAGTCGACCCTGCTGATCTCCACCCACATCCTCCAGGAGGTGCAGGCGGTCTGCGACCGGGTGATCATCATCCAGCGCGGCCGCAAGGTCCTCGATGCCCGTCTGGCCGACCTGAGCGCCGGCCAGCGGCTGCTGGTGACCACCGATACCGGGGCCGATGAACTGCTCGCCGCAATGGACGGGGTCGCCACGGTGGAAACGCTGTCCGTCGAAGGCGGCCGGAGTTGCTATGCCCTCTCCGGCGAAGTGTCCGCCCGCGAACTGGCGGCTGCCGTGGCCGCCACGGTGGTCGGCCAGGGCCGGCCGCTGTACGGGCTTGCGCCGGAGGCGCGCAACCTGGAAAAAATATTCAGTGAAATCAACATGACTGGAGGAAGGGAACAATGAGCACCCTGCGCACGGTCGCCCGCCGGGAGTTGGCGGTCTTTTTCGCCACGCCCGCGGCCTTCATCTTCTTCGGCGCCTTTCTCGCCGCCACCCTGTTCATCTTCTTCTGGGTGGAGACCTTTTTCAGCCGCAACATCGCCGATGTGCGGCCGATGTTCGAATGGATGCCGCTGCTCCTCATCTTCCTCTCGGCGGCCGTCACCATGCGGGTCTGGTCCGAGGAGCACCGGGCCGGTACCCTGGAGCCGCTCCTGACCGCGCCGGTGAGTCTGCCGGTGCTGGTCGGCGGCAAGTTCGCCGCCTGTCTCGCCCTGGTGGCCATCGGTCTGCTCCTGACCCTGCCGCTGCCCGTCACCGTGTCCCTGCTCGGCCGGCTCGACTGGGGGCCGGTCTTCGGCGGCTATCTCGCCAGCCTGTGCCTGGCCGGCGCCTATCTCGCCATCGGCCTCTTTGTCAGCGCCCAGTTCAACAGCCAGATCGTCAGCCTGATCGTCTCCACCCTGGCCTGCACCGTGCTCTACCTTGTGGGCTCCAGCACCCTGACCGCCTTTTTCGGCAACCAGGCCGGGGAAATGCTCAAACTGCTCGGCGCCGGCTCCCGTTTCGCCGCCATCACGCGCGGGGTGATCGATCTGCGCGATCTGGTCTATTGCCTGAGCCTGACCGGCATCTTCCTGGCCCTCAACGTCTTCACCCTGGAGCGGCAGCGCTGGGCTGGCAATCCGGCCAACAGCGCGCACCGCCGCTGGCTGGCGCTGACCGTGCTGCTGGTCGCCAACTTTTTCCTGCTCAACCTGTGGCTGGCGCCGCTGGGCATGCTGCGGGCCGACCTGACAGAAGGCCGCATCTACTCGATTTCGCCGGCCACCCGTTCCTATCTGGGGCGGTTGCAGGAACCGCTGCTCATCCGCGGCTACTTCTCCGCCCAGACCCATCCGCTCCTCGCCCCCTTGCAGCCGCAACTGCGCGACCTGCTGCGCGAGTACGAGGTGGCCGGCAACGGCCGGGTCAAGGTCGAATTCGTCGATCCCCAGGAAAAGCCGGAGCTGGAGCAGGAGGCCGGCGAGAAATACGGCATCCGGCCCGTGCCCTTCCAGACCGCCTCCCGCTACCAGACTGCGGTCACCAATTCCTACTTCGATATCCTGATCAAGTACGGCGACGAGTTCGTCACCCTCGGCTTCCAGGATCTGATCGAGGTCAAGAGTGAGGGCGACACCAAGCTGGAGGTCGAACTCCGCAATCCCGAACATGACATCACCAGGGCGATCAAGAAGGTGCTGTACAGCTACCAGGGCGGCGGCAATCTCTTTGCCGCGATCGGCGCGCCGGTGACCTTCCACGGCTACATTTCGCCCGAGGCCAGGTTGCCGCAGCCGCTGATCGAATTAAAGAAGTCGCTGGAAGCGGTGCTGGCCGATTTCAGGCAGCAGGCCGGCGACGCATTCACCGTCGATTTTGCCGACCCCGAGGCCGACGGCGGCCAGTTGGCGCAGCGCCTGGCCAAGGAGTTCGGCATGCAGCCGATGATGGCCGGCCTGCTGTCGCCGCAGACCTTCTGGTTCTACATGACCCTGGAGAGCGGCGGCCAGCAGGTGCAGGTGGCCCTGCCCGCGGCCCTCGACAAGGCGGCGCTGAAAACAGCCATCGAGGCGGGGCTGAAGCGTTTCTCCAAAGGCATGCTCAAGACCGTGGCCCTGTACACGCCGCCCGTGAGTCCGGCCATGGCCCAGTTCGGCATGCCCGACCAGAGCAATACCTTCCAGCTCCTGCAGCGCTTCGCTGAAGAGGAACACCGGGTCAAGCCCGTCGACCTGAGCACCGGCCAGGTGGACCCGGAGGCGGACATCCTGGTGGTGGTCGCGCCTGAGCGGCTTCAGGAAAAACAGGTGTTTGCCATCGACCAGTTCCTCATGCAGGGCGGCACCGTGGTCCTGGCCACCGCGCCCTTCGACGTCAGCCTCCAGGGCCGGATCAGCGCCGAGGAGAAAAAAAGCGGCTTGGCCGACTGGCTGGCCGGCTACGGCATCAAGCTGGAGCCGACCCTGGTGCTCGATCCCCAGAACGCCGCCTTTCCGGTGCCGGTGGAACGCCAAGCCGGCGGCTTTGCCATCCGCGAGACCCACCTGATCAACTATCCCTATTTCGTCGACATCAGGAGCGACGGCATGAACCGGGGCAGCGGCCTGCTCACCGGCATCGACCAGCTGTCCATGACCTGGGCCTCGCCGATCGCGGTGGATGGCGAGAAAAACAAGGACCGCCAGGTGGTGCGGCTGCTGGAGAGTTCACCGGGAGCCTGGCTGTCCGATTCCATCGATATCCAGCCCGATTTCGACCGCTATGGCCAGGCCGGATTCGCCCAGGGCGAACCCGCCGGCCGGCAGTTGCTGGCCGTGCTGGTGGAAGGCGCCTTCGACTCATGGTTCAAGGGCAAGACCTCGCCCCTGATCGAGGAAGCGCGCAAGCAGCAGGCCGAAAAGGAGAAACAGCAACAGCAGAAAACCCTGGCCGATCCCAGGGAAAACAAGGCGCCCGCGGCCGAGCCGCCCCAGCCCGAGGTGATCGGCCGGGTGCTGGAGCGGTCACCGGATTCGGCCCGGATCATTCTGCTGGCCTCCAACACCTTCCTGACCGATACCAGTCTCGATCTGGCCTCCGGTGCCGGCGGCAGCCGCTATCTCAACCCGCTTCAACTGGTGGCCAACTGCATCGACTGGTCGCTGGAGGATCGCGATCTGCTTTCCATCCGCGGACGCGGCCATTTCGCCCGCACCCTGCTGCCCATGGACAAGGACGAGCGCATGCTCTGGGAATATCTCAACTATGGCTTGGCGGCTGTCGGCCTGCTGGCCGTCTGGGGGGTGCACCGGGCGATCCGGGCCGGGTCGCGGCGGCGTGAACAGATGCTGATTGCCGGGAGGATATGACCATGAAACGACTGATCCTGGGATGTGCGATCCTGTTGCTGGTCCAGCTTGGGCTGCTGGTGGCCACCCATGTCCTCAACCGCACCGGGCCGGCGCAACCCGGCAAAGGCCCGCTGCTGGCCTTCATGGCGGCCGACGTCAACGAGGTGCTGCTCGAAGACGGCGAGGGGCACCATCTGGCCCTGAAAAAGGACAAGGAGCGGTGGTTGCTGCCCGAGGCCGGATCGTTTCCGGCGGATGCGGCCAAGGTGCAGGGGCTGATCGATCAACTGGCCGGATTGCAGCGCGGTTGGCCCGAGGCCACCACGGCCGAGGCGGCCACCCGCTTCAAGGTGGCGCCGGATCGGTATGTCCGCAAGCTGAACCTGCTCAAGGACGGCACCGCGCAGGCCATCGTCTACTTCGGCACCTCGCCCGGCCTGCGCAAAATCTATCTCCGGGCCGACAACGACCCCGAAATCCAGACCCTGGTCCTGTCCCAGCATGAGTTGGAGGTGACGACCGACAACTGGATCGATACCCGCATCCTTCACCTCAAGCCCGAACAGATCAAGCGGGTCGAACTGCCCGGTCTGCGCCTGGAAAAGACGGCCGACGGCCTGCAACCGGCCGATCTCAAGCCCGAGGAGGAGGTGGTGAAGGACCGGCGCGATGCCCTGGTCAACCGGCTGGCCGGCCTGACCATCGCCGGCATCCTCGGTACGGAAACCAAGCCGGAATACGGCCTTGATAAACCGGCCCTGCGCTATACCGTGGAACTCGACGGCGGCACGACCATCGACTACACCTTCGGCCAGCCGCCGCAGCCGGCTCAACCGGCCGGGCAGGACGCGGCGCCGCCCCTGCCGGCCGAGCAGTCGTATGTGCTTAAGGTTGCCAATCAGGAGCAACTGCTCCGGGTGGACGGCTGGCAGGTGGCTGAGCTGAAAAACGCCACCCACGCCTCTCTGGTGCGGGCCAAGACGCCGGCACCGGCGGCACCGACACCCCCGGTCCAGCCAGTCGAGCCGGCGAAATAGGCGTGCTTTTTCTTTTCGGCCTGTATTCGCCGGCCGGATGAGGAAGAGCAGGGCTGCGTGCGGCCGTCTCGCCCGGCCAATGCCCGGCTGTTATCACTTCGTGGGCTCCGGCGGCCGGGTGCGGGGCAGGGCGGTCAACTGCGGCGGCGATTCCCGGCGGGGTTCGGGCTCGTTGTGGATGATGTCCAGCTGTCTGTTGTAGACGGATGTTTCTATTTCAAACAGCCCCAGGACGGTGTGGAAGAGGTTGTCGTGGGAAAAGCGGTGGCCCGCCTTTTCCCGGAGCGCCTGCCTGTCGACGGTGAACCGGCTGCCGAACCAGAGGACTGCGGCTATGTGCTTCTGGTTGTCCGGGGCCATGGCATAGGGCAGGCCGTGCAGGTAGATGCCGTATTCACCCAGGGATTCGCCATGATCGCTGAGATAGACCATGGCGGTCTCGAAGCGCTGGTCGTTTTTTTTCAACAGGCCGATCACCTCGGCCAGGAATGAATCGGTGGCGAGGATGGCATTGTCGTAGGCATTGCCGATTTCCTCGTTGGTGCATTCATTGAGCTGATTGGTCCTGCAGACCGGGGTGAATCGCTCAAACGGCGGCCGGTATCGCTTGAAGTAGGCCGGCCCGTGGTTCCCCATCTGGTGGAGGACGATCAGGATATCGCCCTGCTGCCGGGAATCGATATATTCCTGCAGGCCGGCCAGCATGCCCTCGTCCCTGCATTCCTCGTCGCACACCGGATTGTTGTCCGGATGTCTGTAGTCCTGATAGGGGACGCGGACAGCCACGCCCTTCGAGTCCGAATTGTTGTCCCGCCACAGGACATGCACCCCGGCATGGCTGAGTACATCCAGCAGATTTTCCGTATTTTCCCCTTTCCGTTCGCTGTACTGGTCGCGGGGATACACGGAAAACATGCGCGGTACCGAATAGGCGGTCGCGGTGCCGCTGGAATACATTTGGGACAGGGAGATGACGTTCTCGCGGCTCAGTAGGGGATTGGTCGGCCGGGGATAGCCGTTTAAGGAAAATCTGTCCGCCCGCGCCGCCTCGCCGACAACCAGGATGACCAGCTCCCGGTCAGTATCGGTGGCCGGGATGTGGGCATCCGTGCCCAGGGGGCGGGGCGCGGTTTTTACGGCGACAAAGTTTTTATCCACCAGGTATTTGCCGAACGAATAGAGGGTGAAAGCCGGGTTGGCATAATAGCGCAGCGGCTTGTGCTCCCGGAAAAACGAGGCGTAGAACTTGCTGAACAGCAGAATGAGGCCGAGAGCGACGGCAAGGCAGCAGCAGAGACAGATCGCCTTGCTCAGGAGCTGCCTGCGCCAGGTGAGGGGCTTGATGGCAACCATGGCCACCAGCGCGGCGGGCAGCACGCCCAGGACGGCGACGTACCCCAGCAGGGGGAGGCTGAACAGGTCGGCCGCTTCGTGGTAATTGGTCTGGACGACGTTGCCGATCATGGTGTGATCGATCACCACGTCGTATGTGTTCATGAAATAGGCGGTGAGCGAGGCGAGCGGGAAGAGCGCGATCAGCACCGGCTTGGTCGACCGGGTCCAGCCGAAGAGGGTCAGAAGCAACATGAGCACGGTCCCCAGGCCGACGGCTAGGGATACCAGAAAGCCGATGTTCTGCCATGTTATCGGATAGACTTCCAGGACGTGCCGGAAAAACGAGGTGTTGTACAGCAGGACCAGGAGCAGGGACGCCCAGAGGTGCAGGTGTGTTTGCGCAATCTTCATACGGAAAACGGGTTGGGTGCGGGATGGAGGTTGGGGTATGTCCTCCTCGTGCCGGAAAGAAGGGGGACAATGGTTTTCGCTTGTCAACCGGCTTCAGGACGACAACCAGCCAAGGGTCATGCCGGTCAGGACCAGGTAGCGCGCGATTTTCGCGCTGCCGGCAATCAGGAGAAAGACCGGCAGGGGCTCGCGCATGATACCCGCGGCAACGGTCAGGGGGTCGCCGATCACCGGCATCCAGGAGAGCAGCAGCGACCATCTGCCGTAGCGCCGGTACCACTGCCGGGCGCGGAGCAGGTGTTGCTCGCGCACCGGAAACCAGGAACGGTGGCGGAAACGTTCGATGCCCCGGCCCAGCCACCAGTTGCACGCCGCGCCGAGGATGTTGCCGCAGCTTGCCACGGTCAGGAGCCCGGCGGCGGGATAGTCGCCGGTGAGGAGCAAGCCGACCAGGACCGCTTCCGACTGCATCGGCAGGATGGTGGCGGCCAGGAATGCGGTCAGAAAGAGGCCGGCCAGGGCGGAAAAGGCGATCATGGTTTCATCGATGTTGTCTGAAATGCCTGGGCTGTCCGGCCCGGTTCCGGGATTTTGTCCATGTCGGCGGCGCGGTGTTCACGGCGTTCAATTTCGCTTGCGCCGGGAGCGCAACGTGCTCCGGTCCGGCAAACAGTTCCGGAAACTTCACCGGCGGGTACAGACCCGCTCCGGCAGTTTCCTGCAACGATCCATACCATGGGATGGATGAAGAAATGATGAAGAAAGAGGGAACGGCCGGAAATTTTCGTCGTTTCTTCAGCCAGCGCGGGTAAGAATAAATAGAGCAAGCGATGATCAATCGGGTGGCGGACAGGACGAGGACAAGATGCGGATACTGATTGTCGACGACGAACCGGAACTGTGCGCCCAGATCGCCTCTTCGCTGCGCAGGCAGCAGTATACCGTGGACATGGCCGGCGATGGCGCCGCGGCCCTGGAGAAAATCTGCGTCGAGCCCTACGATCTGATCGTGCTCGACATCATGCTGCCGGAAAAAGACGGTTTTGCCGCGCTGCGAGAGATGCGCGCCGCAGGGGTGAGCGCGCCGGTTCTGATGCTGACCGCCAAGGGCGAGGTGGCCGACCGGGTCAAGGGGCTTGACCTCGGAGCTGACGATTATCTGCACAAGCCTTTTTCCATGGCGGAACTGCTGGCCCGGATCCGGGCGCTGCTCCGCCGCAGCCATGAGCAGGCCAGCCCCTGGCTGGTCATCGGCAACATCCGGCTCGACACCAACACCAGGCGCGTCAGCCTCGGCAACCGGCCGGTCCCGCTGACCCCGAAGGAATTCTCGGTACTCGAATTCCTGTTCTACAACCGCAACCGGGCCGTTTCCCGCTTCAACATCGCCGAGCACGTCTGGGGCGATGCCTTCGATCCCTTCACCATGTCGAACAACATCGACGTGCATATCAAGAATCTGCGGAGAAAACTCGACGACCAGTCCGGCCGGATCATCGTCACCGTCCGCGGCGTCGGCTATATGGCCAGAGACGAGCAGCCATGAAAGCCCGCAACCGGATCACCCTCTGGGTCAGCCTGGCCGGCTTGATTTCCACGGTGGTGCTGTCGCTCATCGTCTTTCTGTGGGGACTGGAAACGCCCTACGAGTTCCTCGACCAGGAGCTGGAGATCCGGGCCCGGACCCTGGCCGGCGAGATAGCCAGGGAACAGGCGGCCGGCGGCGTGCGGGACGGCGACACCCTGGATCTTTTCTCCCATCTGTACTGGGCGAAAATCTATGACGCTCGGGGGCAACTGCTGTTCGCATCGCGGTTGGCACGGGAAATCGACCTGCCCGGGAAAACCGGGCCCGAAGGGTATCTCGTTGCCACCGATATCCCGCTCAACCGGTTCTATGCCGACGAAGACGATCAACCCACCGGTTTCTGGAACAGGGTTCTGGTCATGCCGATGGGCGGTTCCACCTGTCAGGTGCATGTGGCCCGGCCGGTGGAGAATCTGGTGGGGGAATCGGTCGAATCGGCAATCATGATCGCCTCGGCGATTCTTGCCTCGGCCCTGCTGCTTATCGTGGTCAGCTATCTGGTGGCGGGGAGAATCCTGCAGCCGGTACGGGAAATCAACCGGCTCACCGCGGAAATTTCGGCCAAGACGCTGGCAACGCGGATTCCGCTTGCCGGCAACCACGACGAAATCGACGAACTCGCCGCCTCCCTCAACAACATGTTCAACCGGCTGCACTCTTCCTTCCGCCGCCAGAAGGAATTTATCGCCAATGCCTCCCATGAATTGAAAACGCCCATCACCCTGCTGCGGTTGTCCATGGAGGAGACGCTTCAGGACGAGCAGGTACCCGCCGCCGTACAGGAAAAGCTGCTGGCCCAGGAACGGGCCCTGGCCCGTATCAGCCAGTTGGTCAAGAGCCTGCTGGACCTGTCCCGGCTGGAATTGGACGACACCCTTGCCAAGGAGCGATTTTCCCTGAACGAATTGGTCGCATCCGTGGCCGGGGAGTTTGATGGGCTGATGCACGAGCAGGGGGTGCGATTCACCTGCCGGGCGGCCAGGGAGCGGTTCCTTGTCGCCGACAGGGAAAAGATGCGCCGGCTGCTGATCAACTTGCTCGACAATGCCGTCCGCTACAACCGGCCGGGCGGTGCAGTCAGTTGTTCGCTTGCGACCGGGGGAGCGGGGGAGACCGTGCTGACCGTCGCCAACACCGGCCAGTCCATCGATCCGGCGGAGCAGGCGCGCATCTTCGACCAGTTCTACCGGTGCGAGCAGTCGCGTTCCTCGGCGCACGGCGGCGCGGGCCTCGGGCTGACCATCGTCAAGCGGATCGTCGAACTGCACGGTGGCACCATCTCGGTGGAGAGCGATGCTGACCTGACCCGCTTTCGGGTCGTGCTCCCGCCGGCAGTTGCCGGGTGAGGCATTGCTTGCGGACGGAATAAGCGGGCAGGGAGGAAGGACGCTCAGCGCTTGCCTGATCTGTCCGGCGGTGCTAGAGTCAGCGCGTCTTTTCCGGTTTATCAGTCATTTCCCATGGATGTGAGGGGGTTCGTGTGAAACCGCCGTTACCGTCTTTTTCTGATGTGCGCTTCCGCCTGGGCCGGCGTTTCCGCAAACAGCAGGAGTTTGCCGCCGGGTATGCGCCGCTCTATTCCCGGTTGTTCGGCACGGTGGCGGACTGGCTGGCGGCGGCGCCCGGCGACGATTCGCTGGCGGACTGGCTGGTGCAAACCGGGGCGAGCCGGTCTTCGTTCGATGTGCCGCTACTTTTGCTGGCCGGGCTGCATCGCGATATTCTCGCGGGCCGGCCCGAACTGGATGATTTGGCTCAGTATTATCCGACCGTGGGTGGCGGGCGACTGATTGAGGAGAATGGGCTTGCCGCCAGTTTCCGCGCGGCCGTCGAGGCGAGGCAAGAGGCGCTGGCCCGGTTCATCGCCACGGCGCAGGTGCAGACCAACGAGACCGCCCGCGGACTCTGCTGGCTGCTGCCGGCGTGCATGACCGGCTGGCCCTCCCTCCATCTGGTGGATCTGGGGGCCAGCGCCGGGCTCAATCTGGTGGCGGACCGACGGCATTTCCGGATAACCGATGCGACCGGCGACCGAACCCCGCTGGAGCTTGGCAGTGGCCGGCCGACGCAGTTCAGCGTGCGCAGCGAGGGAGCGCCCTTGCCATCGGTACGACCGGTCGTGCCTGTCATCCGCTCACGCACGGGCTGCGACCTTGCGCCGCTCGTCCTCCACGCACCGGAAGATGAACAGACCCTGGCCGCCTTCATCTGGGGCGACCAGCCGGAACGGTTGCACTTGCTTAAAGCCGGAATCGCCGCGCTGCATGCGGTCGATCGCAGCGAATCCCCGGTCCACCTTGTTCAGGCCGACCTGCCCGAGGACCTGCCCCGGTTCCTGACCGAACGGCTCAGTTCCTTACTCGATGCGCCCGTCGTGCTCTACAATACCTATCTGACCACTTATCTTGCCGATCGAGGCGCTTCGTTGCGGTCGCTTCTGGCCGCTTGGGCCGCGCGCCATTCCCAGCCCGTGCTCTGGCTGCAATGGGAACCCCCATGGCGCGGACCCGAGCCGCCGGAGTTCGGCTGGATCGGCTGGACCGCCGACCTGTGGAGCGGGGGAGAACATCGGCAGTGGCACCTTGCCTGGACCCATCCCCATGGCACCCGCATCAGGTGGCTGCCGGATCTGGCCGCCTGGGCCGCTTGCTGGCAGGGCGAGGTGAGAACGTGCGCTCCTCGGTGATGCGGCATGCTTTTTCGCGAATGTGCCGCTTGAGAAGAGGATGAAAGGGGGATAGATGAGGACAAAAAGCGGTGTGGCTTGACCACACGGCGGCGGTGTGGCGAGGCGAAGCGGTGGGACCACACGGCGTTGGCCAGACTCGCTTGGGCCCGAACAGTGTGCCTCAGCCGTATCCGCCTTGGTCTGAGATGCTCAGCGGAACAAAAGGGGAAAAATTCGTTGATAGCAGGTGCACTTCGTCATTGCGTGGAGCGAAGCGACGAGAAATCTTGTCATTGACAAAGAGAGTTTTTGCTTCACTCGAAACGACCTTATATCAAAGGATTTTGCCTTTATATGACGCAAAAACACCCGCTGCTTATGCCGCGGCAATGGGATTGCACTGATTGGTGGTGCGGCAAACTTTTCCACGATGCCGCTCAAGAAGAAAATTGGTGGAAAGGGGATGGATGGGAACAAAAAAATCCCCGGCCGGAAAACCCGGCCGGGGATGAACATCTTTCTAATTTCCGAGAAATCAGAATTTGAAACGGACAGAAGCAACCACGTTATGACCGTTGATGCTGTCAGCGAGGTCGGTATCGGCAACACCCAGGTACTCGTAGCCCAGATCGCCGGCGATCTCGTCGGTGAAGTTGTAGGTCATACCAACGCCTGCCTTGTAGGCGAAGACGTTGTCGCTGCCACTCAAGAAAGGCTCATGAAAACCGTCGAGCTCAATATCAACATCATACTTAGCGTAGCCGACACCGGCCATGAAATACATGGAGAAGGCATCGTAGATCGGCAGCTCATAGTAACCATTAAGAAATACAGTGGTCAGGTCTACGTCACCACTTTGGTTCCCGAAGATAGTGATGGTGTCATCCAGATCTGCGCCCTGCTTGGACAACTCGACCTCGGCGCGGAACTTGCCCAGGGCCTGATACATGCTGAACTCGCGGCCAAAGGCGATGGAGCCACCGAAACCGGCATCGGTATCGACTTCATTTGCAAGACCGACATCCTGCTGCATCCAAGCAGCCCGTACGCCGAGACGCACATACCAGTAATCGGCGAATGCCTTCTCGAGCTCGGTGATACGGCCTTCATGGTTCTGCAGTTGCTTGCCGTGGGCGCTCAACTGCTCGTTCTGCTGTGCCTGCGAAGATTGCAGATCGTCGATCTGCTTCTGGCACGCGTCCGGACAACCGGGGGCCATCTTGCCAGGTCCGCCCGCAAAGGCAACGCCTGCGGTCAGAACAAATGCGGATGCCGCCATGACACTCAGTACTTTTTTCATATCCTGTCTCCTGTTTTGTTGAGCTATGTTTGCATGGGCGTTATTGCCCTAAAAATAAGAGGAAAAAACAACACCAACAATCTTTCTCTTGTTGCTTCCCAATATAACAAAGGAATGTGAGGCTGGCAATACCTTGCATGCAAAATAATACAAAATTTTGAACGCACGTGAACAGCTTTTTATATAACTATTTGTTTTTAATTAGTTTGTGTGAAGAAAAAAATTTGCACTTTTTTATGGCGTCATGGAGATTTTCTGGTGGCCGGCGCTCTGAAAAGTCCTTTCGGGGCGCATGACTGTCGGCATTTCACCGACATCGACTACATATTCCGGGTGTCCCCGCCGGTGGAGATCGAGGACGACCGGAAACGGGGCGATGGCACCCGGAATCGTTGGGCCGCTTGACGAAGGGGACGCGGTCCGCTAAAAACATCCGGCATGGGATGTATCCGCATCCGTTACAGCCATATATATTGAGAGGACGCGTGGGTATCGCAACCGGAATAGAGCGGCTTTGTCGAGCCGGTCATCCTTTCCTTGCCGGCAGGCGGCTGGGACTCCTGGTGAATCAGGCTTCGACCGACCGGCATTTTGTGCATGGCCGCGACGTGCTCCGCGCGGTCTATCCTGATCAACTGACCTGTCTTTTCTCGCCTCAGCACGGGTTTTTCAGCGAAAAGCAGGACAACATGGTCGAATCCGGCCACGGACTCGACGCCGCGACCGGCCTGCCGGTCTATTCGCTCTATGGGGAGACGCGCAAGCCCTTTCCGTCGATGTTCGCCGATATTGATGTCCTGCTGGTGGATTTGATCGATGTCGGCACCAGGGTCTACACCTTTATCTGGACCGTTGTCCATTGCCTGGAGGTCGCGGCGGCAACCGGCGTCAAGGTGATGATTCTCGACCGGCCCAATCCCATCGGCGGACATCTGGTCGAGGGCAATATCCTGCGTCCCGACTGCGCCTCCTTTGTCGGCCGATGCGCCATTCCCATGCGGCACGGCCTGACCTTGGGCGAGCTGGCCCTGCTGTGCAACAGGGAACTGGCCATCGGCGCCGACCTGGAGGTGGTGCGGATGGAGGGCTGGCGGCGCGACATGTTCTTTCCGGACACGGGCCAGCCCTGGGTCTTTCCCTCGCCCAACATGCCGACCTTTGCCACGGCCCTGGTCTATCCGGGCCAGGTCATCTGGGAGGGCACCAATATCTCCGAGGGCCGGGGCACGACCCTGCCCTTTGAACTCTTCGGCGCGCCGTTTCTCGATCATGGCGAGGTGCAGGGCGTCCTCCGGACCATCGACCTGCCTGGCTGCGTCCTGCGGCCGCTCCGGTTCGAACCGACTTCGGGAAAATGGATGGGCCAAGTCTGCACCGGCTTCCAGATCCATGTGACCGATGCCGACGCCTTCCGGCCGTACCGCACCAGCCTGGCCCTGTTGCAGGCCATGTACCGTCTCTATCCCGGACAGTTCGCCTACAAGCCACCGCCGTATGAATACGAGTTCGAGCGGCTGCCCATGGACCTGATCATCGGCGACCGGGCCGTGCGCGAGCACCTGGAGGCCGGGGTGCCGGTCGTCGAGTTGGAACGCGGCTGGCAGCGGGACCTGGACGAATACCGGGAACGGCGCCGTGCTGTTTTGCTTTACGATTGAGGCAAAGTACAGTATTTTCCCTTCCCTCTGGCATACAAAAAAAATAGGGGGAAACAGAGGAAATCCCCTTGTTTTTTCGACAGGATCTTTATCCGGAGGAGTGTGCGCGTGCCCCGTGAATGTACCCTGCGGCGACTCGCCGAACTGGTGGGCGGCCGGGTTGACGGCGACCCTGAGCTGATCGTTCGCGGCCTCAACGGCATCGACTATGCCCAGGCCGGCGAGATCACCTTTGTCCTCGATAACAAATACCTGCCGCTGCCGGAACAGTGCCGGGCCTCGGCCTGTATCGTGCCGCCGGATGCCGGCCCCTTGCCCATCCCGGTGATCGTGGCCGAGCAACCGGCGGTGGCCGCCGCCCGCATCCACGCCTTTCTCCTGGCCGAACCGTTCCGGGCCCGCGGCATTCATCCCACGGCGGTGGTGGGGGAAGGCTGCACCATCCCCGCCGAGGTGAGCATCGGCCCGCTGGTGGCCCTGGGCGACCGGGTGGTGCTCGGCGAGCGGGTCACCATCCATGCCGGCGCGGTGATCGGCAGCGACACCGTCATCGGCGACGACACCGTCATCCATGCCAATGTGACGGTGGCCGAGCGCTGCACCATCGGCAGGCGGGTGGTGCTGCATCACGGCGCGGTGATCGGCAGCGACGGCTTCGGCTTCGCCACCGACCGCATGGGTGCGCACCACAAAAAACCGCAGGTGGGCACGGTGCGGATCGACGACGATGTCGAGATCGGCGCCAACTCCTGCGTCGACCGGGCCGCCTTCGGGGTGACCTGGATCAAGGCCGGCGCGAAGATCGACAACCTGGTCATGATCGGCCATAACGTGGAGGTCGGGGAAAACTCGATCCTGGTGGCCCAGGTCGGCATCGCCGGCAGCACCACCCTGGGCCGCAACGTGGTGCTCGGCGCCAAGGCCGGGGTTGCGGGGCATCTGCATCTGGGCGATCAGGTCATGGCCGCCGCCAAGAGCGGCATCCACAACAGCCAGCCCAAGGGCGCGCTGGTCGGCGGCACCCCGGCCATCGAGGTCAAGAGCTGGGGACGCGCCGCCGCCGCTTTCGGCAGATTGCCGGAGATGGTCAGGGAACTGCGGCGCCTGCGCAAGGAGGTAGACCGGCTCGGCGGTCTGCTTGCATCCACACCACGCGAGGAACAAGAATGACGACAGCAGCGTCTGATATACAAGTACCCATCGATGTCAAGGGCATCATGGCGATTCTGCCGCATCGGTATCCCTTCCTCCTCGTCGACCGGATCGTCGAGGTGGAACGCGGCAAAACCATCACCGGCATCAAGAACGTCACCATGAACGAGCCGTTTTTCCAGGGACATTTTCCGGGGGAACCGGTCATGCCCGGCGTGCTCATCCTGGAGGCCATGGCCCAGGTGGGCAGCATCCTGGTTTGTCTTTCCGACCAGGAGATGATCGGCCGCCTCGCCTATTTCGCCGGGGTCGACAAGGCCCGTTTCCGCAGGATCGTCCGGCCGGGCGACCAGTTGGTGCTCAAGCTCGAGATGCTCAAGCAGAAGGGCCGGGTGATCAAGATGGCCGGCCATGCGCTGGTCGACGGCCAATTGGCCACAGAAGCGGAATTGATGGCCAGTTTCACCTGATGCGTTCAGGTCTCTTCGGGCGGCCCGTCCATCTCGCCGCCTTTCTCTTTTTAGGATAGCTCCTCATGCCCATACATCCCACAGCGGTCATCGACCCCAGAGCGGAACTCGACAGTTCGGTGACCGTCGAACCCTACGCCGTCATCGACGGCCCGGTCAGGATCGGCCCGGAAACCAGAATCTGCGCCCATGCCGTGGTCAGCGGCCATACCACTTTGGGGGCGCGGAACACCATCGGCTCCTTCGCCACCATCGGCGGCCCGCCCCAGGACATCCATTACAATGGGGAGCCGACCGAACTGATCATCGGCGACGGCAATCAGATCCGGGAGTACGTCTCCATCCACCGGGCCACGGTCAAGGCCAGCGGCAAGACCCTGATCGGCGACAACAACATGATCATGGCCTATTGCCATATCGCCCACGACTGCGTCATCGCCGACCACGTGATCATGGCCAACGTCGCCACCCTGGCCGGGCATGTCGAGATCGGCAGCCACGCCAACCTGGGCGGCCTGGTGGCGGTGCACCAGTTCTGCCGCATCGGCGACTACGCCTACATCGGCGGCATGTCCGGTATCGGCCTCGACGTGCCGCCCTATGTAATCATGGAAGGGACCCGTAACCAGATGCGCATCGCCAGCATCAACAAGATCGGCCTGCGCCGCGCCGGCATGGACCGGGAGACCATCAAACAGCTCGAAGAGGCGTTCCGAATCCTGTTCCGTTCGCCGGAAATCCTGCTCAAGGATGCGCTGGCAAAGCTGGAGGAGGAGATGCGCGACTGCGCCGAGGTGCAGAAGATGGTGCAGTTCTTCCATTCCAGCAAGCGCGGCGTGGTCAAGCGGACCCTGGATGACTGAGGCGAACGGGACAACGCCCATCGGCCTGATCGCCGGTGGCGGCCAGTTCCCGCTCCTGTTCGCCGAGGCGGCGCGGGCGAGGGGCCGCAAAGTGGTGGCCATCGCCCATGTCAACGAGACCATGGCCGAACTGGCAGACGCGGCGGATGTCACCTTCTGGGTCAAGCTCGGCCAACTGGGGAAGATCATTTCCCATTTCCGCAAGGAAGGCGTGCAAGAGACCGTTTTTGCCGGCACCATCACCAAAACCCGGATCTTCCACGACATCCTGCCCGACTTCAAGGGCCTGACCCTGTGGGGCAAGATCGACAAACGCCAGGACGACGCCATCCTCCGCGCCGTGGCCGCCACCCTGGAAGAAGAGGGCATCCGGGTGCTGGCCTCCACCTGTTATCTGGAGCATCTCTTTTTTCCGAGAGGCGTGCTCACCCGCAAGAAACCCTCGGTCGAACAGATGGAGGATATCCGGTTCGGCTGGGCCATCGCCCGCGAGGTGGGCCGGCTCGACATCGGCCAGTGCGTGGTGGTGCGCGGCCGCAGCGTGCTGGCGGTGGAGGCGATCGAAGGCACGGACGCCACCATCCGCCGGGGCGGGGAATTGGCCGGTTCCGGGGCAGTGGTGGTGAAGCTGAAGAAGCCCAATCAGGATTTTCGTTTCGACCTACCGGCCACCGGGGTGCGGACCGTCGAGACCCTGGCGGCGGTCAGGGGGGCGGTGCTGGCGGTGGAGGCCGGCCAGTCGCTGCTGTTCGACCGGGCGGCCATGGTGGCGGCGGCCGACCGGGCCGGGCTGGTGGTGGTCGGCCTCAGCGAGGACGAACAGGGCGAACCGGTGTATTGAGCGGGGGCGATGGGCAACCGCACAGGAACGCGCAACCGGACAGGAGGAGATGCCATGGCGGCAATGACGCGGATTGTCGATATTCTGCGGCAGCAGCCGGTGGGAAGCGTAGTCGAGGTCAACGGCTGGCTGCGCACCCGGCGCGACTCGGGCAGCCTCGCCTTTCTTGAACTCAACGACGGCTCCTGCCTGGCCAATCTGCAAGTGCTCGCCGAGGAGGGCCTCGCCAATTACGAGACCGAGGTGAAGAAACTGAGCACCGGCTGCTCGCTCCGGGTCCGCGGCACGCTGGTGGCTTCGCCGGCCAAGGGCCAGGCGGTGGAGGTCCGGGCCGAAGCCGTCGAGGTGATCGGCTGGGCCGACCCCGAAACCTATCCGCTCCAGAAAAAGCGGCACAGCTTTGAATTTCTCCGCGCCATCGCCCACCTCCGTCCCCGGACCAACGCCTTGGGCGCGGTGGCCAGGGTCCGCAGCGCGCTCTGTTTCGCCATTCACCGCTTCTTTCACGAGCAGGGCTTCATCCAGGTGCAGACCCCGGTGATCACCACCTCGGACTGCGAGGGCGCGGGCGAAATGTTCACCGTCACCACCCTCGAACCCGGCCAGATGCAGGGGGCCGATCCCTTTGCCGCCGATTTTTTCGGGCGGCGGGCCGGATTGACGGTCAGCGGCCAGTTGCAGGCGGAAATCTTCGCCCTGTCCCACGGCCGGGTCTACACCTTCGGCCCGACCTTCCGGGCGGAGAATTCGAACACCAGCAGGCATCTGGCCGAATTCTGGATGCTGGAGCCGGAGATGGCCTTCTGCGACCTGGGCGGCGATATGGCCATGGCTGAGACCATGATCAAGGCGCTGGTCGCCGCGGCGCTGACCGAATGCGCCGAGGATCTCGCCCTGTTCGACCAGCACGTGGCCAAGGGCTTGATCGACAGGCTGACCCAGGTACGCGATCGCCCGTTCGTCCACCTCACCTACACCGAGGCGGTGACGGAGCTTGCGCACGCCCGTCGCGATTTCGCCTTCCCGGTCCGGTGGGGCGTCGATCTCCAGGCCGAGCACGAGCGCTACCTCTGCGAGGACGTGGCGCAGGCGCCGGTGATCGTCACCAACTATCCGGAGGCGATCAAACCCTTTTACATGCGTCTGGACGACGACGGCCGGACCGTGGCGGCCATGGACATCCTGGTGGCCGGCATCGGCGAACTGGTGGGCGGCAGCCAGCGCGAGGAGCGGTACGAGGTGCTGGCGGCCCGGATGGCGGCGGCCGGCCTCGACATGGAGCAGTACGGCTGGTATCTCGATCTGCGCCGGTTCGGCTCCGTGCCCCACGCCGGTTTCGGCCTGGGCTTCGAACGGCTGGTGCAGTTCGTCACCGGCATGCAGAATATCCGCGACGTCATCCCCTTTCCCCGGACGCCGGGGAGCGCGCCCTGCTGATCTTCTTCCTGAAAGGAGTTCGCCATTTCGACGGTCACCGGAAACACCAACGGCCTCAAACCCAAGCAACTGCGGGATCTGGAACGGCTCGCCCAGAAAAAGGTCGCGCCCGACGAGATCGTCGGCCGGGAGACCGCCCGGTCACTGGCCGCCCTGTCCACCGACCTCAATCGCCAGATCGGCCTGCTGATCCATCGGTCCGGCCGGATCGAAACCGTGATCGTCGGCGACTACGACCGCATCACCATTCCGGCCCTGGCCCAGGTCGGCACCGCCGGCGGCCGTCTGCGCGGCCTGCGTTGCGTGCACACCATGCTGGGCGGCGCTTCCGGGGTCAGCGAGGAGGACATCATGGACCTGGCCTGTCTGCGGCTCGATCTGATGGCGATCCTCACCATAAAAGACGGCCTGCCGGATGTGCTCCACGCGGTCCATCTCATGCCGCGCCCGGTCGACGGCCGCGACTGGGCCGCCTTGCCGCCGGTGCATCCCGCCAATCAGTCGCAGTCCTGCATCGCCCTGATCGAGGCCCTGGAGGAGGAATTCGTCCGCGAGCGGCCGGTGCGCGAGGTCGACCGGGGCAAGGACCGGGCCATCCTGGTGTCGGTGACCACCGGCCCACGGAGCGAGGCCGAGGAATCCATGGCCGAGTTGGTCGAGCTGGCCCGCTCCGCCGGGGTCGAGGTCCTAGCCCGGGTGATCCAGCGGCGCAAGCACATCCATCCCCGTTTCATCCTCGGCCGCGGCAAACTGGTGGAGATCGTGCTGATGAGCCTGCGCCTGGGCGCCAATCTGCTCCTTTTCGACCAGGAACTCAGCCCCTCGCAGATCCGTTCGGTCACCGATCACACCGATCTGCGGGTCATCGACCGCACCCAGCTCATCCTCGACATCTTTGCCAGCCGGGCCCGCTCCCGCGAAGGCAAGCTCCAGATCGAGATGGCCCAGCTGAAATACATGCTGCCCAAACTCACCACCCGCGACGACGCCCTCTCGCGCCTGACCGGCGGCATCGGCGCCCGCGGTCCCGGCGAGACCCGGCTGGAGATCGACCGGCGGCGGATCAACGACCGGATCACCCGCCTGGGCAAAGAACTGAAGGCCGTGGGCGAGCAGCGCTACCACCGCCGCAACCGGCGGCGCAAGCGCGACGTGCCGGTGATTTCCCTGGTCGGCTACACCAATGCCGGCAAATCGACCCTGCTCAACACCCTGACCAAGAGCGAGATCCAGGCCGAGGATCTCCTCTTCGCCACCCTTGATCCCACCAGCCGCCGGCTCCGTTTTCCCGAGGACATGGAGGTGATCATCACCGACACCGTCGGCTTCATCCGTCATCTGCCCGCCGATCTGCTCAAGGCCTTTGAATCGACTCTGGAAGAATTGTTCGAGGCCGATCTGCTGCTCCACGTGGTCGACGTGTCCAATCCGGCCTGGCGGCAGCAGGTCGGGGTGGTGGAAGGGCTCTTGGCCGAGTTGGGCCTAGATGCCATCCCCTGTCTCAAGGTGTTGAACAAGATCGACCGGGTGTCGCCGGAGGAGCGGGTGCAGATGGCAATCTCCGGGGAAGGGGTGGGAATCAGCGCCCTGGACGAGGGGACGCTGGGCCCGCTGCTGGTGCGGGCGCAGGAGATGCTGCGGGGGAGCTTGGGCGCGGCCGGGCCGGTGCCGCCGCGAAATGGGGAGGTCGCTTAATCCTGGAGAAAAAATCCCAGGGCCTTGTCCATCTCGCCGGTGTCTTTGAATTCGCAACCGATGGCGTTCTGCCGCACCGATCTGACCACGGCCTGCTTCTTCAGTACGGTTTTCTTTTTGTCGTTGAGTTGGAATTCGATCAGAATTTCCTGACCTTTTTCGATGCGGTGCACTCCGGATACCGTGAACCCGGCCCCGCTGCGCGAGAGATTGTTCACCTGGATGATGCCGCCCCCGCCGCCGATGACGGTATAGGTTCCGGGAAGATCGGTTGGCTTGCGGAAATGGCGGCGGAAGTTGAGCAGTATCGGGAAGGTTTCCCGGCAACTGCACCGCACGGTCATCGTGTGCCGCCCGTGGCGGTACGGTTCGGCCGAGAAGTGCTTGACGCAGCCGCATGCCGGGCAGGTCAGGGTGGCCCTGTTGTCGCCGCGCACATGGACCATGAGGGGTTGCATCGGCATCAGTCGTAGATGATGCAGGTGAACCGTTCCAGTTCCGCTTCCGTTTTCGGATCGAGATCGGCGGCGACCTCGTGGATCTGGTATTCCTTCTTACAGCCGCTGCACTGCAGGCGGACCTGGCGGCATCTTCGCAGAACCTGCAACGGCTGACCGCATTCCTTGCATTTCACGTGTGCCGTGCCTCGCCTATGAGTTGTTCGCGGGTGAAGACTGCCTTGAGGGGATAGCCCTTGGCGGCGAGGAATTCGGCACCACCTTCCTGCCGGTCGACGATGGTCGCCACAAGGCCGACTCTGAATCCTTCGTTTTCCACCCGCTCGATGACCTGCACCAGGGTGCCACCGGTGGTGACCACGTCCTCGACCAGCGCGACCAGCCCGCCCGGCTTCAGGTTGCTCTTCCCTTCGATGAAATTGCCGGTACCGTGCCCCTTGGCCTCCTTGCGGACGATGAAGGCCGGGATCGGCGATTTTTCCAGATAACTGACCAGGGAAACCGCGGTGACCAGGGGATCGGCGCCCAGGGTCATGCCCCCCACACCGACAAAGGGTTCCGGATGTTGCCGGATCAGGTCGAAGAGGAGGCGGCCGCAGAGATAGCCGCCCTCGGCATCCAGAGTGGTCTGCTTGCCGTCCACGTAAAAGTCGGACGTCTTGCCCGAGGTCAGGGTGAAGGTGCCCTGCCGGTAGGATTTGTGCAGGAGGAGTTCTTTCAGACGTTGTCGTTCGTTCATGGGGGTATCCTTGCGCTTGGGTTGGGGGAAAAAAGATACCTTGTTTTCGTGTTTTCGCAAAAGGATTTCTCGGCCGGTGCCCATCGGCCGCAGGGAACAGGAAAAACTGCGGACGCTGTCGCCGCCCCTCTTTCTTCCGGCTTGCATTTTGCCGCATCGTCGTGGATACTGGGGCCACCATCGAGGTGTGTGACGCAACCCATTCATGAGGAAGAATATATGTGTGGAATAGTTGGTTATGTCGGGACGAGAAGGGTGGTTCCCATCCTCCTGGAGGGATTGCGGCGGCTCGAGTATCGCGGCTACGATTCCGCCGGGCTGGTGTATTCCTTCGACAACAGACTGGTGCGGTATCGGGCGAAAGGGAAGTTGGCCAATCTCGAGGCCGTGGTCGACGAATACATCGGTGTGGCCAGCGGCATCGGCCTGGGGCATACCCGCTGGGCGACCCACGGCGCCCCCACCGAGGGCAATGCCCACCCCCATACCGACTGCACCGGCGAGTTGGTCGTTGTTCATAACGGCATCATTGAAAATTACAACGCGCTGAAAAAGGAATTAATGGCCAAGGGCCACGTGTTCACCTCGGAGACGGATACCGAGGTCCTGGCCCACTTGATCGAGGACTGCCTCAAAGAGAAGAGGGATCTGGTCGCGGCGGTCCGCGCCGCCCTGACCCTGGTGGAAGGGTCCTACGCCATCGGCGTGCTCTGGGCCGGGGAGCCGGAGCTGCTGGTCGCGGCCCGCAACCACAGCCCCCTGGTCATGGGCGTGGCCGCCGATGCCTGCTATATCGCCTCCGACATTCCCGCCCTGCTGCCGTTCACTAGGGAGGTCATTTTTCTCAACGACCGGGAAATGGCGGTGTTGGGCAGGGGGACATACACGATTCAGCAGATCGACGACGGCTCCGAATTGGCCAAGCCCGTTTCCCTGATCGACTGGAACGCCTCGATGGCGGAAAAGGCCGGGTTCCGCCATTTCATGCTCAAGGAGATCTTCGAGCAGCCCCAGGCCATTCTCAACACGGTCAGCGGCCGGATCGTACCCGACACGGGATTCGTCGATCTGCCCGAGATCGGGCTTGACTATGCGACGCTCGACGCCATCGACCGCATCGCCCTGGTCGCCTGCGGTACCTCCTGGCATGCCGCCCTGATTGCCAAGTACTGGATCGAGAAATGGGTCGGCATTCCCGTGGAAGTGGATATCGCCTCGGAATTCCGGTATCGCCGGCTGCTGGTTGACGAGCGGACCCTGACCATCGCCATCTCCCAATCCGGAGAGACCGCCGATACCCTGGCGGGCATACGCCGGGCGGCACAACTGGGCTCCAGGGTGCTGACGGTCTGCAACGTGGTCGGCTCCACCATGACCCGGGAAGCCGACGGCGTCATTTACACCCACGCCGGTCCCGAAATCGGCGTGGCCTCGACCAAGGCCTTCACCAGCCAGTTGGCGGCGCTCTTTCTCCTTACCCTGTATCTCGGCCAGACCCGGAAGACCATTGACCCGATCACCCGGAAAAAACTGGGACTTTCCCTGATCGACATTGCCGAGGTGATCGCCACCGAACTGCCCAGGTTGCAGACGGAAATCAGTGCGCTGATCGAGGGATACTACGAGGCCAAGGATTTTCTCTTTGTCGGCCGGGGGCTCAACTTCCCCATCGCCCTCGAAGGGGCGCTGAAACTGAAAGAAATCTCCTATATCCACGCCGAGGGATATGCCGCCGGCGAATTGAAACATGGTCCCATCGCCCTGATCGACCGGGAAATGCCGGTGGTGGCCCTGGTGCCCAGGGATTCGGTGTACCTCAAGACGGTTTCCAATGTCGAGGAGATCAAGGCCCGGCAGGGGCGGCTGGTGCTCTTCGGCACGAGTGGTGACGAGCACCTGTCCACCCTGACCGACGATGTTTTGTACCTTCCCGATGTGATGGAAGACCTCAATCCGCTGCTCTATACCATCCCGGCCCAGTTGCTCGCCTATGAAATTGCCAATCGGCGCGGCTGCGATGTCGATCAGCCGCGCAACCTGGCCAAGAGCGTGACGGTGGAATAAGCATGCTTGACGAGTCAAGCAGGTGGCCGAGGGGAGTGTTGGGATGGTGAGGGAGCGAGGAGCGCATTCCTTTCCCGGTCGCCGTTTTTTTGCCTGAGGGTTTTCCCCCTCAGGTTCTTTTTTTGGGAGAGAAGGGTTTCGTCGTCTCCGCTTGGTCACTATGTTTCAGTTCATGCGAATGTTTTCATGGCATGTCCCTGGCAACAAGCAGGGGGACAGTCCGGGAGAATTAAGCAATAATTCAAGAGGATCAGTCTACCTGTTCCTTGCCTTTGTTGGTATTTTCGCATGCGAAATTCGGCAGAATATTATCTACTCTTTCTTTTCACTAACTTTTTATAGATAGGTGGCGGCAGTGGTGTCCGGCAAACCCGCTCTCGGTACACGGAGGCGCCTTGCTACTCTCCCCTTGCATACATGCATGAATGTATGTATAGAGCTGTGTGCAATTTCTCCTGGGCGGGGAGCGTGGAAACGCTGGCCCACTGCAGGGCGTATTTCGTAGGAAACCCCGTTGTCTTCTTTGCAAGGTTGTCTCGATGATGAATATCGCGAATTCGTTCAGGATGCTGGTGATGTGTGGCTGGTTGGTTGGCGTGCTTACAGCGGTCGGCTGCAAGCAGGCGTCGCCTCCGGGAGGAGCGGCGGCAACCAAGGGACCGCCCGAGGTCGGAGTCGTTGTCGTCAAGCCGGAACAGGTCACCCTGACCACGGAATTGACCGGCCGGATATCGGCCCAGATGGTGGCGGAAGTCCGACCGCAGGTCGGCGGCATCATCAAGAAACGACTGTTCGAGGAGGGGGGGCATGTCAGGGCCGGCGACGTCCTCTACCAGATCGATCCCGCCACCTTCCAGGCAGCGGTGGCCAGCGCCAGGGCCGCCCTGGCCAAGGCCGAGGCCAATGCGTTCTCCCTGCGGAAAAAGGAGGAGCGCTACCGGCAATTGGTGACCATCGATGCGGTCAGCAAGCAGGAATACGACGATACCGCGGCCGCCCTCAAGCAGGCGGAAGCCGATATCGAAAGTGGGAGGGCCGCCCTGGAAACGGCAAAAATCAACCTCGCCTACACCCGCGTCACCGCGCCGATCGACGGGATGATCGGCCGCTCCGCCGTCACACCGGGTGCCCTGGTGACGGCCAATCAGGAGACGCCCCTGGCCCTTGTTCAACAGCTCGATCCGGTCTTCGTCGATGTCACCCAGTCGAGCGCCGAGATGCTCCGGCTGAAAAGGAGTTTTGCCCGCGGCGAGCTGAAGGACGGGGGACAGGGCCAGGCCCAGGTCCGGCTGTTGCTCGAAGACGGGGGGGCCTATTCCCATGCGGGTATTCTCAAGTTCAGCGAGGTGTCGGTGGAGCAGAGCACCGGGTCGGTCACCCTGCGCGCCCAGTTTCCCAATCCGGATCAGTTCCTGCTCCCTGGCATGTTTGTCCGCGCCATCGTCCAGGAAGGGGTCCGCGAGCAGGGCATGCTGGTGCCCCAGCGGGGCGTGAGCCGCAATACCGCCGGTCAGGCGACCGCCCTGGTGGTGGGAACGAACGAGGTGGTGGAGCAGCGGCTGATCGACGCCGAGCGGGCGATAGGCGATGCCTGGCTGGTGAACGACGGTTTGCAGACCGGTGACCGGGTCATTGTGGAAGGCGTCCAGCGAATCCGGCCGGGCGTCGCCGTCAAGGCGGTGCCTTTCGTGGGCAAGGCTGTGGCGGCAGACAGTCAGACAACGGCGATGAAGCCCTGAGGAGCGGTTGAACATGGCTCGTTTTTTCATCAATCGTCCCATCTTCGCCTGGGTCATCGCCATCATGATCATGCTGACCGGTCTGTTGTCGATCCACAGGCTGCCGGTCTCCCAGTATCCGGCGATCGCGCCGCCGCAGATCGCCATCAACGCCACCTATCCCGGTGCCTCGGCGCAGACCGTGCAGGACACGGTGACCCAGGTGATCGAGCAGAAGCTCAACGGCATCGACAACCTGATCTACATGTCCTCCACCAGCGACTCCTCGGGGTCGGTCTCCATCACCCTGACCTTCAAGGCGGGCACCGATCCCAACATCGCCCAGGTGCAGGTACAGAACAAACTGCAACTGGCCGTGCCGCTGCTGCCCGAGGCGGTCCAGCGGCAAGGGATCGCGGTGGTCAAGTCGACCCGGAACTTTCTGCTCATCGTCGGCCTGGTTTCCGAAGACGGCACCATGGACCGCCACGGCCTCAACGATTACCTGGTGTCCAATGTCCAGGACATCGTCAGCCGGCTCGACGGCGTGGGCGAACTGCTCATCTTCGGCACCCAGAACGCCATGCGGATCTGGGTGAACCCGAACGAACTCACCAGCTACCACCTCACGGTCAACGATGTCATCACCGCCCTCGAGGCCCAGAACGCCCAGGTCTCTGCCGGCCAGCTCGGCGGCCTGCCCGCGGTCGGCGGCCAGGAGTTGAACGCCACCATCACCGCCCGCACCCTGCTCCAGACCCCAGAGCAGTTCGATGCCATCGTCCTCAAGACCAACAGCGACGGTTCCATCGTCCGGCTCAAGGATGTGGCCGAATGCAAGATCGGCACGGAAAACTACGAACTCCAGTCGTTTTACAACGGCAAGCCGCTGGGCGGCATGGCCATTCGTCTCGCCGCCGGCGCCAACGCGCTGGAGACCGGCAACCGGATCAAGGCCAAGATGGACGAGCTATCCCAGTATTTTCCTCCGGGCGTGAAGGTCGTCTATCCGTACGACACCACGCCGTTCGTCAAGATATCGATCGAGGAGGTGGTGCAGACCCTCATCGAGGCGGTCTTTTTGGTTTTTGTCGTCATGTTCCTGTTCCTGCAGAACTTCCGGGCCACCTTCATCCCGACCATCGCGGTGCCGGTGGTGCTTTTCGGGACCATGGGGGTGCTGGCGGCGGCCGGGTATTCGATCAACACCCTGACGATGTTCGCCCTGGTGATCGTCATCGGCCTTCTGGTCGACGACGCCATCGTGGTGGTGGAGAACGTAGAGCGGATCATGTCCGAGGAAGGGCTGTCCCCCCGCGACGCCACCATCAAGTCCATGGACCAGATCACCAGCGCCCTGTGGGGCATCGCCACCGTGCTGACGGCGGTCTTCCTGCCCATGGCCTTCTTCGGCGGCTCCACCGGCGTCATCTACCGCCAGTTTTCCATCACCATCATCGCCGCCATGATCCTCTCGGTGATGGTGGCCATGATCCTCACCCCGGCCCTCTGCTCCACCCTGCTGATGCCCATCGAAAAGGGGCACGCTCCCGGAGAATGCGGCCCGTTCTGCCAATTTTTCCGCTGGTTCAACCGGTGCTTCGATTTCTGCCGCACCGCCTACGAAGGCATCGTCGGCCGCTCCTTCGGGAAAAAATGGCGGTATCTGGCGCTGTACGGGATCATCGTCCTGATCATGGCCCATTTTTTCCTGCGCCTGCCCACTGCGTTCCTGCCCGACGAGGACCAGGGATTCATCATCTGCCAGGTGCAGCTCCCGGCCGGAGCGACCCAGGAACGGACGATCCGGCTGGTTCGCCAACTGGAACAGCATTTTCTTGTCGAGGAGAAGGACTGCGTGGAAAGCGTGGTCGCGGTGACCGGTTTCAGCTTTGCCGGCCGCGGCCAGAACATGGGCCTGGCGTTCGTCAAGCTGAGGGATTGGAAGGTGCGGAAGAGCCCGGAGAGGAAGGCGTCCGCCATCGCCGCCCGGGCCATGAAGGTCTTCGCGGAATTCCGCGACGGCTTGGCCTTCGCCTTCTCGCCGCCGGCCGTCATCGAGCTGGGCGTGGCCAACGGCTTCGATCTCCAGTTGCAGGACCGCGCCGGCCTGGGGCACGAGAAGCTGATGGAGGCGCGGAACCAGTTGCTGGGCATGGCCACGAAAAATACGAAACTGGTGGCGGTCCGGCCGAACGGCCAGGACGACTCGCCTCAGTTCAAACTGGAGATCGACGATGTCCGCGCCGGCGCCCTCGGCATTTCGTCCCAGGATATCAACCAGGTCCTTGCCACGGCCTGGGGCGGGTCGTATATCAACGACTTCATCCAGAACGGCCGGGTGAAGAAGGTCTATCTCCAGGCCGATGCCCCGTACCGCATGCTGCCGGAGAACCTCAACCACTGGTATGTGAGCAACAGCAAGGGGGAAATGGTGCCGTTTTCCGCCTTTGCCACCGCCCACTGGCAGTACGGCTCGCCGCGGCTGGAGCGCTATAACGGCATTCCGTCGGTGGAGATTCTCGGCCAGGCCGCGCCCGGTATCAGCACCGGCGAGGCCATGGCCGAGGTCGAGGCGATGGTGGCCCAATTGCCCAACGGCATCGGCTACGAATGGACCGGGCTCTCCTACGAGGAAAAAAGTGCCGGCGCACAGGCGCCCGCCCTCTACGCCATCTCGCTTCTGGTGGTGTTCCTCGCCGTGGCCGCCCTGTACGAAAGCTGGACCATCCCCTTCGTCAACCTGCTGATGCTGCCGCTGGGCCTGGTGGGCGCGGTCACGGCCGTGACCCTGCGGGTTCTGCCCAACGACGTCTATCTCCAGATCGGCCTGCTGACCACGGTCGGATTGTCGACCAAGAACGCCATCCTGATCATCCAGTTCATCAAGGAGCAGTTGCGGCAGGGACACGAGCTGGTCGAGGCGACCCTGACCGCGGTGAAGATCCGGCTTCGTCCGGTCATCATGACCTCGCTGGCGTTTTTCTTCGGCACCCTGCCGCTGGCCCTGACCAAGGGAGCGGGGGCGGCCGCGCAGAACGCCATCGGCACCGCCGTCACCGGCGGCCTGCTGTCGGCGACCTTCATCGACCTGATCTTCATTCCCTTTTTCTTTGTCCTCATCTCGCGTCTGTTCGGCAGGCAACACAGGAAACAGACCGCGCCGGTTCCTTCGTCCGGCAATGGACCGGAGGCGCACTGACATGCAGCGAATTCAGCGTATCCCGATCGTTTTGTCCTTGATGCTCAGCCTCTGCGGCGGCCTTGTCGGCTGTTCCACCCTGGCTCCCTCCTACAACCGGCCCGCCGCACCGGTGCCGACCTCCTGGCAGAAGGATGCCGGCGTTCCCGGAGAGCCGGCCGCATCGGGGCAGCAGGACGCCGCCGACATCCCCTGGCAGGATTTCTATCTCAATCCCCGGCTCAGAAAGGTCATCGCCATGGGCCTGGTCCATAACCGGGACCTGCGGGTGGCGGCGCTCAACGTCGAGCGGGCCCAGGCCCAATACCGTATCCAGCGGTCCGAACTCGTGCCCAAGGTGGATGCCGAGGGTGCCGGCAACTTTCAGCGGCAGCCGGCGGATTTTTCCAGTTCGGGCGAAGCGGAAAAAATCCACCAGTACACGGTCGGGCTCGGCGTCACCTCCTACGAACTGGACCTGTTCGGCAGGCTGCGCAGTCTCAAGGACCAGGCCCTGGAGGAGTACCTGGCCACCGGGCAGGCGCAGCGGAGCGCGCGGATCAGCCTGATCGCCCAAATCGCCGCCGCTGACCTGACCCTGGCGGCGGACCGGGAGCTGCTGCAATTGGCCGAGGAGACCATGAAGACGCAGGAGGAGTCCTATCGGCTCATCCAAAAGCGATTCGAGCTGGGGGCCTCCTCGGAACTGGAATTGCGCGAGGCGCAGACCCAGGTCGAATCGGCGCGGGTGGATGTGGCCCGGTTTTCCACCCAGGTGGCCCAAGACGAGGACAGCCTCAACCTGCTGGTCGGCGCGCAGGTCCCCGCCGACCTGCTGCCCGCCAGCTTGACCGACGAAGTGGCCACGCTCGAAGGGATCACGCCGGGGCTGTCCTCCGAGATCCTGCTGCGGCGTCCCGATGTCCTCCAGGCGGAAAACGTACTGAAAGGGTATAATGCCAACATTGGCGCGGCCAGGGCCGCCTACTTCCCGAGAATCGTTCTGGTCGGCTCCCTGGGATCGGGCAGCAAGGAGCTGTCCGGCCTCTTTTCCACCGGGTCCGGCTCCTGGGCCTTCGCGCCGAGCATCGATCTGCCGATCTTCGATGCCGGCGCCCGCGCCGCCCAGCTCCAGGTGGCCGAGATCGACCGGGATATCGCCATCGCCCAGTATGAAAAGGCCATCCAGACCGCTTTCCGCGAAGTGGCCGACACCCTGGTCCAGCGCGGCAACGTCGAGCGGCAGCTGGCCGCCCAGCAGGCCCTGCGCGAGGCCACGGAAAAACGGTACCTCCTTGCACGGGAACGCTACGCCAAGGGCGTGGACAGCCATCTCGCCGTGCTCGACGCCCAGCGCTCGCTGTACAGCGCCCAGCAGGGAGTGGTCGGCGTGCGCCTGACCCGGCTGACCAATCTGGTTTCCCTGTACAAGGCCCTGGGCGGCGGCGTGAAAACGGAAAATTGATGCGCAGGCGTTGCCCGTAGCAAAGACGGACCGGAACTGAGCGAAGGGACATGGCCCGGAAAACGAAGCAGGAAGCGCAGGAGACACGAAACAACATACTGGATGCGGCGGTCCGGGTTTTTGCCGTCAAAGGCGTGGCGCAGAGTTCGCTGGATGACATCGCCCGCGAGGCCGGCGTGACCCGCGGTGCCATCTATTGGCATTTCGCCAACAAGACCGGCCTGCTCAACACCCTGTGGGACCAGGTGCTGTCGCTCTACGCCCCCCTGACCCAGGCAAGCGAAGACCCCAACGAGCCCGACCCGCTCGGCAAGATGAAGGAGCTCTATCTGTCCTTTTTCAATGGCCTGGTGGAGGATCAGCGCCTGCAGCAACTGTTCCGGCTGCTGTTCGACGACAGCGACCGCAGCAGGGAAACCGAGGCCATCCGCCAGCGCCATGCCCAAAAACGACGGGAACGGTTGCGGGGAATCCAGATCACCCTGAACAACGCCAAGGAAAGGGGCCAGTTGCCGCCGGATTTCGATGTCCGGCAAGGAGCGATCAGCGTGTTGGCCTTTGTGTACGGCCTGATCGCCAACTGGATCATGACTCCGGACCTCTTCGACATCCAAAAGGAAGGGGAGCAGTTTATCGAGGGAATGGTCCAGATGCTGCGGACCGGGTTCCGGGAACGCGGCTAGGGAACGCGCAGCCCCGGTGCGCAAGCGGTGCCCGCTCGTTGCGCTGAGGCCGGCCGGTGCGGGGACCGTGCTGCGCCGGAAGGAGCGACATGCAGAGACTGACGGGAAAATGGGCGTGGGCGGCCGTCGCCCCGGCCTGATCGGTCAGTGCGGTCATCCTGCCGATGGCGTCATAGGTGTAGGTCACCGCCGGATGGCTGCCGACCGTGCTGGTGGCCGGGTTGCCCAGGCTGTCATAGGTCAGGGTGGTGGCCACGTCCCTGCCGTCCCGGCTGGTCTGCAACTGGCCGTTGTTGTAATAGGCCCTCGCAATGCTCACCGAACTGCCGGCGGCGGGATAGACCGTGCTCTGAACCAGGTGATGTTCGCTGTCGTAGACGTTGTGGCTGCGGTGGTCGAGCGGGTCGGCGGTATCGGTGAGCCGATGGAGGGCGTCGTAGGTGAAGTGCGAGGTCTTGCCGAGGGCGTCGGTGGCCCGGGTCAGGTTATGGTTGCCGTCATAGAGGGAGGAGGTGACGTTCGCGCGTGGATCGACGGTCCGGATAACGTGGTCCTGGCCATCGAACTCCCTCTTGACCGTATGGCCGAGGGCATCCTCAATGGCGGTATTGTTTGTCGCTGACGCGAGGGGAGAAGACGACAAACGGCGGGCACGATGGGGGGCTACGCTCGCCCTACTGGGCTTTTTCGTAAAAGACCCCTTCAGCAAATTCTATCATTATATTCCCCCAAAAGCTGTTAACAGGAAAAGATGCAGACGTGAGGTTTTTGCTATACTCTGGGTTTAATTGTTTAAAACCGTTCAGCACTTGCATATAGTTATTAGTAAATTTCACATATCTTGTATTAGGATCGTAAACCCACGCTCCCTTTGTAGTGTCTACTTTGGATGTTACCTTGAGCATCACTTCCTGAATGAAAGTGCCGTTTTTGTTGAGTATTAGCTTCTCCTTGGCAATATCGTAATCGGCCACGTAAGTACCATAGAGGTTCGACTCATCTTTGATTACACAGGAAATAAAAGATGTAATAAAAAAAATAACTAGGCTCAGCCTAAGATAATTACTTCCCATGGCTGTTGCCCATATTTTCCGTCCAGGTAAATGTCTGGTTAATATTTCTGAACGGTCCTGAAGTTCCACTGCGGTCGGAAACCGCATGATAAAAGAACGAACTCGCTCCAGCAGTGTTATTGATTGTAAAGGTAACAGTTCCATCTCCATTGTTTACGGCGCTTGCGCCACCGAAACCTCCGACCTGCAAAGCAGTGCTTGACCACTGAGAAGGATCAAGAAGGGTATCTTTAGCAGCCTGAAAAGTACCATAAACAAAATTTTTACCACCACCAGCATAAAAATCATTCCGCAAAGCGGCGGCTCCAGGAGAGTTTTGCATCTCCTGGCATTCTACGGTACCAGAACCGTAGAACCTATTGCTACTTCCTCCGCCCGTAACAAAATCTACCAGGAACCTTGCATTACTCTCCCATGTAAGTCCGGAGGGATCGACCGCCATTACGGGATTGTTGCCGGCATAAGCATACAGATTGACATCGCCGCCGTCAAACCCCAGGGGGTCCTCGGAGATGAATCGTCCCACCTGGGGATCGTAGTAGCGGGCGCGCATGTAATAGAAGCCGTCGGGTTCGGCCATGACCCCGTGCCGGCCGGCATACTTGAAGGGCTGGGGCACGGTTTCCTCCTGGTTGGCGATGACGCCGTATGGAGTGTAGGCGTACTTGTTGATTATGCGTTTGCCGATGTCGGTCATGGCCACGGTATGGCCGGTGGCGTCGAAGTGGTAGCAGTAGAGCGCACCGGTGGGGGTGGCCATGGCCAGCAGGCCCAGGCCGTGGATGTAGTAACGGGTGATGACGTTGTTGCCGGTGGCCTCGGCGATGAGGTTGCCGTTCAGGTCGTAGACATAACGGGTGACCACCCCATCGCGCACCACTTCCAGCCGGTTGCCCGCGCCGTCGTACCGGAACTGCTCGTTGACCGAGGCCCCGCCGATGCCGGTGAGCCGGTGCTCGTAGTCGAAGGTATAGGTGTTGCCATACCCGGAGGCGAGCTGGCCCTCGTCGTCGTAGGTGAAGGTGGCGGTGTTGGCGGTGAGCAGCCGGTTTTTCCTGGCGTTGAAGGTCAGGGCCACGCTGCCGGTGCCCACGGCCGGATTGAGCGGTGCGGTCTGGGAGCTGTGGATGCGGTTGCCGTTGCCGTCCAGGGTGAAACGGTAGGAGGCGATAATGCTGCCGGAACCGCCGGCCAGGTTCTGCAGGTCGACCAGCCGGTTGGCATTGTCGTAGCCGAAGCCCGTCACCGTGCCGTTGAACTGGGAAAGCCCGATGAGCCTGCCGGCATCGTCGTAGGTGTAAGTGGCGGCCAGGCCCAGCCAGTCGGCCTGCACCGCGGTCAGCCGGTTGGCGGCGTCGTAGGCGTAGCTCACCGTCGTGCCGTCGGGATAGGTGAGCCGGGTCAGGTTGCCGGCGTCGTCGTACTGGTAGCCGCTGGTGAAGCCGTTGGCGTCGGTGAGGCTCGTGGGCCGTCCTGCCGCGTCATAGTCCAGGGAGGTGGTGCCCAGGCTGTCCCGGCGCTGCCACAGTCGGTCGTGCAGGTCGTAGATATATGCGGTGGTGGTATTGTCCGGGTAGGTGATGGCGGCCAGCTTGCCGCTGGGGCTGTAGCCGTAGCTGACGGTGTGATTGTTGCGGTCGGTCCTGGCCAGGAGCTGGCCGGCGTTGTCGTAGCTGAACCCGGTCGTCTTGGCGAGCGGGTCGGTGACGAGGGTCGGCAGATTGCGCTTGTCGTAGGCAAAGGTGGTCCGCGTCCCGGCCTGATCGGTCAGTGCGGTCATCCTGCCGATGGCGTCATAGGCGTAGGTCACCGCCGGATGGCTGCCGACCGTGCTGGTGGCCGGGTTGCCTAGGCTGTCATAGGTCAGGGTGGTGGCCACGTCCCTGCCGTCCCGGCTGGTCTGCAACTGGCCATTGTTATAATAGGCCCTTGAGGTGCTCACCGAACTGCCGGCGGTGGGATAGACCGTGCTCTGGATCAGGTGATGCTCGCTGTCGTAGACGTTGTGGCGGCGATGGTCGAGCGGGTCGGCGGTATCGGTGAGCCGATGGAGGGTGTCGTAGGTGAAGTGCGAGGTCTTGCCGAGGGCGTTGGTGGCCCGGGTCAGGTTATGGTTGCCGTCATAGAGGGAGGAGGTGACGTTCGCGCGTGGATCGACGGTCCGGATAACGTGATCCTGGCCGTCGAACTCCCTCTTGACCGTATGGCCGAGGGCATCCTCGATGGCGTACTCCCGGCCTCGCCGGTCGTAATGGTAGGTGGTGGCGTTGCCCACCGGGTCGACTTCCTGGTTGCGGAAACCCGAGAAATAGAAACTGTAGGTGGCGGTGGCTGGTGTGCCTTGCCGGGGCACGGTCTGGGTCATGACGCGGCCCAGGGAGTCGTAGGCGTTCGTGGCGGTGGTGATGGCCAGCGGATTGGTGATGGTGGTCAGGCGGTGGCCGTTGTCGTAGCCGTAGGACCAGCTCTTGGCTTCCGGGTCGGTATAGGTGACGAGGTCGTTGGCGTTGTAGCCGTAGCTGACCGACCTGCCGGTGGAATCGGTGACCCGGTTCACCCGCGCGTTGGCGTCATAGGTCAGGGTGAGGGTGCGATTGAAGGCATCCCGCACCGTGGCCAGGTTGCCCGCGGCGTTGTAGGTGAAGGTCAGGGTGTTGCCGTCGATGTCGGCCAACCCGCTGGCCCGCTTGTTGGCATTGAAATCGATACGGGTGCCGAAGCGCTCGACGAGACTGAAGGTGCCGTCGCCGTTTTTGATCAGCTTGGTGGTGATGCCTGGAGGTGCGGCGTAGATGCCATCGGCCAGTTTGACGAACTCCATCGACTTCTTGCCCAGATGGACGACCATGGCATTGTCGATCACCTGGTCGACGGCCCATTTGCTGACGAGGGAGGAGGCGAGCCAGCCGGTGATGTCGTCTTTTACCTTGAGGATGTCGTAACCGACATAGAGGGAGGCGATCAGGGAGGCCGCGTCAATCGGCTGCCGCAGCCCGAGCCCCGGTTCGCCGTGGCTTGTCGCGGTGAGATGGATGTCGTAGTTATGGCTCCAGCCGTTGCCCATGGTGCGCCTGGCCATGGCGTCGGCGCTGGTATAGGAACGGCTGAAGGCGAGCCCCATGGGCGACGCGCCGCCAAGGGCGAGGTCGGTATGGTCAAACAGGAACGAGCCGCCGGCCATGTCCACCGGGTCTCTGCCGGTGGAAGGCGGCACCGTCGTGACGTTCATGTGCACCGTGGCGGGAGTGGGGGCCGTTACCTGGGCGACAGCGGTGTTCTGGCTGACAGTCGGGGTGCTGACCGCCCCTTGGTTCGCCGCATACCCACCGAAGTAGCCGCCACCGATAATCATCCCCATGGACATGGAACTGCTGGTGAAATACTTGCTGATATATCCTTTGCCCCGCCACTGGTTCAGGGTGAGCTGGCCGTTGTCGGGCAGCACCAGGACCCGGCTGGCGTTGACCTGGCTCTGGAAGTCGTTCAGTTCGGCGGTGGTATAGTTGACCAGCTGCGGCCTGACCGCGGCATAGTTGGCGCTGCTGGCGAGAAACACCTTGCGGCCCGTGGCGTTGGCGATCTGGAAGAGCTTCATGGTGGAAACGCCGGGGTTGCCGGAACCGGTCAATTGCTCGAGAACACCGTGTTCGAAGGCACTGGCCACGAGAGGAAAGATTTTGCTGTGGGCGACCACATCCGCATCGATGTTGTGCCGGGAGAGGGTGCTGCCCGACCCGGCCTTGACATCGATGTAATAACCGGCCTCCTGGGCCATCATCCCCACGTTGTGATGCCTGATGGACACGGTCTCGGCAATGTCTGCAAGGAGCTTCGATGATTGCGCGACCTCTTTGAGCCAGGTCATCCCCATCAGATGCAGCGTCTCTCCCATGACCGCTTCGGTGGTATCGGCAAGCCCTTGCGCCCTGTACCTGTCCAGCTGCTGCTGCCGCTTGGCCAGGAGCGTGTCGGATACGCCGCCGAAGTTGTAGACGATGGCGTAACGCCTGCCGCTCTCCGGCGTGTAGGTAACGGACTGGTCCTGATAGGTTCCGTTGTTGGCGGCATAGGGGTGGTTGATGGCGACGGTGCAGTTGGCGCGACTGCCAAGGGTGGTGGCGGTGCCGGAGGCAAGCAGGGTTCCATCCAATCGCAGTTCCGGATGATTGTCGGACCCGGCATAGGTGAGGGTCAAGCGGTTGCCGGAAAGATCCTGGATGTTGGCGGTGTAATCGATACCGGCGTATTGAATGCGGATCGTGGCGACATGCGTGGCCGGGATATCGCTCCAGGTGGCGGTGACTGTCGGGGAAAACGGCAGAGTGGTGACATACTGCGCCAGGGTGGTCTGGGCTATGCTGCGCCCGCCACCGATTTCCTCGACAGACTTGTTGGGGTGCTGGCTCCGGATGGTTGCCGCAAGATTGGTGGCATAGGTCGCAAGCTTGCCTTTGATGCTCCCTTCGTTCATGTTCTGAACGTAATCCGCTCCCACCGTGGCGCCCGTTGTGGCTCCGGCCAGGAAATCTGCCTGGCTGTAGCCCAGGGCAGCGGCCAGATCGATTTTCTGGGCCGGGGTGTAAGTCTTGAAGGCCGGATCGAAGAGGTAGTCGACACCGTCAATGGTGGCCTTGACCCATACCCGATCCATGAGGGCTGTCGCATTGGAGTAGATTGAAAGTGGAATGCCGCCGCTGGCAATGACCTTGCTGACGGCCTGCCAGGTGACATCCACCCCCAGCCAGTTGGCGACATTGGCACCCGGAATGGTCATCTTGCCGTAAACGTATTGGGCGGTGAAGCCGCTGGCCCGCAACAGGGCGATCATCAGGGAGGCCTGGTCGAAGTCGTTGCCGCTGCCATCGAGGTAGGTGAGGGTGGCTCCCTTGAGCGAACCGAAATAGGGAACATACTCGATGTTGTTGTGAACGTAATCGTAGATGAGCTTGGGATCGTTGCGCAACGCCCGCGCCAGCTCGGTTATCTCGGGCGAGGCGGTGGTTGCGGCCATCGGCTCCAGCTTCATGCCCCTAACCTGTTCGACGGCCTTGTAATAGGCCTTGGCCTCGTCCGGGCTGACCGGGTCGGCGGTGGACATGAACCAGCCCGGCCCGGATATGCCCGTTGTCGCCGGGGTGGACTCTTCCGCACAGACCGCGCGCGGCAGCGCAGGCAGGGCAAGGAGGAGCAGCAGGATCGTCAAAAGTGTACGGTTGGTTTTTCGGGGCAGTTTCCGCATGCCCAGACCCATGAGCAGCAGCAGGAGAAATCCCGTGGCAAGATCGCTCATCAGCGGGACGTCGCCATCCGAGGAAGGAGGGTGGGATGTCGGGTCAAGCGGATTGGTGCCGGCTGCCACCTCTGCGCCATCGTTCACCCCGTCGCCGTCGCTGTCGGGATTGTGAGGGGCGGTCCCCGCCTGGTACTCGGCCAGATTGGAGAGACCGTCGCCGTCCGCATCCGTTTGGGCGTCGGCAGGATCGTCCGGGTCGAGGTCATGCGCGGTCTCCCATCCATCCGGCATCCCGTCGCCGTCCGTATCCACTATGCTGTTGGTGGTGTCTCTCCGGGTGATGTTGCCGACCGCATCAAAGGTGTTGCCAATGGTTGCAAGCGTGGTGCCGTCGTTGTTTGCCATGGAGGTCAGGCGACCGAGATCGTCATAGCTATATGAAACCTCGACCGCCAGGGCCGGACGGCAACAGACGACCAGGAGCGTTGTGATCACCACGCCTGTAAAAGACCATTTTTTCCGTTTCATCTCTTTCCCCCCTCCATTTATTCGTTCTTCAGCCCCTCTGGTTTGAGGGAAAGACGTTTATGATTCAGATTCACCGATGCCGAGGAAGCAACCGCAACCGTCACGATTGCCGCGGCCACGGACAGACCCCATCTACCGCCGCCATTGAGGAAGTAGAGCCAACGCATTGTCAGGCTGGGCGGGTTGCCTGGAGCGAACTGGTTGAACAGGATATCCTCGATGGCGCCCACCAGGACGAACGGAACATCCAGGGCCGTGAGGAGAACGAGTGAAAACGCCGCGCCAGTGACAAGCCGTTTCTTGCTGGTCGGCACAATGGCCCCGGCCGCACCGACCAGGGGCAACAGGATCACCAGCGGCTGAAAGGCATGGCCAAGCAGGGTCGAACTCGAGACGGCCGTTCCCGCCGCCAGCCGGTTCATGCCTACGTAATAAGGTGAATTGAAGATCACTTGCAGGGTGATGAGCCGTTCGCTTCCGCTTGTGTCGATCAGGAGATGCTGAATGTCCACGAATGGGAAGATCGCCTCGATCTCGAAACGGTACAGAGGCAGGAACAGGGTGCCGCATGCCTCTCCGGCCACAAGAAACAGGGCGGCGAGAGCGCCCGCGCTCGCCAGGGCGACAAGGGCGGCGTTCCTAACATCCGGGTTCTGCATGAGGGCCTTTCAGCGGCAGGTTAGTCCACCAGACAAAGAAAAGTCCGATGCTCGTGATGATCAGGATCGGCCAGACCATGGCATGGAGCGGATCGAACCAGTTTTTTGCAAAACGCAGGGCAAAGTACAGGCTTGTTATGCGGCTGACGTTCAGGAGGAAAACCAGGGCGATGCCCAGCCCCATCCCGATCAGCGTATGTTTCCAGGTCGAGCGGAATGCCAACAGGGCGGCAAGCAACAGGAAGATCGCCTCCGTCCCCTCGCAGCCGTCCAAAACGGAAAGGCGGGCAGTGGAAGACACCAGCCGGTTGCCCTGCGCCGACACCTTCTCGCCGGGATGAATCATATTGATACAGGTCACGCTTGGAACAACGGCCAAGGCGGAGACGATGCCGGCTTCAACGGCGGTTCCCCTGAGCTGTTGATAGACAAACTGCTGACCGGAGAAGAGCAGGAGAAACAAAACGGCGAAGATCGTCAAGCTCTGCCGGTTCGTTCTTGATGGAGACACCTTCATGGCAAGAGAGATGGCTGGGTCATGTTGAGCATTGATACATCCTGTTGATTATACTTTGTTTTATATGTTGACGATTGTTTTCCGGACAATCATCAAATAATATAAAAAATACTGTATAGAATGACTGGTTGCTTCCATGCAATCTATATTCAACCTGCGGATAATTTTCATTGATATGTGTAATATAACAAAAATCTATCAATAACTATGACCAACTGTAACATTATGATGATTGGTTGTTTTTTAATAGACCGTTTCATTTCAAATTAATCAATAGGTAAAAATACTGAACAATTATTAGGTAGATCTACCGTAGTTCAATAAAATGCATCGTCATTTTAGCGCATTATCCGTTGTCATTTGATACTGACAAATGAAAATGAAACAGAGATGTTATGCGTCTTTGACGTGATTGTCATTGAATGCAAACAAAGGAGGGCAAAAGGTGCAGATGAAGTTCACTCATCGGCCGGAGCAGGTGCCGCAAGCTGTTTTCTGCCGCCAATTGCGGGCTGTTTCGTCAAAGGATTTTCCGGCTGTCTGAAATAGCGGGCAGAGCAGGGGGGGAATACTGAAGGGTGGAGTGACGCCCCGGGAAAGCATGCCCGCCTTCGTCCAGGTGGTGATGCAGGCGGCCCCGACCACCCATTTCGTCTCCCTGGCGCAGACGCTGCTGTTCCGGGGCGCGGGCCTTGAGGGCATCTTGAAATTTAGTTCAGTAATTCCCGGCAGCCTTTACCGGCTTTTTTTTACAAAGATCATGCTTTCCTGGTGCTTGATTCGATCGGTTTTGCCCCCTGACAGCGCTTCACTCGGCGCTCGATGGCGTTCTTTTGCCATGTTGCCGCCTCTTGGACGCACTTCACCTGTTTGTCGCCAGAAGCATCACCATCCGGTCAATGTTGTACACCAGATTGCGCAAACCGATCTTTGCTCGGGCTCGGGCTATGCCAATCGTGCGCAACAGCAAATTCCCCGCTCTCTGAGCCTGCACACCAAAGACGTGCTCGACGCGCGAAC
>NZ_JHZB01000029.1 GCF_000621145.1 Desulfobulbus elongatus DSM 2908
CGACGCGGTAATGTAGCAATGGTGCTGAAAAAAATTGAGATGGCGCCAAGTCATCTCCTTAAAATCATGGGCGTGGCAGAGCTTCCCGCACTCAGGGCACGGGAAAAGCGTGCCGCGTTGAGCCGCTATCGTTAATCGAAGTTCGTGAGGACTCTTGGATGTGTCGAGCATTTGCCCGGTAATCTCCCAAGGCGCCAGCAGCCCAAGGCCTAACGCAATGATATCGTTGCCGTTCATGGTATCCCTCGTCATTTGGTGTGGCTTTGATCCCTATATACAGCAAATCCACACCAAATGACGAGGAGCCCTTATTTTTTAGGAAGTGTGTTCTCGTCGATCTTGTCTCGGTACTCCTGACACATCTTTTCCAACTCGACCTTCTTGAGTTGCGTGAAGGGCTCGATCTGTCCCAAGGCTCCAAAAATTCCCTTGTTTTCATATTGTTGCACCAGTTCCTCAGTCAGGACCGCAAACCGGGCGTTCTGCTCGACACAGCGCTTGCGCTGAAAGATTTCCTGTTTTAGCGAGGCGTCCAGGGTCTCCCGTTCATGGGTGAGTTGACTGATGTGCTGATTTTTTTCCGTGATGATTCTGGTGCTTTCCTCTTTGAGTTGCTCAAAGGAGGTTTGCAGTGCGCCATATCGTTGCTCGTGGCTGGCGACGGTCTCCTCGCAGTCCTTCTGCATGGCGGCCAGTTTTTGCTCATGCTCGGCCACCATGCCTTCCAGGTGTTGCTTTTCCTTTTCCATGGTGGCGAGGTTGGCTGCCATGGTCCGGGCGCGGCTTTCGACTTCCTGCGCTGCCCGGCGCATGGCATTGGCCACGGCCTTTTGTTCGTTGTATTTTTTCTGGAGCAGTTCCCCGCGGATGCCCAGAGCCTCCACTTGCTTGCGCAGACCTTTTCGTTCCGTGTCGAGGCGGTACAGACCATAGCCGCCGGCCGCGAAACCGAGAACGACCAGCCCGACCAGTGTTCTGCCAAGCCATTTTTTCGTTGTTGGACCCATGATGTGCCTTGCAACCGATCAATGCTAGAAACGGGTGTTGATATCGAGCTGGAAAGTGTCGACAGCGCTCGGCGGCCCCGAGATGGCATCTGAGCTGAGCCAGCGCGCCCGAAGCCACAGATTCTTACCCAGGCCGAGCTGGCCGCCCAGAATCCAACCCTTGGCATTGGTGCCACCCAGGTGGAAATCGGAGTCGGTATAGGCATCGAGTACTGCGTCTGCTTCCAGATACTTGTAGGCCAGGGACGTCTGCCAATCCCAGAGATTTTCCATCCTGGGGTGGCCGACGGTGAGCCCGACCATGTAGCCGGTGTCGTCTTCGGGAACGTTTTCACCGGTCAGAGCGCTCACCTCGGCGCTGTCAAAACCGATGTTCTGCACATAGTCGGCCAATACGATGACGTGGATGGGATCAAAGATGCCGATATCCACCTTGCCGGTGAGGTTGATCTCGTTGTAATCGGCGGCCAGAGCAAACAAGGTTGCATCGGAGTTGTATTGGTTGAGGTCAAAAACAACGTTACCCATCTGCTGATACAACGGCGCGGTATAGTCGTTCGGGCCTTCGCCGTCGAGGGTGTACGGGTTGCGTTGCCCCTGGACATTCTGATAATCGTAGTAGGCCGCCGCCAGTGTGTAGGTGATGTTCGAACGGCTATATTGCAGGCCTACCTGGCCGCCGAGCAGCCATTTGTCGCGGCTGGAAAAGTCTTCTTCTTGCAGGGGAAAGGCGCCCGCATTGACGAAGCCTTTCATCCTGGCATTGATCGGTATTGCTAGGTTGGCCGCCACGCCTTCGAAGTTGAGGTCGTCGTCCCAGACCAAGTCGGTGGATATGAAGGGATTGGGGAGACGGCCGCCCCAGAGGTCGAGTTTGCCGGGCAGGGCTGAGGCATCGGCGAGCGGGGTCCATTTCAGGTAGGCCAGGTCGAAGGTGACTGTGTCTTTGTTCATGTAATCGCCGAGGATATCGTTGGTGGAAACCGGATTCTTCTCGCTGCCGGTCGCCAGGCGGAGTCCAGCCTCGGTCTGGTCGTTCACCTGGGCGATGGCCGAAAGGCGGGCCCGATAAACCAGCCGGTCGCGGTCGATGTTCCGGTTGACCAATTGGGTAGGGTCGGCAGGGCTGAACGGTTGCGAGTTGTTGTCGTCGAAGAAATCGTCCTGATAACGCAGGCGGATATCGCCGCCGAAGCGGATGCGTTTGGACCAGTCGAGCGCCGAGGATGCCGAGGCTTCCCGCTTGACTTCCTTGGCGATAGCATCCTTCAGTTCCTCTCTGACTTGGCGGGCGACCTCTTCCTTGATGTCCTTGGTCACCGGGTCAGTGGTGGCCTTGGGATACCGCTGGCCTTTGGGCATGACGATGGTCACCGGTTTGGAACCTGTTGCCGGAGGCATTTGTCCGGCCTCGCTCTTGTGCCGTTCCAGGATCTGAGCGGCCTCATCGGCGGTGATGATGTTCTTGGCCTTGAGCAGGTTGATAATTTCCTCGGTGCTGTCCGCGTGGACGGCGGAGGGTGAGAGGCCGGCGAACAGGACCCCGGCCAGGGCGCACAGACCGATCCGGCCCATAGTATTTTTCTGGTCGAGCTTCATCGAATATTCCTTGTTGAATTAAACACATTACCCCTGCAACGAAACGGCGAACCGGAGCACCTTGGGCATGCCCGGAGGTGGGGGCTCGAAGGTGTTGGCCGACTGCACGGCCCTCTTGACCGCATCGTCGATCTTCTGGTTCCCCGAGGACCCCAGAATGGAGAATTTGGAGATCTTGCCGAACATGTCCACGGTCACCTCAAAAGAGACCTTCGCCCACTTCCCTGACGGAATGCCGCCTTCCCGCTGAATGATCTCGTTGGCGGCCTTTTGCAGATTGGTGCTGATCTGGCCGGCATACCAGCCGTACAGCGAGCCGCCGCCCCCCCTCGATCCGCCGATGAGATTGCTCCCCCCCCTTCTGGCCTGCAAGCCGAACGCATCGCCACCGACCCCGGCTTCCGCATCGAGGCCGAGATTGGCCGCGGGCGGAGGCTCCTGCGAGACAGGCTCGGGCTTCTCCAGCGGCATGTCCTTCGGCGCTTCCATTTTCTCCTCCACCTTTTCCGGTTCAGGAGGTTTTTCGATCTCCTTGGGCGGCGGTGGTGGTGGCGGAGGAGGGGTCAACAGCGTCACCGTCTGCATCTGTTTGCGCCGCCCGCCATCGTCACCACCGGGAAGAAGGATGACGACCAACACCACCGCAGCGAGGAGCACACAGGCGGCGCCACCGGTAATGAGGTGTATGGGTTTTATTTTCGATGTCCTTTTTTTCGCGGCCATACGTCTGCCTGCTCACGGCTGAGGCGTTATTTCACCAGGCGGCTGGTGACCAGGCCAAGCTGGTGGATTTCGAGGCGCTGGAGCAGATCCAGGACCGCGATGACCGAGTCGTACTGCACGGCGGCATCGCCCTTGACGATCACCGGCAGTTCCGGGTCGGCGGCCTTGTACTGGCGAAGCGTTGTTTCCAGCAGCTCAAGAGTGACGGGATAGGCATCGAGATAGAACGTACCGTCGGCCATGATGCTGATTGCCTTGGTATGGGGTTTTGCCAGGCTCGGCGTGTTGCCGGCCTTGGGCAGATTGACCTTGATGCCCTGGACCGAAGCGGTCACGGCGATCATGAACACCACCAGGAGCACCCACGCCAGATCGAGCATGGAAGTGACGTTGATTTCGTCGTAACTGTCGTGGTCGCTGTAAATGGAACGTCTCATCGTGCTTCTCCGTGGTCTCTGTCGACGCGCATGATGAATTCGTCGACGAAAATGCCGAGATCTGCGGTCTGATCCTTGATGCGGCCGCTCAGGTAGTTGTAGCCGAACAGCGAGGGGATGGCGACGCACAGGCCGCAGACGGTGGCCGCGAGGGCCGAGGCGACACCGGGGGCGATGGCCATGATGTTGGCATCGCCTGCAGCCGCCATGGCCGCGAAGGTGTTCATGACACCCCAGACCGTTCCTAACAGCCCGAGAAACGGCCCGCCTGAAATGGCCATGGGCAGGATCATGACCCAGCTTTGAAATTGCTTTGTTTCCTGGAGATAACTTCTTTCCAGCGATGCCTTGAAAAAGTCGATTTCCTTGGCCGTCAGCACGGGTTGCGCCTGATCACCCTTCTTGCGGAGCATCCCGGCGATGGTTTCGCAACCGGCGAGATAAATGCGGTAGAGCGGCGAATTGTCGAACGCATCCGCTTGCTCGTCACTGGGCGACTCGTCATTGGGCAGCAGTGTCTCCATCTCGGCGAATGCTTCCTTGAAGGCCCTGTTGTCCCGCTGACTCTGGTGGAGAAAGAAGGATTTGCTCACCAGGACAAGGAAGGCGGCCGAGCCCATGATCGTCAGCAGCCCGATGATCACCCAGCCGTCGAGGGTTATATTGGCGGTGATGGTGTCGAGATAGAAATCGTGGAACATGTTGCCGCCGCTGTCGCTCATCTCCGCGCCGTAGCCGACCAGCTTAGAGTCGATGCCCTGGGAGGAGTAGACGGCGGCGATCCAGGCCGGCGAACGGGGCACGGTGCTCAGTTCGATTTCGTCGAGGTCGGCGACCAGGTGGTGCCCCTCCAGTGGCGACGAACCGAAAAAGAGTTCGGTCGTGAGGGCGGGAAGCTGCGTCGGCAAAGCGACGCCGGCCGCCTCCCTGCCGTCGATAAACAGGCTGAGTCTGCCGCCGGCCTTGGCCGTCACCGCGAGATGATGCCAGCTGCCCAGGCTGAGCACCGCTTCGCCTTCGGTCTGCACTACCGTCTCTCCGCTGGTGATGCGGGCATAAGCCCTGTCGCCGTTGATGCCGACGACAATGCCTTTGTTTTCCTCGACCTGGGAAAACAGGAAGCCGTCCGAGCTTGGTTGGGCGAGCTTGATCCAAACCGACAGGGAGAAGCCGTCGGTCAGGTTGATCGCTGGCGTGGCCGGGATGACAATGCTGTCCTGGCCACCGAACAGCGAGATGCCGTTGCCGACCACCGAGGGCAGGGCTTGGCCGCCGGAAAAACGGGCGGCATGGCTCTTGTGCTGGCTGGCATCCTGGGGGTTGCCCTGGGTCTCGCCCAGGTGATAGACCAGCACCTGACCGTGGGCGAAAACGCCGAGCTTGTCTTGACCGTCCTTGGCCTTTTCGTTGCCGTAATAGAGGAAAATGCGGTTGTCGGCCGCATTGGCTCGAATCTCCGGCACCTTGACCCAGATGAGAGCGATTTCGTTGATCACGTCGAACGTGTCGATTTCATACTTCAGCGTGGTCTGGTCATCGGCGGCGACAAAACGGATGTCGCTGCCATCGGGCTTGACCTTCTTGAAATCGAAGTTGCCGGGATGCAGGCGGAGCAGGATGGGGATGTTGGCCACGGCCTCCTGAATGTCGGCACCTTGCGCCGTAGTGTTCAAATCGATCTGGCGGCGCAGGGGCCAGTCTTCATTCCACCAGGCATGCGCATTGGCGCACAAAAAGAGAACGCAGCACAGCGCCAGGCCCAGGACGCCAAACGGTTTACCAAACAAGCCGCTCATTCCAGGCAAACGAACAGATTCCATCGACACTTCCTCTTGTTGCAACTGAATTATGGTGTTTATTCCGACATCGATCCGGAGTCGTCTCCGAACCCTTCGAATCTGAAAACCAGCATCTTGACGGCGAGCGTCTCAGCCATCTTGTTCACCGTTTCCGCCAGTTGTTTGCCCCCCTCGACAACCTGCTGCCCGATGGACTGAGTCGCGGTCTGGGTGTCGGACACGGTGGTGGCCCCGGCGAGGGCGCCGATGGTCGGCCCGGCGTCGGCGGTCACCGGCACGCCGACCCCGGCCTCGGAGAAACTGATGTTTTCCGAGTTGAGAATCTTGGTGGCGGCCAGAGTGACGTTGGAGGCGGCGATTCCGGCTTCGCCGGCATCGATCACCCCTTCCCAGGCGATGAGCGTGGCTTTCCCCTGTCCGGGTGCGCGCAGCGGACCGGAACCGTCGGGATCGGCGGTAGCGGTGCGGATACCGCTGCCAGGGGCGGGCGCCTTGAATTTGTCGACCCGCTTGCCGCCTACCTCAATGGTGCTGTCGGCCGTGGCGCTCACTGCGGTGTTGGAGCCGCGGCCGGCATTGATGTCGCCGTGGTTGCCGAGCATGAAGATATCGCCGCCAAAAAAGGTGACCACGCGCGACTCGTTGACGTTGATGTCGCCTTCGGCAAAGACGTTGATGTCGCCACCACCCTCGGTCAGCAAGCCCAGCGAGGTGTCCTTCTGATCGCTGATGATCGTGGTTCCCACGTCGATCTGGCCGGCGGCCAGGATGTACAGGTCGTCCTGGCCGGACGTGGTCTTGATCACCGATTGGGTCATCCTGATATCGCCGCTGCCGCTCTGTTTGCCGGCAAGCAGGGGCTCGATCACTTCGATCAGCATTTTTTCTTTCAGTCGCGCCGCCTCGTTGGCATCGTCCTCGTCGCCGGTGGACATCAGTTCGCTAAACCGTTTTCCGTCCTGGGTGAGCGCTGTGAAAAAGGCGGCAAGTTCCTGTTCGTCCGGCGTCAGGGCGTAGCCGGCCAGCACGGCGATATCGGCGCCCTTGTACAGGCCGTATTCATCCTTGTCGCTGTCGTCGAAGAGGACGGTATTGCCCTGGCCAGTACCGGTTCTGGTGACATTGCCGGTGGACTGGATGCCGGCCGAGCTGCCGAGATCGATGGACTCACCAGCCCGGACCAGGAGAAAACCGTGGCCAGCCTGGTGGATGCCGAGTTGGCTGATTTCAATGTTGGTCCCCTCGTAGGGCTGCTGAATGAGATCGCGGGCGGCGCTGATCAGGGAAACGTCCGTGTCGAGGAGATTCTGCCCCCAATAGCTGATCTCGCGGATGTCGCGTTCGGCGGTGATCGTGGCCCGCATGGGAACCGAGATCGCCAGATGGGCGAGGTCCCGGCCCGCCGCGATGGTCACCGGGTTGGGGTTGTCCGTGTGGAGCGGGGTAGAGGTGGCATTGCCGAATTTCAGCAGACTCGCTGCATAGTTGGTGTCATTCAGGCTCGTCCCCTGATTGCCGTACACCAGGGCAGGATCGGCGGCCGACATGTACAGGTTGGTCATCTGATAGGCATTGCCGCTTGCACCCGCCGTGCCGTCGACATCGCGGCCCGCCACCAGACTCAGGTATCCTTCGGCCGAAGGCGCCAGGCAGAAATTGCTGACACTGCTCAGGCGGATGTCCCGCGCGGCAAGCAGGTTCAAGCTGCCCGGCAGGAGACGATGACGGAGATCTGAGTCGTCACTGACGAATTCATTCTCACCGCTGAACAGGACATCGCCCAGAACGGCATTGATGGTCACGCTGGAGTTAGGCGTGTAGGAGAGTTGCCAGATGTTGCCGAGTGTCGTCAGGGTTGGGTTGTTGATGGTGCCGAGGGCAACATTTCCCAAGGCCTGGATGGTCAGGCTGCCCGCGCCGAGTTCGATCAGGGTGTCCTTGGCTGTGCTCTCGGCAGTGTTGCCGAAATCGGCCAGCGAGGTCAGGTGGATATCGCCGTCGACCGCCAGAAAGCGGCCGTCCAGTGTGCCCTGGGCATATACGGTGACATCTCCCTTCTTGAACGCACCGATCTGGGCGGTGATGTCTTCGGCCTTGATGGCGATACTGCCGCCGGCCATGGTGACGACTCCAGAAGCGGTTTCATGACTAGGACCAGATGAGGAATGATAAATCCCTTCAACGCCGTAGTCCGCACCATAATGATAGGAACCGGTCGAGAAATCGTTATAGGCGTAGTCCCAGTCCCTTGACGTCGTGCTACCGATGATGTCGCCACCCGCGGTGAGGGTGATATCCCCACCATCCCGAAAGTCCCAAAACCGTTCCAAGGCAAGATAGTCAGCATAATCAGACCATCCGGGGTCATGCAGGTATGGATCCAATGCCTGGAGTTCTTCGCTCCGGAGTTCATCGAATCGTGGTGCCCGGCCAGTGGTGCGAATAGCGCTGTAATAGTCAATGCTGTTCCGCCGGTACGTAAGGATATCCACGTTGTTCTCTACCTGGAGGGTGATATCCGAAATCGCTGTCTGAATGACGCCGCCTTGGAGAACCAAGTTGTGGCCCGCATAGCCGGAGATGTCGCCGTCAAAGGAGGCCAGGTTAAATTTGGTGGCGGTACCGGGCATATAATTGTTGTTGTCACCTCCTGTATAAGCATAAATGGTGACGTCGTTGCCCGCGGCAAAGGCGATGTCGCCACTCTCCGTATAGATCAGCCTGCCACTGCTCGATGAGCCAATGGTGAAATTGCCGATACCATCGCCGACCGTGAGCAACCGGGCGCTGGCTGTATCCGCGCCGGCGATGAAGTTGAGATCCCAGGAATCACGGACTCCATCCGCTTCAGGAGCATAATAGGATCCACCGGTCCAGGTATACGATGAAGTAAGCGATGAAAGCGGCGCATCGATGATGTTTGATGTCACGCTCAGATTTCCCGCCGCCCGAAAGGTCAGCACGCCAGGGATGCCACCCGGCATCTGGGTCGTCAGCGATTGGAGGTTGTCCAGGCCCGATGAGATGGCCAGGTTGCCGTTGCTGCGGACCTCGATCTCGGGAACGAGATCAATGGTATCATAGCCCCACCGGGCCTGTAGGGTCGGCCAGGCGGCATTGATATCGTTTTTGTATTGGGTCACGTCCGTCGAGGTAATATTTGTGTCGGTATATACCCGAAATGCGCGGGCAACGACTTCATGTTCGGCGGTACCGCGAATCTCACCGTCCGGACGAAGTTCGTTGCGGCCGATGGCATCGCGCGAGGCACGGAAGGCAACCGTGCCGCCGGAGCCGGCAGCGCCGCCCGATACATCGATCAGCGAGCCGGCCTCGGTGACCACGCCGTTGTTCGCGCTGGCGAGGTAGACCGTGCCGCCTTCGCTTTCGTTGTCGCGGGCCCCGGCCAGGAGTCGGCCGGTAGACCGTAGATTGACCGCGTTGTTGGCTGCAATTTCGATGGCGCCGCCATCAGGCCCGGAGGCGTCGACGGTGCCGGCGATGTCTATGGTGCCCTGGTCGGCGGTAAGGATGAACCAGTCGGTGGCGACGGTGTCGTCCTGGGTGATGGTCACGTCGCCGGTGCGCGCCCGCAGCTCGACCAGTCGACTGAAACCGCCTGCGGCGATGGTGTCGGCTAGAGCACCGAAATCGGCGATGGCCTTGGTGTCGAGGCCGAACCGATCACCCCGGAGCGTCGTGGCGGCGAGGTTGACGCCGCCTTTGGTGGTGTCGGCGGCGGTGAGTACAATGGTGCCGCCCTCCTGGCCGGAGGATGCCGAGGTGTCGATGAAGGAGTTGGCGAGATCGATGGTGCCGCCGGCGGCTTCCATGGTCACCTGGCCACCGGCCAGGGAGAGGATATTGTCGTAGGTCGTGCCGCCGACAGTGACAGGAACGTTGAGCTGCCGGCCCTGGGTCAGGATTTCGGAGTTGGTCGCGGTGATGGCGCCGTTCGCCTGGAAGGTCATCTCGCCGCCCGGCATGTCGAACAGGACGTTCTGCAGCGAGATGTTCGCCCCCTTGAACGTCAAGGCGCCCGGCATGGCCATGGTGCCGCTGCCGATCTGGCCGTTGCCGGCCATGGTTAGGTTGCCGAGCTTCGCGTCGAGGGTGAAGTCGCTCAGGGACAGGTTTTCGCTGCCGTCGGTGTTGGTGGTGGCTGTCTGGGTCACGGCGGCAAGATAGCGGGAAGCGCTGAACGTCAATTGGTCGGAGGCGGCGAGGTCGGCGGTCAGCGTACCCTTGCCGTTGAAAATCGTTTCGCCGCTGCTTGCGAAATGAATGCCCGCGAAGGTGTCGAACCACACACCGCCCGAACCGAAAGCGATGGTTCCGGCCTGCAAGTTGATGCTATTGCCAGTGGTCGCACTGTTCTGGCTGGTTGCGCCGGCATCGTTCTGCAGGCGGAGCGTGCCGCCGGCATGGACGTTGACGGTGGCATGGGAGGCGGATTGGACGGTAATGCGGGCGCTGTCCAGGGTGAGGTCGCCCTTGGCGGTCAGATCGACGTTACCGAGGAAGGTGATGTCGTTCGTGCCGTTGAGGACGACCGTGTCGATGGCGCCGAAGCTGGCCTGCATGGCCGAGGAAAGGTAGGCGCCGCTGCCCCGTGATCCCGCATAGGCGTTGGGCTCCAGGTAGATATTTTGGCTGTTGAGTTGGAAGGTGCCGTGGTCAACTGCAAGCGAGCCGGCAAAGGTGTCGGCGGAGACACTGCCGACAGAGAGCGTCAGCATGTCCGAGGCGCGGAGCAGGCTGTCGCCCGCGCCGTACAGGGTACCGGTGGTGAGGGCCAGCGTCCCCGGCTGATCGGTCGTGGCCAGCGCCTCGATCCGGGCGCCCTGTTCCAGGGTGACGCGCTCACTTGCCAGGATGTCGACCTGGGCGACAGCCTGGATGGCGCTGCCGGCGCCGATGGTGACGGCCTTGGTGGTGCTGCCGCCGAGGGTGAGTTGCCGCAGCCCCCGGTTGCGGAGATTGTCCACGTCGAAAACCAAGTTGTAGTTTTCGGCTTCCTCGGTCAAAGAGGAGAAGAGCCCGACAAACAGCTCTTCCGCGCCCAGCGTCAGGCGGCCGCCGCTGTAGCCGGCCAGGGCGTCCCCGAGAATGGAGCCGGCCAGCACCGAGGAGCCCGCACCGGCGTTGATGGTGATCGTGCCGGCATCGCCGGCGATGGATTGGCTGGTGTCGAAGTTGCCCTCGGTCAGCACATCGCTGGCCGTGCGGATAATGTACCCTGTCCGGAGCGGCGAGCCATCGGCGATGGCCCGCTCGCTTTCGTAGCCGGCGATGATAGTGTATCCCACCTTGGTGGTCTGGGTCTCGCCGGGCAGCATGGCGGTACCGGTGGCCTCGATCACCAGGGCACCGGGCAGGAAGGCGTACTCGACGGGCAGCAGGGAATAGGTGCCGGCGGGCAGGCCGGCCGTCCCTTCCAGATAGATTGTCTTGCCGGGCAGGGTCACCGAATTGTCGGGCAGGATGACATAGCGGTTGGCCGTGCCCAGCGGATTGACGCTGCCGTCGAAACCGGGGAGAAACTGATAGGCGAAGATAGAGCCGCCGCCGCCCGCATCGATGACCGAACCGTCCTCCTGAGTGATTTCTCCGGCAGAGAGGCTCACCGCTTTGTCGGGGGCAGCGGTCACCGCGACCACGTCACCCATGTTTTCAGTATCCTTGCCGAGGTAACCGCCGGCCGTCCATTGCTTATCTGACAATGTGCCGAACAGGGTCATGGCCTCACCGCGGGTGGAGAGGATGCTGTCCGGATGCAGATGGATCGTGTTTTCCGCTGTCAGGATCAATTCCCCCATGGGAGCGGCCAGGACGCCGTAGTGTTCGATGTCGCCTGCCTGCAGCGTCAGGCGGCCGCCGGCTGAGTAGATGGCTTGGCGGGTGTTCTCGGCCGGCGCCTCGATGGTGAGTGTTCGGCCCTTGCCAGCGGCAATCTTCCCCTGGCTGTTGGTCAACCCCGCGCTGATGGTGAACGAAGTAGGATAGACGGTGTGGGTATTGTCCTGTTCGCTGATGGCATGATGCGTGGCCGGATAGATGGCCGCTGCCTGCAAGATCAGGTCGCCGGCCGTGCGCAAGGCGCCTGACCAGCCTTTCGAGCTGCTGTAATAATAATCGGACAGGCGCAGGTCGTGCGTGGTCCGCACAGCTGCCTGGTCGAAACCGGACAGGGCGACGTTGCCTCGGATATCGACGAAATCACCGCTGATGGCAAGCTGGGCCGTACCCTGGGCGATCGTGCCGAAGATTCGTTCGCTTTTGAAATCGCCGTCCGTTTCCTCCACTATGTTGGTCAATTGCACCCATGGTGCGGCGAGACGGATATCCTGGCCGCTGGTTCCGACCAGGGTGGAGGCGTTCAGACTCAGGCCCCGACCTGCGGAGATGGCAACGATCTCGTCGTTGTCACGGGTGGATTCGAGGAAGTCGATCTCCCGGCGGGACGAGAAGGTGAGGGCATCGAAGCCGTTGGCCAGCCAGTAATCCACGTTTTCTTCCTGCACCGTGAGTTTGGTATTGGTCGACTTGGCGATAGTCAGCGAGCCTCCCGGCAACCAGGAAAAGAGCGAGCGGCCGTAGAGTTGTCCGAGAGAACCGTTGTATTGCGGATCGCTGCCGCCTCGCAGGGCGCCGCCATAGGTGAGACTGACGCTGCCCGCCGCCGATGCGGTGGTGGCGGCGACAATTTTGCCCTGTTGGTCGAGCCTGCGATTGGTCACCGCCTCGGACCCGGAAACATCCACCGTGCTGCCCGGCTCGAGGACGATATTGTTGCTGGCCGACAGGGAGACGGTGCCGCCGGCGACGGTCCGCCAGTTGAGTCCCAGCCTGGTGATGGAATTGTCCCAATCGGGGAGGAGGGTGCCCGAGGCATCGACCGAGGCGGTCGGGGTGAGTTGCAGATTGCCGAGGTTTGCCGTGATGGAGATGTCGCCTCCCAGGGCGGTGAGGCTGCCGGCCAAGACGACGTTCTCGCCTGCGATGGTAATCGTTCCTTCAGCCGGCGCCACCGAAAGGTGCGTATCTTCTTCTATGGTGACGGTGCCGGTCGGGGCATCGACGGAGATGGTCTGCCCCGCCGCGAGGGTGAGAGAGCTGGCTCCGAACGTTTCCGGCAGGGCGGATTCCAGACCGTTGCCGTCCAGCCGGTAGCCGGTGGCCGTCCATTGGGGCTCGGCGAGCCGGGCGTCAGAAGGGGCGAGATGGACGCCCTCCTTGATCAGGAGATCGCCCGCGCTTTTGAGGGCGATATGGGTGAAACCGCTGGCGGTGAACCGGTCGTCGGCCAAGACTAGATGGCCCCGCAGTTCTTCCGGCAGTCTGGCTTTTTCCTGGTCATCGTCGGAATATTCGTCGGTAAACGGTACGAAGTCGGATGGCAGGAGGTAGAGGACTGTGCTCGCATCGGCAACGGTTGCCTCGTCGGCCCCGGCAGGGGCTACCTCGTCAGTCTCCGTCTCGGTTCCCTTGTCCATCTCCGCATAGGCATAGGTCACCGTGTCGGCATCGACAACGGTGACCTCGTCGGCATGGATCGATAGGGTGCCGCCCTCGTATCCAGCCAGGGCGAGGCCGGTCAGGGTACCGCCGGGCAGCACGGTGTTGCCTTTCAGGAAAATGCTGCCCGCATCGCCTCCGGAAAGCGAATGGTCGCTGTTGATGAGAAAGCCACCGCTGACGTCGATGGAGCTGCCCTCGGCAAGGATGACATCGCCATCGTCCTCACCGTTGTCGTCGATGAGTTCCACCGAACCGCCCTGAGTGAAGCCGAACAGGGGGGCCTCGCCGCTGGAAGCGGCGTTTGAGTTGTCCAGCCGCTGGCCGCTGACATCGATGAGGCTGCCGCTGGCAAGATAGATGCGATCGTCCAGGTTCGGCACCGTGGTAGTGCTGTTTGTTTCTATAGCCTTGAGCGACATCGAGACCGTGCCCGCAGGGATGCGGACGCTGCCTCGGAAATCGATTTGCTGTGTGGCGAAATCAATTTTTCCCAGCTCGGCCAGGGTCAGATCAGCGTCTTCTGCCACGGTGATGCGCTGGTTCGGGTAGAGTGTGAGAGTGCCGATGCCGGCGGTGCTGACGGCGGTGGCAGAGAGTTCGCTCACCCGGAGGGTGGCGTCATAATCCGGCAGACTGTCCTCGAAGGTGGTCGAAACCGGCACGACCTCGTTCGTGATGGCCACGGCGTCTGCGGAACGGTTCTGCAGCAGATTGCCGGTGCCGCCGACCTCGCCAATCTGCAAGGTTCCGGCCTTCGGGACTCGCCTGCCTATGGTTTTCAGATTGCCGTTTGCGTCCAGATCCTCACTCAGCAGGGTCTGGTAGATGCCCCGCACCACGGCGGCATTCATGGCGCCGTCGAGCACGATCTTCCGGCCGTTGAGTACGAGGCTGCCAGCGTCCGAACCTTGGATGAAGCGGGAGAGAAAGCTGAGGTAGGGCGAAGAACCACCGTAATAATGGCCGTCCCAGGTGTCGGTGACGCCGTAACGTTCGTGCTTGTGCGAGTAGGAACCCAGCACTTCGTCGATGGGTACCCCAGCGGGTATGTCCTGCAGGTCGTATATCTTGTTGCCGATGCGGACCTTGGTGGCGGCGACCAAGCCGTCGCCATAGATGATCCCGCCGCCGGAGAAGTCCAGAAGCGCGCCCTGCTTGACGATGACCTCACCGTTTTCGCCCGTTGCCCGGAGTCTGATGGAACCGCCTTTTGAGGACAGTTCGGCGGCCGATCTGGCGATGGAGTCGAGGTAGCCGGAAATATCGGCGATCTCGAGGCCGGTCACGATGTCGACCTGCACCTTTTCTCCCTTGAGTGGACCGTCTTTGTACACAAAGGCGTCCCGGAGTTCCTCGCTGTTGAGCTGTACCACCACGGTCCGGTCCTCGGCGGTCAGTTCCACCCAGAGACCGCTGACATCGATGGAGCTATCTGTCTCGAGATAGATTCGGTCCTTGGCCTCGACGATGACCGTACCTGCCGACGCCCTGATGGTGCCGTAATGCTCTATGGAGCCGTCCGGGGCTTTGATCGTGATCTTGCTTGTTTTGACCTCATCGACGATCTTGCGTTCGCCCGAGGTGGTGATCGGGGTTTCGGTAACGCTCGTTGCTCCGGTCCGCACCTTTTTCGAGCCCACCAGTTCGATGCGACCGTTTTTTTCCAGGGCGGTGGTGGCGCGAATCAACCCTTCCTGGTTGACCACCTTGCCGTACATACCGGTCCAACCTTTGTCGGTGATAATTTTCCCATCGGCAAAGTTCGTCGCTGTGCCGGAGGTGGCGCCGGCGGTGGCCTGGATATTGAACTCGCCCGATTCGTATTGGGATATGGTCACCCGGTCGCCGGCGAACAGGCCGACATGCCCGGAGTCGGCGACAATGGTGCCGTTGTTTTCCACCTGCGGTCCGATGAGAAAGACCGAGCCCAGATTGCCGGCGGTGATTGTGCCGTGATTGGCCACCGTGGCGTCGTCGGCATAGGGGGCATTGTAGGAGTAGGTTTCCGTGCCGCCTTGGGCAAAGGTGGGGAGCGTGAGAAAATCTTCGTCCTTGATGTTCAGGGCCGACGCGGTCAGGCTGTGAACGTTGACCTGCGAGCCCGGCCCGAACAGGATGCCGTTCTGGTTGAGGATGTAAACCTGGCCGTTGGCCGTGAGGTTGCCGTAGATCTGGCTGGGGGTGTTGCCGGTGACCCGGTTGAGCGCCTTGGCGCTGGTATCCGGCTGCTCGAAGCGGACCGAGGCCTCGCTGCCGATATCGAACGAACCCCAATGGATGACCGCCCTGGGCTTATCTTGGTGCACGGTCATGTCGTTGCCCGAGGTTTCGATGCCGCTGATGCCGCTGACCACCGTGGGATTCGTGGGCAGGGCAGTGGCGGTGGGCGGCAGAATGGACGCGACATTGCCGTAATAGCCCGGGATATACGCTCCGGCATGCAGTATCGATGGTGCGCAACAACCCAGGAGTACCTGGATGCCCAGAATCTCCCATTGCCTGGTCAAGCTCGGAAATATCTTTCTCATCGCCGTTCTCCCCCTCAGGTGTGGCAGGCGTCACCGGCTCGCATCATGCGATGGACGCCTGATTGTTGTCTTTTCCATGCCGGAAAAGAGATCGTTCACACACGAGGCAACCCAGCCACCCGGAGGTCGGGTCTGTGGCTTTCCGTCACCAGGTTGCCCTGGTTTTGGCTTTATGCTCTGCTGTCGTTTGTGCGGGATCCGCGCCAAACGCGTTAAAATTTTGCCTTTACCCTGAAATAGATGGTCATATCGCCCGCATCGACCTCTTCCCTCTGCCGTAGAGACCAGGCCACGTCGGTTTCATACTCCAGATACCCGGTGGCCGAGCCCCGCAGGCCGAAACCGGCCCCCTGCAGGTTGATGTTGCCATCCTGGCTGGCCAGAGGATCGATGACCGACAGGCAGGCCATGTCGTAGAAAGCAAAGGGCTGCGCCGCCAACGGGATGGACGCCAGCAAGGGAACCAGCGCCCCCAGGTCGGGTCCGCGGAGTTCCACCGTGGAATGGATGGCGTCGTCGCCGGCGCTGGAGCTTTCCTTGTAGCCCCGCACGCTCTCCATGCCGCCGGTGGTGTACTGCTCGTTGGAGATCAGCGGCTGGTCGGCGAGCTGGCCATCGACCTTGACGAACAGGCTGGTGTCCCAGGGTAGCTTATGCTCGTGTTCCACTCCGGCGGTAAGATAAATATAGTCGGCCCTGGCGCGGTAGCGTTTCACCTCGAATTCCCGCTGGTCGGATACCAGGTCGCGAAAAGCCGTATTCAGCCCGGCGCTGAACCGGGTCGAACTTTCCTTGCCGGAAAGCATGCCGTTGTAGGCGCAGGTGAAGGGCAGGTAGGTGATCGGCGTTTTCAGGTTTTCGTCGAAGAAGGTGGCCGTTTCGTTGAAATCCTTGTAGTCGAAGCCGGCCGAGATGTTGTGGACGAACTCCTCGTACGGCGCCAGGGGCAGGATATAGCGGGCGCCGAAGATGTAGCCCGAGCCCACCATCTGGAAACCCTCGCCGAAGGCGGTGTTGCTGTCCGACCAGACGGAAAAGAAGGCCAGGCGGTGGTCGTCGTGCCAGGGGGTGGGTAGGACATAGGAACCGGCGATTACCTGCACTTCATCGGTGTCCTGAGGCGAAGTCTGGTACTGCACCGAGACGGAATGTTCCTTTTGCCACAGGTTGTCGTAGCGGAGCACGGCATTGAGTCGCAGGTCGGTAGTGTCGTTGGAGTTGCGGTTGTTCAGTTCCAGACTACCGTGCAGCGGCATGCTGTCCTCGATCTTCAGTTCCACGTCTACGGTACCGAACTCCTTGCCCGGCACCAGCAGCGGCTCGACCCGCAGATCCTGGCTGCGGTTGGCCAGCATCAGTTCCTCCTGCAGATGGGGTAGGTTCAGGACCTCGCCTTCACGCAGGGTGGGCATGTCCGAGAGGATGTTTTCCATGGTGAAATAGTTGTTGCCGGTCACCCGGACCCGTCGGATGGTGCTTTCGATGACCTCGAGGCGAACCATGCCGTCCTCCATGGTCTGCTCGGGGATGTTGACCAACACGGTGGGATAGCCCTGTTTGTGGTAGGTCTGTTCCAGCGATGCCCGTGCCTTTTCGATATCGTCAACGGTCTTGTCCGGCCCGATGAAGCCCTCCAGTTCGGTCTGGATGGTCGGTATGTCCTTGAAGGGCGAGTGCGGGCCGTCGTCCACCGGCCTATCGGGCAGGAGCGTGTTGCCCTCGACGATGAATCCCTGGATCTCGAACTGCATCGCCGGTTCATCGTCGGCCATCGTCGGCAGGGGCACACTGAACAGTGACGAGCCGAAGACCAGCGCGGACAAGAGCAGGGCGACTTTCTCCGGCATGGTCGGCATCGTCGGCATACGGAAAAAACGGTGGTTCATGGCGCCTGCTCACCCTTTGGTGCGTTTGGCGAGCACTTGGTCGAGTCTGTAGGCCAGCGTCGGCAGATCGTGCAGACCCGGAAGCAGATCGAGTTCCCCGCCCATGCCGTTGAGGACCACAATCAGGGGATATTCCCGCTGCTTGAACCGGTCGGCATACTCGGGATGCTGGGTGCCGCTGGCTTTTATCCAGATGAACTGCTCCCGCCAGCGGTCGAGGGCAGGGTCCGGAAAGGTCCGGTTCAGCATCTGTTCGCAGGTGGGGCACTCGTCGGCATAGAGGAAAAGGACCGCCGGTTTGCCCTGCTGCCGTGCTTGTTCCAGTCCCCGGTCGAAATCGTCGACCCAGTTGACCGGCGATTGCTTTGCCTGCCGGTCCGGAACATACGACCGCGGTGTCACCTCGCAGAACAGGGTCTCCCCGGCGAACGATTGCGCGAAGTCGATAACGAACTGATCCTTTTCAACCGACGAAACCCGGCCGGGCAGTCCACCGATGCGCGGCACGAGCTGATCAGGCCGGACATCCACTGTCACCTCGAAGGTGTCGGCATCCTTCTCCTTCGCAACGCCTGTCCCCCATGCCAAGGGCATGTGCGCCTCGGCACGGACCGAGTAGTAGATGATGACGAACTCGTTGTTCACTCCTCGGACGACCCCCGGATAGTCGCTGTCCTCGCCCACTTTGGTGCCGGGTGTTTGGGGCGTTTGGCCGTAACGGGCCTCGAATTCCTGCACGGGCATCTCCCGCATGCGCGGCAGGGTGAAGTTCGTGGCCATGCGCAGATACCGATCACGGGGAGGAAAGTTTTCGATCTGTGCGCTTTGCAGATGCAGCGGCGTTGTCCGATCAAGAGGAAGTTCGGTGATCCGGTTGGCGATGGCTGCGCCAATTTTTTGCTCGAGTGGATCGAAGGGCTTGCTTTGCGGACCGGCCGATTGCTCCGACACCTGGAAGGAGAAGGGGCGGTAGCTGTCGCGCAGGGAAAAGATCGGCGATCTGGCCAGGGTGTCGTTGCCGGCCACGTGGGCCAAGGTCGTTTCGACCAAACCGCCATCGGCAAGGCGGCAGGTATAGTCTGCCTCGACCCGGTCGCCGGGCTTGGCGAAACGAGGAGGCTCCGAACAGCCGCAGAGGAGGAGCAGCATCAGGGGAAAGAGGACATGAGCGGGATGCCTGACGATCATTGTGCAGTCCTTGTAATCCTTGTGGGAGAAGTGCGTAACTTGTTCATTATCCTGGCTTGTTGCGAGGGTAGAATTGTACCGGTGAATTGTTCCACCGGAGGCAGGATTTGATTAGATAACCATTAGAATGCGATTCTTCGGTAAAATCGTGAAATCTTGCAAAGATGAACACAATGTCCGGATGAAGGGAGGGCATCCGGACGGAAGAAATGAGAAGGGGGAGAATCTCGATCGAGATTCTCCCCAGCAAGAAAAAAATCAGAGGGACACGCCCGGGTTAGAAATGCGGAACGGAACTGTCATCTTCCTTGGTGACATTGACTTCATTGGCAGTCATCCAGTAACAGCCCAGGCCGGGGCAGGGCAGCTCGGTGGACGAGGCGTAAGCCATCATTTTGTCGTACAGGTTGACCGTTGCCGCGTTTTCCTGGTCGGCCTTGATGTACATCCACTGGGCGGACCAGAACTCGTAGCTGCCGTTGATGATTTCGTTCTTCAGGGCCGAATAGCCATAGGTGGCCAGGTTGGTCGGAGTCATGCCCTCGCCCTTACCGTTGTACTTCAGACGCTTAACGTTGGGGTAATCGGTGTTGTTTTCCGAACCGTCGGCATTGTAGGTCTTCGCAATGGCGTCGGCGTCGGCATAGCCGATGGCCGCCGCGTTGCTGGTGGTGTAGTTGGTGCTGTTGCCGTTCTGATTCACGCATTTCATCATGTCACCAGAGGACTCGTGGAACATGATGCCTGCCCTGGGAAGCGTTGGCGGCACATTGGCAGCCTGATTTTTAGGTAAGCTCTTGTCTCCGCGCAGAATGGCCTTATCTAGGGTGGCATGGGTGCCGGAACCGGCGTGGCGCATGCACAGCACCACCTTTTTGTTCGGGTAACCCGGACCGAATTGGCTCCACTTGTTGATGCCACCGCTCATGACCAGCAGAAGCTGCTGGCGGGTGAGATTGTCGATGTTATCGAGGGCATTGTTGGCGAAGAAGGCGAACGGCACGACGATGGGTCGTTCGGCGGTGCCGATTTGATCCAGGCCGGGAATGGTCACCGGATCGAGTACCTCGTCGAACGAGGTACTATCATAGGTGCCGTTCTTGTTGCCGTGGCTTTCCTGGGTGAAGGCCTCGGAAGCCACGTCTGAGGCGCCGACATGGACATCCAGGCAGGCAGTGGTGAAGGTCCCTGCCACCTTATCGTAATGGGCTTGCTTGCGCAGACCATCGTTGGCCGGGTTGCCGGTGATACAGGTATCGTTCTCCTGCGGGTCCTTGTTCATGACCGCACGGGGACCTTCGACCGACTTGTTGGAGGTGTAGCGGATGTAGACGTCGTCGCCGCCGTTGCCGGCGCAGTCGAAGCCCACGGTAATGCCCAGTTTCTCGCTTCCACCTGCGGACTTGGGGTCGGCGTAACCCTTGACGGAGTCGGTGCAGCCCATGCCGCCGTCGGCCACGGCGGCCTCGAGAAAGGTCTCGGCATAGGTGTTCCAGAATTTACCCTGGGCGGAAGCGCCGTAAATGTTCATGTTCAGATCTGCGGCGGAAGCAGCAGTGGCCAAAGCGACAACGGATGCACCGAGGGCGGCGGCTTTCAGTACTTTTTTCATGGTCCCTCCTTGGGGATAAATGATACGAGCGTGTATTCACCCCGCAGAGCGGGGTGAATGGTTGTGTTCAATCGACTGCATCAGCCGTTGAATCTCCGACGCAGGCCGGCCAGACCGATCAGGCCGGAACCGAGCAGCCAGGCGGCGCCGGGAACCGGCACCTCGCTGCCGGAGGTGGCGTTCGGATTGAGGATGACCTGGCCATCGGCGGTCAGGCGGAAAACAGCCTTGATGCCGCCATCTTGCACGATGTCCCAGGTGTCCATGTCGGTGGTGAATTGGTAGAGGTACAGATCCACGTAGTCAGCGGTGAGGGGAAATTCCGCTTCATAGTTCGTACCGTTGTGCAAGCCAGCGTAATTGGCAGGAGCAAGATTAAATAAAGTAGCATAACTAGACCAATGAGTAGCGGCTAACGTGGTGATCCCGTCGCTGTTGGTATCGAGTCTACCGTATGCGCCTCGAATAGCCATTTCGTTATCCCAGAAGGAAACCGCGTTGGTATAAGTCGAAGAGATTTTAGCGGTTCCGGTGGCGTTGGTGATTCCGAAGTAACCTGAGAAAAGGTTGTTCGGTTCGTCGCTGACATCAGTCCAGAGGCCGATGCCGGAGGTGTATTTGTTGAAATTCCAGCCGTCGAAGCTCAGTCCCGAGGCCAGGACCACGTTCTGGGAGGACAGATCCATGGTGGTGATGTTGCCCAGATCGATACCCATTTCCTGATTGGAAGCCGTGTCATAAATGGACATGACCAGATGATTGGTTTCGAAAGATGCCAGAGCCTGAGAGGCGGTGCCCATCATGAGCAGACCTGCGATACCTGCTGCAATTCCCTTTTTCATTGTTTTTTCTCCGTTTTTTGTGTTTTTTACTTGGTCGCTCGTTGCGACGCGTATGCAAACATTTGTGGTTGAAGTTGAATGTGGTTGGACTACGTTCCCTCCTTAGACGACAGATTCTCCCTCGTGAGCCACCTCCTGTTTCTTGCTTCTCTCTCGGTTTTCACTGTCCGGTGAAAACCCCCTCCTTCAATAAAAAAAGCCCGGATCGACGGATGAACAACGTGCCGTCTGATCCGGGCTTTCTGGTGCTGCATCGGTGATGAAGCCAGCAAAGTACCCTGGGTGCGGTGTATGGCGCGAGACGCGGTTTTTCAATTGGTGCGCTGATCCGGCTCTTGCCCTTTCGCGTTTTCACTGTACACGGTGTTTTTTAGGTTCCCGTTAACGCTCGGCCAAATTTCAGCTTGGAAATTGTTTTACAATTGTGTCGGCCCGCTCCGACGGGAAAACGGAGCGGCCTGGCGTCACGTTTCTATCGGGCGTTGTTCAAAGCCGCCCTCGGACCCGGCCGCGAGGCGTGCCGCCGGGGCGCCGCCGCGCCTGGAGAAGCGCGCCCATGCGATGTCGTGTTCCGGCCCGGCCAGGGCCTGTTCATAGACGGCAACGGTCTGGCCGGCAATGGTCGACCAGTTGTACTGCTGTTCGATCCGCTTGCGGAACAGGATCTTTTCCTCTGCCGGTATGCCGGCCTTGGCAAAGGCGCGCAGTTTTGCCGTCAATTCCATCGTGTTGCCGGGTTGAACGTACCGCGAGGCGGGCAGGTCGATTTCCCTGTTGGCGGGGATGTCGGACACCAGCACCGGCAAGCCGTAGCTCATCGCCTCCAGCAGAGCGATGGGCAGTCCTTCGTGGTAGGACGGCAGGACGAACAGGGCGGCATGGGAATACAGTTGGTGCAGCGGTTCGCCGGTGAGATAACCGGTCAGGACGATTCGGCTGTCCCGGCCGGCACGGAGCCGCAGCTCCCTGCTGTAGTCGGTCTGATGGTCGGCGTCGCCGGCGATGACCAGGCGGATGTCGCCCTCCAGCGCCGCGAACGCCTCGACAAGGTCGTGCAGGCCCTTTTCCGGCACGAACCGGGCCACGGCGAGGATATAGGAACCGGGCTCGATGCCGAGCCGTTCCAGGTGATCGGTGGCGTTCGGCGGCTGCGGCAGGGAAACGCCGTTTCGGATCAGATGAACCGGGCGGCCGCATCGGGCGGTGACGATATTGGCGATCACCCTGGAAATGACGATGACCTCGTTGGCGAACCGGCCGCCGGAATATTCCCCGAGGCGGAGCATGGTCTTGGCCATTCGGCCCCATTTACGCCGCTCATAGTCCGGTCCGTGATGGGTGACCACGACCCGGAGGCCGAGCAGCCGGGCGAGCGGCACCATCAGGGCCGGGCCAATGGCATGGATGTGGACCAGGTCCGGCCGGATCCGCCGCGCCTTGAGGATGGTGGCGAAGGTATGCACGATCGCCTCCAGGCTTTTGCGCCGGGGGCAGGCGGTGTGCACCAGCCGCACCCCGCGCCATTTCGGCTGGGGCCGGGTGACATAGGGTTGCCGGGTCGCCAGAAACACCTCGTGGCCCATGGCCGCAATCCGGGGATACAGCTCCTGGCAATGTTTTTCCACTCCGCCGGGGATATCCGGAATGCCCCGTGTGCCGGTCACGAAGATCTTCATGGCCGCGTGCAGGGCGAAAAGAGTGGCGTGCTCCATCCCTTTTTCATCGATTCTTCTCCGTTGTTTGTGTGCCCGTTCCCTCGGTTGCACCTTGCGGTGCACATGCAGGCATCGGATGGCATGCGGTTGCACGGCGTTCCCCAGGACGACAACCTGCTCCGGTTCCCGACATCGGCGGGAATTCCCTCGTGCAACAAAAAAAGCCCGGACCAGACGAAGCTATGCATCCGTCGAATCCGGGCTTTCTGGTGCTGCATCGATGATGAAGCCAGCAAAGTACCCTTGTGCAGTGGGGGCCGGGAGTCCGGTCCGCGGTCAGCGTTCTGACCGTTTCTGCCTGTGTGCGCCCGCAGTGTACAGGTTGTTTTTTAGTTTCCCGTTAACGCTTGGCCAGATTTCGGCTCGGAAATTGTTTTACACTCGTGAAGGTCCGACCCGACGGGAAGACAGGGCGGCATCATCGCTCCTGGTTTTTTCTTGTCGCGTGCGGCCCGCCCTGGCTGGGCGAGGGCGGCCGGCACCGGTTTTCGTCCATTTTCACATCGACAAAAGCATGCCTCGCTCAGCGAATGCCGGCAGGGGCTCGTGTCGTTTCGAGGAGCGATGCTGTAAAGAATCTCGCCGCAATTACGAGATTTATCCGCGGCGCACGCGTCGAGATATTCCTGCCTGAGCAGTGGACATGGAATTACTGGGTCAGGTTGGCCAGCCGTTCCTCATAGCTGGCGAGCAGCTTGCGATCGTCCTGAACGAACTCCGGTGATTTGGTCTTGACGGCGATGGCATACATCCGGTCCGAAGCACCGCTGGCGATCCGCTCCCTGAGCACCTCGATCTGCTGGCGGAAATAATCGGCCTGCTCTTCCTTCTCGTCCCGGACCGGCAAGGGGGCTTCGTCCGGAACGGAACTGGCCAGCAGGGAAGAATCGGCAGAGGAGGAGACACTTGCCCGCGAGGCGACCAGCCCGGTGTTTTCCCTGGCTTCGTTGTAGACGACGAGATAATTGCAGCCCTTGAGCAGGTCTGCCAGCACTTGCTCGACCTTCTGATCGGTAACGTCGACATCGGCCAGTATCGCGATTTTTTCCGCGGATGGCGTGAAGATCCGTAAATTGCAGTTTTTGGCGATGGCGTCGAGCACCTGCTGCAAGGGGACCGATCTGGCCTTGACGGTGAGTCGTCCGTCATGCCAGGAAACAAGCGGATTCACCTGGTCGGGGGCCGGAGTCTTGTGGACGGTTGCCATTGCCTGGCCGTGGCAGGCGAGCAGCAGCAGACAAGCGGCCAGGCAACGCTTCGCCCTTCTTGGGAAAGTGAATCGCTTGTCGTGCATGATCGTTGGCATGGAAAGGGGAAAAGGTTTCAGTCGCGGAGGACTTCTTCGTATTTTTCGATCTTGCAGATATGACCCTTGTTGAAATTCACCTTGATGTGGCCGGTCAGGCCCATTTTCCTGATTTCCTCGATATAGGCGCAAAGACGCAGAAACTTGTCGTGCTGCGTTTCTTTTTTGGACCGCTGGCTGCGTTCTTCCTGGCCCGGTGTGTCACGAGTTTTCGTTTTCACTGTATTTCCTTACGGAAGAGGCAATCGGTCAATGACTGCCAGCCGTCGGGATCGATTCCCCGTTCCCGACGGCTGGCCGCTCCATGTATGCACGGTTCATCACCGGGCAGCAGGTGTGACACTGCCTTTATACCTGTTTACTGTTTGTTTTTTGTTATGGTTGTATCGGTCTTTGTTTAAGGCCGCCAAACGGGCCATCCATGCGGAGTTGACAGCATGGATGCGCACCAAGTCCGGGTGGATTTCCGTCATGTGGCACGTCCGCGGGCGATCCGGGAGAATCGGAGTGGTCATTCGCCGATGGGATCGAGGCAATGCGGCTTTTTTTTGTTCAGCAGAAGCCGCAGTTTGTTTTTCAGGACCCAGCGGGCCGGCACCGCGATCCGCTTCCGCATGGCCGGGGCGGCGGAACCGATCATCCAGCATTGCTTGGGGCAGCCCGCCACCCGCCTGCGGATCGCCTCCGCTCCGGGCCCCTGCCAGATGTCGGCGAATTCCTGTTCGTGCAGATTGCCCATGATCATGGGCTCGTCGGAGCCGTTGCAGGGCAGGACGTTGCCGGCCGGATCGACAAAGAACATGTCCGTTCCCACCTCGCAGGGCAGGGCACGTTTTTGCCCCCGTGCCTTGCGGGCCAGGCCCATGTTGAAATAGGCCCTGAACCAGTTCTTCGGCCTGCCGGTCTTCAGCAGTTCGACGGCCACCCGCTCGAACGCCCGGGCCACCGCTTCGGAGTCGTCGTAGCGGTTGGCGGTGGTGTGGAAATAAAAGGAATTGTGGGTGGTGGCGGTGGCGAATTCGAGCCCCATGGCATTGGCCAGCCGGTACAGTTCGATCAGGTCGCCGGCGTTGCGGTTCGACACCGTCATGCCGAAGCCGATGTCCGCGATTCCCATGCCGTGCAGCGTGGTCAGCGTCCTCAGGCCGTGATCGAAGCCGTCCTTGATGCCGCGCAGCTCGTCGTTGGCCGCGGGCAGTCCCTCGATGGAGACGCGGATGCCTATCTTGTTGCCGAACCGTTCGAAGATCCGGATGGTCCGGTCGGTGAAATACCCGTTCGAGCTGATGACCAGCCGCTTGGTTTTGGGCAGGGCCCTGGCGACGATCTCCCCGATGTCGGCCCGCAGAAACGGTTCGCCGCCGGTGATGTTGATGAAGCTGAGGCCCTCCGGCAGCTTGTCCACCAATTCGGGGGAGAATTCCTCGTGCCAATTGCTCGGGTGCTGCCAGGTGTTGCACATGTAGCACTTGGCGTTGCACCGGTAGGTGACGATAAGACAGGCTTCCATGGTTCCAGCTCGTTATCTGAGAAGATTGGTATAGATGTTCAACAAGTCGCGATTGTGCCGGGCGAGCGAATAGGATGCCTCCAACGTGCGTCTGGCGGCCTTGCCCATGGTTGTCCGGAGGTCGGGGTTGGCGGCCAGTTCCTTCATCCGTGCGGCCAACTCCGCCGTGTTGCCCATCTCAAAGAGGAAACCGGTTGCACCGTCCTCGATCTGTTCGGGAATGCCGCCGATCCGGCTGCCGATCACCGGCTTGCCGAACGCCATGGCTTCGAGCACCGTCATGGAGCAGTTTTCATACCCTTCCGATGGTACGACGACAAAAGCGGCGTTGGCGATAAGCTCGTTCAATTCCGCTCCGGATTTGTAGCCGAGAAATTCCACCTCGGGAAAGCAGGCGGGCAGCGACGCCAGCAGAGGGCCGGTGCCGACGATCTTCAGGGGAAATGCACCGGCAATGGCCCTGTAGGCTGCAAGGAGGGTGGCGACCCCTTTTTGTTCGGCAATCCTGCCGAAATAGAGGGCGTATCCCCGGTCGGAATACGTGGGGTGGAGCGCTGTGGTCTCTATGCCGTTCGGCAGCACTCTGATGCTCTCCCGCGCCACCCGCCGGCCGACCAGATCGGCCAGAAACCGGCTGGGCGCCAGAAAAAGATCCACTCCGGCATAGCTCCTGCGCCATTTGTGGAAATACGCCTCCAACGCAAGCAGCACCTCTTTGCCGCGACTGCCCTGGCAGTTGCGGGCGAGCGGCTTCCAGAACGAACGGCCGTTGCAGGCGGTGCAGATCGTCTCGCCGCACAGGGCCAGATAGGAGGGGCAGATCAGCTTGTAGTCGTGCAGGGTGAGCACCACTTTCACGCCGTGCTGCTTCAGCACGGGAATGATCGACGGCGTCAGTTGATGGTAGATGTTGTGCAGATGGGCGATGTCGGGGCGTTCTTGCCGGACGAGCCGCCTGATCGCCTGCACGGCCTCGCGTGAATGGACGAAGGCCAGGCCGGTCTTCAGCTTGCCGGCAAGGCCCCGCACGCTCTCGTAATCGATGGGATCGACGAAGAAATCGGCATGGGATGAAGCGAAATTCCTGGGGTCCTGCATGGAAAAATCGACCACGTCGATTCCCTGTTCCTGAAGGAAGGCGCGTTCCTGGAAAAAAACCCGCTCGGAACCGCCGTTCAGATGGAAGAATTTGTTGGCGAAAAGGATTTTCATGGGTGCGGGAAGTGCGTGCCGGGGCGACGGATTAGCTGACCAGGCACCAGGTGCCGAACGAGGTGCCGATATAGACGCTGCTGTCGAAGGGGTTGATCCTGATGGCGAACACCGTGATCCCCTGGGCCAGATTGAAATTCGCCGCCTGCCAGTTCATGCCGCCGTCCGAGGAAACGAACACGCCGTTGCCGTTGCCGTAACCCAGGGCGCGGCGTCCGGCGTAGACCAGTTCCGGCCGGTTGGGGTCGTAGCAGACGCACTGGGTGTACATGGTGCCGAAGGCATCTTTCGCCAGACCGTGGCGGTGGTCGCGAAGCTCTACCTGCTGGCCGTCAATGCGATAGATCCCTCTGGTCGTGGCGAGCAGCAGTGTTTTCGCCGGGGTGACGACCATTTGGATGATGCCCCGTGCCGAGATGCCCAGCTCCATTTCGGGGAAAAAATGCTCGCCTCGGTCGCGGGAAACGAGAAGGACGGTACGGCCGGCAGTTCCTTCCCGCAGGGCATACAGCATCTCTCCGTCAGGGGAGATGGCCCGGACGGTTTCGGACAGTCGCCGCCAGGTATGGCCGTGATCGTTACTGGCAAAAGGGCCGGCGTACACCAGACCGGGTATTGCGGGGTGAAACGCTACAAAGAGATGAGAGTCCGTCAATTCCGGAAAGGTGTGGAATGTTGTGCCACCGTCATGGCTGACCGTCAGGCCCTTCTTTTCCCAGGCCCCGAATCCGGCGACGATGTGTTCGCCGCTCACCGCCGTCGCCGAGACGGACTTCGCACCGTGGATGCGCGTGGTTGCCAGTTCGGAAAAGGTCTGCCCGTTATCGGTGGTCTGCCAGAGGCCATGGTCGGTCAGGCCGAAGAGCATTGTTCCGGGGGCAGGGAAGACGATGTCGGCCATCCGGGCGCCGGTGAAACCGCTACCTGAAAAATGCCAGGTCGCGCCGCCGTCCTCGGTACGGATGATGCGCGCCCGGCCATTGGTCACATGCAGGCAGGTCTTCGGGTCGGTCGGGTGCGGGGCGAAAGGGCTGGAGTAGTAAAAGCCGGGAGACACCAATATTCCTTCCGGGTCGACGGCCTGGGGACTTTTCCAGGTGAGGCCGCCATCGTCGCTTGCATGAGGCGGCTGGGCGCTGATATTGGCCCGCAGATAGAGGCTGTCGCCATCGACGGGACTCGCCTCGATGTCGGTGACATCCAGGGTCGCAAAAAAACGGCCGATTTGCTGGACCGGTGGGGAGAAATTCCTGCCGCCGTCGCCGGAAGTCGCCACTCCCGCAAGCCCGAGGGCCACGTGCACCTGTTCCGGTTTGGCCGGACTCACGGCGATGGAACGCGGGTAGGTGGGCAAGCCGGTGCCGATTCTTTCCACGGCGCCATGGGCGAATTTCCAGAACCCCTGCGGCGAGGCAAGCAAAACGTCTCCCGGTCCCTTGGGATCGAGCACCAAGGCGTGTAAATCGGTCTCCCTGCAAGGCGTGGTGTTCCACGTTTCTCCGCCGTTCTCGCTTTTCAGCAGGCCTTCGCTGGCCGAGGCACACCAGATGCCGAGGGTTCGGTCCCGGGTCGCATTTGGAGTCCCGGAAGGGTCAAAAGCAAACAACGAACCCTTTGCAGCCTGCTTGTAGAAATCGGTTGCTCGCACCATGCGCCAGGATTCACCGCCATCGGTGGTCAGGTAGATGCCTTGGCATCGGTTGGGATAGTTGGCGGCCTCGTCGGCGTTGAATCCGAGAAATCCGGCGGCCACGACAACCTGCGGGTTGAGAGGATCAACGGCGAGGGACCGGGCGCCATAGGCGAGAAATCCTTTGTATTTCGGCTCCCAACTGCGACCGCCGTCATTGGACCGCCACACGCCCGACTGGTCCACGCTCAGGTAGGCAATCTCCGGGTTGCTCGGGGCATAGGCCAGGGCGTGCACATACTGAAAACCGTCGCCGCCGGCTATGCCCAATTCTTTCATCCGTTTGGTGGTCAGCGGCAGGCGCTGCCACCGCGATGCTCCGGCTTCGGTTTTTCTGATCGGGAAGACCGGCCAGGGCATGGCCGTGGCGCCAACAGCAAAAATGCATGTTGCAATGAATTCGCGTCGGTTCATGATATTCCTGTCATTTTTTGGTTTCTGTGAGAGCCGGAATGATTTTCGTCGGTTTCCGACCCAACAGCAAAGCATGGCAGAGGGGTATCTGCTGTAACACGATTCCCAAAGCTAATGGCAGCAGGCAACCTAAGATAACCCAGGTTCCAAAACCGATGAACGAGCGTTGGAGATCAAATTTATATATCAGTTGTTTGATGAACACGAAAAATGGCATATGAAAAACAAAAATAGTAATGGAATGAACGCCAAGATATTTTATGATATTGATACCTGTTGGATTGAGGCGGGCAATTATGTTGCTTATTTTTATTGCGGTTATACTTCCGAGCACTCCTGTGATAATTTGAAAAAATGGTTTGTATGTATCTATGAGCACAAAATTAGGTATAAATAATATAATCGCACATAATAATATTAAATAGTTCCGGTAACTAAATCGGATATCATTAACGATGCTGGAAATATATATGCCGATGACGAAAAAAACATAATTGCGGGCAAATTTTCCTGCCGCTAAAAAATGTATATCGTCTACCAGAGGAGAACATATTTTTATGATAATTGCAGCGATCAAAATATGAAATATACTTAATTTCAATATATTGTAACTGAGTGCTGTAAGGGAAGAGCAGCAAAAAAGCACGAACAAAAACCAGAGAACTCCTGATGGCGCCCGGTCCGATGATTGAAAAAGAAAAATACCATTGAGCATTTCATATAATGTTGGAGTTGCCAGCAGATTTTTTGGGGTGATCAAGTTCAAGGCCATAAAGGCCATGGAAAGACAGAGGAAAGGAACAAGAATACCTCTGATCGATCGCATAAGCATAAACTGCAAGTCGTTTCTTTCAAGGAGTCTCCTCTGAAGGGAACCGGAAATGATAAAAAAGAGCGCTATGTGAAAGGAATAGATAACTTGATTCGTTAGTTCCAGATTGGTTTTGAAAAATGCTTGATCCATACGCTGGTCAGCGTGTGCCCAGACAACAAGAATTATGGCTAAGCCACGGGCGATATCGAGGTGATCAAGGCGTTTTTTCGGCACAGTCTCTTTCATCTGTTTTTCCAGCATAATATTCGGGAAGCCGGGCCATTTCCGCCTTGAGGTTGGCGCTTTTGGCGGTGATGTTGCTTTTGAGTATCTCCCGGGTCACGCTCCGGTCCGCCCAGGCGCGTTCCATGAGGGCTCGTAGGTTGTCCGTGGTGACCTTGTCGATATCCACGGTGTATTCGCCAAGTCCCATCAGACGCATGTACTCCTCGAGCTTGAACTGATAGTTGATGGCAGCGGTCGGCGTGCAGATGCCGGTGGAGAAGATGCAGGCATGCATGCGGGTCACCAGGCAGAGATCGAGCAGTCCCATGATGCCTTTCATCTGCGCCGGGCTGTAGACCCGGCCCAGGATTGTCGCTTCGTCCTTGTTGCGCATCAACGCCATGATGTCGCGGGCGGCGGCCACGTCGTCCTCACGGCACCCTTCGACGAGTACGTTGGTGGCGATGAACAGCACCCGCACGCCTTTCTGGCCGATGAATTCGTCGGCCACGGTGGCAATGGCCCGTTTATATTCCTCGTACCCGCTCGTCCCTTGCGCCTTGATATAACTCCAGCGCATCACCGACATGCCGACGAGCGGCTGCTCCCTTTCCGGCACGTTGAATTCGTTCAGCAGGCCCCGGGCTTCCTCGGGATCGACGGCCGGTTGCAGGACCGCCACGTCACAGGTATTGACGATCACCGGGCCTGAAATGCCCATCTCCTTGACGATTTCACCCGATTTCTGGTCGCGCAGAAAAAGCACGTCGCATGTATTCAAGATTTTTTTCGACAGGAATCGTGTCGCTCTGAAATGGAAGGGGCCGATGGTTTGGGGGAAAAGGACAAGATATTTTTTGTACGTTTGCACCACCCACAGCATGTACAGGGAGAAGAGAATGGCCTTGTAAAAGTTGTCGTTGATCCGTTCCGCTCCGACACTGACAACCATGTCAGCCGCCTTGATTTTTTGGATCGCGGCCAGGGTGTCGGCATCGAACGTGTAGAGCGATTCCGGCAGAGGCAAGCGTTTGCCTCGCAGAAAAACGGCCAGCGCATGCATGGTCATCCACAGGCCGGTCCTCAGCAGCCACATCATTTGCCTGGGCCGGGATTGTCCCAGCGGCAGGGAGATCAGTTCATGGGCGCAAGGCAACCCCGTCAATTTGTGGATCGACTCCGGCGTCTGCGCCAGCACTTCGATGTTGGCGCCGGGAAAGTTTTCTTTGAGGAGGCGGACAGAGTTTTCCACCAGTGCCCCGGAACCTATGTTGGCGGCGGAGTAAGCCTCGATGATCAGAATGTTCATGCGGTCCCCTTTCAGCGCGCCGCGTTTTTTTCGAGAAGGCGCATGGCGGTTTCGCCGTGCCGGTAGGTGTCGTTTTTTATGCCGTCGATACGGCTGGCCAAATGTGCGCGAACTTCCTGCCGGTGCTGCCAAAGAGCAGCGATTGTCGCGATGAGGGTATCGGCATCGATGGCGTCGATGTTGTAGACATACTCCTGCATACCCAGCATGGAACCGATGATGCCGTGACACCTAAAATCGCCGTCATGGCTGATCAGAAGCGATGGCACGGCCGCACAGACGGCATCGATGGTGAAGTGCAGACGGGTGCCGATGGTCATGTCCAGGCATGCCGCCATACCCTTCAACTCCCGTGATGAATACTCGTTGCGCACGATGATGATTTTTTCCGGATGCAACGCTCTGTCGCGGATCATGCCGGCGGTGATGCGATCGTCCAGGATGGGGGAAGGGCCAATGGAGTGGGGGATGAACACCACCGTGGCTCCAAGCGTGCCTGTCACATAATTCGTCGCGGCCACAATCGGAGCCAGAGCCCTTTCCCGCCGGTTTTCGAGCACTTGGCCGGGAAAGGCGAAATCCAGTTTTCTCTGGCTGACGGCCATGCCCACCAGGGGCTGATTTTCCGGGACACCCTCAGACTGTAACAGCGCCCAGGCCTCTTCCTTGCCAATGGTCGGCGCGATGAAGGCCAGATCGGGAAAGACCGATACAGGCACATGGTCCGCGGTTACACCTATTGCAGTGAGGTACGCCTTGGATAATTCTTCGCGCAGGGTAATGCTGCCCAATCGTTTGGAGGTATGGGCCACCCAACGGTCGAGCAGGCGCGTCTTCAGGCTGGTTTTGTCCGTGTTCTTCCGTCTGACCGTGGCCGCGTATATGATGGCCGGCTTTCCCATGAGCCTGAACAGCAAGGCCTGGGTACCGTGATACAGGGGGCTGTAAAAACTGTCATGCGACATGAGAACAAGGTCTGCATCGACATAGGCTTTCCAGGCGGGACCGGACATGAGCCCGGCTGCCCTGGCTCCGATCACTTTGTATGACAGTCCGAAGAATACATGTTTGAGGACAAAGGAAAGGTAACCCCACAGTTTGGTGGTTCGACTCCCTTGGCCATCGAGCATGTGGGCCGGCGTGACGCCGTTGGAGTCCACCACCGTTGCTTCGCCGGCATAGTTGATGCGATCGAGATCCGGATACAGTGAAAACAGGGTGATAGTTATGTCGCCGAACGGCCGGAGAGATTCTCGCAGGCCGTAAAACAGGGCGGCTTCACCCTTGTTGTGGCTGGGGATGTCTTCAGGAATGAGGATGTTGGTCATGGTGTTTTGCAAGCGTTGGAGAGGTGGAGTCGGGGCGGAGCCGAATGGACGGATGTTTGCGCAGCAGGAAATACAGCAGGCCGCCTGCCGCCAGGCTGTTCGTGACCAAGGCAAGGGTCATGGCTGCCGCGGCCCCTGTCATGCCCCAGAGGGGGATGAGGTGGATGAACAGAACAAGTGCCAGCAGCATTTTCCCCGCCTCGAGCAAAAAGCGAATCTGGGGCAGATCCAGGGAGTAATAGAGAAAGGACAAGGGCAGATAGAGAGAACTGAACAGATAGCCCAGCAGGAGGATGCGCAGAGGTTGTGCCGCCGCCGCATACTGAGGACCATAGATGATCGTGATTGCCAATGGAGCGGCGATTTCGAGCAGAAAAATGCCGAGCAGAATGATGGTCACCGGTCGGGCCGAATCGACAATGTACTGTTTTAAGGTGGCGCCATTTTCCAGGGCCTGCATGGCCCTGGGAAGGAAAACGGCGCTCATCGAACCGGTGACCACGGCGATGATCATGGTGAATTGGGCGGCCACGCTATACAGGCCGAGCGTGTTCAAATCCAGGTATCTGGTCAGCATCATGCCGTCGATGCGGGGAAAGGTGTAAGTGGCGAGAGCCGTGAAGAAGATCCATTTACCGAAGCGGGTCATTCGTTGCATGATCTCCGGCTCGAATGTCAAGAGCTGCGGGGTGGAACGCAGCAGGATGACCATGCTGATGCCTGCCGTCAATGCCGAGACGCCCAGGTACAGCGAGATGACAGGACCGACTTCCCGGATGGGGGTGACCAGGAAAAGGAACAGCAGGCCCAGGCAGGTGATCGCGGTATACAGCCCTTGCAGGACGGCGAATCGGCCGAATTTTTCCCGAACCTGCAGGGAACTGGCGACGCTGTTCATGACGGAAAGAAGTGAGCCGCAGACGAGGCCGAGGCAGAGCAGTTCCGATATGTCCGGTTTATGGAAGAATTCGACCGCCAGCAGGTGGCCGGCCGGCCAGGCGCTGAGAAGCATCAGGCCGCAGTAGAGGATTTTCATCTGCACGTTGGCCCGCCAGTAACTGGCCGCCCTTCCGGTCGTCTCTCCGCTTTTTGCGAATTTGACGAAGGTGGTGTCAAAGGCCTGGGGAATGACCCAGGCAGAGAGCATGACGATATAAAAAAAGCTGAACTGGCCGAACCCCTCGCTGCCGAGGAAGCGGGCGATCAGGACATTGTTGGCCAGGGCGAGCACCCTGGCCATGCCGGTGCCGCAGAGCACCGCGAGGTAGTCTGCCATGGAGCGGTTCGATGAACGGTTCGATGCGCCCCATGGGAGGAGCGCGGCTGCCTTGAGGGGCTTCATTCACGCTCTCCCGAAACCGGTATCAGGTGCAGGGGGTCGGGCAGATGGGCAATGACCTTATAGAGCACGCCGGGAAGCCTCCACTTGTTCAGGCATCGTTCCAGGACGGTGGTCTGGATTCGTTCAAGGTGGCCGCCGAGGGCCACGCGGCCCGGCACGTTCCGTCCCTGGTAGAACCTGATCAACCGGGCTTTGCGCTGCAGGTTCCGCCAGTCGATCGACCTCTTGATATCTGCTGGTGCCAATCGTGGTTCGAAGTGCAGGTGCGGTGTCGCGTGCAGCAGAGTGCTTCCTGTCGCTGTCCAGGCAATGGCCATGGTCTTGCCCGCCGTGTCGCATGGCTCCAGGCCCCAGGGGTCCGCCAGGGTGATGTCTGCCTTGTAACCGAGCGGATTGGGACAGAAAAGGCAGCCGGGGACACGCCAGAGCCTCTTGCCGAAGGGAATTGCGGCGGCCTGCTCCCACTCAAGAGAACGGTTGTCGACCGTAACCCGGCCTGGCCAGCCATGACCCCGATAATCCACCCGATCCGGTTTGCCCGGCTCGGCGAGTCCGAGTCGTTTGCCGGCAAACCGGGTGAACCCCAGATGTTTTTGCTGCTTGCAGAGGATTGCGATCCGCAGGAGCGTCTCGACCCGGCCCTTGAGCAACTTTGTGGCGGCAAGGAGTTGGCAGGTTGTCCCCACAATCGCCATCGATTTGATCGTTCCTGTGAAACGGAGATGTTCGAGGGCCGTGATGGGCAGATACATGGAGGATGCCACTTGACCGGCATCGAGATGTCCACGGATCAGGGCGCCTGCCGCCCAGGGGGATTCCTTCTGCCGCATCAGGGTGTAGACTGCCTCGCACTGTCCTTCGCTCAGGCAGCCGGCGAGAAGAGCCCTGGCCGCGCCCCCGGAAGACGCCGCCTGCCGAATCCGTGTATCCGCATGCCAGGCGAGTCCGGCCTCTTTCATTGTTGGCCAGATAGTGTCTTCCAGGCGAAGAGAGGGCAACTGATGGGCCGGGCAGACCCTGACGCATGCGCCGCATCGAGTGCATTTTTCAGGAGCCACGCGGATCGTCGCCAGGCCATCCTGATCGACGGTTGCCGCCAGCGCGTTGTCCTGACAGGATGCCAGGCAGGCGCCGCACTGGCAGCAGCGTTCTTTCCTGAACACGATGGAGCCTGATGCAAGTGACAGCATGGCGTTACTTCGTAGCCGTCTCAGCCTGGCGCGCGAGGGCGTCGGCTTTGTGCCCCAATGCCAGCAGGCCGGTGAACATCGGAAAGACGACGACATTGTAGATGATGTTCTGAAAAAACGAGAGGCTGGCAAAGTAGAAGATGGCCACCAGGAGAGGATAGTTGATCTGCCAGAGGCGGTATCGATCCCGGAAAATATTGTCGACGATGTTGTGCAGATGAAACCAGATGTACGCCAGAAAGGTCAGAATGCCCCCCTCAATGATAAGGCGGATGTAATCGTTGTGGGGGGCATAGGCTGCCCCGATTGTCCGGGTGAGAATTGGTTCAATGGCACCGATGCCACTCCCGATCAGGGGATGTTCCCCGATGAGGGGAAACAGTGATTGCCAGGCGGCAATCCGTCCGCCCAGCGTGTTTTTCGTGCCGAACTCGGTTGCAACGGTCAATTCCATGAACCGTTGATAGAGAACAGGACTGGCCGCGAGCAGCACCAGGAGACAGAGGCCGATCAGGAGCGGAACGTTGATTGTTTTCCGATACAGTGGCGCTGCGGCCAGCAGGGCCGCGAGGAGGCAGATCCAGGACCCCCTGTTCAGTGAAAGGACCAGGCTGGCGATCAGCGAAAGAAGGAACGAACCCACGAGCCACCTGCGCCTGGGCGAGTTGCCGCGAAAGAACAGCATGAGTCCGGCGCAGATGGCGATACAGAGGAATTCACCGTAGGCATTGTATTCCATCAACAGGCTGTCGACACGACGTCCTGCGTAATAGGCTCCTTTCCAGGCATGACCGGTGGCGGTGACGAACTGATAATATCCGTACAGCATCGGGATGATGGCGCAGAGCAGGTAAATCCAGAGCAGGCGGTTTATGGACCGGTCGTCTTTGATGCTGTTGTACACTAGGATGTACAGGCTGATGGCGGTACATATTTTCAGGCAATGCCCCAGGGAAAGCACATAGCTCGGAGTGGTGAGGAACGAAAGCGAAGAAAAATAGAGGAGGAGATAGATGGGCAGGATATGCCGGGTCAGGATGATATAGTTTGCTTGCCACAAACGGTTGGTAAACGCGATTGCGATCAGAATGATCGGGAGCACGGCGGAAAGAGGAACCGAGCCGGCCAGGCTATAGCCCAGTGAAGCATAGGGTTGGATGAGCGGCCGGGTCAGCAGGTACCAGGACACCGATCCCATGGGCGAGAAAAACAGCAAAAGAAGGATGGCGGCAAGAGAGCCGACAACTGCTTGGGCAAAAAGCATGGAGGCTTCTCACCGCAGCCGATGCCGGGTTCTTGCCAAGAGACTGCTTATCCCGGCCAGGAGCAACAGTGCGCTCGATGGCAGTGGCACGGCAGTGTACTCCGATATGTCGAAGACATGTATGCCGTCGTAGCCGTCGGCGATGTACAAGCGATTTCCATGCTGGGTGACACCCCAGGCATACCCGACCGTGTCGATGGTTTCGGCAATTTTGATATCAAAGGGATCGGATGTGTCGATGATATAAACACCATCATAACCGTTGGTGACCGCGGCATACCTTGCGTTGATCATCTTGATATCAAGCGGAGGTGAGTCGTTCCCTTCCATGTAATTGATTGGGAGCAGGAGCTCCGAAGCGAAAACGGGATTGACCGGATCGGAAATATCCAGGCTCTGAATACCGTAACGTTGGGCGATAATGAACGCAAAATCACCTTGTACGGCGACATCCCAAACCCCTGGATACGCAGTCTGAGGCTTATTGTAATACCCGGCCATGGTCATGGAGGCCGGATCTGAGATATCGACAATGGCCAAACCACCCCAAGGGTTGGCCACGTAGGAAAAATTATCTTTAAAAGCCATGCCTTGTGCTTCCTTGGGGTATGTTTCATTAGGAATCTTGATCCTCCCTATTTCTACCGGCAGAGTAGGATCTTGAATGTCAAAGGCAACCATGCCGCCACTAACCTCGCCCATGAAGAGTATTCCGTTGTAAATTGCCAATGTGTTGGATTTATCTTCGGGGAATATTCTTGATAAAAGATTCGGAGATGAAGGGTCCGATATATCGTAAGTCAGAACTCCGCCTGTTCTGTCTGTCATATAGAGAAAGTTATTATTTTGTAGAACATTATATGTGCTTCTTCCCTGGACATAATCTGGAGTGATCGTTTCTTTCAGGATAATGTTGCCGGGATCATTCAGATATACTATCTGAAGTCCATTGAATCCATTGGCAATATAGCCATAGTCTCCATTAATTGTAATATCACGTGAAAATCCTCCTTGATTGAAAGAGCCAATATATTGTGATGCTTGGGATTGTTCGCTAAATAATACCATTGATATGGTTATTATTGTAAATAATTGTATATTTTTTATTTTGTTATTCATGTTTGCGTTGTCTCCGTATCCTTGATTTTATTTTTTATTGTAAATTAATTTTTTTTAAAATTATTTTAACTTTGTCTGGATGTTTTGTGAGCAATTGAATGTTAGTTGCATTTAATTAATGTATAGGGTTGTATGTTTTAATTAATTTAGCAGGATTTCCTGTTGCTATTGTATATTGTGGTACATTTTTTGTGACAACTGCTCCTGCTCCTATAATTGCTCCATCTTCAATTCTTATTCCGCTTAGTATTATTGCATTCATTCCTATGAATACACGATTTCCAATTATTGTAGTTGTGTAATGTTCTGATTTTCCCTTTAGGCCTAATTTGTATTTTGCCCAATCATGAGCCAGTATTTTTGCTCCATTGCCGATAAGGCATCTGTCGCCAATAATAACTTTTGCTTTTTTGCTGGTATCTATCCAAGCTCCAAAGCTTATTAACGTATTTTTGCCAATAGTCACTCCTCTTGCCCTGTAATACCAGCAGTTAGATTGACGAATTATGGTGATGATTTTAGAAAGTAGTTTCATGGATGATTTTAAAACAGCACATTCGATGTTTTTTAGGTTCCTCGCTTGTCTGTCAATTCCTGAGCATGCCGTTGCTCATCATGGTCTGCTCAAGAAAAGGGAGCAGTTCACCGCGAAGTTCCGGTCGTTCCAAGGAAAACGCCAGGTTGGCCATCTGCCAGCCGGCCTTGTCGCCGCAGTCGAAACGCTTTCCCTCGAACCTGAAGCCGAAAATGGGCTGCTTTTCGAGAAGGATGGACATGGCGTCCGTGACCTGAATTTCATTTCCCGCGCCCACAATCCCTTTTCCCAGAATATCGAAAATTCTCGGAGTCAGGATATAGCGGCCGATGATGGCCAGATTGGAGGGCGCGTCTTCCTGTTTCGGTTTTTCAACCAGACCCCTGATCCTGACCACGTCATCCAGCGCGCCTACAGGGTCGACGATGCCATATCGGGAGGTGTCTGCCGGATTGACCTCTTCGATGGCGACAATTGAGGCCCGCAGGCGGTCGAATTGGTCCATCATCTGGGCCAGCACGGGCACATCGGACTGAATGACATCGTCGGCAAGCAGCACGGCAAAGGGTTCGTCTCCGATGATGTTTCTGGCGCACCAGATGGCATGGCCAAGCCCCAACGGCTCGTTTTGTCGCGTGTACACGATGGTCCCCGTGGTCGGGACGACAGATGCGACAATTTTGAGCAGCAGATCCTTGTGTCGTTCCCGCAGCATGTTTTCGAGCTGATACGATCTGTCGAAATGATCTTCGAGGGCGCTTTTTCCCTTGCCGGTAACGAAGATGATCTCTTCGATCCCCGAAGCCAGCGCTTCTTCAACGGCGTACTGGATGATCGGCTTGTCGACCAGAGGCAGCATTTCCTTGGGCATGGCCTTGGTTGCCGGCAGGAATCGGGTCCCCAGGCCGGCGACCGGAAAAACGGCTTTTCGAATTTTCATCGTCGATCCAAAGTGGTTGAAGTGTCCGTGGGGTTCGCTGTTGAGCTTCCGGAGCGTGTCCGTCGAAAACCCGTACCGCCCGCGTCATGAGATAAAGAATGAGCCAACGTGCTGCCGTAAGCAAATACGTTGGTGAGCCGGCCTGACGGCTCCCGATATAACCACTGAATTGTTTTGATCAGGTGATGATTCGGCTAGAAGAAAATTTGAGTGTCTGGAAAGTTGCAAACCGGCATCTGGAAAGTGCTGTCCAAAACCGGCTGACAGCAATGGCAGTATTTCCTGAACCTGTGATTTTATGCGGTATTCTGGGAATGATTTAGTCGGTGTGCGTTGATAATGCCGAATAATAATACAAATAAAATTATTCTCTAACAGAACTGAAGTACAAATCTCTCGCTCTTCAGCCGCATCTCGTCCGGATCATGTTTCTCCGGCACAGCGTACTCGGATACTTGTCAGACAAGAGTGCGGGAAGGCTTCATCGCCCCCAAATCAGCGACCGGCCCGGGCAAAGGATCAAGAGGGCGTCGTCAGGACATGCCAACGCCATGTTGCAGCAACAGGTTTACATCATAAACGTCGTTCTCATGGGCCTCGACGCCCTGTTGGTTATTGCCGCGGGGTATTCCGCCTATTACGGCTGCATTCATCTGGGCGGCGTTTTCGGGGTCGAGCCCCTGCCGGACCAGTTTACCCTGCTGACCTCCATTGTCGGAGTGATGTTCATCAACAACTATTTTTTTGGCTCCCTGGGCCTGTATGGTGACAAGGCGCCTGCGAGTTTGGTCACGGTTGTCTTTTCCGTCTTCAAGGTCGTTCTCGCTGACTTCCTGTTTCTGAGTTCGACTATTTTTTTCTACGAACCGACCCGTTTCCCGCGTGGGTTTCTTTTTCTGTTTTCGGTTTCTACTTTCGGGTACATTTCAATATTACGTGTTTTTTCAACACGTTATATTGTGAAAGATGCGCGGGGTAGCCACCGGTCGCGGAAGATGCTCATCGTCGGCGACCGGGAAAGAGGGATGGTCGTATCCCATGCACTACGTAAACAGATGAGCTGGGGACACGATGTCGTTGGCAGGTTGTGCGAAAATGCATCTGGGCAATGTGACCCCGACTGTCTGGGAGCGATAGAAATGCTGGAAACAGTGCTCCGCGAGCGGCCCGTCGATGAAGTCGTTTTTGCCCTGCATGGCGACCGAAGGACAGATTTGCAGAAATATTTACAAATTTGCAGGAAGATGGGGGTGTCGGTCAGGATTCTCCCCGCGCTTTGGAATCCTGGTGAATGCTCGATGACCGTCGAACGGTGTCAAGGGATACCGTTCATCAATCTGCAGGCCGGCAGTTTCAACGCCAATGGATTGCTTTATAAGCGGATTCTCGATGTTGTCGGCGGCGCTGTCGGCTTTCTCGTTCTTGCCGGTGTTTTCCCCTTCATTGCCGTGGCGATCAAGCTCGATTCACCCGGACCTGTCATTTTCCGCCAGAAAAGGAAAGGTCAACATGGCAGGATCTTTGAACTCTATAAGTTCAGGACCATGTATGAGAATGCCGAGGAAATGAAAAAAGAGCTGATGGGCAGGAATGAGATGAACGGGCACATGTTCAAGCTGGAGAATGATCCTCGCGTGACCAAGGTCGGGAAATGGTTGCGGACCACTTCGCTCGATGAATTGCCGCAATTTCTCAACGTGCTGAAGGGTGAAATGAGCCTTGTGGGAACGCGCCCTCCCACCATTCAGGAAGTGGAAATGTATCAGCTTGAGCATTTGAAGCGAATAGCTGCCAAGCCAGGTATCACCGGATTGTGGCAGATTTCCGGGCGAAATAAGATCAAGGATTTTGAAAAGGTTGTCGAGCTTGATTGCCAATATCTTGATAATTGGCATTTTTTTCAAGATATTAAGATTCTGTTGAAGACAGTGATGGTGGTCTTGCAAAGAAAAGGCGCGTTGTAAGTCGATTCACTCCAGGGAAATGACACGATTTGGGAAGGGATGGATATGATATATGGTAAATTGAAACAATTATCGTTGTTGGCAATTATTGTTGTTTTAATTTCTTCATGCTCAACGACTGAAGAGAAAAAAATAAGTTTTTATGAAAAGGGAAAAAGATTGTATGATCATGGGGATTATGTCAAATCAAATATTGAATTGACCAATGCTTTGCAGCTTGATCCGAACTTTGCCGATGCATTTTATATGAGAGGTCTTGTTGAGATCAAAAGAAATAATCCACAAAAAGCTTTTGAAAATTTTAATAGCGCAATAGCAAAAAATCAAAATCATATTGATGCTCATATAGAATTGGTTAAACTATTTCTTGCGGCTAAGATGAAAGAAAAGGCTGAAGAAAAGATTGAGTATATTCTTAAATTGGATCAATCTAACAAAGATGCTCGCTATCTTAAGGCGAGAATATTGCTTGTAGATAAAGATAAGCAAGGATCTTTGGATATACTTCAACAACTTATATTAGAAAATTATAGGAATAGATATGTATATCAATTGATTGCGTCCATATATCTTGAAGATAAACAGTTTGATATCGCCGAAAAAATTCTCAATGAAGGCATTGACGTAAATAAAGATGCCATTGAACTCAAGGCACTTTTGGTCAATGTTTATGATATGCAAAAACGAACCGAAGATGCCATTGATTTGATTAAAACACTCATTGAGATGGAACCGGATAAGGAAATGCACAAAATAGCATTTGCCCGGCTCTTATGGAAAATTGACCGCAAAGATGAAACTCAACAATATCTTGATACGATTCTCGCCAACGATCCTGCCAATATTCACTTATGGAAAACAGTTATTTCTTTCTATTATTCTTTGCGTGAAGCGGCCATGGGCGAGAAAGTCTTGCGGAAAGGCATTGCTGTCAACGATAAAAACTTCGAATTACGATTTTTTTTACAGCAAGCACTGTTCCAGCAAGGAAAATTGGACGAGGCATTGCATGTTTTGCAGGAATGTCTGGAGCTTGATAACAATCCGGCATCCCCGGATATAATTACTACCAGAATAAAAATCGCAGATATTTATTTTTTGCAAGGAGCGATCGACGAAGCTGAACAGCAGGTTCTTTTTGCGTTAAAGGAAAATCCCAAAAGCATTGAAGGGCATTATTTGAAGGGCCGCATCGATTTGCTTGCGGGCAGGTTTGATGACGCTGTCACCGAATTCCGTCAGGTCGTCAGTGAACGGCCCGATTTCGTTGATGCATATCTCCGCCTGGCGGAGGTGCTTGTTCGCAACAAACAACAGGATGTGGCGATTGCGACGCTGCAAACGGCTGCGAAAGCCAATCCTGACCATGGCCAACTACCCCTTGTCCTGTCGAGATTATACAAAATGAAGGGTGATCTCGTCAGCGCGGAAAAGGTGCTCCGCGACATCATCGGCGTGCATCCGGACAACCAGCGGCTCAAGGTTGAATTGGGAAACTTTTATGTTGAACAGGCCAGATACAGCGAGGCCGAGGCGATCTTCGCGGAAGTGATGGAGCAGGCGCCCGACATTGCTGCCGGTTACGTGAGTCTTGGATATCTCTATGCGCGCCAGGGCGGCAATGAAAAGGCGGCGGCAACGATCCTGCGCGGCTACCAGGCGAACCCCGACTCGCCTCTGCTGCTGGAAGAACTGGTCAAGCGCTACCTCGCTCTCAACAGAAACGACGATGCCGTCAAAGCCTGCCAGGAAAGAATTCGGGAGAAACCCGAGGATGTCGTCGCCTACAACCTGCTCGGCCGCGTCCACATGGTGCGGAAGGAATTTGCCAGGGCCGAGGAGGCCTTCGCCAAGGCGGTCTCCCTGCAACCGCAATGGCAGGATCCGCATAACAATCTTGCCACATTGGCCCTTGTGCAGGGCAAGGTCGATGCCGCCATTGAAAAACTGACCGCAGGGATCGCCGCCGACCCGAAAAACGGTTCCGCTTATCTGACGTTGGCTGCCTTGTATGAGAAGAGCGGCGATCTGGCCAAAGCCATGCAGGTGTACGAGCAGGCATTGACGGCGTTGCCGACGAACTGGGTGGCCGCGAACAACTTGTCTTTTCTGCTGAGCGAACAGGCCGCGGACGAGGAAACGCTGAAGCGAGCCTTGAAACTGGCCAAGATGGCTTTGAAAATGAAACCGGAGAGCGCTTCCGTGCTGGATACGGTCGGCTGGGTGTATCTGAAGCTTGGTGATTACGAAAAGGCGGAAGGGTTTGCGGCAAGGGCCTTGGCGCAAAACCCCGAACATCCCGTCATGAACTACCATCTAGGTGTGATCCTTCATCAGATGGGCAAGAGGGATGAGGCCAGGGAAAGGTTGAGGAAGGCCGTGGAGGGCGGAGGCGACTCGGATGCACCCTGGCGAACCAATGCGTTGGAACTGTTGAATCTTCCGTCGTGAAAGCATGGGGCGACAAATGATGACCAAAAGCATCAAACATGCTGTGTGCGGTTTTTTGAACGTTGTGATCCCGGCTCTTTGCCTGCTCTGTGCGACGCATGTCGTCGGCGTTGCCGACGATACGTCCGCACAGACAGCAACAACCATTCCTATCGACGATGAATACATCATCGGTGCCGGCGATGTTCTTGAAATCATGGTCTGGGGCAATGCGGAACTTTCAAAGACGTTGCCGGTGCGCCCGGACGGCAAGATTTCCCTTCCCTTGGTGGGGGACATCGTGGTCGAGGGCAAAAAGGTCAGGGAACTCACGGGGCACCTGCAAGAAATGTATGTACGGTATGTCACTCGTCCGACAATCACCGTTGCGGTGCAACAGGTCAACAGCATGAAGATCTACGTTATTGGCCGGGTCAATGCTCCGGGGGTGAAGCTGATAACGGATAAGACAAACGTGTTGCAGGCATTGGCCATGGCATCGGGGTTGAATCCTTTTGCCGAAGGCGATGCAATAAAGATTTTTCGAACAGAAGAGGATGGCACCACTTCCATTATCGATTTCGATTACGATGAGGTAGCGCGCGGACGTAACTTGCAGCAAAATATTTTTCTGAAACGGCGAGATGTCATTGTTGTTCCTTAATATCGTTGTCGCCGATAAAGAAAGATGCAGCAACAGGTGCGCACGAGTTCGGAACAATATGCCACTGTTGTTGGCATTGATCGTGATCGTTGCTCTTGATCATTGCAATGCAGAGAAGACGGTCGCAGCTGAATCTGTCGTTTCTCCTTCTATATCCCTGGGAACAAAATATAGCGACAACATCTTTTTTTCTGCGCAAGATGCTGAAAGTGATTTTTATACCGTTCTCACTCCGGCCGTACAGCTCTTGCAGCGTAACGAACGAGGCGAGCTGGCTGTTAAAGGAAAAGTCGATTCCTTTTCCTATGCTGACAACAGCAGCCTGAACAGTCTCGATTCCGAGGTGTCCGCCAACGGCTCCTATGCGCTCAGTCCCCTGTTTTCGTTCAACGCGTCGAGCCTGCATAAAGTCGATTCCCAGGCAGACCGTGAAATTGCTTCTTCAGGACTTATCTCGACCAATTCAAAACGCGAGCAAAATCGCGAATCTCTTGGACTCGAATGGGCCCTTTCGGAAAAAACCGTCGTGGGGAGCCAGGCTTCCTACAGTACGATGAGGTACGAGGATAAAGATTATTCAGACATGAGATCGGGAAGTTACAATCTGAGTGTCAGAAGTGACCTCAGTCAGTACCTTTCCGAAACGACCGGTTTCGTGGATCTGGCCCAACGTCGTTATGATTATGAAGGGTCGCAGGTGAGCGATTACACCACCGTCACCATTGGATTGGAAAAAAAACTGAACGAACAATACAGCATTCTGGCCTGGGTCGGGCCGTCGCTCATCGAGACGGACTATGACAACCCTTATCTGCAGGCAGATAAGGAATGGGGGGTGACGGCTCACTGTTCCGTTGATGCGGAATTTGAAACATCCTCCTTGAGGCTGTCCCTGACCAACGAAGTCGCCCCCGACAACTTCAGCAACACCACTGTCGAAAGGACGACCGTAGGAGGAGGATGGTCAAAACAAGTTTCGGCTGACATGAGGATCGGAATATGGAGCAGTTATTTTCTCAATGAATCGTCCGGGAGCGATGCCGTTTTCAATAGAAATTCCGGGAAAAAAACACTGAATATTTTACCAAGAATTACATATAAAATTTCTGATAATTTTACTGTTGAAGCTGAGTATGGTTATTCTCGCGTAGAATATACGGATTACGATAGCAATATAGAAAGAAATAGTTTTTTTATCAATTTTATATGGGGAATTGATAATATATTAAAATAATTTTTAATAAAATTTTTGATTTTAATCGGATAAAAAATAGTTGAAAACTTATTTTGAGGAATAAAATTGGAAAATAAATCGTTACGTATGCAAGATGTTGTATTGATAATTAAGAGAAGAAAATTTTCCATCATTGTTCCGTTCTTTTTTGCAGTTATATTGGCAACAATCTTGGTGTTTGCTCTTCCTCCCGTTTATTTGTCTTCCTCGACTATACTTATTGAGGACCAAGAAATACCAAGCGATTTTGTGAGGACAACTGTTACCAGTTTTGTGGAAAAGCGTCTTCAGGAGATTAAACAAAAGATAATTAGTACATCGAGGTTACAGGAGATTATAGATAAGTATGAATTATATGCTGATGCAAAAAAATATAAAATTAAAGAAGAGATTATTGAAAATATGAGAGACGACATCAATCTTCAGTTAATTAATGCTGAGGTTATTGATAAGCGTACTGGAAGAAATACAAATGTCACGGTGGCTTTTACCTTATCCTATGAAGGTGAAAATGATCCCGTTAAGGTTCAACGTGTTGCCAGTGTGCTGACATCTCTTTTTCTGGAGGAAAATATCAAGGTTAGGGAGAGGCAAACGAGAGAAACTTCGATATTTTTTGAAGAAGAAAAAAACAAGATAGAGAAATCGATTTATGAAATAGAAGCTGAAATTTCCTCTTTTAAAGAGAAACATATCAATGAATTACCCGAGTTGATGCAAGTCAATACCCAGGAATTGCATCTCACGGAAATGAATATTGAGAGATATCTTGAACAGCTTCGTAGTCTTAAGGAGAAAGAAGCTTCTTTCATCGCGCAATTAAGCTCAACTTCGCCACAGCTTGCCGATGAGGAAAGAATGAGTAAGTTGATGCTTGAATTAAATCGGCTTAAATCTTTATATTCTGATGAATATCCTGAGATCATTTATTTGAAGAAAGAAATTGATGAATTGGGTAAAAGAACAAATTGTCAAATAAATAAAAATAATATTTCCAATACTGTTGGCAAACCAACGAATCCTGCATATATAAATATTGCATCTCAATTGAGCAGTGCTCAATCTGAAATTCAATCTGTAAAGCAGCAAATTGCCAATTATGAAAAGAAAAGTAATTTATTGCGTGAATATATCAAATCTACCCCAGTCGTTGAACAGGAATATCGAAAATTGCTCATGGAGCGGGACAGCCTTAAAATCAAATATGACGATCTCATGCAGAAATTTATGGAAGCCCGTGTCGCGCAAGGGCTTGAAAGCGATCAGAAAGGTGAACGCTTCACCTTGATCGATCCGGCTCTGCTCCCTGAAAAGCCCTACAAGCCGAACAGGCTTGCTATTTTTATCATCGGCATAGTTCTCGGAATTGGTTGCAGCATCGGCTTGACGGCCATTTTAGAGATTACCGACGATACGATTCGTGATGCGAGACAATTGAGTCTACATGCGAACGTTCCGGTTCTATCCGTTATTCCAGTCTATTATAATGCAAGAGAAACTGCGGAGCAGAAGAAACGCCGCAATATACTCATGATATCAGGCCCGGTTGGCCTGGTTGTTGTTCTCCTGATTTTTCATTTTTTTGTGATGGACCTTTATGTATTTTGGGCAAAGGCAATGCGTAATCTGACTTTTTGATGAGTTTTCTGAGCCGAGAAGTTGGTGAGAACATGAGCCGTGCCGACAGTCCCATTGCAGAATTGAGGAAATTGACATTATGAAAACGGATGGTTTCGTGGAGAAGGCCACAAGAGATGCCATTGCAGGGAACTCATCTGGATCTTTCGATCTCTCAGGCGAACTCCCTCTCAAACGGCAACCTTTCATGTATTCTCTGACCAAGCAGGTCGTTGTCGATAAAAAAAGGTTCAAGGAGCAACATTTGGTCGCTGCGTATTCAGAGGATCCTGAGTCCGATGCATACAAAATCCTTCGAACGCAAGTGCAGCAGCGGGCAAAAATCCAGGGCTGGAACACGATCATGGTGACCAGTCCGCGTCCAAGGTCTGGAAAAACAGTGAGTGCTGTCAATCTCGCTCTTTCAATGGCCCAGGAGTTTCATCAGACCGTCATGCTGGTGGACTGCGACCTGGCCAAGCAAGGCATCCATACGTTGCTGGGGTACGAAAGCAATCGGGGCATTGCCGATCATCTTTTGGAAAACATACCGCTGTCTGATCTCATCGTTTGTCCGGGGATAAGCAAGCTGACGGTGATCTCTGGCGGCAAGACCATCGGCGGTAGCACGGAACTGCTTGGTTCCGCGAAGATGGGGCAGCTTGTGGCAGAAATGAAAAACAGATATCAGAATCGCTACATCATTTTTGATGTCCCCTCCTTGTTGGAAGGTGCGGATGCCATAGCCTTCCTTCCCTATGTCGACGCTGTCCTGATGGTCGTCGAGTCGGGCAAGACGTCGATGACGGACTGCACGACCGCTGTGCAGCTCGTTCCGCAGGAAAAATTGTTGGGATGTGTGCTGAACCGCCATGCAGCCATTTCCCGCTGAGCAGCTTTTCCCTGAAATGCCCTGCTTCCCCGGGCCGCTCAATACGGCTGGAACCGTCGGGAGTTCGACCTGCCTCCACGGCCATCTATTCGGCACGTAAAACAATGCGTGTGATTTCCGACGGTACGCCGAGCCGGCAGGAAAATCCTGCCCAGATGCCGGTTCCGGGACTGACATAGAGTTTCATCCCGTTCACATCGTACAGCCCATTGACGAATCCTTCGTTGAAGGCCGCTACGAGCGGCTTCAAAAAGAACAGATGACCGCCGTGGGTATGGCCTGAAAGCTGAATATCAGCGCCGATATTATCGGCGGCACCGCTCGGTTGGTGAGCCAGCAGAATTCGCACCGCATCCGGCGCCCCCTCAAGGGCCTTGCGCGCATCCGGTCCATGACCGCCGAATCGCAGTGCTCTCGGGTCGGGTATACCGGCGAGCACCAGTTCGGCACCGTTGACCGACACGGTCCTGTGCTCATTCTGCAGCATGTCCACGCCCAATTGTCGAAAAACAGGCAGCCATTGTTCGGCCTGAAAATAGTACTCATGGTTGCCGGTCACGCCGTACACGCCATAGTGCGCGCGCAGATCGCCAAGCGGAGCGATGTCCTGCTCGAGTTCCCCGGGGGAACCGTCGATCATGTCGCCGGTCAGCACCACCAAGTCAGGAGCAAGGGAATTGGTCTTCCGCACCACCTCGGCGAGCCAATCCTTTTTCAAGAGAAGGCCGATGTGAATATCGGAAAGTTGGATGAGCGTGAAGCCATCCAACCTGTCGGATAATCCCGCCACGGGAATTTCCACGGTGCGGACGTCCGGAACCCGTATCGACTGCCAGGCCCCCCATCCACCCAAGATCAGAGCGGCCATCACTATCCCCGTGTCCCTGACAGCGGCCGGGAACGGCAAGCGCCATGACGTTCCCAGGCAGCGACTGATCCACAGCAGCAAGGTCAGGCCATCTCTGGTCAAGAGCAGGAAAAACAGAAGCACAAAAACGGCATACAGGACTTCCATGGAAAGAAAAATCGGTAACGGCAGGCGGGGGGCGAGAAAGGAGCCTCCGATTTTTTCGTACAAGAAATATTTCTGGCTGACGACAAGCAGGACGATGCCAGCCGCCACTTTGACAGAAAGGCGGCAGGGCAGGAAAGAAATCAGGCTTACCGCTATGTAGAGAAGCAGAAACAGGGAGGAAATAACCAGGCGCATGGGGATTCTACTTCTTCTTCTTGCGTATCGGAGGGGAAAAATCAGAGGGGAGAAAAGGACTGTTTGAAGTGAGGGCGCCACTGCGCAACGTTGTGCATGTCGTGGAAGCACCCTCCGGTCGGAAGGCGGAGGCGCTGCAAATTCAGAATTTCCATTTTCAACTCAGACGAAACACGATATGGTGGGCAAAGGAAAATCAGCGGACAGTCCGATCAATTTTCTCACAAGATGGATTGATGCGGATCGTTGCCGCTTTAAATTTTCTGCGGCAGTTTTATCCTCTGGAGCAATGCATGCAAATTGGTGTTGAACATAAAAACGGATTTATCGTCGCCACGATCGCCGGCAAGATTGATGCAACCACCTCACCGGAGTTCGAAGACCGGATGATGAACCTGATCGACGATGGCGCGAAATACATCATTCTCGATTTGGGCGAGGTGCCCTATCTGAGCAGTGCCGGTTTGCGCATCCTGATACTGCTCGCCAAGCATTTATATGGGACCGGCCAGCTCGCCCTCTGCAACGTGCGGGAAACCGTCGACGAAATCATCAGCATGGCCGGATTCAAAAACTATATGCTCTTTTTCTCCACCCGCGAGGATGCGGAAGCCAACATCTTCAATTGACCGGGGCGCGTCGCGCTTCTCGATCCCCCCGTTTTTTCTCCGAAGTCCCGCAGCCTTCCGTTTCCGGGGAGCGGCCCTCAGGCACGGTTGAAAGCCAACCGCAAAACATTCTGATTCCGCACCCGCCGGTAACTGGCGCTGTCCGACAGTTTCCGGATGAAGTGTATCCCCAGGCCGCCAATTTTTCGTTCCACGATACTCGCGGTCAGGTCCGGCTCAGGGAGCGACAGGACGTCGAAGGGGTCGCCCGTATCGGTGATTTCCAGCACAAACAGCTCGCCCTCGCCGCCACAGAGGAGAGCAACGTCCCCTTCGCCCCGGGGATAGGCATAGCGGCAGATATTCACAAAGGCCTCTTCAAGCGCGAGGAGCGCTCCAAACCTTTTTTTCGGATTGAGTCCGAAATGCACCGCCTTCTCCTCCACGAATTCCATGGCCCGGTTGAGATTCTCTATCCTGGCGGCGATGCGGAGTGTATCGAATTCCATCATGGCTCCTCAACCGGCGGTGGCGAAAATGCCGTTGTCCCGGTGTTCGTGATCCGGGGCCGCGGCGGCATCCAGCTTGGATTCGAAGGGCAGGGCACGTTCGTTTCTCCTGTCACGTTCTTGTTCGCCTGTCCGCGCGAGCATGATCGGGCTCGTCCGTTCCGGGAGCATCCGACAGTTATGCGCATCATTTGATCCTTTTGAGCGTAACAGCGCTATACTGCGGCTGTTTTCTGTTAACGGCCTGATGCATCTCAAAAACATCGTCGAATTTTGCATTGTATTTGGCGCAGCGCAGCTTGAGCACATTATTGGCGTTGTCAATCTTCCACCAGGCCCCCGAACGTTTCAGTCGCACGTGGCAGATAAACTTGTTGGCACTCTCAATAGCTCCGCTCCCCAGCGGATAACCGCCACGACGTAATTTGCCGTAGTCAATGCGCGCCTTGTTGCCCTTGAGATACCCGACAAGTTT
>NZ_JHZB01000030.1 GCF_000621145.1 Desulfobulbus elongatus DSM 2908
AGGACAGGCGGATATTGCAATATTTTTACTGAAATTTCAATATGTTGATTTTAACTTTGCGTTGATTTTGTAGATGTTTTTTCACTGAACCAGGATGGAACCTGGCGTTATGCTTTGTTATAATGAGGCGGTTTTGCTCAATGAAGTAAAGGCATTGGGGGTATTGTCCAAAGCCGCGAAAGTCGCAAAAATAAATGCCGCCCACGCCCGTGAGTTGATTAGAGAAATGAACAGGACATTTTCTCGGCCAGTCGTTTATTTCACAGGTGATGCATCGGATTCCGACATGGTCATGTTATCTGGATTTGGAGAAAAAATCGTGAATGCATATTGGCTGAAATTCGAACCGATATGGTTGGATATTATTGATGAACGGTGCAGGCATATCAAGACTTAGTGGATCGTTTCAAATTGCACAGGGAAACGATAATGGCGCGGAAAACAATGCGAGCACCGCTGGCACTCTCCGATGACAACAACAAGAAATTCCTTTCCGAACTTTCAGGCGCAATGACGCCATCGGCACGAGAAGTAAGCAGGGGTGCAGGCTATCGATCTGACGATGCCTGACCTGTCGTCGGCTTCTGTGAAAGATTTTTTTCCGGTAATCCCCGGCGAAGCCGGGGATTATGAGCGAAAGTCAACGGTTGGCTGAGTCGTGAATGGTTTGCGTAGACGCCATGAGAGATGACGACATGGATGGAGGAGGGGGGAGTCCTTGAGATGATGAATCTGTTGCGCACGCAGTTTTTTGAACGGCACCAGATCGGTTCACATCACCGGCTTCACCGATGGCGAACTCACTGCTTATGCAGGCCATCCAAGCGACTGCATGATTTTGCCTTCACGGTCCACAAGACAACATTCATAATCCGGACGGGCATTGATGAAATGCATGCCGTCCTTTGGTTCCATGACAAAGACGGCAGTGGAGAGAATATCGGCATCCATCGCCGTGGGCGCAGTGACGGTGACACTGGTTGACTGGAGCGGTGAGTGACCGCTCTTACCGTTGACAATATGATGAAATAACCGTTCCCGGTCGTAGTAGATCTCATAATTGCCCGAGGTGGAGACGGCACCTTCCCTTAGGCTGATCATACCAGGATATTCCTTTTTCTTGTTCGGGTCTTGAATAGCCACCGTCCATGCCGCGCCCTTGGCAGCATTGCCGCCCACCGTGATCTCACCTCCGGTATTGACCATATAATTCACGATCCCGTTCTCAGCGAGAACCCGTGCCGCGCGATCGGCAATATAACCGGGGGCGACGCCATCCAAGGTAATTCCCATCCCGGAATCAGGGAGAATAATGGAGCCGTTCGCAAAACGCAGGCGCTCGGCACCAATCCGGCCAATGACGGTTTCGATCTCTGTTTCGCTGGGCTGTCTCCCCGCCGCGAAATGGTTCTGATACAGGTCGACCAGCGGCTTGACGGTAATGTCGAAAGCACCGTTTGTTGCTCGATGGAAATAAAGGGAGCGTCCAAGAACCTCCGAGAGTTCTGGCCCCAGATGGTTGAGTCGGTTTTCGGCGTTGAGTTCGCAAACCGGTGACTGGTTGCCGTACCGTGTGAAAAGGGCACAGAGGCGGTCAACCTCGGCAAAGGCGAGGCCGAGCGCGTTTTCTGCCTGGTCGCGGGAGTCATGGATGACGGTCATGTCAACAAAGGTACCCATAGCCGTTCGGGTCTGGGAGACCTTGTACTCGTTTTTGCGGAAGAGAACGCTTTCGGCCTTCTCCATCGACAGCAATGCCGCCGAGGTCACGCCCAAACCAAGCAGGCCGGAGAGTTTTAAAAAGGAGCGTCGTTTGTGATCGTAAGAAGAAGAGAAGATTTTCATGGCTATTCCATTCGTTGGATTTTATTAACCGGCCATTTTCAAGCCATTGTCGATTGATCGGGATATGGTCTGCCGTCCCTGAAAGGGGCGGAAGATCTGCCGGGGGCACTTGCTGACGCAGACCTCCTCGCACGAAGGGCCGTAGGCTATGCATGTCTTGTGATCAATGACAATCCGGTTGTCGGTATAGGAAACCGCTTGTGCCGGGCAAGCCTTGACGCAGAGTTTGCATCCGATGCAACCGACCGCGCAAACGGCCTTCACGTCCTTGCCCAAGTCTTGTGATGAACAGGGCACAGTCACCCGCGCCTTTAACGTCTGTAATTCGATGATTTTTTTGGGGCAGGTACGGACACAGACGCCGCAGCTGACGCACTTGTCGGGATTGATGACCGGGAAATTGTCCACCATGGTAATGGCGTCAAAGGGACAGGCATCGGCACATTCGCCCAACCCTATACAAGCATACCGGCATTGAGACGGCCCGCCAAAACCGAGATTGGCGGCGGTGCAGGAACGAAAACCGATGTAATGATGCTTGTGACTCACCCGGCCTTCAACACGGGAACACCGCGCGACCGCCATCTGATCTTCAACCTCGACCATTTTTTTACCGGTCAGATTCGCCACCACGGCGGCAACAGCCTCTTTCCCGGGAAAACAGAGATTGGGGGGGACATCGGGGTTGGTGACAACAGCGATCGCATACCCTTCGCAACCGGGGTAGCCGCAACCGCCGCATTGGGCCAGCGGCAGGGAATGCAGCACCTTGTCTATCAGGGGATTCGTTTCCACGGCAAATTTATGGGCGGCTATGGCCAGGCCGACACCGAAGAACAGGCCGATGCAGCCAAGAAGAACCAGACCGCTCAAGGCTATTTTCACTAATTGCGGATCCATCACACCACTCTTTTCACTGTCTGTTTATTTTTGATCGGCTGGCCTGTCAGAACAACTGCAGCCCGGAGAACCCGAGAAAGGCCATGGCGAATTGCCCGGCCACGAGAAAAGCGATAGGCAGCCCTTTGAAGGTCGGGGGGATCTTGGCGATTTCCAGCCGCTCACGGACCGAACTCATCAGGTACAGCGCCAGCAGAAAACCGCCACCAGCCCCCAGGGCCAGCATAAAGGTCTCGAAATAATTGTAGTTGAGACTGGACATGACCAGTGGCACGGCGATGATGATGCAGTTGGCGATGACGAGGACCAAATAGACGCCGAAGGAATTAAAGAGGACCGGATTGACCTTGCGCAAGATCGTATCCACCGCCTGGACCGTGAGCGATACCAGTCCGATAAAAACGACGATCTGCAGGAAACTGAGGTTGAAGGGAATGAGGATGAACTTGAAAAACAACCAGCTCATACTGGCCGATACCACCATGACGATGGTAAACACCACCCCCATTCCCTTGGCCGTTGCCTTGCGTTTGGAGGTACCGAAAAAGACGCAGAGTCCCAGATATTTGGTGAAAACAAAGTTGTTGATCAGCAGCGCGGCGATGAGGATCGAAAACAAGGAGCCGAGGTAGGATTTCGATACCTTGAAGCTGAGGCCCTCTGCGCCTGCCGAACCTTGCATCGAAACCACATGGGTCTTGGTGGTGTTGAGCGGTTGGGCGAAGGTCAGCAGCACCGTCCGGCCGTCGGAATCGACCGAGGCGGAGAGGAGTTGGAGTTTGATATCGGGATCGTTCTCTTCGTAGACGGTATAATTGGCTTCATTGGTTGCTCGGGTTTTGTCAACCGGGGCGGAGAAGGTCACCTCCATCGTGGCCGCATCGGCAAAGGTGGCGCGGTCAACGAGGTCTGCCGCCTGCAACCATGCCGGCAACAACAGCAACGCCAACAGAAAGATTGTCGGTACAACGCGCGATCTGTTCATGCTTGTGTCCTTTTTTTCCGTTTGTAGACCACTTCGACCCAGTTGAAAAAGGCCATCATCAGACCGACGACAAAAAAACCGGCACTGGGGAGAATAAAGAACAGCAGGGGTTTGAACCCGAGCACATCATGGCCGAGCACAGCGCCGGACCCGAGCAGTTCGCGGACAAAGCCGATCACCACCATGCCCACCATGAAGCCCAGGCCCATGCCCACCGCGTCCCAGAAACTGTCTCCGACCCTTTCCTTGCAGGCGAACATCTCCAACCGCATGGTGATGATGGCGAAGGCGACGATCAGCTTGATGAAAATACCCATCTTGGCGTAGGCCCCGGGCAGATAGGCCGCCATGGCCAAGTCGATGACCGTTACCCAGGTTGCGATGGTCAGGGTATAGGACGGAATACGAATCCTCGGATGGATATGATTCTTGAACAGTGCAATGGTGACGCTGGAGAAAACCTGAACCAGCAGCACGGCGGCTCCCAGCATCAAGCCGTTCATCACCGTGGTGGAAATGCCCACGGCCGGACACATTGAAAGGGCCAGCCTGAATATGGGATTTTCGCTGAGAATACCCCGGCCGAGGAGTTCCCAGGTCGTTTTTGTGTTCGATGGATGCGTTGACACCTCAGCTCCTCCGTAATGGGTTAGAACGAAACGGCAATCTTCTGCTCTTCGAGCACCCGGTCAAGAACGTCGAGACGATAGGCACACTTCGTGACCAACCCCTTGACGCCATCGGTCAGCATCCGCGAGGAGATGGTCGCCCCGGTCAGGGCATAGATGTTCTTTGCCCTGTACTGTCCCATGATCCTGGCCGCATCTTCCTCGGTCACCTGAGCTTCCAGCGCTTGCCGATATTGTTCGGGCAACGGCTCCTTGACGACCTGCAGCCCTTTGAGCACATCAAAGGAACGCCCCTTGAACTGATTCTTGAAATAGTTTTTTTCGATCTCGGCCCCAAGTCCAGGGTCTTCCTCGTGTTCGAGCACTTCCAAACCCAGCATCGCATACTGTGGATCAAGTGCCAGCATCACGTTGATGAAGGTCTTGAACCCGGGAAATTTCCCTCCCAGGAGGTAGGCAACGCGCTTGCCGCTATCGGTCACCACAATGGTATGATCGGCGAAGCGGAGTCCCTTGCCCGGGCCGATGGCTTCCATGACGGCCCGGTCGCGGGTTTCCTTTTCCCGGCTCTGATCGCCGTCGAGCCGGGTCGGCTGCTGGCTGACCATTTTGCCGTCGAGGTCCAGGAGCACCAGGGTATATTCGGTTTTTCCCTCTCTGCCGGTGGGGAGCAAATAGCCGATGTGCTGCCGGCCCTGATCGGTGATGACATAGCGGTAAATCTGATGCAGCGCCAGGGTAGGGGGCACGGGCTTGCGTGCACCATAGCCCAACAGGCCGTACATGGTTTTTTCTTCGCGGACATGTTCGTTGTGTTTCTTGGCCTTGTCCGTGACGATGAACGCCGCACCCATCACCGCCGCCGCCATCAGGCAGGAGACGGTGAGGCGGAAGACGATGGTCAGGATATCTTTCATTGGCCACCTCCAGCAGGGGGCGCAAACCGCTTGGGTTTGAACCAGCCGTCCAGTACCGTGCTGATCGGATTCATCAGGAGGATGGCATAGCAGATGCCCTCGGGATAGCCGCCCTTGAGCCGGATCAGCACGGTCAGGGCACCGATGCCCATGCCGTACAGGAGTTGGGAGGTTTTATTGGTCGGCGAGGTGACATAGTCAGTGGCCATGTAGATCGCACCGAGGATGGCGCCACCGGAGAGTACGGCCAGCAGCGGATCGCCGGTAAACAGGGTTTTACCGCCAAAGATCCAGGTCAGCACGGCAATGGTCGCCAGGATGGAGACTGGGATATGCCAGGTGATGTAGCGTTTGTAGAGGAGAAAGAGTCCGCCCGACACCAACAGCAGCCCGGAGGTCTCGCCGATGCAGCCAGGACGCCAGCCGAGGAAAAAGGAGCCATACAGGCTGGAGCCGGAACCGAAGGCCTGGATGAAGCCGGCCATGCCCTGCGCCTTCATGACCGCAAGCGGGGTCGCGGCGGAAACGGTGTCGGCACCGGTACCGATATGGCTGAAAACGGCCATGCCATCCAGCGGTTGCAGCCAGGAAGTCGTCATGGCCACCGGGAAGGTGGCCAGTAAAAAGGCCCGACCCATCAGCGCCGGATTGAAGATGTTGTAGCCAATGCCGCCCAGCAGATGCTTGGCGATATAGATGGCCATCACCGCGCCCAAGACCGGCAGCAGGTACGAAACCCCAGGGGGAATGATAAAGGCCAGCAGCACCCCGGTCAGGGCGGCACTGCCGTCTCTGACCGTTACCGGTCGGCCGAGCAGTTTTTGGCTCACCATCTCCACCGCCATGCAGCTGATAACCGAAACCGCGGTGATGAGCAGGGTCTGGATGCCAAAAATAAAGACCGACACAACCAAGGAGGGCATGAGGCAGGACACCACGGTCCACATGATTTTTTCAACCGATTCATTGCTTTTTACGTGCGGCGAAACGGAAACAATCCAGTTCGGCTGCGCGGCAATTGACAGGTTGTCAGGCGCTTGCGTTTCGATGACGATACTCCTTCAGAACGATGTTACTGATGATTCCGCGTGGGGGATGACCTCACCCACGAACCTTTTTTCCGACATGCTCCCCTTGCAGGACACCTGCCGCGGGTCGCTCGACGCATTTGGCGGGGAGCTACCTCTTGGCCCTCATCTTGGCCAAGCGGACGAACTGCACCAGCGGACGCTTGGCCGGGCAGATGTAGGCGCAGCTTCCGCATTCGAAACAATCGAAAACACCGAATTGAGCCGTGTCCTCGGCCCGGTCGGCCTCGACGTACACGCCGATTTCCTTGGGCTCCAATCCCATGGGGCAGGCGTCGAGGCACCATCCGCAGCGGATGCACTGGGAATGGGGCCGGTTGTCGATCTCCCGTTCCGTGAGAAACAACACCGAGGAGGTGGTCTTGGTCACCGGAACGTCCAGGCTGGAGACGGCAAAGCCCATCATCGGCCCGCCCATGACCACCTTGACCACTTCCGATTTGATTCCTCCAAGATGGCGAACAATATCACTGACCCGCGTGCCGATCTTGACAAGCAGATTGGCCGGTCTAGCGATACCGCCGCCGCTGATGGTGACCACTTTCTCGCAGAACGGCTTGTTGAGCGCCACCGCCTCGTAGATCGCCCGGGCGGTGGCCACGTTATGGACAACGACCCCCACCGCCGAGGGCAGGGACATCGAGGGCACCTTACGGCCCGTCAATGCCTGGATGAGCTGTTTTTCGGATCCTTGCGGATACTTGATCCGCAACGTCTCCACCGATATTGAGCATCCCTGGGAACTGGCCTCACGCGCGGCCTTGTCCATTGCCGCGATGGCATCGGGCTTGTTGTTTTCAATGCCGATCCGGCAGGTGGTGATGCCGAGGATCTTGAGGATGATTTTTGCCCCCTCGATAATCTCTTGGGGATGTTCGAGCATCTGCCGATGATCGGCGGTGATGTAGGGCTCGCATTCCGCGCCATTCAGAAGCAAGGTGTCGACGGCGGCGTCAGCCGGGGGCTTGAGTTTGACGTGGGAGGGAAAACCGGCGCCGCCAATGCCGATGATACCGGCATCGTGCACCTTGGCCAGCAGTTCCTCCGCGCTGAGTCGCTGCCAGGGGTGCGGATCGAAGCTGACCGAAACGGCGGTATGATCGGTGGCGATGGTGATGGATGGCACCTTGACCCGCAACGGATGGGCCGACATACCGATATCCTTGATCAATCCGGCGACCGGCGCATGCAATGGAACGCCGAGCCCCTTGGCCACCTCGCCGATTCGCGCGCCCTCGATGACCGATTCGCGTTTTTTCACCGTTGGAGCGCAGGGCGCGCCGATATGCTGCCCCAGAATAATCTCCAGTTCATCCGGTACCGGCATGCGTTCGATGACAAGTGTTGCGGTCAGGTCCTTTGACTCCGGCGGATGCACACCGCCTTTGGGAAAGGTCAATAAGGAATTCATAAATTATGCACACTGAAAACGGAAATATTTGCGGCCAATTCTGCATATATGCTCTGGAAAGGACCGCCGAACACGGTGGATTGCAACGGCGACGATAATGGTCAGGCCATGCCGCCAAACTGTTTCATAAACTGAATGCGCTCAAAGGCGGCGGGGTTGCCGACCGGACGATGGCTGAGGGCACCGCGGAAGTCTGCGAGACGTTCATACCCTCTCTCGTTCATCCAGGATTCCAGTTCCTTGAGCATCCGGGTCAGTTGCCCGGCACCGTTCTTATACAATGTCGAAACAACCTGGACGGCAGCGGCACCGGCCAGAATCTGCTTGATCAGGCCGGAACCGTCATGCACTCCGGTGGAGGCCGCGAAATCCCGTTCGATTCGGGCTGAGAGCAAGGCGATCCAGCGCAGGGGTTCGATCATGTCTCCGGCGGTGCTGAACATATCGGCCTGTGTGACCTGCATCTGTTCCAGTGCAATATCCGGTCGGTAATGGCGGTTGAAGAGAACGAAGCCCGCGACCTTGCCGGTCCAGCTCAGTCGGCTGATCAGATTGGCAAGGGCCGGTGCATACGGGCTCATTTTAAGCGCGACGGGGATGGAAATAAGGTCGCTCACCTGATGGACAATATCGAAATACTGCTTTTCGATGGCTGCACAGGTCAGATTCGGGTCACTCGGCAGGAAGGAAATATTGAGTTCAATCGCCGCTGCACCGGCTTTTTGCACCGAAGCGGCAAATGCCATCCATTCCTTGGCGGACAGGCAGTTGATGCTGGCGATTATGGGGATGTCGACCGCGTTTTTGGCTGCGGCGATGAGGTCGAGGTATTCATCGAGGGCGCTGGTCCGCGTATACCCACGGATGTAATCAAAAGCTTCCGGGTAATCCGCCTGGTACTGATCGAGATTGTGAGCGAATTCCGCCGCGATCTGTTCCTCGAACAGCGACTTGAGTACAACGGCACCGGCACCGTTTTCGGCAAAGCTCTGAATCGATTCGACGGTATTGGTGAGGCCGCAACTCCCCACAATGAGTGGAGTTCGAAGTGGCAGCCCGAGATAGGAGGTGGACAGATCTCTCATGTTGTTTCACCGGATGTTGGCCACGTCTGCGGCTCTGGACGATGAACGCCCGCGACAATTTGCCCAGATTCCACGGCACGACGGTGGAGACGACAGCGATTCCTCCCGACGACTCCGATAATGCGGTCTGGCGTACTGGCGACAGGCAATTGTGGGAGCAAACAATGCATGGCGGGCAATATGGGGGTTCATCATTTCAACTTGATGCCTCTCAATGCAGTTCGGCCTTTGGGGCTGGCATCGCCGAATCAACAAAAGCTTGCTGTCCCTCTTGCCCGCGCCCAATAATCATTTCGCCAGCCTCGGCAATAGCGAACGAAGGGGTGTGTTTGCAGGGCAATTTATATTTTATTAAATATAACGAGTCAACAATAAAATTTGAGTTTTTTTTGCATTTGTTTTGATTTTTTTGATGATAAGATGAAGCCTCGTTTATATGAGAATGGAATCCTCTCGGGGAATAAGGACCACTTCGTAACGCCCGATTGTTCGCGGTCACGATGAGCTCCTTGGCCGGTGGCATGTTTTTTGGGGAATTCGAATTGTTAAAAATAACGATGAATTAAAATGATGGCATGTGGTGGCGTGATGGCAAGATTACAGCGAATAATAAAATGATCCGGAAGTGATTGGATGAGATGGAGCGGGGTGGTTGGAGCAGGTGGAGAAAGCGCTTGCCTCCAGGGAAGTGGTCGCCTGGAGATCGAAGATTCATTGATTGGCGTGAATGGTCTCTAAGGCGCTGTTCGATGGCCGCTGTTCGTTGCTCGTGGTCGGTATCTTTTGGGCACAGCTTCTCCGCGATCCCCTTGCCGTCCAGGCCCGATTCTCATTGCCCCCTGTACTGGCCATTCCCTCGCTGTCGTTTAATGATCGCGCCCACCGCATCGGTGGCAGCTGTTTGTCGGCCACGCCACTTCGCCCGTATCTTCTTGTACAGCCTCGATCAGGGACACCGCGGCATGGACAGATGCCGCGCCAGCCTTGGTAATCTTGCTCAGGATGGATGGCGGGGTCGATTGTTGTGCCACCTCTGCCATTGTCGGTCTGCGATGCCACCGCCGATGCGTCAGCGGCGCCGACAGCCGACCTCGGCAACGCTCAACCCTCCATTGACAACCAACAGCACCGCTTTCTCTTCTCGCGTGCGACTGTCTCGGCATTCGTTCCGTGGGCAGTCCTCGTTGCCTCACCGGCCAGCAGATTGGTGCCCATTATTTCCACACAGCCTTCCCCGGGACACTCTGCGCCGGAGAGGAGAGAAAATTTTGTCTGGCGGCCGCTCTTGTTTTCCTGTCCGCCGGCGGCGTGCTCACTATTGGCCGCTATACATCTGCAGCTGCGCCATGAGAAAATCAACGAAGGCCTTGTTGGCGTGGGAAAGATAGGCCCCCTTTTTCCAGGCCATCATCAGGTCGAGATGGAGCGGTGGATCAAAGGAGACGGTACAGAGCTCGTGATCGTCCTCGGCCACCATTCTCAGGAGGGTGGCAACACCCAAGCCACGCTTGACCAGGGATTTGACCAGGGAGAAAAGATTGGTTTCAAAAACCACATGGGGTTGCACATCAGCACTTTCGTGGAAGAGTTCCAGAAGCATTTCCCGCTGGTAATAGCCCTGTTTGAACATGATCAGGGGTTGGGTGGCGAACTCCTGGATGGTGACCGACCTCCTCAGGGTAAAGGGATGACCGGCAGGAACGCAGGCCACCACCTCTTCGCGCAGGACGTGCCGGACCTCCAAGTTATCCGGTACGTGTCCTCCGGCAATGACGCCCATGTCCAACTCGCCCTGGTTGATTTTCCGTTGAATGCTGCCCGCCCCTTCCCCCGACACCGCCAACTGTAAATGGGGGTACAGCCTCTTGAATTCGTGGATGATGGCCGGGAAGAAATAGGTGCTCATCATCGGCGGGATGCCCAGGCGCACCTCTCCTTTCTGCAACCCCTTCAAGTCTGCCATTTCCAGGCTTGCCGCCTTGAGATCCTCCATGATACGCTTGGCGTGGATAAGGAAAACTTCCCCTTCCGCGGTCAGGGACACCTGCCGGTTGCGACGGTTGAACAGAACTGATTCCAGTTCTTCCTCCAGCTTCTGGATGGCCATGCTCACGGCAGGTTGGGCGATATTGAGTGTTTCCGCTGCCTTGGTGAAATTTTTGTGCCGGGCGATTTCGATGAAGAATTTCAGCTGTCGGATATCCATGGAAGTGTGGAATAATATATGGTTATCGAATAGATAATTTTTATATATTTTATTTATAAAAGATGGGGGAGTATATTCAAGCGCAAATGAAATCAATGCCCGTGGAGACGGGTCGCGCACCATGAACAGTCCACGCATTCAAAGCGGTTCCATCGCATTCCGCAAGGTGAACCTGGCGCTTTTCGCCGCTGGCTTCGTCACTTTCATCACCCTCTACGACGTGCAGCCGCTGCTGCCCGAATTCGCGCGCGAATTCGGGATTCGTCCCGCCTGGGCCAGCCTGCCGCTTTCGGCCGCCAGCTTCACTCTGGCGATGGCCATGCTTCTTGCCGGGACCCTGTCGGAAACCCTCGGCCGCAAGCCGGTGATGATGTGTTCTCTTTTCCTGACTTCGATCCTGGCGCTGCTGACCGCGTTCAGCCATTCATTCTCGTCTCTGGTGCTGCTGCGCTTTGTTCAGGGGATCGTGCTCGCCGGCCTACCGCCGGTGGCAATGGCGTATCTGAGCGAAGAAATCGAACCCGCCACCGTCGGCACGGCCATGGGCCTTTACATCAGCGGCAATGCCATCGGCGGCATGTCGGGACGGCTCTTTACCGCCACAGTGACCGATTATTTTTCCTGGCACATTGCCCTGGGACTGGTGGGGGTGATCTCCCTAATGCTCAGCATCTATTTCGCCTGTAGTCTTCCCCCCTCGACCCACTTCCGCAACCGACCATTCGAGAATCGCTATCTTTTGACCTCCGTGCTGCAGCAGCTGCGCGATCCCAGCCTTCTCTGCCTGTATGGCATTTCCTTCATGGTGATGGGCAGTTTCGTCACCGTGTTCAACTACATCACCTTCCGGCTGCTCGGCGAAGAGTACGGATTGAGCCAGACCATGGTCAGCCTGATCTTTCTTACCTATCTGCTGGGAGCGTATAGCTCTTCCTCGGTGAGCAAGCTGGTCAACCGTTTTGGCCGTTTTTTCGCCATTCGGGCCTGCGTAGTGGTCATGTTCGCCGGTATTGCCATAACCCTGGCGAGACCGCTGCCTCTGGTGATTGCGGGAATCGCAGTGTTTACCTGCGGTTTTTTCGGCGCGCACACCATCGCTTCGACATGGGTGGGCCGGCATGCCAGAACCGCCAAGGCTCAGGCCGCGGCACTCTATCTCTTTTTCTACTATCTCGGCGCCAGTATTTCCGGTACGGTCGGCGGGTTTTGCTGGGCAGGGGTCGGTTGGCAGGGGGTTGTGGGCTTCATCAGTCTGCTGTTAGTCACAGCGCTATGCCTCACCTTGGTGTTGGCCCGCCTTTTCATCGAGCCGAAGGAAGCTGCGCTTCCGGTCCGGAATCAAGCCCGGGGCGGCAATGGATAGATCGCGAGGTTGCTGGCCGCATGTGCGAAACATCGCACCGAGTGAGGAGAAGAGGAGGAACGGAATTATTGGGTGGCTTGGAGCAAACGGCTACCTACCTTTCATGCGGCGGGCCGGCAGATTGACGAGAGAGTTCTTGGGACAGAACGAGAAAGGCCCTCCATCGAATCAACTCGACGGAGGGCCTTATACGTTTGGAACCTTACAACCAAACGGAATTCAATATATCTTAAAAAAAATAACGTTCAAGCAAAATCTTCTCCGCCACAAAAATTGACGGAGAAAATGGGATTCGGTTACAGGTGGGGTTGTTCTTTTTTATGACGAGTTGAACAGTTGGTCGGTTCAGGTTTGTTTTTTTTGTGGCACTCCTGGCATTGGACATGAGCAGCTTTTTTGAAGGTGTCGACTCTGCTCCGGCATCCCGGCTTTGCTGTTGTGGCAACTTTCACACGTTTCTATCTGCGGGGGCCTTGTCTTCCGCTTTCCCCTCTTCGTGGAGAAGCATCACTCCCGAAAGCAAAACACGTGCAGCCCCAATCGCCTTTCCTTACATCGTCTGCTCTTTTTTTCTCTTTCGAAACTACGGCAAGTTAATGGGTGCTGCGCTCTGCGATCATTGGTTGCTCCTGTTGGTCACTGGTGTTTGTGCACGCGAAAAGATTGATGTTTTCCTGCTGTTAGTTGGCATGCAGGAGGACGGCAAAACTGTTGAACGCCACCCAGACGGTTTTGCCGACCTTAAGGCCAAGGGTTGCTGCGTAATGGGCGGAGTGGAGGGAATGGACGTTCGTGCCGCCACCAATGTGGACAATACATTCCAAGGAAACTCGGCCACGGGTTATACCGACGATCTCTCCGGAAAAACAGTTGTCGACGCTGCTGGTGGCGTAGGGATTGCGCCCCTGCAGATTGACCGAATGCGCTTTGACCTCAGCGGTTACCATTCTGCCGGGCCTGAGTCCCAACCGTTCCGCACTGTCATTGGTGACCATGGCGCTGATGGGATGACCGGCATCGGTGAGCAGATTGATTTGCGCCTGAAGTGTATCGTGGTGTACTTCTACAATATTTCCGAAAAAACAGTTTCTTTCTGTTGTCGTGCCGGCAAGTTCCCATGCGGATGACGACTGGGCTGTTTGCCGCGTTGCCGCAACGGTAGGCGATCTCCGATCCCAGGACAGGTCTGGCAGGGAACACCCCAAAAGGTGCTCGATCTCCCGTTGCGGGGTGTCCTTGCGCAGTAACTCCATAACCCGAGCCCAACGGATCATTTCCGGGCAACTCAGTTCCTTGGGAAAGCCGCAGGCCTCGGCGCGCTCGGAAAATTTATGACGGACAACTGAAGGGTTGAGCGACCGAAGATCGGTCAAGAGTTCGCGGAGATCCGGGTTCTCCAAAGCTGTCTGGATCTCCTGGGCGATATGTCCGGCAAGAAGAACGTTCCGCGCCGAATATCCGGGAATATCGGGATTGCGAAAGAAGACCGCGCTATCGACAAGATCCGTAATCAGGTTGAGCGAGAGTACTTCGTGCAGGGCGGCGCCGGTATAGCGGATGAGGAGAAAAACGATCAGGATGCGGTGCCGTTCCAGACGGACCTCGTAGCGATTGGTGAGTCTTCCCCACTGCCGGAACGACCATTCCAGTTGAATCAATTGCAGCGGATCCAGGCAGGGATCGGGAATCCGGTATCTGCCCACGGCATTTCGGCTCTGATCCGTGCTGGAGATGGAGAGGAGGGGGGTAGCGGTTGTTGTCATCGCTCAAGCATCATCTTTCTGGTCTGAAAGGAAATCATTGCGTTCCTTGAAAAGAATGAGGGGCAGTTCATGAAATGTCCATTCCAGCGAATCCGGCGTCCGGACGGGTGATTGCTGCGCCGGAGTAAATTTTCCTACATTCAAGCAGGCGGCTGACCATCGGTTCGAGGTGGTTCCGGGGCGGAATGCAATTGATCTCACCTCGTTCGGTTTTCCGGTATTGCAGGATCCGGAGCCGGCTGCCGCCACGCGGAGGGAATCGTCCCTTTCGTTTACCTCGTCAAACGGTTGAGATGGGATGCGTAAGAGGGAGGCGGCCTGTTGCACACTCTGCTTCGACACCCCCGGCCTCCCATGCATCGACGTCCGTTGACATCCTGTTGATTGTCTATTTGCCCCCTTCCTCTATGCGCATTGCCTTGGATGTGGTGAACCATTTCTGCGCATTCCCCGAATCATCCTTACGGCCATAAGGCAAATACCACAGTTCGACATCAATGGTGAAATCGTTGGCAATGATGTCCCTTACAGTTTTTCCGTCTTTCTGCTTTTCGGTATAAACAGGAATTGAAAATTCTTCCTTGATGGTTTTATGCGGCGGAATGCTTGTATCACGCAACAATCCGCTTTTTTCATAGGGTCCCCGGCCCATTTTATCGCCTCGTCCCATTTGCTGGGGGATAGGCATGAAGATTTTTTCTTCTGAATAAAATTCCTTACCATCTTTCGTTTTCGCGGTCACATACAGTGCCACCCGGTTGGGGGTCGGTCAGCCGTCGGGAATGGCGTGTCCGGCTTTGTTGGTCAATGCCACCGTGACCTGTGCCGCCGGTGTCATCGTCGAAACGTCACGCCACTGAAATGCTTTTGCCTCAACATCGACATCCAAGGCCATCTTGGCCATTTCCGGTGAGCGATAACTCTGGATGTTGTGGCCTAGTTTGCTCTTTTCCATGTGGCATTCCTGGCATGTTGCCTGGCCGCCTTCAGGGATGTATGCAAACAGGTGGGATCCGTACAGTGTGGCGCATTGGGTTGGGTTTTCGAGTTCGAAGTTAGGTCCTAACCCATGACATTGCCCGCATTGAATGGACTCCTTCATGATTTTGCTTTGTTTCAGAAATGGATGTTTGTCATCCATGTGCACATCGTCTTTGGTCCCATAAACAGCGTCTTTCTGAGGGGTCCCATCTGTCCACTTGTGGACGATGGCGTTACGGTTATGGCACACCATGCAGCCGATGTTGAGTGACTGCAATGCCTTCTTGGCCTCCAAGTTGTCAGGATCGTCTACAAACGCATACACATTTTTTACAATTTCTTGCGCAACACTGTCCTCGGCTTCCTGGAGTTGGGGGAGGTGGCACTTGGCACAGATCATGAGATGCTTCACCCCGACATCTTCAGGTTTTTTCACGCCAGAGAAGGCCCATTCTTTCAGTCCGTTTTCAATGGTCGTTTTTAGGGTGGCGGCTGTTCTGCCCACCTTGTCAGGCCCGAAAATCGAACGGGCATGAAGTGATTTTTCCCACGCATCATAGACTTCCATATGGCAATCCATACATGGGGCAGAGTCGTACCGGGCCGCCAATTCCGCAATTGTTTGAGCTTTTTTTTCTTCGGTAATTCCTATGAGTTCTTGAGCGTGGCCGTTGTCTTTGGGCAGATTTTCATTTGCAAGGGTAAGCGATGAATCAAACAGAAGAGTAATCATTGCCAATGAAAATATTTTCTTATTGATACTCATCCTTTCTCCTGATACGCAAAAATATTGTTGACCCAATCTGTTACAAATTTTCTTCGCAAGAAATGCTGTCGTAAAGAAAAGTATGACTGCATTTAATACACTTGTTCATATATTGTGGCAAACTTCACAGGTAGCGTATTCTTTGCCTTGCTTGCGATGGCATGCCAAGCAGAGTCTATGACTTGCCCGTTTCAAGGTCGCGACTTTTTCGGGGAGAGTCATTCTGCTGTTGTGGCACGTTTCACATTTTTCAATGTTCTGCCCCGCGACATACTTGATCTTCTTGCCGTCGGCTCCTTTACCGTGATGGCAACCGTCACACTCCAGCCATTGGTGCGCCCGATGAGGCAGGTAAGCCGGTTTGGCCACTTTTTCCGTATCAATCGTGGATTGGATGATGACAAAATCTGGACCCCGGTTGTCCCCGTTGCTCTTGCCGTTTTCGGCGAAAACTACATGTGTTGCGCCGCTGACAAAGAATAAAACGAGTAAAAACGGGTAAACAAATAGGTGCCACATACTTTTTTCCGGAATTAAGACGTTCGTGCGGTGGCAATTATTGATGCAACCTTTCAGCAGGCGGCCCGGGAATGATCAATTTTTCCACTTGACTGGTCCGCGCCGATTTCCAACCACTGACCTTAATACATTGTTTCGTTATATTTTATGCAATATATTGATGTCAATAAAAAACAGCCTCCGACGGCAGGTCGCCAGAAAGAAAAAAACGGCAAGATGGTTAGATGTGTTCGTGTTCGATCCGGTCCCGAAACCGAGCGACGTCCGGAAAAAATTGCCGATGGCCTGCGTGCCGGCATCGGTCAGCCAGGCGCCGCCGCGCCGGCCACCGGCCTGTTTTTCAACCAGCGGCGAGGGCGCGACAGGATATTCATGTCCTCGACCAAGGTACCAGGCGTGGTTGAAGCTCATCTGCATTGATTTGGCGGCAGCGGAGACCGGGCCGTACTCGCCGATACGTTCGAGCAGGACGATCCGGCCCCATGAAAGATAGGTTCGCCCCTCGTTCTTGATCCAGAGGCGTCAATCGTCAGCACCTATGGTCGAGAGGGGAATATCTCTTCCATTGTGCAAGAAATACTGAAATTATTTTGGGTGAGCAATTACAATGTCGAGGCACCTTGTGCCGGGCACTCCCCGTTATGCATCCGCTACCCGTCCGGAGAACGACAGGACGGTCAACGCCCCCTTGCCTCGCCCAAACCCCTGGCCTGGCCAGGAACAAGCCGGTGACGATTGATCTGTTGCTTTTTCCTGGATGGATTGGATGCCGAGGGTTTTCCCTCTTCACCGAAACAGCCGGGCGTCCCTTTTTTTGGTGTCGTAATTTGTTAATATTTCTTTATTGTTGAGAGAGGTGGGTTCTTGTTGTGTTACATGTTCATCCTCGCCCTCGCTGTTCTGAAGATTGCCTGGTTTTGTGTATGCGCGGTCCGGTCCGGGTTGCCTTTCCGGCTGAACTGGTTATTATATTGGGCCAAAACTATTGGTATCATCAATTCACCAAGGAGAAGGCAGCAATGCAGACACAGATTGGAACCCGCGATATCACCTTGGCGCAAGCACGACAGCAGGCGTCGACCGTCTTTCTGGCCAAGGTCTTCAACTGGATGGCCATCGGCCTCACCGTAACCGGCGTCGTCGCCTATTTTGTCGCCGCCTCGGGAATGGTGCGCGCTCTGATCGCCAGCCCGGTCTTTTTCATCCTGGTGCTGGTCGAACTCGGATTGGTCTTTTTTCTTTCCGCCAGGATCGAACGGATGCAACCGGGCACGGCCACCGGGCTTTTTGTCGGTTATTCGGTCCTGAACGGCGTAACCCTGTCGACCATTTTTCTCGCCTACACCCATGCCTCCATTGCCGCCACTTTCCTGGTGACCGCCGGCATGTTTGCGGCCATGGCGGTCTACGGCATGGTCACCAAGCGCGACCTCTCCGGTCTCGGTTCGTTCATGTTCATGGGCCTGATCGGCATTCTGCTGGCCTCGCTGGTCAATCTCTTTTTGAAGAGTTCTTCGCTCCATTGGGCGATTTCCGCCATCGGCGTGCTGGTCTTCGTCGGGTTGACCGCCTATGACGTGCAGAAGATCAAGAATATCGGCGAGGACGGCATTATGACCCAGGGAGAGGCCGCCGTCCGCAAGGGGGCGATTATCGGCGCCTTGGCCCTCTATCTCGATTTCATCAACCTCTTCCTGATGCTGCTGCGCTTTTTCGGTGGCAGCCGCGATTGATAGTTTCGCCTTGTCCAAATCGCAGCCAGGGGGATCGAGTCCATCGATCCCCCTGTTTTTGCTGAAGGGCCGAGATTGCCGGGGTTTTTTCCTTTTTCTGCTTGACGCTTATCAGTGAACATTATAAGGTCGTTCAATTTTATTGTTTCCGGCCCGTAAGCGGTCCGGAGGAAAAGAGAAGCGCACATATTAGTATGTGTCACTGAACACGTTCTGGGAGGTATTACGCTATGTCTGTTTATGTTGTAGGCCACAAAAGTCCGGATACCGATTCTGTCACCGCCGCCATTGCCTACGCCGAGTTGATGAAGGCCAAAGGTGAGGATTATATTCCCGCCGTATCGGGAAAATTGAATCCCGAATCCGAGATGGTGCTTAAGCAGTTCGGTTTTGCCGCCCCTGAGCTTCTGACCGATGCCACCGGCAAGAAGATCGCCCTGGTCGATCACAGCGATCTGGCTCAGGCTCCGGATAACCTCGGTGCCGGCGAAGTCGTGGCCGTGGTCGATCATCACAAAATCGGTGATGTCACCACCAACCAGCCGATTTTCTTTTGCAACATGCCGGTCGGCTGTACCGGAACCGTGCTCAAGATCCTCTATGATCTGGAAGGCGTCACCGTTCAACCCAAGGTCGCCGGCCTGATGCTGGCCGCCATCCTGAGCGACACCGTCAACTTCAAGTCCCCGACCTGTACCGATGCCGACAAGAAGGCCGTGAAAGAGTTGGCTGCCATCGCCGGCGTCACCGATACCGACGGATTGTTCATGGAGATGCTCAAGGCCAAGAGCGCCGTGGCCGGCGTGCCCGCCATGGAGCTGCTCCATCGCGACTACAAGGATTTCGACATGAAGGGCAAGAAGGTCGGCGTTGGCCAGCTCGAACTCGCTACTCTGGATCAGGTGGCTGACATGCGCGATGCCCTGTACAATGCCATGAAGGATCAGAAGGGCGGGGAGCGTCATTCGGTTCTGCTGATGCTCACCGACGTTGTCAAGGAAGGCACCGACCTGATGGTCCTCTCCGATGATCCGGCCCTGATCGAAGGCGCCTTCGGCAAGAAGCTGTCCGGCAACTGCATGTGGATCGACGGCATGATGAGCCGCAAGAAGCAGACCATTCCGAACCTGCAGAAGGCATTCGGCTGCTGATCGGCCGAAGTTCTCATAAGCTGCATAGATATAGAAAGGCCGCCCTCGGGCGGCCTTTCTATTTTATCGACAGCGCCGGCCGTCAGGGGGACTGGCTTCGCTCCTGTCGGTCAATTCGCCGCTGGGTCTGTCCGACCAAGGCTTCGATTTCGGGATCCCCGGCCAGAGATTGTCTGAGGGCGATGAACCGGTTGGCATAGGTGGAAACCGGCTGTTCCTTTTCCCTGCCCGGCGCTGGCTGCCCCGCCTCGGCCCATGCGGTTCGGCCGTGCCAGTCGATGTCGAGAATCCCCACATATTTACCCCTGATTTCGGTCTGGGCGAGCAAGGACCTGTTGATCGGGACCGGGTCCATGTTGCCGATGACGTGACCAGCCTGGAGAATCAGGGAGATTGAACTGTGTGCTCGGGCTATCTCCTGGTTTTCGCTGAAGGAATAGTTGGATAACAGCAGAATGAAATCCGCCTCTTGCTCGGCCCTGGCCAGAACCGGAGGCAGCGCGGTCCGCCAGTCCAGCACCACGAAGTCCTTGGAACCGTTGGGAAAGGAGGCATGATCGGTGAGCGCCAGGATGGCGATCCTGATGCCGCCAACCTGGCGGTGGATCACGGGCGCGAACAGCGGGTTGCCGGTCGAGGAGTCGACGAGATTGAGGGAAAGCCAATTGAATGCCGGCGGCTGGTGGAAGGCCTTGAGAAAGGCGCTGCCCGCTGCCAGGTCGCGCGCGCCGATACCGGCAAAGGTGGCGCCCATTTTCTGGCTGGCCTGGAGCACGCCGTCGGCGGCTATTTTTGCCTTCTCCGCGTCATCGGCGGCCAACTGCTCCCGCTCGAACAGCAGATTGCCACCGGTGACGACCAGTGCCGGCCACCGGGGATCGTTGCTCTGTTCCTTGACAAGGAAGGCCCTCCTGGACAGACCGCCCAGTTTGCTGTTGCGTCAGCCGCAGCCGTCGAGTTCGCCGAGATTGTCGTTGCCGTAGATCAGTCGGAAAGAGGCGGCTTGGGAGCCGGATGCGGTGAAGAGGATCAGCAGTGCCGGAAGCACGAACTGGGCCGCCAGGTCATGCAGTGTTTTTTTTGTGCGCATGGTGCTGTGCCCGTTGCTTGAGGATTTGTTTCCATTTGGTGAGCCGATCCTTGATCACCGCTTCGTAGCCGCGATTGGTCGGTTCATAGTAGACGGTGCCCGCCAGTTCCGGCGGCAGGTGCTCCTGGGCGACCAGCGCGTCGCGGTCATCGTGGGCGTACTGGTAGCCCCGACCGTAACCGAATTCCTTCATCAACGTGGTCGGGGCGTTGCGCAGATGGAGGGGGACCGGCAGGGAACCGGTGCGCTGGATGTCGGCCCGGATCTTCGCAAAGCCGGCGTAGAGGGCATTGCTTTTCGGGGCGGTGGCCAGATAGGCGGCCGCCTGGATCAGGGCCAGCTCGCCCTCCGGCGAGCCGAGCATGTGATAGGCGTCGCGGCAGTTGAGGGCGATCTGGAGGGCCTGGGGATCGGCATTGCCGATATCCTCGGAGGCAAAGCGGATCATCCGCCGGGCCAGGTACAGAGGGTCCTCGCCGCCGGCCAGCATCCGCGCCAGCCAGTACATGGCGCCGTCGGGGTCGCTGTCCCGCAGGCTCTTGTGCAGGGCGGAGATGAGGTTGTAATGCTCCTCGCCGCCGGCATCGTAGCGCAGGGTTTTCTGTTGCAGGGTTTCCCGGACGCAGGCCGCGGTGATCGTCCGGGGGGCCTCGTCCTCCGGTGCCTGCCGCTGGCGCGCCTCCAGGGTGAGGTTGGCCGCGGTCTCCAGGTAATTCAAGGCTCGGCGGCAGTCGCCGTCCGCCGCCTCCGCCAGCAGGCGCACCGCCTCCTCTTCCATGGCCAGGCGGTGTGCACCCAGGCCGTCGTCGGTGTCGGCAAGCGCCCGCCGGACGACCTGCGCGATATCCTCCGGCCGCAGGGGAGCGAGCAGCAGCACCTGGCAGCGGGAGAGCAGCGGCGCGGTGATTTCAAAGGAGGGATTCTCGGTGGTGGCGCCAATCAGGGTCAGGAGGCCGCTCTCCACATGGGGCAGGAAGGCGTCCTGCTGGCTCTTGTTGAATCGGTGGATCTCGTCGACGAACAGGATGGTGGCCTGGCCGCTCTGCTCCCGGAGGGTCTTGGCCTGCTCGACGATCTGCCTGATCTCCTTGACGCCCGAGAGCACGGCGGAAAAAAAGACGAAATGGGCGGCAACGGCACGGGCGAGGATGGTGGCCAGCGTGGTCTTGCCGGAGCCGGGCGGCCCCCAGAAGACCAGGGAAGGAATGGTGCCGCCCTCGATCAGTTGACGGAGAAATTTCCCCTCGCCGACCAAGTGCTGCTGGCCGACAAAATCATCCAGGCGTTTGGGGCGCATCCGTTCGGCGAGCGGACTGTGGCGTGGCGTGCGTGCGGGCATGGCCGGGAGTATACCCTACTCCTGTAAAAATGGACAGGCAGGAGGCAACCTCGACGCCGTTTCGGGCCAATTCCTTGCCTTGCCTCTTTCGGAATGGTAATGTAGGCAAATACAACACTTCCGAAGGCAAACCCATGGGCACCCCTATGCATACGGCCGTAGTTCTCTGCACCCACGACGATCGCCAGGCCGAGGCCATTGCCGCCGCTTTGCCGTGGTTGCAGACGATTCGCTGTCGGGACGGGGAGTCGGCCCGGCAGGTATGCCTGACCCAGGAAGCGTGCCTCGTCCTGATCGTGGATGCGCCTCCCCGTACCGACGGCTGCCGCGTGTTTGCCGAACTGAGTGCACTTCAGCCCGGTCTCGCCGGAGTGCTGTTTTCCGGCGCCGTGGACTCGGCTCTTCTTCACCATGCCTTGGAGGCGGGGTTTTCGGGGCTGGTCGAACTGCCGATCAATGCGATGCAGGCCAACCGGGTGGTCAATCAGGCCCTGGAGCGGTATCGGCTGCAACGGGAAAACACCCGGCTGCGCACCCTCATTCCCCTGTACAGCCTGGGCGAGCAATTGGCCGCCGCCGCCAGCGAGGAGGATATCCTGGCACGATTGCTCGATGCGGTCGAGCGGCAGACCGGGGCGCGCCGCAGTTCGGTGATGCTGTACGACCAGGAAGAGCGCTGTCTGCGCATTGCCGCCGCCCGCGGCCTGGATCCCGCCCTTGCCCGGTCAATCTGCCTGCAACCCGGCGACCAGATCGCCGGCTGGGTGTTCCAGCAGGGGAAACCGGTTCTGCTCAACAAGGAAGACCAGGAAGAGTCCGTCTTTTCGCCGCTGTTGCAGCAACCGGATATCGTCTCGTCCATCTCCTTCCCCCTGCGGATCGGCGAGCGGATCATCGGTGTGCTCAACATCAGCCAGAAGGAGACCGACGAACGCTTTTCCGAGGCGGACAACGAAATGCTCGCCATTCTGTGCAGCCAGGTCGCCATTGCCCTGGAGAATCTGCGCGCCCGTCTGCAACTGACGGAAACGATCCGCATGCGGACCCTGTTCGAGCAGTATGTGGCCCCGGAGGTGGCCGAGCTGCTCCTGGCGCAGAATTCCGATCTGATGGGCCTGGGCGAGATCAAGCAGGTCACCGTGCTTTTTGCCGACATCCGCAACTTCACCCGCCTGGTTCAGCAGATCGATCTGCAGTCGTTGCGATCCTTTCTCAATGAATTCTTCCATTTTTTCACCGAGGAAGTGTTCCGCCACCGGGGGACCGTCGACAAATTCATGGGAGACGCCGTGCTGGCCGTGTTCGGGGCGCCGGTCAAGCTGGACGGACCCAGTCTGGCGGCGGCACATGCCGCCGTGGCGATCAAGACGAGATTTGCGGCGTTGCGGGAGCAGTGGAGCAGCCGCAGCGAGAAGTTCAAGGGGGTCGATCTGGGGATCGCCGTCACCAGCGGCACGGTTTTTCTGGGCAATATCGGTTCGACCAGGCGGCTCGACTACACGGTGATCGGCAACGAGGTCAACATTGCGCAACGGCTGGCGGCCGAGGCCTCGGCCTGCCGGATTTACACCACCGACGCCGTGCGTTGTGAAATAGCCGGCAGTTTCGACCTGGAAGAGCTGGGCGAGATCGAACTGCGCGGAGTCGAGAACAAGACCCGCGCCTTCTGTCTACTCGGCGGCAAAGAACAACAAGGGCTCTAGATCGGCAGCCCTTCCCCCCGGGACGCAGGGAGGCGCCCTAAACCCGGTAGTGCTTCCGCCACCATGCGCCCCGCGCCTCCTGATCCCGGCGCATGGCCGCCCGCAATTCCCGCATCTGCTTCCTTTCCGGATCCTCCGTGAATTCCACCCCCATCTTGAAGGCCCTGATCTCGCCCTGCCGGAAAATATCCAGCCAAATGGGATGGGCGGTCAGGATATGGGGGCCGAGGTCCGGCGGCTGATCGATGGTGAGCCGGAGCACGGCCTCGTCGGTGTCGCGGGTCGAGTGGAAGACGTGAAAGCCGTGGTTCATGATCTGGGTCATGAGGAGACAGGCCCCGTGGGCCGAAATGTCGATGATCCTGCCGGAAAAAGGGCCGGCGAGCATCCGGCCGTCCTGCCCGTGCACCACATGGATTTCGAGGGGGAGAAAGTCGACGATCCGTTCGGATCTTCGTTGTTCAATGGTCATAAGAGCCCGGTCTTTTGTTGAGCGATGGTGATCGGGGATGAAAAAAGCGGCATCCCGGTGTATGATGGCACTCTTTCCGGTAGAGTAGCACACCGCCGGGGGATTGAACATGTGTTTTCACGTGGACAGGCAGCAACGGTCTTTTTCCGACGCGCTGCCTGTTTGCTTTTGGTGCACTCGGGGAGTGGAGGAATGGAACTTGGTCGATGGGAGCTGCTGCGCTCCCAGTGTTACGTCAACGGCAGGTGGATCGACGGCGCGACGGGCGACAGGATCGCGGTCGTCGATCCGGCGACCGGCGCCACCGTCGGCACGGTGCCGGCGCTGGGGCGGCGGGAAACCGCTGCCGCCATCGAGGCCGCCCACCGCGCCTGGCCGGCCTGGCGCGCCCTGACCGCCAAGGAACGGGCCCATCTGCTGCGGCGCTGGTACGATCTGCTGATCGCCCATCAGCAAGACCTGGCCGTCATCATGACCATGGAGCAGGGTAAACCCCTGGCCGATGCCCGGGACGAGATCGTCTACGGTGCCGGATACATCGAATGGTACGCCGAGGAGGCCAAACGGGTGTACGGCGACACCATCCCCATGGGCCAGCCGGGCAAGCGGATCATCGTCCTCAAGGAACCGGTGGGCGTGTGCGCCGCCATCACGCCCTGGAATTTCCCCTCGTCGATGATCGCCCGCAAGGCGGCCCCCGCGCTGGCGGCCGGCTGCCCGGTGGTGGTCAAGCCGGCCAGCCAGACCCCCCTGTCCGCCCTGGCCATGGCCGCGCTCGCCGACGAGGCCGGCATCCCGCCGGGCGTTTTCAATGTGGTCACCGGGCCGGCGGCCGAAATCGGCGCCGAGATGACCGCCAACCCCCTGGTCCGCAAACTCAGCTTCACCGGGTCGACCGCGGTGGGCAAGCTGCTGATGCGCGCCTGCGCCGCCACGGTGAAGAAGATTTCCCTCGAACTGGGCGGCCATGCCCCCTTCATCGTGTTCGACGACGCCGACCTCGAGGCGGCGGTGCGCGGGGCCGTGGCCTGCAAGTATCGCAATTCCGGGCAGACCTGCGTCTGCGCCAACCGGTTTTTCATCCAGGAGGGGGTGTACGAGCAATTCGCCGCCAGGCTGGTGGCGGCGGTGCGTGAGCTGAAGGTCGGCAACGGTTTCGAGGCCGGGATGCAGCAGGGGCCGCTGATCGATCTCGACGCCGTCCGCAAGGTCGAGACGCAGATCGCCGACGCCGTGGGCAAGGGCGCCCGCATCGTCTGCGGCGGCAGGCGGCTCGGGGAGGCCGGCTTCTTTTTCGAGCCCACGGTGCTGCTCGACGCCACCACCGCGATGCACATCGCCCACGACGAGACCTTCGGCCCGGTGGCCCCGCTCTTTGTCTTCAAAAAAGACGAGGAGGCGGTTGCCCTGGCCAACGATACCCCCTACGGCCTGGCCGCCTATTTCTACAGCCGGGACATCGGCCGGATCTGGCGAACGGCCGAGGCCCTGGAGTACGGCATGGTCGGCATCAACACCGGACGGATGTCTTCTGAGGCGGCGCCATTCGGCGGGGTCAAGGAATCGGGCATCGGCCGGGAGGGTTCGAAGTACGGCATCGAGGAATACCTGGAACTGAAATATCTCTGTCTGGGAGGTCTGGAGCAACGCCCCTGACCGGCGATCAGCCGTGGGGATCGGCCGGTTTGAGGTCGCGGCTGTCGACCAGGGCGTAGGCGCTGTGGTTGTGGATGGACTCGAAGCTCTCGACCGCCACCGAAAACCAGGCGATATCGGCGTGGGCAAGGGCCTTCTGGGCGACCTGGCGGGCCACGTCCTCGACGAACATCGGCCGGGCATAGGCCCGTTCGGTCACGTATTTTTCGTCGGGCCGCTTCAGGAGGGCGTACACCTCGGAGGAGCCGCAGGACTCGGCCATGGCGATCAGGTCTTCCAGCCAGATCAGGGCCAGCGGCCGGACGGTGAGGGTGATCTCGGCCCGCTGGTTGTGGGCCCCGGCCGCGCTGATCTCCTTGGAGCAGGGGCAGAGGGTGGTGACCGGCACCACCACGGTCAGCAGCGGTTCGCCGCTGGCCGCCGAGGAGGCGGTGAAGGTGCACTGGTACTCCATCAGGCTGGGCGTGCCGCTCACCGGCGCCTTCTTGGCGATGAAGTAGGGAAAGCGCATGGTCAGCCAGGCCTCGGCGGCCTGCAGTTGTCGGCACACCTCGGTGAGCAGCTCCGGAAAAATGCCGGCGTGGATGTCCGGCAGGAAGCGGGTCAGCAGGGCGGCCATGGTGCTGACGCAGGATTCGAGCCGGCCCCGGGGCACCTGGGCCTGGAGGTCGATGGTGGCCACGGTGTGCTGGATGCCGCCGCCCTTTTCGGGAATGCGGACCGGGCAGGTGAACTGGTTGATGCCGACGGTGTGCAGGGACATAAGGATACTTCTCGCGGAGGATGAGCCTGCCCCTTACCTCATTTTCGCGGCTTCGGCAACTCTCTTGGCGTCGCCGGCCGTCCCAGGGGCGGAGGAGGGAGCGCGGCCGCTTCTTTGTTTGATCGATCCGGACAACCGTGGTATTTTGCCGGGATAAAAGGAGCGCCGGTGGCGGACATGGAACAGGTACGGATCGATAAATGGCTCTGGGCGGCCCGGTTTTTCAAGACCCGGTCCCTGGCCGCCAAGGAGGTGGGGGCCGGCCATGTGGCGGTCAACGGCGACAGGGTCAAGCCGGCCCGCATGGTGCGGACGGGCGATCTGCTGACCATCCGGCAGGGCTTTCTCGAAACCTCGGTCCGTATCCAGGAGGTCAGCGAGCGGCGCGGCCCGGCAGTGGTCGCCCGGACCCTGTACGAGGAAACCGGGGAATCGCTGGCCAAACGGGAACAGGTGCTGGCGGAACGCGCGGCCATGCAGCTGCATGCCAGTCAACCCGACCGGCGGCCCGACAAGCATGAACGGCGGAAGATCCGCCAATTTCTCAAAAAAGAATAAGCAGGGGACAAACAGAGATGAGACGAGTGGAGCGGGCGCTGATCAGCCTGACCGATAAATCCGGATGCGAGGAATTTGCCAGGGCTCTGGCCGCCATGGGGATCGAAATCCTGTCCACGGGCGGCACGGCCCACAAGCTGCGTGCCAGCGGCCTGGCCGTGACGGATGTGTCGGCATTCACCGGCTTCCCCGAGATGCTGGACGGTCGGGTGAAAACCCTCCATCCCCTGGTGCACGGCGGCATTCTCCATCAGCGCGACAACGCGGCTCACCGGGAGCAATGCCAGCGGCACGGCATCAAGCCCATCGACATCGTGGCCGTCAACCTCTACGCCTTCGCCAAAACCGTGGCCGCGCCCGGCTGCACCCTGGCCGACGCCATCGAAAATATCGACATCGGCGGCCCGACCCTGCTGCGGGCATCGGCCAAGAATTTTCAGGACGTCACCGTGATCGTCGATCCGGCCGATTATCCGCAGGCCGTGGCTGAATTGCAGGCCCAGGGCAACACCACCCTGGCCACCCGGTTCCGTCTGGCCCGCAAAGTCTTCGAGCTGACCGCCGCTTACGATGCCGCCATCGCCCAATGGCTGCGCACCGTCGATCCGGCCACCAATCCCTATTTTGCAGGAGCCGAGCATGCGTAACATGGCGGTCCTGCTCTCCGGCAGCGGCAGAACCCTGGACAATTTTCATGAACGGATCGCGGCCGGCAGCCTGCGCACCCGGATCCGGGTGGTCATCGCCAACGTCGCCGACGCCCTGGGCCTGGAAAAGGCCAGGCGGTACGGCTATCCCGCCTTCCATGCCCCGGACAACGACGAGATCAACCGGATTTTGGCGAACTACGAGGTCGATCTCGTCGTTCTGGCCGGCTATCTCAAGCTCTACACCCCGCCCGCCCACCTGCGCCGTTCAGTGCTCAACATCCATCCGGCGCTCATCCCGTCCTTCTGCGGGGCAGGCTTTTACGGCCACCACGTCCACGAGGCGGTCAAGGCACGGGGCTGCACGGTGAGCGGCTGCACCGTCCATTTCGCCAACGAACTGTACGATCAGGGGCCGATCGTGCTCCAGCGCTGCGTGGCCCTGGAGGACGGTGACACCCCCGACGACATCGCCGCCCGGGTGTTCGCGGTGGAATGCGAGGCCTATCCCGAGGCGATCAATCTGGTGGCCGCCAAGGGCGAGGCCTATTTCTGGGAGAGGGTGCACCAATGACCGCACGGACCATCATGATCGGCAGAGACATCGAACGCAGCCTGGACCGCATCGGCATGGAGATCGTGGAGCGCAACCACGGCGTCGCCAACCTGTCGATCGTCGGCATCCACACCGGCGGGGTCTACCTGGCCCAGCGCATCAAGCAGCAGATCGAAGAGCGCGAGGAGGTCACCCTGCCCGCCGGCACCCTCGACATCACCCTGTACCGCGACGACTGGAGCCTCATTTCCCAGAACCCGATCGTCAAGAAGTCGGATATCGGCTTTCTTCTGGAAGACAAGCGGGTCATTCTGGTCGACGACGTCATCTTCACCGGCCGGACCATCCGCGCCGCCATGGATGCGATCATGGATTACGGCCGGCCCTTGTCGATCCAGCTGGCGGTGCTGGTCGACCGCGGCGGTCGCGAGCTGCCGATTCAGCCCGACTATGTCGGCATGACCGTCACCCCGGCCGCCAACGAACGTGTGGATGTCCTGCTTGCAGAGAAGGACACCCGTGACGCCGTGGTCATCACCAAACGATAAAGCCGGCAGCGGCCGTGCCGGCACTCGGTGGGGTTGCCTGCGGAAACCTTTTGCTCGCGAATGCCCATGAACGGCTCATTGAACACCCCGTCCATCCCGCCGGATCTGGAGGCGGTCTGCCAGCGCGTCCGGGAAAAGGCGGAGAGCTACGAGCACTACAACTTCACCCAGGGACGCAACGACTTCCTGAAGGCGTTCTTCGATCTGGCCCAGGAATACGATTCCCTCGACGATTTTTACCGGATCTGTGTCTCCGTTCCCCTGGCCCTGGTCGGCGTCGCCAGCGGACTCTATCTGTGCGAGAACCGGGAACGCGGCCTGCAACTGGTCTGTTCCAGCGAGGATGGGGTGCTGGCCGAACCGCGGCCGGCGGACTATCCGGTCCAGATGCAGGAGATGCCGTACGAACTGGGCGGCTCCTACATCATCCCCATTTTCAGCAAGCAGCCCTTTTCCAAGGATACCGACGACCGTACCGCGGACCGGCAGATGAAACTGTGGGACGATCTGCGGGGATTGTGCGGCAGCGGCCGGATCCTGGGGATGTTCGAAGTCCGGCGCAAGGAACGGCTGACCGAGTCCGACAAGTTTTTTTTCGCCAAATACGCCAACCGGATCGGCTACAACCTCGACAACCGGCTGATCGCCCGGCAGAACATCGAACGGTTGAAATTCATCAACACCCTGGTGATCGATATTGAGCACAACATCATCGTGCCCAATATGTATTTCCGGCATCTGTTCAACCAATTGAAGAAGAAGATCGGCCTGATCGAGGAACTGAAACGCGAAATCACCTCGAGCCAGGAAACGCCCGCGCCGCGATGCGGCTACTGTTTCGGCCGCCTGCAGGCCCTGCAGGCGGACCTGGTCAAATACCACCAGGAAATCGTCAAGCATCACGCCAACATGAGCCTGTTCATTGAAAGCCTGTTCCGCAGGGAACATTTCGAGCGTGGCCACTTGGTACTCCACCCCAAACGATGCTTTGTCGAAAAAGAGGTGATCCTGCCCCAACTGGACCACTACGCCAGCCGGCTGCAGGCCGCCAACGTCACCGTTGACCGGCCGCAGAACATGTACGAGGAGGAATTCCCGATCCTGGTCGACATCGGTCTGCTGGCCCAGGTCTATGCCAACCTCTTCTCCAATGCCGCCAAGTACACCAAGGAAATCATCGATCACCGGGGACAGGTGCGGAAGGCCATGGCCTATGGCCGGGAAATTGTCGACAATTTCCCGCATCCCGGTAAAAAGGGGATCAAATTCAACGTGTTCACCACTGGGGCCAGCATGTCGGTGGAACAGGGCAACCGGTTGTTCCAGGAAGGGATGCGCGGCGACGACAATCTGGATATTCCCGGCACCGGCCACGGCCTGTCGTTCATCCGCTTGGTGGTCGAGATGCACGGCGGCAAAGTCGGCTACGAACCGACACAAGAGGGCAACAACTTTTATTTCATCCTGCCCCTGCCGCCGGTCGATTATCCGCCGGCCCTGTACCACAACGCCGGGTAGGCCCGCCCTAGTCCGGTAATTTTCGTTTTGTTTCGCGGTTACAGCCTTCTTCACTCTCTCGGTTTCCGATGGTCCCCTCTGCCATGAGCACGTCCGTCCCCGTCCCCGCCATGGAGCTGCTGGCCCCCGCCGGCACAATATCCGCCTTCGAGGCCGCCCTCGAGGCGGGCGCGGATGCGGTCTACGTCGGCGCGCCCGGCCTGAACGCCCGTGCGCTGGCGCGCGATTTCACCCTGGCCGAGATCGCCGCCATGACCGGCCATGCCCACGAGCGCAACAAGAAGCTCTATGTGGCCATGAACAGCCTGGTTAAGGAAGACGAGATCCCCCTGGCCCTGGAAACGCTGGCCGTGCTCGACGGCATCGGGCCCGACGCCCTGATCATCCAGGACCTGGGCCTGTTGCTGCTGGTGCGCCGCTTTTTTCCCCGGTTGCAGGTGCACGCCTCGACGCTGATGACCGTCAACCATGCGATGGCGGCCGATTATTTTGGGGCCTTGGGTTTTTCGCGCATCGTCCTGGCCCGGGAATTGAGCCTGGATGAGATCCGGGCCATCCACCGACAGAGCGACATGGAGTTGGAGATCTTCATTCATGGGGCCATGTGCTTCAGTTATTCCGGACTCTGCCGCTTTTCCAGCCTGCACGGCGGCAAGTCGAGCCTGCGCGGCCAGTGCGTGCAGCCCTGCCGCCGCCGCTACGACTGGCTGCCCTCGGGCAAGCGGGCCGGCGCCGGCCAGGGCGGCAAGGGCGGTGGCTATCTTTTCTCCATGAACGATCTCAGCGGCATCGATCATTTGGCCGGGGTGCGGGCGGCCGGCGTGGTCAGCCTCAAGATCGAGGGGAGGCTCCGGTCGGTGGCCTATGTCCGCAGCACGGTCGGGGCGTACCGCCTCGCCCTGGACGCGCTCGATGCCCCGGTCGACCGGAGGGCCGGCATGCTCGCCGAGGCGCACCGGCTCCTGGATGCGTCCATGGGGCGGAAGCGCGCCTCCGGATTTTTGCTCGCCGGCCAGGAGGACCGGTTGATCGTGCCCCGGCTTTCCGGAAGCACCGGCGAGGTGATCGGCAGGGTGGTCCGGCTGGAGATTGCCGCGGGACAAAGGGTGGACCGGGCGGCGACGGCGCAGGTGGTGTTGCAGGCCCCGGTCCGGGTGGGCGACCGTCTGCGGCTCTACCAGGAGCGCACCGGCGACCGGACGAGCTTCACCCTGCGCTCCCTGACGCTCAAGGGGAAGCAGGTGGCGGAGGCGGAGGCGGGGCTGACGGTGGGTATCGGGCTGGCCGGCATCGAGGTGAAGCACCTGCGGCAGCCGTTTGCCGGGATTCTGTTCCGGGTCGATGTGAGTGGGCGCGATGAGAAGAAACGTTCGGCTGTGGCGCGGGCGGCTGAGCGCATGATTGTGCCGTTGCCCGATCCCGCAGCGCTGGCCCACCGGTTGGCCGATCTTGACATGGAGCCCGCAACGGACCAATCGAGCTCGACGGGGCAGCAGGCGGGCGGAGGCCGCCGGACCGGCCGCGGCGCGCCGCAGCACGGCCGGCCGACATCGCCGGAATGGTGGCTCAAGGTCGCCACCCCCGAGGCGATGACGCTCCGGTATCCCTTCAAGGTCGCCAGGGTGCTGGTCGAACTCACTGAAGAGACATTGGCTTGGGGCCTGCACGGCAGGCAGCGGAAACCGGGAGGCGTGCCGTTGGTCTGGACCCTGCCGCCGGTGCTGCATCAAGAGCGGCTGCCCTGGTACCGCGAAGCGGTGGCCCAGCTCCGGCGCCAAGGAGCGAGGTGTTTCCAGATCGGCCACATCGGCCAGATCGCCCTGTTCGTCGATGGGACCGGCCAACTGCCAGCCGACGGTGGCCTGGAACTCTATGGCGACTTTACCTGCAATATCCTCAACAGCGCCGCCCTGCGTCTGTATGCGGCGCGCGGGCTGGCCGGGGTGCAGTTTTCCCTGGAAACAGACCGGGCCACCCTTGCCGCGGCCCTGGCCCATTTCTCCCGTAGCGTCTCTGCGCCGGGGACGATGCGCATGAAGGTCGGACTCACCGTGCACGGCCGGCCGCCGCTCTTCACCGCGCGGCTCGACGCCCCCCATTTCCAGGGGCAGCGATCCTTCGCCAGTCCGCGCGGCGAGCGGTTCTATCTCGACCGCCGGGGGGAGGCCGTCTCCGTCCACTCCCATACCGTCTTCTCCCTGTTGCCGCATGCGGACGAACTCGTTCGGCTGGGTATCGACTACCTCGTTGTCGACGTCAGCCATGGCCAACCGAAAAGGATAGCCGCCGAAGTGACCGCCCTGCTCAGCGGCCGGGGCGAACTGCCGCCGTCTTTTTCCGGGAACTATGCTGGCATCCTTTCATGAAATGCGGTAAAGGCAAAGCCCAATTGTGCCGATCCTTGCCCACCTCTTTCGTGCCTGAACATGACGAATAAAGAGATCATTGTCCGCCTGATGGCGGTGCTCAAGCCCTATACGGCCAAAATGGCGATCGCCATGGCGTCGATGGTCGCGGTCGGGGGCTTCAACGCGGTGCAGGCCTATCTGGTCAAACCCCTGCTGGATGAGATTTTCATCAAACAGGATGCACACCTGCTGAATTTGCTGCCGCTGGCCCTGCTTCTGGTCTTTTTCATCAAGGGGATCTTTTATTTTCTCCATTCCTATTTCCTGGAGATGGTGGGGCAGTGCGTTATCAGGGATTTGCGCACCCAGGTCTATGACCACATCATGGATCAACCCCTGCGTTTTTTTCACAAAACGCCGACGGGTGAGCTGATCTCCAGGATCATCAACGATGTCAGCATCGTCCAGAACTCTGTTTCCTATACCCTGATCCGCTCCCTGCGGGATCTCTTTTCGGTGTTCGGTCTGTTGGGGGTGATCTTTTACATGGATTGGCGCCTGGCGCTCATTTCCCTGGTCTTTCTGCCCATGGCCGCAGTGCCGATCATTGTCTTCGGCCGGAAATTCAGGAGGATCAGCACGAATTACCAGGTGAAGCTCGGCGAGGCCACCAGCCAGTTGCACGAGACCATCGCCGGGGTGAGCATCGTCAAGGCGTTTTGCATGGAACCGTTCGAGAAAAAACGGTTTGCCAAGCGGATGCAGAACATCATGAACATCCTGCTTTCCGAGACGTGGTACAACAGCCTGTCGCATCCCTGCATAGAAATACTCGCGGGCCTCGGCATGGCTATCATCATCTGGTTCGGCGGCGGTCAAGTCTTGGCGGGCCATTCGACGCCGGGGGCGTTCATGGCCTTTCTCACCGCCCTGCTCATGCTGTACGAACCGGTCAAGGGGGTGAGCAAGGTCAATTCCAACATCCAGCAGGGCGTTGCCGCCGCGCACCGCATTTTCACCCTGCTGGATGTCGGCTCCGACATCAGGGAAGCGCCCGGCGCCCCGGACATGCCCCCGTTTCGCCGGCAGATCGAGTTCGCCGACGTCACCTTCGGCTACGAGCACGATATCCCGGTGCTCCGGCAACTCACCTTCCGGGTGAACCGGGGCGAGGTGCTCGCCGTGGTCGGGCCGAGCGGCGGCGGCAAAACCACCCTGACCAATCTGATGCTCCGCTTCTACGATGTCGATGCGGGGCGCCTTTTGATCGATGGCGTCGATGTCCGCACCTACACGCTGGCCTCCCTGCGCCGCCAGATCGCCGTGGTCACCCAGCAGACGATTCTGTTCAACGACACGGTGCGGAACAACATCGCCTACGGCCGCGACGACTGCTCGGAGGAGGAACTTCTGGCCGCGGCGCGGGCGGCCTACGCGCTCGACTTCATCACGGCCCTGCCGCAAGGGTTCGACACGGTGATCGGCGAATCGGGCTCGCGGCTCTCGGGCGGGCAACGGCAGCGGCTCTCCATCGCCCGGGCGCTCCTCAAGGACGCCCCCATCCTCATCCTCGACGAGGCGACCTCGGCGCTCGACAACGAGTCTGAGCGCGAGGTGCAGCAGGCTCTGGACAACCTGATGCACAACCGCACCACCATCGTCATCGCTCATCGCCTGTCGACCATCCAGAACGCCGACCGGATTGTCGTGCTGAAAGAGGGCCGGTTGGCGGAAGAGGGCAGGCATGGCGAGCTGCTCGCCCTCGGCGGCGAGTACAGTTTCCTCTATAACCTCCAGTTCGCTGGCGATGCCAACAAGGAGCAGGAATAATGCAGCGGCGAATGGAGCAGGTGTGCCTGTGGCTGCACATGGCGCTCGCCTTTTTTCTTCCTCTTTCGACCTCGGCCGTCAGCGTGGCGGCGTGCCTCATCCTGCTCTGTGGTCTGCTTGAAGGAAGGTATGCCGAGAAGTTGCGGGAGATGGCCGCCAGCCCGCTCGGTCGCGCGGTCCTCGTCTATGCCGTGGTGCTGCTCCTCGGTTTGTGCTGGACCGAATCCCTTCAGGATGGCCTGGCCGTCATTCGCAAGCAGTGGAAGGTGATGCTGGCGCCTTTTCTGCTCACAACCATCCGCTGGGAATGGCGGCAGCGGTATGTCGTCGCCTTCATCGCCGGGGTGACCGCCACCATGCTCGCCGTTTCGCTGGATCAATTCGACTTGTTGCAGAAGGGCTTGTCCGAGGATGAACTCTTCTTCCACACCCTGACCATCCAGTTGCAGTACACGCCGATGCTGGCCTTTGCCATCTATCTCCTGGCGCATCAACTCCTGTGGGGCGGGAAAAACGGCTGGCAATGGTGGGGCCTGCTGGCCTTTGCCGCTCTTCTGACCGTTCACCTGTTCACAACGATGGGGCGGGCGGGGCACTGCGCCTTTTTCGTGCTGATGGCCGTGCTGCTGTTTCAGTATTACCGGAAGAATGTGCTCAGGGCCGGCCTGATTGCCGCGGTGCTCTTTCCGCTTGTTTTTACGGCGGCCTATCGTCTGAGCCCGGTGTTCCAGGGGCGCATGGACGCGATTGTCGAGAATATCCGGACTTTCCGCGACAACCCCAACACTTCTGTCGGCCTGCGCCTGCACTACTGGACGATCTCGTGGCAGATCATCAGACAGTCACCCTGGATCGGAGTGGGGACCGGCGATTTCGCCTCTGCCTACAGCGCGATGAACGAGAGCGTCTCGCCCGGCGTGCCGACGACCAACAACCCGCACAACCAGTATGTTTTTCTTACGGTGCAGCTCGGCGTCCTCGGGCTGTTGAGCCTGTTGGGCCTGTTGTTCGTCCATTTCCGTCGGGCCGGTCGGATCGTGGACGGCTGGGAAAGGATCCGCCTCGCCTTTCCTGTCTTTTTCATGGTGATCATGTGCTTTGAATCCTATCTCAATCTCGTCGGCACCGGTTTCCTCTTCTCCCTGATGAGCGCGATCCTCTTCAAGAATCCCCAGCCGCTCAGACCGGCCGTCACCCAGGGGGAGGTGCCCGCCACAACCCCGATGGTCCAGGAGGCGTGAGGCCGGCGCGGCCCGCCGCCGGCCCTGCGGATTGTCGTATGGACGACCGACTCGACGGCAAACGAATCCTGCTGATCAAGCAGAGTTCGCTGGGGGATGTCATCCACGCCCTGCCGGTGGCGCATGCATTGAAACGCTGCGCGCCGTCGTGCCGCATCGGCTGGGTGGTGGAAGCGGCGTTTGCCTCCCTTGTGGCGCGCGATCCGGCGGTCGACGAGGTCTATCCCATTCATGTGCCCTCGACCAGCGATCCTGATGCCACCAGGGGTGCCTATTTCCGCGCCTGCACCGCCACCATCGGCGTGCTGGCGCGCTTGCGCGCCGCCTTCCGCCAAGCCCCCTACGATTGGGTGCTCGATCTCCACGCCTCCTTTCGCAGCGGCCTGTTCGCCCTGATGAACCCCGGCGGCGTGCGGGTCGGGTTCGGCGATGCCAGGGAGTTGAACACCCTGTTTCAGCACCGCCTGCTCACGGTGGCGTCCGGGCCCATGCACGCGGTGGACAAGAACCTGCTTTTCTGTTCGTTTTTTGGTTGTTCCGCCAGGGAAGAGGATTTGTATCTGGTCACCGACCGGAACGACGAGGACCAGGCCGAGGCGTTCCTGCGGGCATCCGGGATCGGTCCGGAACAGCGCTTCGTCTACGTCAATCCGGCCGCGCGCTGGCAATCCAAGTTCTGGATCGCATCGCGCTGGAGCGCGCTCTGCGACCTGCTGGAGTCAGCCGGGGTGCGGACCGTCTTCGGCGGCAGTCCCGGCGATCGCGCCCACATCGAGACCATCGTGACAGACATGCGCCATGAACCGGCCGTTGCCGCCGGCCGCCTGAGCCTGATGGCCTCGGCCGCCCTGATGAAAAAGGCGGCGGCCTATGTCGGGGTTGATACCGGGCCGATGCATATGGCCGCCATGGCGGGCACGCCGGTGGTGGCCCTGTTCGGCCCCACCCATCCGGAGCGGGTGGGACCGTATGGGATGCACAACGCGGTCATTCAGGCGGAGGGGCTCGATTGCCTCTGCTGCCGGAAACGGGTCTGCGCCCAGCAGCGGTGCATGGAGGGGATTACCGTGGAGAGGGTCTACGATCGGGTCATGACCCTGATCGGGGAGGTCACTCCTCGGTGACGCGCGGCAGCGGCGGGGAGGGCGGCGGGGTCCAGCGGGAGCGCAGCTCGTGGAACTTGGCGTACTTGTAGAAGGTGCCCTCGAAGTTGTACAGGGCGATGATGAAGCCCGGCCAGCCGTCGAGAATGCCCCGTTTGAGGAAATACATGTGACAGAAGGACCAGATGCCGTGGGCCAGGGCGGTCCACAGTGAGCAATTGCCGCGACCGGTCAGGGCCAGCTTGTCGGCCCCGAGGGTGGAGTATTTGTTGGCCTTGTGCAGCAGCTCCTCCAGCCGTTTGAAGGGAAACTGCCAGATCGCGTGACGCAGATAGCCCACCGGCCGGTTGGTGACCACGCTGAATTCCTCGTGCACCGGGTCGTCTTCCTTGAAGACCAGGGCGCCTTTTTTAAACAGCTGGGGCTGGCGGTAATCGGGGTAGAACCCGGAGTGGCGGATCCAGCGGCCCATGAAGAAATTCCGGCGGGGGACATAGTAGGCGTCGGCTCTCGGGTCGCGGAGGCAGGCCAGGATCTCGTCCCGCGCCTCGGGCGTGCAGCGCTCGTCGGAATCGAGCGAGAAGATCCAGTCGTGGGTGCAGGCGGCCATGGCCCGGTTGCGCAGGTCGCCGAATCCCCGAAAGGGAATCTGCACCACCCGGGCACCCAGTTCCTCGGCCAGGGCGGCGGTGTTGTCCTGGCTGTGGGAGTCGGCCACCACGATCTCGTCGGCCCAGAGCACCGAGCGGATGGCATCCTGGATCTTGTCGGCCTCGTTGTAGGCGATGATGTAGACAGAAACCTTGTTCATGCCTGGCGCACCACCTGCGGCGGACGGACTTTGGTGGCGCTGGCGAGTTGGACCACGATGCGGTCGGTCTTGTGGAGCCGCTCTACCAGGGTCCGGAACAGATGCCTGGAGACGTCCGGATACTTCTCGATCAACTCCGCCAGCTTGTTGCCCGGATAGCGTTTGATGGTGCACCGGCCCACCGAAATGATCGAGGCGGAGCGCGGCTCGTCCAGGATGGCGGCCATCTCGCCGAAGTATTCACCCGGCTCGGTGATCTCGGCGATCTTCTTGCCGGAGCGGAGCACGGCCACCTTGCCCCTGATCAGCTTGAAAAAGTCCTTGTCCTTGTTGCCTTCCTGAATCACCACGTCACCGTCCTCGTATTCCTCCACGTCCGGATTGACTAGATAAGCGGGCAGACTGTCCTCGTGGGCCACCGTCCGCTTCAACACCTCCTCCAGGCTGGTGATGCCTTCGCGGGCCTTTTGCAGGCCAGCCTCGCGGAGGGTGTACATGCCTTCCTGCATGGCCACCTTGCGCAGCTGCTCCTCGGAGACCTCGGCCTGGATGGCCTGGGCCACCGCTTCCGTCACCTCCATCAGCTCGAAGAAGCCGACCCGGCCCTTGTATCCGAGGCCGTTGCATTCCGGGCATCCCTTGGCCTTGAACAGTTTGAGTTCGTCCAGCTCGCTTTCCTTGAACCCGGCGTTCAGCAGCGTCTGCCTGTCGTATTCGGCTGGCATCTTGCATTTCGTGCAGAGTCGCCGTCCCAGGCGCTGGGAAAGCACCATGGTGAGCGAGGAGGCCAGGATGTACGGCGGGATACCGATATCCACCATACGGCTGACCGTGGCCGGCGAGTCGTTGGTGTGCAGGGTGGAGAACACCAGGTGGCCGGTCATGGCCGCCTTCATCGCGATTTCGGCGGTTTCGATGTCGCGGATCTCGCCGACCATGATGATGTCCGGATCCTGGCGGAGAAAGGCCTTCAGCGCCGCGGCGAAGGTCATGCCGACCTCGGCGTTGACGTTGACCTGGTTGATGCCCTTGAAGTTGAACTCCACCGGGTCTTCCGCGGTGAGGATCTTGATGTCCTCGTTGTTGAGTGAGTTCAGCGCGGAATAGAGAGTCACGGTCTTGCCCGAACCGGTGGGGCCGGTGACCAAAAGCAGGCCCTGCGGCCGGTTGAGGCACCGTCTCAGGGCGGCGAAGGTGTTCTTGGTGAATCCGAGCTTGGTCAGGTCCACATTGAGGGAATCCTTGTCCAGGATACGCAGGACGATGCCCTCGCCGTGGAGGAGCGGCAGGGTGGAGACGCGGAAGTCGACCGCCCGGTTGCGGCCCAGCCGGATCTTGATGCGGCCGTCCTGGGGCACCCGCCGCTCGGTGATGTTGAGGCCGGCGAGAATCTTCATTCGGGCGGCCATGGCGTTCTTGATGGTCAGCGGCAGATTCATCGACTTGAACAGCGAGCCGTCCTTGCGGTAGCGGACCTGCATGGTCTTTTCGAAGGGCTCGATGTGAATGTCGCTGACGCCCTCGTGCACCGCCTTGACCAGAATGCCGTTTACCAGCTTGATGATGGGCGCGTCCGAGGCGGAAAACTGTTCGTAGGCGTTGTCGTCGGTACCGCCGCTATCGAACTCGAAATCCTCGGCGGCGTCGGACACCAGGGCGCCGAAGTCATCGACCTGACTGACCGTGTCCTCTTCGGCCTCGGCCTCGGATTTGAAGAAGGACTGATACTCCTCGTCGCTGATATGATAGTATTTTTTGTACGCCTCGATGATGTCCTTGGCAGTGGACACGCAGACGTTGAGATGTTTCTGGACAATGTCCTGGAGCTGCTCGACCTCCACCGTGTCGGTGGGTTCGGTCATGGTCACCTGCAGGGTGTTGCCGGCCAGCCGGAGGGGCAGGCACATGAACTGCCTGGCGGTTTCGTAGGGGACCAGTTGCAGGGCTTCCTTGCTCGGCACTTCCTGGTCGAGCGCGACCAGGGTGTAGTTGTGCATGCGGCTGAGGAAGTTGGGGATGGTGTCCCGTTCGATGACGCCGCTTTCCAGCAGAATCCGGCTGAGCCGTTCGCCGGTTTTTTTCTGGATCGCCTTGGCTTCCTCAAACTGGGTCAGGGTGATGTAGCCGGCCTTGCTCAGCAACTCGCCGATCTTGAGCCTGCCGGCACCCGATTGGTCCTTGACCGTCTTTTTCAGCGAGCCTTTCTGGGCGTCTGGCGCGGATTGTCCTGGTTTGAGAGCCATGGGTGCACTGATGTCCCTGCGAGAGGAATGGAATGTGGTGATTTCGCAGTATTGTATAGCAAATAAAAAAACGGGTCAAAAAAGAAGAAACATTTTCAAAAAAGAGGGCCCGGCGGAAAAAACGGCCGGCGCTGGTCGTAGGGGGCGACGAACCGGCCGCGGCCGTCTTCTTTCTTCACGGATCAGGAAAAGATGGCAGGATAACGCTGCCGCAGGGCCTCGGCAAGAGGAATCATCACCTCGCGCATCGAGGGCTCGGCGGCGGGCGAGGTGCGGAGGGAGAGGATGTGGCGCCATTCGAGGAGGTTGGCGTAGACGATGATTTCGGTCTTGCAGGAATTGGGCAGCACGGTGCGGGCCGCCTGGGGCGAGGAGGTCTCGAGCAGGCGGAGATACCGGGCCTCCATCATCTCCATCGACTGCCGCCAGAGGGCGAATTCCTCGCTGTCTTCCTCGAAGAAGACCGGTTTGATGAAGGTGACCTCGTTGCCGAACTTGTCGGCGGAATAGCGGCAGTAGCGCTGGCTCTCCTGGAGGAAGGTGCAGGGCCGGTGGCGGACCAGTTCATGGGTAACCGCCCGGTTGACGATGAACCTGACCGCCAGGAACCGGTGTCTGGCGTGCATCGGCGGAGCGAGCCGGTCCACGGCGGCGAGGCCCATTTTCTCGATGGTTACCCCGACGGCGCGCTCCGGGTCCGCCGCCAGCGGCAGCGTCTCGAAGAAATAGGGGTGGCGGCTGTCGAGGAACCGGACAATGGCCAGGGAAATGGCATCGTCGGGGTGGAAGAGCAGCATCTCGCGAAAGGCGCGAACCGAGCCGGTGATCAGCAGTTGCCTGTCATCCAGCCGGTCGATGTGCAGAAATTTGGGCTGACGGAAAAAAAGGGCCTGGATGGGCTCCGGCGTGGCACAGGTGGCGATCAGCGTGGTCACCCCCATCTCCAGGACGGAATTGTGCCCGTTCTCCGCCATCTTCCTGACAAAGGGGATGGCCGAGCCGCTGTCGATCCGGTTTTCGCTTTTGTAGCAGATCCGGCCGCAGTATTCGATGCGAACCGGAAGGGATTGCTGGTCAAGTTCATCTAAGATGGTGAAGCTTGGGGCAATGATGCGCATGGCGGCTCGACGGGAAGGGGTTGTGAGGAAAGGCGCCGCCGGCCGGAACGCGGCGGCGCCACAGGACGGTGGCCTATTTGTCTTCCCAGAAGGGAGACAGGGCCCGCAGTTTGGTGATGATGTCGGGCATCCTGGCCAGCACGAAATCGACCTCCTCTTCGGTGTTGTAGATCGAGAGGCTGAAGCGGATCGAACCGTGCGCCGCGGTGAACGGCACGCCCATGGCGCGGAGCACGTGGGACGGCTCCAGGGAGCCGGAGGTGCAGGCCGAGCCGGAGGAGGCGCAGATGTTGAGCTGGTTCATGTGCAGGAGGATGGCCTCGCCCTCGACATACTCGAAGCTGATGTTGGCGGTGTTGGGCAGGCGTTGGGTCGGATGTCCGTTGCGCAACGCCTTGGGCACCGTGCTCAGCAGTCCTTGTTCCAGCTTGTCGCGCAACGCCCGCACCCTGGTGTTCTCCTCCTCCATTTTCTCGGCCGCCAGGGCGCAGGCCCGGCCCAAGCCGATGATCGAGGCCACGTTTTCGGTACCGCCCCGGCGGCCGTGCTCCTGGTGGCCGCCGTTCATGAACGGGATATAGGGCGTGCCCTTGCGGACATAGAGCACGCCGATCCCCTTGGGGGCATGGAGCTTGTGGCCAGAAAGCGAGAGAAAATCGATGGCCGTTTCCCTGAGGTTGATCGGCACCTTGCCGACTGCCTGCACGGCATCGGTATGAAAGAGGACGCCCCGCTCCCTGGCGATCTGCGCCATCTCCTCCACCGGGAAGAGCACGCCGGTCTCGTTGTTGGCCCACATCACGCTGACAATGGCGGTGTCGTCGGTGAGGCTTTCCCGGTACCGCTGCATATCCAGGGTGCCGTCGGCGGCGACCGGCAGGCGGGTGACGTGGTATTTGCGGCCGGTGAAGATTTCCAGGTTGTCGCAGAGGTTCTTCACCGCCGGGTGCTCCACCCTGGTGGTGATCACATGGTTTTTCTCCGGGAAACTCTGGATGGCGGAGAGAATGGCGGTGGAATCGCTCTCGGTGCCGCAACTGGTGAACACGATCTCGCCGGGATCGGCGCCGAGCAGATCGGCGATCTGCTGGCGGGCCTGGCTGATCGCCTGGCCGACCTGGCCGCCGAAGGTATGCATGGAGGAGGGGTTGCCGTAAAACTGGGTCAGGTAGGGCATCATGGCGTCCAGCACCTCGGGGGCGATCCGGGTGGTGGCGTTGTTGTCCATGTAGATGACCTGCTCGGGTAGCACCGCCATTACTTGTCCTCCTCGACGATCAGGCTTTCCAGAACCTGTTCGCGCAGCTTTCTCTCCACGTATTCTTTCAGGGTGGTCCGCGACGAATGGCAGTTGGCGCAGGAGCCGCGCAGCGACACGGTGACGAAATCGCCGTCCACGTCGATCAGGCGGATGTCGCCGCCGTCCTTTTTCAGGGTCGGTTTGATCTCCCGCTCGACGACCTCCTCGATCTTCTTGATCTTTTCCAGGGTGGTCATGCGTTTTTTCTTGGCCACGCCCGTGGGCTGGCCGGCTTCCCCGGCCATCGTCTCGGTGAGCAGCGCCCGCAGTTTGCCCTCGCACTTGCCGCAGCCGCCGCCGGCCTTGGTGAAGTTGGTGATGTCCTCCACCGAGGTCAGCGCATTTTCCCGGATGGCGCGGATGATCTCCAGGTCGGTGACGCCGAAGCATTCGCACACCACCTCACCCTGCGCCATGGGCAGGATGGCGCCGGTATAGTCGGCGATGGCCGCCTCCAGGGCCTCGCGGCCCATGACCGAGCAGTGCATTTTTTCCTTGGGCAGGCCGCCCAGGGCCCTGGCGATGTCGTCGTTGGTCAGCCTCTTGGCGTCCTCCAGCTTCATGCCCTTGAGCATCTCGGTGAGCATCGAGGAGGAGGCGATGGCCGAGGCGCAGCCGAAGGTCTTGAATTTGGCGTCGGTGATCACCTGGTTCTCGTCGACCTTGATGGTCAGCCGCAGGGCGTCGCCGCAGGCGATGGAGCCGACGTTGCCCACGCCGTCGGCATCCTCGATCTCGCCGACATTGCGGGGGTTGATGAAATGGTCCTGAACTTTATCGGTATATTCCCACATGGCAAATCTCGATGGTGATGGGTTGTCGATGCGTGCAAACCCCTTGTTGTCCGAGGGAACAGGGGGGCGAATTCACCTTGCTACATTAGGGCAAGAGTCCTGTTTCGGCAAGCATCGATTTGGCACTTTTTACCAGCAGCACGGTTTCCTCCCGGCTCCTGGCCTCGACGTAAAACCGGACCTTGGGCTCGGTGCCCGAGGGGCGGATCATAATCCAGGAACCGTCGTCGAGGATCATCTTGCGGCCGTCGATATCGATCACCTCGGTGATGGTCCGCTCGCCCTCGCCGACCCGGATCGTGCTGCCCGGTCCGTAGGCGCGCAATTTGTCCAGGCTGCACAGCAGGGCCTCGCCCTGCTGGGAGACGGCGACGCCGTCGCGGTCGGGATAGTAGTGGCCGAATTGATCCTCGATGTCGGCGAGGTACTGGCCCAGCGGCTTGTTCAGGGTAAGCGTCATGTCGATGGCCAGGATCAGGCCGATGAAGGCGTCCTTTTCCGGGGTGTGGCCGATGATGGAAATACCGTCCGATTCCTCGAAAAAGACCAGGGCCCGGTCGATCACCGGCTTGAACTCCTTGAAGCCGACCCTGGGCTCGAACACCTCCTCGCCCAGCTGGGCGGCCAGGGCGTTGGCCAGGTTGCTCGTGGCCACGGTCTTGGCGACCATGCCGCGCTTGCCCTTGATTTCGTGGAGGAAATGGTAGGCCATCGCCCCGAACTGGTTCATCGAGATCTCGACGTCGCCGTCGGTGAAGCGGATGCGGTCGCCGTCGGGATCGATGATCGCCCCGATCTTGAGCGGCTCGGGCCGGGCCGCGAGCGCGGCCAGCACCGGCCGCATGTTGGCCGAGGACGGTTCCGGCGCGATCCCGCCGAAGGTGGGGTCGGCGGTGGCGCGGAGCAGGGTCAGCCGCTCGGGCGGCGGATTGTCCAGGAGCCGGGCCAGATAGGTGCGGGCGGCGCCGTGGACCGCGTCGACGCACACGGTCACCCTGCTGTTCGCCGCCAGCCCGGCCAGCAGCCGGTCGTAGTCGATGCCGTGGCGCTGGACGTTGTTGCGGACCAGGTGCTGCCAACTGGCCAGGGCGTCTTCGGGGACGAGGCCCGGCTGCTTTTCCAGGGGCCTGTTGACATCGAGTTCGGCCGGAAGAAGGTCTGCGCGGCCCGATGCCATGTACTCCCCGGCCAGGCGGGTGATGGTGTCGGTGAGGATCGGCGCGGCCGGACCGCCATCGGCGGCGTTGTACTTGAAGCCGCCGTACTCCAGGGGATTGTGGCTGGGCGTGAGGTTGATGGAGAAGGCGGCCCGGCGGACCAGGACCGAGGCCGAAAGCGCGCCGGTGGTGGCTTCGCCGGCGTAATAGACGCGCACGCCGTTGGCGCAGAGGACGTCAATCGCCGCCCGGGCCAGCAGCGGTCCGCCGAAGCGGTTGTCGAAGCCGACCACGCAGCCGCGCAGCCGCATCTCGGCGAAACCGGATACGCCCAGGGCCTGCCGCAGCGCCTCGTTGCGGTCCGCCTCCTTATACATGCCGAGGATGGCCGCGGTGACCGTTGCCACCGAACGGACAAACAAATCCTTGCCCAGCGTGCCCCGCCAACCCGAGGTGCCAAAGGCCACGGCTTTGGCGGGCGCGCCGGTGCGGGTCCGCATTTCGTCCTCGATCAACTGATAGATCCGGTCGATTTCGGTCTGCCACGGCACCCGGTCCGCAGGCGACGCGGCCGCGTTGCGCCCCGCGACCAGCCGCTTGATCGCCTCGAAATAGCGGCTTTGCTCATGGTTTCCGGTGACAATGCAGTCGGTGCTGATGGCGGCAATCTCGTGGGCGATGGTCATGGCGGCTCCGTTATGCAACACCTGCTTGATAGGAAAAAAACAAATATATTCCGTCAATATAGCCCGCCGGGCCGATCTTGGCAAGGCTGCGGGGGCGGTGCCTGTCTGTGGTCCCGGCAGGGCAGGCCCACGGGACGTTTCGGTTGACCGGGAGACGTTTTTTTTTTACAATTAGTATCTTACAAACCAATTTTACGCCGGTTGCCGACAACGGGGGTTGCCGGGCGGGCCCGGCCCAGCCGACGGTTTTCTTTGCGAGGGGGTAGGTGATGAACAACACGCACGAAACAGCGCTCATTCTCTGGTTTGACGAGATCGGCATCGAGGATGTCCCGCGGGTGGGCGGCAAGAACGCCTCCCTGGGCGAGATGCACCAAAAATTGACCTCCAAGGGGGTGGCGGTGCCCAACGGTTTCGCCATCACCGCCTACGCCTACCGGTATCTGCTGAAGGAAGCCGGGTTGGAGACCGCCATTCGCGAGGCACTGGCCGGCCTTGATACCGGCGATCTGTACAATCTGCAGGAGCGCGGCGCCAAAGCCCGCGAAATCGTCCGTACCGCCGAGTTCCCGGCCGATCTGCGCCAGGCGATTCTCGACGCTTACCGGAAAATGGAGGAGGACTACGGCCCCGAGGTCGATGTCGCCGTCCGCTCGTCGGCCACCGCCGAGGACCTGCCCGACGCCTCCTTTGCCGGCCAGCAGGACACCTACCTCAACATCCGCGGTCCGGAGGCGCTGATCGACGCCTGCAAGCGCTGCTTCGCCTCCCTGTTCACCGACCGCGCCATCTCCTACCGCCACGACAAGGGTTTCGGCCAGTTCGACGTCTACCTCTCCATCGTGGTGCAGAAGATGGTCCGCTCCGATTCCGCCTGCTCGGGCGTGATGTTCTCCATCGACACCGAATCGGGCTTCAAGGACGCGGTCTTCCTCACCGGCGCCTGGGGCCTGGGCGAAAACGTGGTCCAGGGCGCGGTCAATCCCGACGAGTACTACGTGTTCAAGCCGGCCCTCAAGGAGGGCAAGCGGCCCATTGTCGGCAAGCGGGTGGGCACCAAGGAAATCAAGATGGTCTACAACACCGATCCGGGTGCCGAGGAGCCGGTGAAGAACGTGGCAACCACGCCGGCGGAACGCGGCTCCTACATCTTAAGCGACGACGAGATCCTCCAGTTGGCGCGCTGGGCCTGCATCATCGAGGACCATTACGGCCGGCCCATGGACATCGAATGGGCCAAGGACGGCGACGGCGCGGCCGTGGGCACGGGCACCCTGTTCATCGTCCAGGCCCGGCCGGAGACCGTGCATTCCCAGGCCAGCAAGCGGACCATGGAGACCTACGTGCTCAAGGAAAAGGGGGCCCTTCTGGCCAGCGGCCAGGCGGTGGGCGCCAAGATCGGCCAGGGCGTGACCCGCGTCCTCCGCAATGTCGGCCAGATCCACGACTTCAAGCCCGGCGAGGTGCTGGTCACCGACATGACCGACCCGGACTGGGAACCGATCATGAAGACCGCCGGGGCCATCGTCACCAACCGCGGCGGCCGCACCTGCCACGCGGCGATCATCTCGCGCGAGCTGGGCATCCCCTGCGTCATCGGCACCGAGAACGGCACCCAGGTCATCGAGAACGGCCAGCAGGTGACGGTCTCCTGCGCCGAGGGCGAGACCGGCCATATCTACGAGGGCCTGCTCAAGTTCCAGATCGAAACGCTCGATCTCGACAACATCCCGCCCACCCGCACCAAGGTGATGATGAACGTCGGCTTGCCGGAAAAAGCCTTTGTCGAGAGCCAGTTGCCCAACGAGGGCGTCGGCCTGGCCCGCGAGGAGTTCATCATTAACTCGCACATCGGCATCCACCCGCTGGCCCTGATCAACTATGAGAAGCTCAAGGAGCAGGCCGAGAACGACGACGAGATCTTCGATATCGTCCAGGACATCGACGACCGTACCTCGGCCTACCCCACCGACAAGCGCCAGTACTTCATCGACAAGCTGGCCGAGGGCGTGGGCCGGATTGCCGCCGGCTTCCATCCCAAGGACGTGATCGTCCGCCTGTCGGACTTCAAGTCCAACGAGTACGCCAACCTGATCGGCGGCCATCTTTACGAACCGGAAGAGTCCAACCCGATGATCGGCTGGCGCGGGGCGTCGCGCTACTACGATCCGCGCTACCGGGCGGCCTTCGACCTGGAGTGCAAGGCGCTGTTGAAGGCGCGGGGCGAGATGGGGCTGACCAACATCAAGCTGATGGTGCCCTTCTGCCGCACCCCGGAAGAGGGGCGCAGGGTCATTGAAGTGATGCGGGAAAACGGGCTGGTGCAGGGCGAGAACGGCCTGGAGGTCTACGTGATGTGCGAGATCCCGTCCAACGTCATCGCCGCCGACGCCTTCTGCGACGTGTTCGACGGCTTCTCCATCGGCTCCAACGACCTGACCCAGCTGACGCTCGGCCTGGACCGCGACTCCGACCTGGTGGCGCACATTTACAACGAGCGCAACGAGGCGGTCAAAACCCTGATCAAGATGGTGATCGCCACCGCCCGGCGGCGCGGCCGCAAGATCGGCATCTGCGGCCAGGCGCCGTCGGATTTCCCGGACTTTGCCACCTTCCTCGTGGAGGAGGGGATCGATTCGATCAGCCTGGTGTCGGACACGGTGGTCAAGACCCGCCTGGCCATCGCGGCCAAGGAGCGTGAACTGGGCATTGCCCCGTAACGCTTGGCCAAGCGGTTGAAGGCGACAAAGCCGGCGGCTCCTAGTGGTGCCGCCGGCTTTGTTTTACGGTTTGCTTTCCTCCAGCGGTTTGGCCTCGTCGATCAGCATGATCGGGATGCCGTCGCGGATCTCGTAGCGCAGCCGGCAGGCCCGGCAGACAAGGCCGTTTCCCTCGGGGGTCAGTTCCACCGGCCCCTTGCATTGGGGGCAGGCCAGGATGTCCAGCAGTTCTTTCTTGATCATCGTCGTGTCCTGGTGTGCGGGTGAAAGGCGCCGTTCCGGCGGCCGTTCCGAACGGATGCCGGAGCCGGCCCGGCTCTTCGCGGGCGGGGCGCCCATTGCCATCGGCACAGGTTGTATCCGGTTGCGCGGTTTTTTTCATGCCGGATGTGGGATGGCCGTCGAAAAAGTTTTTTTGCCGGCTGCGGGCGCAGTGCATCGGGCCGATTCCCGGTGGCGGGAAGAGGCAAAGATGCCTATAATACCCGGCTCAGGCCCGATGCGGCGTTTTTACGGTAGGGAAAGAACAATCAGGGACGAGCGGCACGCGGAACATGACGGACAGCGCGCGAAAAAATATCATTCCGGTAGAGGATGCGGTGGGGATGGTGCTGCCGCACGACATCACCGAGATCGTCAGGGACGAGTTCAAGGGGCGGGCTTTCCGCAAGGGGCATATCATTCGGGCGGAGGATGTGGAGCATCTCCGCCGGCTGGGCAAGGACCATGTGTATGTCTTGCAGTTGGGTCCGGACGAGATCCACGAGAACGAGGCGGCCCTGCGGATGGCCGAGGCCCTGGCCGGCAGCGGCATCGAGTATTCTACCGAGATCGTCGAGGGCAAGGTCAGCCTGACCGCGGCCATGGACGGGCTGTTGAAGGTCAACCGGGAGGCACTCTACCGGTTCAACCTGCCGGGGGAGGTGATGTGCGCCACCCTGCAGGACAACACCCCGGT
>NZ_JHZB01000031.1 GCF_000621145.1 Desulfobulbus elongatus DSM 2908
CAAGGCGTTCCAGATGATTCCTGTCCTCAGGACGTACACTATTGCGGAGAAAAAGAGTCGGTTCGAATACTTCGGCTTTCGGCCGCCGCCCGGCTTACGAGTATATTCTTTTCCGGCTTCTCGCAGATCTGTGGGGATCAACGGTTCAACGATCGCCCAGAATGCATCCGAAATTTCCCAGGTTTTGATGCGTGCCATTTCTCCCCCCGTTGCTTGGTTTCAACGGATATTAGCTGGTGGCAGGAAAATTGCGAGCAATTTATTTGTGGATAATCACTTATTCACAACGCACCAGCCGACTGTTGAACCTGAGCCTGTCCGGCGAATTCGTCGATCCCCTGCTGGGCGGCGGCATGAACGCCTTCAACCTGACCCGCTCCTGGGGCCGGCTGCGTTTCAAGGATGCCGGGGAACAGGCGCTCGACGAGGCCACCACCCGAAAAGGCGGCGGTTTCTGCAAAACGGTGCTCAGTTATCAGCGGCAACAGTTTGTGACGAAAAACCTCATCTGCAACTTCAACTTCATCGGCCAACTGGCCGATAAAAACCTCGATGCGTCGGAAAAACTCTCCCTCGGCGGCGCCGACGGCGTGCGGGCCTTCCCGCAAGGGGAGCCTCCGGCGACGAAGGCTACAAGCTGACCGCCGAACTCAGCTGGCGGCTGCCGGGATTGTCGGACGACAGCAACGAGCGTGCCCTGAGCGTCTTTTACGATAACGGCAGCGTCCTCTTGTCCAAACGACCGTCCGACGGCCCGGATTCCAACCGGCGCAGCCTGAGCGGGGCGGGCTTCGGGGTGTCGTGGAGCAGAACGAAATCGTTCGTCGTCCGTCTGGACCATGCCGTGAAGGTCGGTTCGGGGCCGGAGGGCGTGGACAACGGCTTCACCTGGCTCCGGATGATCAAGTATTTTAAAAACCGTATCGCAGCAAAACGAGAAAGGAGAAGAGATCATGAACAAACCGTGTCTGGCGGCCGTCGGCCTGCTGGCGCTGTCGGCCGTCGCCGCATCCGCCGCCGAAGATGCCGCCGTCGCCGCCACCAGGGCTGTCGCCCGCACCCAGATATGGAAGGCCATGACCGCCGGCCGGGCCGGCAGCGCCGCGGTGGCCGTCATGGAGAACGGCGCCATCGTCTACGCCGAGGGTTTCGGCATGGCCGACCGGGAAAAAGGTGAGCCGGTCGGCCAGGACACCGTTTTCAACATCGCCTCGATCAGCAAGCTCTACGCCGCCACCGCCATCATGCTGCTGGTCGACGACGGCAAGGTCAAACTCGACGATCCGGTCACGACCCACCTGCCCGAGTTCACCATGTCGGACGAACGCTTCAAGGCCATCACCATCCGCATGCTCCTCAACCACGCCTCCGGCCTGCCCGGCACCGTCGGCTTCGACACCAGCGGCTTCAAGCACAATGCCGGCTACAACCGAGATACGCTGGACATCCTCGCCCGGTCCCGCCTCAAGCACCGGCCGGGCGAAGCAAACCTCTACTGCAACGACGGCTTCACCCTCGCCGAGATGATCGTGGCCAAGGTCTCGAAAATGAGCTACATGGACTTCCTCGGGCAGCGGATTTTTACGCCGCTGGCCCTGAAGCACACCGGCATGAGCGTGGGCGCGCAGCCGGAAAAGGATGCGGATGTCGCCCGGGTCTACACCCCTGAAGGCAGGGTCCTGCCGTTTGAGGCGGTATCGCCGCTCGGCGCGGGCGGCCTGTCGGCCACCGCCGCGGACCTCTGCCGCTTCGCCGACAGCTTCACGTCCGGCGGCCGCCACATCCTCTCGGACGCTTCGCTGGCCGAAATGAGAAAGGTGCAGCCCGCCGACATCAGCGGCAGGTTGAAAAACCCGCTGTTCCCGTACGGCTTGGGTTCGGATTTCGCCGAAATCCACGAGTTGAAAGCCCAGGGCATCGATGTTATCGGCAAAAGCGGCGGCAGCAGCGGCTACAACTCGATGCTGTTCGTCGCCCCCGACCAGAGGATTGCGGTGGCTGTCGTCCAGACCGGCGGCACCGGCAACTCGATGGAAATCGCCTACAAACTGCTCAAGATCCACCTGGCCGCGAAGGGCCTGATAACGGATGTCCCGGCCCCTGTCGCCGCGCCGCCCAAACCCGAACCGATCCCCGCCGGACTGGCGCCTCACGAAGGGTACTACACCGACGGCCAAAAGCTGCTGCGCCTCAGCATCGACCTGCCGGCGGAGAAACTGACCGTTTACGGCGTCGTCGCCGGCCGGGAAACCAAGGCCTTCGAGGCCACATACAGCGGCGGTTATTTTTACGGCACCGGCGGCCAGTACTCCTTCACCGCCGTCAACGGCAAAAGCTACTTCGTCCGGTATCTCCCCTTCTTCAATATCGATTCGATCCTCTACGGGAAGATCGAGCCGGACCCGGCGCCGCACAAGCTCGCCCCCGACATCGACGGCCGCCGGTGGCTGCGCCGCAACTTCAGCGCATACACCATGCCGGGCAAGGAGGTCAATCCCGACTCCGGCCTGCTCCCGTCCCTGCTTGACTCCCGCCAGATTCCCGGCCTGCCCGGTTCCATCTTTTTCGGCGGCGTCCTGAAAATCATCGGACCGACCACCGCCGGCTATCCCGCCGCCTTCCTGCGCGATCTTTCGGAACTCAGCCTCAGCGAGCGGGACGGCGTTGCCAGGGCCTGGTATTCCGGCCTGCTGTTCAGCGACGCCGCCGCGGTCAACGTGCTCGCCGGCGACGCGGCCAGCCTGCATATCGGCAAGGAGGCTTACAACGAATGGCTGAAAATCGGCCGGGACGCCGTCCTCGGCTTCACCAGGCCCGCCCAAGGACGCATCCTCGTCTTCGACCCGGCCGGCGAAGTCACGTATGACAGCGTCCTCGACAGCGGCGAGGTCTTCGTGCCCGCCGGCGGCCTCGTGGCCGTGGCCGGCGACCCGGGCGACGACTTTACCGTGCGGGCGCGCTGATCTTTTCGGCCATCGCCGTACCCGTTCATTCAAGAGCAATGCTCCATCAAGAACAGGGAGGAGACATTATGAGTAAACTGCATCTGGCGACAGCCATCGGCCTGGTGCTGGGGCTGATGGCATTTTCACCCCAAACGGCCTGCGGCGCCGCTGCACGCGCGGACCTCGGCGTGACCAGGGCCTTTGCCCGCACCGAGGCGTGGAAGGCCGTCACCTCGGGCCACACCGGCAGCGCCACCGTGGCCATCATGGACAATGGCACCACGGTCTACGCCGAAGGCTTCGGCATGGCCGACCGGGAAAAGGGCCTGCCGGTGGACAAGGACACCCTCTTCAACATGGGCTCGATCAGCAAGGTTTATGTCGCCACCGCCATCATGCTGCTGGTCGACGACGGCAAGGTGAGGCTCGATGCCCCGGCGGTCGAGTACCTGCCCGATTTCACCATGGCGGACGAACGCTACAAGGCCATCACCGTCCGCATGCTCCTCAACCACGCCTCCGGCCTGCCCGGCACGATCGGCCCCAGCAGTTTCGGCTTCAAGTACAACAAGGATTTCTACCGGGACGTTCTCGCCATTCTCGCCCGGTCCCACTTGAAACACCGGCCGGGCGAGTTCAACCCGTACTGTAATGATGGCTTCACCCTCGCCGAGATGATCGTCGTCAAGGTCTCGGGCATGAGCTACCTCGACTTTCTCCGGCAACGGATCTTCGTGCCGCTGGACCTGAAATACACCGGCACCGGCGTGGGCGAACGGCCGGAGAAGGATCTGGTCGTTGCCAGAGACTACACCCCGGCCGGCAAGGCCCTGCCGCTCGAAGTGCTGTCGCTGCTCGGTTCGGGCGGGCTGTCGGCCACCGCCGAGGACATCTGCCGCTTCGCCGACAGCTTCGCCCCCGCTGGCCGCCACATCCTTTCGCCGGCTTCCCTGGCCGAAATGGGCAAGGTCCAGCCGGCCGAGATCAACGGCAAACTCAGCGGCGACCTCTTCAGTTACGGCCTGGGGTGGGACTTCGCCGAACTTCCCGACTTCAAAGCCCAAGGCATGCATGTTCTTGGCAAGAGCGGCGGCACCGGCGAATACAACTCGATGCTGTTCACCGTCCCCGACAAGAGGATCTCGGTGGCCGTCATCCAGACCGGCAGCTCAGGCAACGCCATGACCTTCGCCCTGGACCTGCTCAAAACCTACCTGACGGAAAAAGGTCTTCTGGCCAACGCCCCGGCGACGGTGACCGCGCCGCCCAAAGGCGAACCCATCCCGCCCGAACTGGCAGCCTATACAGGATACTACGCCAGGAACACCGGCCCGATCCGCGTCGGTTTCGATGCCGCCGCGAACGCCCTTGTCGTCTCCAGCCTGAGCGACGGCCAGGAGAGCAGGGTTTTCTCCGCCGTGTTCAGCAAAGGCCGTTTTCACGAGCCCCACAGCACCTACTCCTTTGCCACCGTCGATGGCCATCGCTCTCTGCTGGGGCATCATCCCACCCTCAACGTGGATTCGGTTTACGCCGAAAAGATCGAGCCGCTGGCGGCTCCGCAAGAACTGGCCGTCACCGTCGACGGTCGTCACTGGCTGCGCCGCAACGCCAAGGCCTTCGAAGGGCCGGCCATCGACACCTTCCTCCTCGCTTCCCGCACGAACGCCAGCCTGCCCGGCTACGTCGATTTCAGCGGCATGATCATGAAGGTCACCGGTCCGACCACCGCCGGCTATCCCGTAAGCAACACCCGCGACCTCATCGAACTCAGCCTCGACGAGCAAGACGGCGTCACCTGGGCCTGGCTTTCCGGCATGCTGTTCACGCCCGCCGACGCGGCCCGGACGCTGTCCGGCGGCACGGCCAGCCTGAGCATCGGGAGCGCGGGATACAACGAATGGCTGAAGGTCGGCACGGATGCCATCCTCAGCTTCACCGCGCCGGCCTCCGGCCGGATCGTCGTCATCAATCCGGACTCCGGCCCCATGTACGACAGCGTCACCGACAGCGGCGAAGTTTTTGTGCCGGCCGGCTGCTTTGTCGCCGTGGCCGGCGAACCGGGCGACACCTTCGGCGTGCACGCCCGCTGACCGGTACCGGGCCGGGTTCTCCCGGTATTTTTTCACGAACGGAACGGCCGAACATCGGCCCCTCGGCCGTTCCGTCCGACGAGTGGCCCTCCCCCCTCTGTTCATAGGAAGAAACCGATGCGCGCCTGATGCGCATCTGGCCTCCCGCGCCCCTGTATTTTTCAGTTTCACCGGACGATGCGGGCTAACGAATCCAGGAAAGTAGACAGGAAATGGTCCAACAAATTGGATTTCCTCCCTCCCCTGGTTTCCCTGTTGTTCCCCAACCATTCCGCCTCGACGGCAACTCCGTGAAAAATCCCTGCATTTGGCGCAGGTCGTGATCCGGGCTGCTTCTGGCATGTTTCGTGCTCTGGAATCCTTCGGGCACCATGGCCGAAAATTGTCAACAAAGACGGATGGTTCGTGAAAAAACTGTTTCTGTACGCGGCCCGCGATTCCGCCGCGTTTCGTCATCTCGAATCCTTTCTGCATCGGCTGTCCTTTGGTTTCCGGCTGGTCACCCTGCCGCCGGGGACCCGGTTCACCTCGCCTCTCAGCCTGGAGCTGCGAAGCAGCGATCCCCTCGTTCTCTATGCCGGCAACGACGAAGACCTGGACGACCTGCTCCGGCTGCGCGACGAATACGACAGTTTCAGGGTTCTGCTGGTCATGCGCAGTTGCGACCAGGCCAACGATACCAGGCACCGGCTCCTGACGCCGCGCATGGTCTTTTTTCTCGATACCAATCTGCGCAGTCTTCCCCACTATCTGCGCAACCTGTTCAGGCAGGCGGCGTGCGAAGGGACGGCGCCTGCGGAGGGACAACCGGGGACCGCTGCGGCCGCATCGCCACGGTTCGACTTTTCCTGCCATCCACACTTCCATCCAGACCACAAGGAGTAACGATATGTTGAACAATCTCAAGATCGGAATGCGGTTAAGCCTCGGATTCGGCGTCCTCCTGGCGCTCATGCTGGCGGTGGGTGTCTACGGGCTCACCGCCATCAAATCGCTGCATCGCGACATCAACCTGCTGGTTGAGGACCGGATGGTCAAGGTCGACCAGGCCAACACGATCATGCACAATGTCAATATCGTGGCCCGCGCCCTGCGCAACCTCATCATCGACGAGGACCAGCGGCACCAGGCCGACGAACTCCGGCGGATCGACGAGGCCCGCGCGAAGATCACCGAACTGTTCGACAAACTGGCCGGCACCATCAAAAGCGACAAGGGCGTGGCGCTGATCAAGAAATGCACGGAGTACAGATCGGCCTATGTCCGTTCGATCGAGACCTACATGAGCCTGATCGCCGCCGGCCAGATCGACCAGGCGAAAAAGACACTGCTCGCCGAGGTCAGGCAAACGCAGCGCGATTACCTGCAGGGCATTGGCGAAATCATCGATTTTCAGACGGAACAGGCCAAGCTGTCGGGGCAAAAGGCCGAAACCGCCGCGCAGAACGCCACCGTCTCCATTGCGGGCCTGCTGACGGCCGCCCTGGTCCTGAGCGTGATCCTGGCCTTTGTCATCGTCCGCTCGATCACCGCGCCGGTGCACAAGGCCTCGGCCCTGGCCGACACCATGGCCAAGGGCGATTTCACCGCGCATCTGAACATCCGCCAGAAGGATGAAATCGGCCACATGGCCCGGTCACTCAACCTCATGGTCGACCAACTGGGCACCACGATCCGGGAAATCGTGGCCGGCATCGGCAGCCTGACCGCGTCTTCCAACGACCTGGCCGCCGTTTCCAGGCAGCTGTCCTCGGCGGCCAAGGACACGGCCGACAAATCGGGGTCCGTCGCCGTGGCGGCCGAGGAGATGAGCACCAACTTCCAGTCGGTCTCCGCCGCCATGGAACAGTCGACCAGCAACGTCAACATGATCGCCTCCTCCACCGAGGAGATGACGGCAACGGTCAAAGAAATAGCGGAAAGCGCCGAAAAGGCCCGCACCATCACCGACGCCGCGGTCAAGCAGTCCCGGGCCACCACGGCCAAGATGACCGAACTGGGCGAATCGGCCCAGAAAATCGGGCGGGTCACCGAAACGATCACCGAAATCTCGGAACAGACCAACCTGTTGGCGCTCAACGCCACCATCGAGGCGGCCCGGGCCGGCGAGGCCGGCAAGGGGTTTGCGGTGGTCGCCAACGAAATCAAGGAGCTGGCCCGGCAGACCGCGGAGGCCACCGTTGACATCAAGAACCAGATCGATGAAATGCAGACGACCACCAATGCCACCGTCGGCGACATCGCGCAGATCTCCGAGGTGATCATCGAGATCAACGGCGTGATCAACGCCATCGCCACGGCGGTGGAGGAACAGTCGGCGGCGACCGGGGAGATTGCCGGCAACATCGCCCAGGCGTCCATGGGCATTGCCGAGGTCAATGAAAACGTTGCCCAGAGTTCGGTGGTGGTGACCGATATCACCCGCGATGTCAGCGAGATCAGCCGCCAGTCGAACCAGGTGGGCGACGGTTCCCATCAGGTACAGACCAGCGCGAACAGTCTTGCCGCGCTGGCCAATCAACTGGAAACGCTCGTCAAACAATTCAAGATCGCGCCGGTCTGACAACCGCTCGACCGCACTGCCGGGTTCGAGCCGCCGCGAACGTTGTTCCGACTGCCCGCACCCGGCGGCAACCGCCCGACAAAAACGCCATGCCCATCGCCCCCCATCTTCTGCCCGCCGCTGACACGCCACCCCGGCGAACGTTCTTTGCCCGTACCATCCCGGTCGTGCTCTGCCTGGTCCTGATCGCGCTCGTTGCATGCGGATATGGCCTGTACCGGCAGCAGGAGCGGACGATCCTGCGGGAACACGGCGAAACCCTGCATTCCATCGCCCAATTGAAAATCAACCAGATCCAGACCTGGCGCCAGGAGCGGCTGGCCGATGCGCGGATGAATTCCTCGGGCATGGTCCGGATGCTCGCCCAGGAGTGGCGGCATTCCCCAAGCCCCGTCCTGATGGAGGAAATCCGGCAGCGCTTGCAGTTTTTCCAGGAAAACGAAGGCTACGACAACATGGTGCTGACCGATACCAGCGGGCGCATCCTTCTCTCCCTCGTTCCCCGGATCACTGAACTGGAGCCGCCGGAGCAGGGCCTGGTCAGCCAGGTCGCTGCGTCAAAACAGGCCGTGCTCGGCGATTTTTTCCATTGCCGCAGTTGCGACCGGCCCCATCTGGAAGTGGCGGCCCCGGTTTTCGACGGGGAACGGGTGATCATGGTGCTCCTTCTGGTGGCCGATCCGCACCGCGACTTCTATCCCATGATCCAGTCGTGGCCGACGGCGAACAGCAAGGCCGAAACGCTGCTCATCCGCAAGGACGGGAGCGACGTGCTCGTGCTCAACCCGCTCCGCCATCGGGACCATCCCCCCCTGTCTTTCCGGCAGCCCCTGTCCATGGTGGATACGCCCGTTGTTCAGGCCGTCCAGGGCGCGACCGGAATGGTGCGGGGGATCGATTACCGGGGCGTCGAGGTGCTGGCCGATCTGAACAGGGTGCCGGAAACCGGGTGGTTCCTGATCACCAAAACCGATACCCGTGACATCCTGGCGGAAGCACGCTACCGGGCCGGGGCGATTCTGCTCCTGGTGGCCATGGCCACGGTCCTTGCCGGCATTCTGGTGCAGTTGGCGAACCTGGCCCGAAGCAAGGCGCTGTTCGAGGCACTTCTCCGGGAGGAACGGGAGCACCGGCACACCAGGGGCGAGATCCGCGCCACCCTGTACAGCATCGGCGAGGGGGTCATCGCCACCGACGCCGAGGGGCGCGTCACCCGCATGAATCCCCCGGCCGAGGCGCTCACTGGCTGGAAGGAGGAAGATGCGCTCGGCAGCCCCCTGGCCCTCGTGTACCAAGGGGTGAACGAGGACAGCGACCAGCCGGTGGAACTGCCGGTCGACCGGGTGCTGCGCGACGGCATGACGGCCGGCATGAGCAACCATACCCTGCTGATCGCCAGGGACGGCAGCCGCCGTCCCATCGCCGACAGCGCGGCCCCCATCCGCAACGAATCGGGCCGGATCACCGGGGTGGTCCTGGTGTTCCGCGATCAGTCCAGGCGGCGGGCCATGGAAAAGGCTCGGGCCGAAAGCGCCCGGCGTTACACCGATCTGGTCGAAAGCGTCAGCGATTTCATCTGGGAAACCGGACCGGGCCACCGCTATTCCTTTGCCAACGGGCGATCGCTGGACCTGCTGGGATATTGTCCGGAAGAGTTTGTCGGCAAATCCTGGCTCGATATTCTGAACAGGGAAATCGAATCCCCTGAAAGCATCGAACGCTTTCAAAAGGTGCTCGCCGACCATCAGCCCTACACCCAGCTCTGCCGCGCCTTTGTACGCAAGGACGGCGAGACGGTGATCCTGGAATCGAGCGCCACTCCGGTTTTTGACCAGCAGGGCGCCTTTCTCGGCTATCGGGGGGTGAGCCGCGACATCACCGAGCGGAAACGGGCCGAGGAGGAGCAAAGGAAACTGGAGGCGCAACTGCTCCAGTCGCAGAAAATGGAGGTGATGGGACGGCTGGCCGGCGGAGTGGCCCATGATTTCAACAACATGCTGACCATCATCAGCAGCTATGTCGAGATGGCCCTCAACGAGTTGAGCGAGGATCACCGGCTCCACAAACGGTTGCGGGAGGTGCACCACGCCGCCATGCATTCGGCGGATCTGACCCGGCAGCTGCTGGCGTTCGCCCGCAAGCAGGAGGTTTCCCCGCGCCTGCTCGACATCAACGAAACCATCGCCGGAACCCTGAAAATGCTGCACCGGCTGATCGGCGAAAACATCGAACTGGCCTGGAAGCCCTCGCCGGAGCCGGAACAGGTGATGATCGACCCGACCCAGCTGGGCCAGATTCTGGCGAATCTGGCGGTCAACGCCCGCGACGCCATCACCGGCGCCGGCCGCCTGGTGATCGCGACCAGCACGGTCCGGATCGCGCGCGACAGCCGTCTGGGGCTGGACCTGGCTCCGGGCATGTACGTGCGGATCACCGTCAGCGACGACGGCTGCGGCATGGACGAAACCACCATGGCGCGGATTTTCGAGCCGTTCTTCACCACCAAGGAGGAAGGCCGGGGCACCGGCCTCGGGCTGGCCACGGTGTACGGCATTGTCAAGCAGAACATGGGCACGGTCACGGTCGCCAGTCAGCCGGGCCGGGGGACGACCTTCAGCCTCTACCTGCCCCAGGCGCCTTCCCCCGGTCGGGACACCGGGAAAAACGGGACTGCCCTCCAGGCCCTCGGGACCGAAACCATCCTGCTGGTCGAGGACGAGACCGCCATTCTCGAACTCGGCGTCTATATCCTCGAACAACGGGGCTACACCGTGCTGGCGGCCTCCACGCCGACCAAGGCCCTGTCACTGGCCAGGGAATACCCGCAGGCCATCGATTTGCTGGTGACCGACGTGGTCATGCCGGAAATGAACGGCCAGGAACTGGCGCAGGCGATCCAACTGATCCGTCCCGCCATCGCGGTGCTGTTCATATCGGGGTATACCGACGACATCATCTCCCGGCACGGTGTCCTTCGGGACGGGCTGCATTTTCTCGAGAAACCCTTTTCCGCCCGCACCCTGAGCAAGAAGATCCGGGAGGTGATCGAGCGGGGATGAGCGGTCTTTGCCGAATCGTCCCGTTGAGTCCGCGCAAAAATATACCACGTTATATTTTTTGCTTTTATTCGTCATGGCAATGACGAGGTCCACTGCCTGTGCCTTTCAGCCGGACGACCGGTGAACACCGGGCAGCGAGGGTCGGCCCGTGGTCCGTTCCGACTCCCGGGTTTTATCTGCAAATAAATCCTGGCCAACACCATAACATGGTGATATTTTTTACCAAAAAAGTTAACGAGAAGGTCCCGTGGCACGAATGAAAACCTGGGGGATTTCCGACGAGTTTTGGGCACTGGTTGAGCCCTTGATCCCAACGTCGACACGCATGGAAGGAAAAAACTACCAGCGCAAACCAGGAGGAGGAAGAAAACCCAGGTATTCGAACAGGGTCTATTTTGCCGCCATCGTGTATGTGCTGCGCACCGGTATCATCTGGAACGCCTTGCCACGGGAGAAGTTTGAAGGCCTGGGGTCAGCGGCCGCCCATCGCAAGTTCAAGCAATGGACACGAGCGGGTTTTTTGGGTCATCTGTGGCTGCGGGGCTTGGCCGAGCACGATGAAATGGCAGGGATCGCCTGGATCTGGGAACCCGTCGATGGTTCGAAGAGTCGGGACACCCTGCTCCACGAATCCGTTGACCTCGATCCGGCACGATGGCACCGGCGGGTAAAAACCGGTGGTCGACGAGGGTGGCGTCCTTTCGTCGCCTGTCGCCAGCGGGGCCGATCGGCATGACGGCGTTGCCCTGGAGTTGCTGGCGGGAAAGAACGCGGCCGTCGGGCGTGTCCATGCCCGGTTCAATCGTTTCCGCAACCCGGTACCGCGACGCGAGCGAGCAGATGTAGTGGCATGGTGGCAGCGGCGATGAGCATTCCGCACACCATGATGACGAGTAGAGATCATTCATGATTGAACCGCGATGGCGTACGGCTCGGGGGTGACCGCTGCATGGGCTTTCAGGATACCCGGGGGAACATGCTCCCCCCGCCTTCCGGCCGTGCTCGCGGCCCGCGTGCGCTCCTCCGCCGACACACCGTGCTGGTTCTCGTCCTTGCCCTGTCCGGCCTGCCTGCGGCCGGTGCGCCACCGGTCCTCGTGGTCCAGAACGAAGCCCACCTGCAGCATGCCCGCGCCCTGGTCGGGGCGGCCCTGGAAATCGGCGGCATGTCGGCGGTCTTCGTCGATGCCCCCAAGGGCAACGAGCGCCGCAACCTGCACATGATCAGCGCGGGGCATACCCACATCGACATGATGCCCGCGACCCCGGCGCGGCTCCGACTGGTGCGCGCAGGCCGGCTGCGCATGATTCCGGTGCCGCTGGACCGAGGCCTGCTCGGCTACCGCGTCAACCTGCTGCTGGCGAGCCAGCGCGACAAGCTCGCCCGCGTCAGGACCGCCAGCGACCTCAGGGGCTTCAACATGGGACAGAACATCGGCTGGATGGATGTGGAAATATACCGCCATGCCGGCATCCCGACCAAGGAAATCAAGGACTGGGCCGACGGCGAATTCGCCCTGCAAATGGAGGCCGGCCTGCTCGATCTGTTTCCCCTGGGCCTGGAGGAGACGCTGACCCATTTCCTGCCGCACTTCCGCAAGACGTACCCCCAATTGACGGTGGATCCGCACCTGATCGTGCGCTACCCCTGGTTCCGTTTCGTCTGGGTCTCGCCCAAGGCCGATGCCGACGAGGTCCATGCGGCCCTGCGGCGCGGCTTCGACAGGCTGATCGCCAGCGGCGAATTTTTGCGCATCTGGAGTCGGTATCGCCGCCCGCCGGCTGCGGACGTGCTGCGCGACCGCGTCATCATCGACATCGACAACCCCTTTTACGGCCCCGGATTGGTGCCGTCGGCCTGGCGCCACCTGCTGTTTCGCCCGGAGGTCCGATGACTGTCGTTGCCGACAGGCCGCCGTTGCCGCGCCGGTCGCTTTACCAGCAGTTCGTGCGGCAATTGCTGGTTCCGTTGCTGCTCGCCTTTGCGCTCGCCACGACCGGCACGGTGCTGATCGGCTACCACGCCGAACAGAGCAAGGGGGCCACTGAACGCCGGAAGACCGTCGACACCTTTGCCCAGTCCCTCGTCAAGCCGCTCTGGGATTGCGACAATGCCACCGCCCAGGGCATTGTCGACGCCCTGGCGCATCTGCCCGCCGTGGCCGCCGCGCGGCTGACAGAACGCTGTCAGGAACAACGGCTTGCCAGCGGCACGCAGATGCTCGAAAGCGGGGATGCGCCCCGCTACCGCACGGCCATCGTCTATCGCGACGAACGATCCCGCCAATTCGACGTCGGCGAACTCGAGGTCCAGTTCCATCCGACCTCCATCATCACCGCCGCCCTGGAAGTCCTCTGGCGTTACCTGGTTCTGTTCTTCGCGCTGCTCGGCGTCATGTTGGCCGGCACCTTGATCGTCTTCAGGCGTACCATCAGCGAGCCGCTCGACCGTTTCCGGGCGGCGATCCGCACCGGCATCGAACCCGACCGTAGCGGCACGTCCCCACTTGAACAGGAAATCCGTCGCCACAACGACGAACTGGGTGATGTCATGCAGGCCTACGACGAGTTGATGCTCGAACTGACCAAGGTGATCGGCCAATTGCGCGAGAACGAACAGGCGCTGATGCAAACCGTCCGTCGCGATCCGCTGACCGGCCTGGGCAACCGGCTGGTGCTGGAAGAGGAGTTGGAACGTGCCCTCAGGCGCGCTCAGCGCCATCGGAAGCCGGGGTGCGTGCTGCTGATCGACCTCAACGGCTTCAAGCCCATCAACGACACGCACGGCCACGCGGCCGGCGACCGCATCTTGCAAGAAACCGCCCGCCGCCTGCAGGCCGGCGTGCGGCACAGCGATACCGTGGTGCGCCTGGGCGGAGACGAGTTCGTCGTCATCGTCGAAAACCTGCACGGCGACAACACCCTGCAGGCACTGATCGACAAACTCGGCGAGGCCATCGCCCAGCCGCAGGAGTACGCCGGCCATATCCTGAGCGTCGGCGCCAGCATAGGCGCGGCCCGCTTCCCGGACGACGGCACCACCAGCGCCGCCCTGCTGGTGCATGCCGACCGAGCCATGTACGCCCGCAAGAGCCGCCGCTGATCTTGGCGTTCCGGCGCCGGATGCCTGTTCCTTGACGGACTCCTGCCTCGGGTTCTCGTTCGACGGCCGACGGACTCTGTCGCCAACCACCTGGACGCCGAGATCCAAAAAGAGCGGTCGGCCGCGGTTCGGGCGGAATGGCAACACCCTCTCAGGCTTCCGTGCCGTACCGTTCCCCGCCCCGCTCCTGCATGGCCACGATGAACCGGCGCAGGGTGTGCTTCTCGGCCAGCCAGGCGGGGTAATCCCAGGCCCGCAACAGGGTGCCGTAGAAGGCCAGGCAGTTGTCCAGCCCCACCACCTCGCCGACGATGTCGGCCGGGAACCGCCCGTCCAGTTCGGCGGGACGCGGCTCCTGCTGATAGAAGGCCAACCGGCCGAAGTACAGCGCCAGTTCCTCCAGCAGGTCCCAGTAGCCCTCCCGCCAGGCAGCCAGGGTCGCGGCCCGCTGCGCCGCCGCCAGGGCAGCCCTGATGCCCTCGTCCGGAAAACTGGTCTGGGCGAACCGATAGCGGCCGTCGGCGGGCGCCTCCTCGCCGTTGACCTCATGCCAGGACACGAGGGCGTGGACACGGGTGGCGATCTTCATCGCCAGGAACTTGGACCAGAGAAGAAATTCGTAGTAGTGGTCGGCAATGGCCTGCCCGGGTTCCAGGCGGTACACGTTGCCATGGTCGGCGTTGTAGCGGCTGAGGTTGCCCAGGTGCACCAGCTCGGTCGCCAGGCTGTGGATGTAGGAGAGACCGGCAATCCCCTCCCTGTTCACCAGGATTGTGTGGTCGCCCTCCCTGGCGGTGTTGAACACCAGGCGGGCACCGGCGCTTTCCAGGCCGAGATGGGGATAGTAACGGGCCAGTTGCCGGCATTCGTCTTCGAAATTCCCGGTTTTGACCACCACGGTCCGACCGGACAGACGGTCGAGGTCGACCTCCCGCGTGTTGATGAAGGTCAGGGCCCGGTTGATCCGCCCGATCTCGGCGGCGGAAAAATTGAAGAACTCCATGCAACTCCTCGTCCGATAAAAAAGGCAGTCGTGCGACTGCCCCGTCCTTCGGCACCGCGGCAGGCCGCCGGCGCTTGGTTGTTATTTGTCCTGTTTCTGCTCGGTCTGCTTGGCGGCCAGCCAATCGGCCTCCTGTTCCAGCAGCTCCCCCAGGGTCCTGGCGGTCTCGCCGACCACGGTGATGCAGTGCTGGCGCCGGCTGTCGGGATTGCCGTAAAAATCCTTGACCTGGTCGCGGTCCATCCAGTCGACCCGGGCGATCTGGCCGCAGTCGATGCCGCCGTACTGCGCGGTCAGTTCCTCGAACCGGCGCATCACCGTCTTGGTGGCGGCCCATATCCGTGGATTTTCCTTTTCCTCCAGGCTGGAGCGGCTGTAGAGGGTGCCGATCACCGAGGCCGCGCCCACCAGGGCGCCGCAGATATGCCCGGTGCCGCCGATACCGCCGCCAAAGGAGCCCAGGGCCTTGATCACCGAGGGATCGTTCACTCCCAGCTTTTCCAACCCGACCATGGCCAGGACCTGGCTACAGTGCATCCGTTGCTTGAACAGCTCAATCGCTCTCTCCCGCATTTCATCCGGCCGCATCATTTCCTCCATGCATTGAGTGGGAAGGTGGATTAGAGTAACAGCGGTTGACTGTACCCGATTCGCCCCTGATGCGCACACCGATTTTTGTGACAGAGTGGTACCTGGAATCGATCCGAATTCTTCAGCCGAGCCCTGTGGCCATGCCAGAATCCGCCGTCATCGTCCTTGATTTCGAAACCACCGGCCACTCCCCCGCCTTCGGCGACCGACCGATCGAGGTGGGCGCGGTGCGGATCGAGGACGGCATGATGGTCGACCGCTTCCAGGCGCTGATGAACCCCGGTTTCGCCATCAGCTGGTTCATCGAATCCCTCACCGGGATCAGCAACGAACTGGTGGCCGCGGCGCCGGACTGCGAGGAGGTCATGACCCGGTTCGCCGATTGGATCGGCGACACCCCGCTGGCGGCGCACAACGCCCGGTTCGACGGCACCTTTCTCGACGCCGAGCTGGCCCGCATCGGCAGGGAGCGGATCAATCCCATGGCCTGCACCGTGCTGGCCTCGCGGCGGTTGTTCCCCGGCTCGCCCAACCACAAGCTCGCCACCCTGGTCCGCCACCTGGGCATCCGCACCGACGGCACCTTTCACCGCGCCCTGGCCGACGCCGAGATGACCGGCCAGCTGTGGATCGCCATGACCGACCTGCTGCGCGGCCGCTACCACCTGGAAGAGGTGCCCTTTGCCCTGATCCAGGCCCTCACCCGGATCGCCCGGTCCAAGGTGGATCGCTTCATCCGCGCCCACATCGACGCGCAGCGGGTGCTGCAACCGGTCGCGACCGGGGCATGGACCGCCTGAACGACACCGGCGGGGCTTCCATCCGCCGCCGGATCATTCAATTGCTGAACACCGGCCCCCTGGGCGCGCGCGAACTCTCCCGGGAACTGCGCCAATCGGAAAAGGAGATCCACGCCCATCTCGCGCACGTCGGCCGCAGCCTCAAGGCCGGGGGCCGACGGCTCGTCATCGAGCCGCCGGTCTGCCTGAACTGCGGCTTTATTTTCCGGGATCGCAGCCGGCCGCAGCCGCCGGGGCAGTGTCCCCGCTGCCGGAAAACCCGCATCCGCCGGCCCCGCTATGCGATCGGTTGAAACGGCCGTGCGCGGGGCGCGGCACCGGCAGGGAGATCCGTTGCGCCCGGCGCGTCTCCTGCCGCCCTGCCGGCAAGCCCGCATGGGGAATATCCCCGTAGCCCCGGAAAGGCTGGCCGACCGTCGCCCCGGCCCACCATTTTCCGCCTTCATCCCAGGGACGATGCCGTCATGATCCTGCTCGACGCCCTTTTCCCGGTCCTGGCGCTGATCCTGTTCGGGGCGGCGGCCAAGCACCGGCGACTCATCGACGGGGCTTTTCTCCGGACCTCGGATCGACTGGTCTACTTCGTCTTCTTTCCCCTGATGCTCTTCTGGAAGATCGGCTCGGCCCCGCTGCATGTCGACGACGGCTGGCGCTCTCTTTCGGCCTCGATCCTGGCGGTGGCGGCGATCTGCGGCCTCAGCCTGCTCTATATCCGCTGGCGGCCGGTGGCCCCGTTCCAGGCCGGCTCCTTCAACCAGGGCTGCTACCGTTTCAACACCTACATCGGCATGGCGGTGCTGATCAACGCCTTCGGCGAGGCCGGGGTACAGTTGTACGGCATCCTCATCGGCCTGATCATCCCGGTCGTCAACGTGCTCTGCGTCGCGGTGCTGATCTGGTACGACACCGGCGACGGCACCGGCAACCGCCTTTCGACCACCGTCAAAAACCTGGTGGCCAATCCGCTGATCCTGGCCTGCGTCGGCGGCATCGTCTACGCCCGGACGGTCGGCTCCTTTCCCACGCCGGTGGACAACACCCTCAAGCTGATGTCCCAGGTCACCCTGCCCCTGGCCCTGTTCTCCGTCGGCGGCAGCCTCACCTTCGCCAGTCTCCGGAACAACATGGGCCTGGCTCTCGCCGCGGCCGGCTTCAAGCTGGCGGTGCTGCCGCTGCTGGGCCTGATCTGCCTCTGGCTGTTCGGGGTCACCGGCCTGGCCTGGAAGGTGAGCATGCTCTTCTTTGCCCTGCCCACCTCCACCGCCATCTACATCCTCTCCTCCCAGTTGCACTCCGACACCGAGCTGGCCTCGGCGGTGATCGTCGTGTCGACCCTGTTCTCCTTCGGTTCCATGGCCCTGGTGCTCCTGATGGCGGCATGATGGCGGCCGGCGACCCGGCGGAGGTTCAGCGTTCCAGAACCTCGACCAGGGTCACGGCGGTGAACAGCCACTGGCCGTCGATCCTGGCCATTTCGACCCGGACTTCCTGGACATCGGCCACGGGGTCTCCCGTGCCCTGCCCGCTCAGGCGGAGGGTGCCGTGCAGCGCGGCGGTCCCGTTGTCGATGCGGTCGATGACGATGTCGTGCAGCGACACCCGCACCCGGGCGAACGAGGTGCGCACCAGGACGATGCGATCCTGGATCTGTTTGCGGGAAAAGGAACCGGCGTGGCGTGTCGATTCCACCGTCAGTTGGCAGGGATCGTCAAACAGGGCGGCAAGCTGTGCTGCCCTGACCAGGCCGTCCATCGGCTGTTCGGCCTCGTCCTTCGACCCCATCTCCTCGACCAGGGCCAGTTGCCCGCGGATCGCGCGCTCATCACCCGGCCAGAAGCGGTAGGCCGCCACGGCCGCGACGAACGCAACCACGACAGCGACGACGATCGTTCTGCCATTCACCACAGCACCCCTCCCGCGATCCGCGCGCGCTCCACCTGCCCCATCTGATGCCGTTCCAGCGGAACGGCACGGTTGTCGCCCACCACGTAGACCTTGCCCGGCTCCACCCGGCGCGGGGCCAGGTTCCAGTCCGAGGGCGACCGGATATACGGCTCCCGCACCATGGCGTTGTTGACGAACAGGGCGCCGTTGCGGAATTCGACCGTATCGCCGGCCAGCCCGACGATCCGCTTGAGCAGCATCACCCGCTGGCCGGCAAAACGGATCGCCACCACATCGCCCCGGCCTGGTTCGGCAAACAGGTAGCGGCCGCGCCAGCAGAACGCGAACCCGCCGTCCCGGTAGGTCGGCTCCATGCTTTTCCCCTCGATGCGGAGGGGAATCAGGACCTGGGTGAACACCGCCGTGGCCGCCAGGGCCACCAGGAGCAGGCGCAGCAGAAAGCGCCGGTTCAGCTCCGGGAACAGAAAACGGCGCAACGGTGCCACTGTCATGGGATGGTACGCCTGTCCCGGACGGCGACCTGAACCGAACGGTTCCCGGCCGCCACGGCCGTGGCGGCCCTGCCGGTTCCGGGAAAAAACGCGGGTGAAGGCGGCATGCCGCCCTGGATGTACATCAGCCTTCTCCTTTGGTCAACGGGCAGCGCCCTTGTATCCGCGGCCAGGCCGCCTGCTCCTGCCGCCCGATGGTGCCGCATGGTAGCACACCTTCCCCCGGAAATCCGCAAAAAGGCGCACAGGGGACGGCCGCGCCAGGCCGGCAGCACGCACCCGCAACACGATCGGCGGGCTGCCGGCCATGAGCCGGACCCCGATGGAATCGTCATAAAAAAACGCCACGGGAATCTCCTCGCCATTTCCTCCGCCTCTGGTATATTCCATCGAAACCATTTCCCGCCCATTACCCGGGCACATCCTTGTACTTTTTTGTTTTTTCCCGAGCCGGCGCCATGGGCATCACCACCGACATCATTCTTCTGGTCCTCACCGCTTTTTTCTGCGGCCTCCTCATGCAGCGGCTGCACCAGCCGCTTATTCTCGGCTACATTCTCGCCGGGGTGATTCTCGGCCCGCACACCGGCGGCATGACCATCCAGGAGGTCCATGAGATCGAACTGCTGGCCGAAATCGGCGTCGGTCTGCTGCTCTTTGCCCTGGGGCTGGAATTCTCGCACAACGACCTGAAACCGGTCAAATGGATCGCCCTGTTCGGCACCACGCTCCAACTGGCGTGCACCATGGGGCTCGGCATCGGCATCGGCCGGCTGATGGGGTGGGACGGCAAGACCTGCGTCTGGTTCGGCGCCCTCATCTCCCTGTCGTCGACCATGGTGATCCTCAAGACGCTGATGAACCAGGGCTGGCTCGGCACCCTGTCCAGCAAGGTGATGATCGGCATGCTGATCGTGCAGGACCTGGCGGTGGTGCCGATGATGATCATCCTGCCGCTGATGAACGATCCGGCCGCGGGCCTGGTTTCGCTCGGCCAAGCCGCGGTCAAGGCCACCCTGTTTCTGACCTGCATGTTCGTGCTCGGCATCAAGCTGCTGCCCTGGCTGATGCGGCAGATCGCCAAACTCGGCTCCCGTGAGCTGTTTCTCCTGGCCATCATCACCATCGGCCTGGGCATCGGCTACGCCACCTACCTGGTCGGCCTGTCCTTTGCCTTCGGCGCCTTCATCGCCGGCATGGTGCTCAACGAGTCCGACTACGGCCACCAGGCCCTAAGCGACATCATTCCCCTGCGCGACGTCTTCGGCCTGCTCTTCTTCGCCTCGGTGGGCATGCTGCTCGACCCCAGGTTCCTTTTCCACCATTTCGGCACCATCCTGCTGCTGGTCATCCTGGTCAGCCTGGGCAAGGGATGCATTTTCGCCGCGGTCTCATGGCTGTTCCGCTATGGCAACGTCATCCCCATCGCCGTGGGCCTGGGCCTGTTCCAGATCGGCGAATTTTCCTTTGTCCTGGCCCGGATCGGGTTGGCGACCGGCTCCATCAGCACGGACCTGTACAACATGGTCCTGACCACCGCCGTGCTCACCATGATCCTGACCCCGGTGGTCTCGGGGCAGACTTCCAGGTTGTATGCCCTGAAAAAGAAGTGGTTCCAGAAGGAGCCGCTGGAATCGATCAATTTTCCCGAACAGGGCTTCGAAAAACACGTGGTGATCGCCGGCGGCGGCCGGGTGGGGCTGCAGATCGCGACGACCCTGCATCGCCTGAGCATCCCCTTCGTGATCATTGAACTGGATCAGCGGCGGATCGAGCAGGCCAAACAGGCCGGATACGCCGTGGTCTACGGCGACGCCAGCCACGAGATCGTCCTCAATGCGGCGTCGCTGGCCACGGCCTCCCTGCTGGTGGTCACCATTCCCGGCATGGTCGAATCGCAGGGAATTGTCGCCCATGCCCGTGAGTTCAACAGCGCGATCCCCATGGTGGCCCGGCTCTCCGACCCCGATTTCCTCGATGTTTTCAACGAACTCAAGGTGACCGACCTGGTCTACCCCGAGCTGGAGGCCGGCCTGGAAATGACCCGGCAGGCCCTGCTCGCCCTGCATGTGCCGGTGACCGAAATCCACCGTCAGACGGAAACGCTGCGGCGCGAGTATTATTCCACCAAGGTGCGCCAGGACAACCCCTACCAGACCCTCACCCAATTCCGCGCGGCCGAGCAGCAGTTCGACCTTGAATGGCTGACGGTTCCGCCGGGCAGTTCCCTGCACGACAAAACCATCGGCGAATCCGAGATCCGCAAGAAGACCGGGGCCTCGGTGGTCGGCGTGCTCCGCGACGGCCACCTGGAGCCCAATCCCGGCCCGCAGTACCGCTTCCAGGAAAAGGATCAGGTGGCTCTCATCGGCTCCGGCAAGGCCAGGGACGCCTTTCGCGCCAACTTCCTCGTCCCGGAAGTCGCCTTCGCTCCCCAGCCCGCGGAAGAAGCGGGGCATATCGCGTTCGATACCGCCGCGTGAGGCGGGGAGAGCCCCGCCGCATCCCGTGTCCGCCGCCGAACACCACCGCGCGAAGTATTTGCAGGGATCGCTGCGGTGTGGTACGAAAGAATTCCTTGTTGCGTTTCCCATGCCAATCTCTTCGACGTCTCTGCAGCGCTTTTTTCCCGACAGCGGCCACCAATCCGGCGATTTTCCCGTCAGCCCCGACCCCGCTGACCGCGGTCCTGCCGCCGTCTTCGGGCATCCGTATCCGTTCCCATCAGGCAAACCCGTATGCATTCCATCAACTATCGCGAAATTCCGTATAATTTCACCTCGGCCGACGACCGGCTGATCATCAACCACCTCTTCGGCCCCGCGGTCTGGGACGACCTGGAGGAGCTGCGCAGCCAACGGGTCACCGGCCGTTCGGCCCGGCTGGTCATGCGCTGCATCGGCGATCTCTTCATCCTCCGGCGCAACCCCTTTCTCCACCAGGAACTGATCGATTCGCCGCGCCGCCGCCGGTCGTTCTTCCGCACCATGAAGCAGGACCTCGATCTCATCGAGGAAACGGCGAAAAAAGTCAAGGTGGACGAGCGCCGGACCGGCCAGGTGGTCAACCTGGTCCATCTCTGCCGCGAACGGATGCGGCACCTGCACCGGGAGATCGGCGGCGCGCCGCGGACCAGGGCAACGATCCGCAAACGGCTCGGCGCCATCATCGGGGCCGATAACGTCTGCTTCGACCCCTTCAGCCTGATCAGCCACGCCACCGACGCCACCGACTGGCGGCTGCATCTGCCGGTGGCGGTGGCGCGGCCCGACCGGGAGGAACAGGTTCCCGCCCTGCTGGCCGCCATCGCCGAGCTGGGCCTGCACGTCATCCCGCGGGGCGGCGGCACCGGCCTCACCGGTGGGGCCGTGCCGGTCAGCACCGGCTGCGTCATGATCAACACCGAGAAGCTCAACCGCATCCACGGGATCAACCGTCGCCCTTTCCAGCGCGATGACGGCACCAGCGCAGAGATGGCGGTGCTCCGCCTCGAGGCCGGAGTCATCACCCAGGACGCGATGCAGTACGCCGAGCAGCGCGGGCTCGTCTTCGCCACCGATCCGACCAGCGCCTGGGCCTCGACCATCGGCGGCAACATCTCGGAGAATGCCGGCGGCAAGACCGCGGTCCTCTGGGGCACGGCCATCGACAATCTCCTGGCCTACACCATCGCCATGCCCGGCGCCGGCCTGGTGACCGTGCGGCGCGCCCATCATCCCATGCGGAAGATCATGCCCGCCGACCGAGTGGTGTTCGAGGTCTTCGACGCCGGCAATACGCTTCTGCGGCGCGTGGAGTTGCGCGGCGACGAGATCCGCAAGAAAGGGCTGTGGAAGGACATCACCAACAAGGCCCTGGGCGGGCTGCCCGGCGTGCAGAAGGAGGGCACCGACGGGGTGATCACCTCCGCCGAGTTCATCCTCTACCCCGCCTACGAAAAGAAGCTGACCTTCTGCCTCGAATTTTTCGGCCCGGACATGGACGAGGCCAGCAGGGTCATCGTCGAGATCTCGGAGCAGTTCGTCAACCGGGGCGAGGAGGCCCTGATGGCGCTCGAGCATTTCGACGAGGAGTACATCCGGGCGATCAACTACAAGGTCAAGGCGGCGCGGAGCGAAGCGCCCAAGGCGGTGCTGCTCGTCGATATGGTCGGCCACACCACCGAGCAGGTCCTGCGGGGCAAGGCCGCCCTGCTCCGGCTTTTGGAGCGCTACGCCAACACGGAAATCTTCGTGGCCAGCGACGCCGACGAGGCCGGCCGCTTCTGGCGCGACCGCAAGCGGCTCGGCGCCATCGCCGCCCGCACCAACGCCTTCAAGCTGAACGAGGACATTGTCCTGCCGCTGCCCACCCTGGCCGAATTCGCCCGTTTCGTCGACGCCACCAATGTCGAGGAGGACCGCTACAACCAGGAAACCGTGGTGCGCGACCTCCTGGCCTACCTGCAGATCGCCGAGCCGGTCGAGGATCCCGACTGGCTGGAGGCCAAGATCCCCAAGGCGGCGGAACTGTGCGGCGCCGCCCTGACCGGCCTGGCCACCGGCACCGTCGAGGCGCTGCGCGGCGAGACCCACCTCAAGGCGCTGACCGCCGGCCTTCTGGAACTGTTCCGCGGCTACCCCCGGATCAGCGCCAACATCCGCCGCATCGCCGAGGAGGTCCGGCAGCGGCGGATCATCATCGCCACCCACATGCACGCCGGCGACGGCAACGTCCATGTCAACATCCCGGTCTTTTCCAACGACCGGGCCATGATGCGGCGCGCGGCCGAAACCGCCGACGCGGTCATGGCCAAGGCCGTGGCCCTGGGCGGCGTGGTCAGCGGCGAGCACGGCATCGGCATCACCAAGATGAAATTCCTCGACCAACACCTGGTCGACCGCCTCGCCGCCTACCGCAGCCAGGTCGATCCGGCCGGGGTGATGAATCCCGGCAAGCTGGTCGACGCCGACATCATCGACCGGGTCTTCACCCCGTCCTTCAACCTGCTGGAACTGGAGGCGCGCATTCTCCAGCACGGCTCCCTCGAAACCCTGGCCAGCCGGATCTCGCAGTGCATCCGTTGCGGCAAGTGCAAAGCCGACTGCTGCGTGTTCTATCCGGGCAGCACCATATTCTTCCATCCCCGCAACAAGAACCTGGCCATCGGCTCGCTGATCGAGGCCCTGCTCTACGACATGCAGCGCTCGCACTTTCCGCGCTTCGACCAGTTGAAAAATCTCGAAGAGATCGCCGACCACTGTACCCTGTGCGGCAAATGCCTCAAGCCCTGCCCGGTGGACATCGACACGGCCCGGGTCTCCATCCTCGAACGCGAAATTTTAAGCGAGCGCGGCTACAAGCACACGCCCCTGCCCACCCGGCTGTCGCTGCACTACCTCAAGACCAGGAACCGGGTGTACAACCTGGTGTTCCGCAAGACCGTGGTCGAATGGGGCGCGAGCCTGCAACGGCTCGGCGCCGAGCTACTGCACCAGGCGCCCGCGGCGATGCGGGCCAAGCCCTGGCGGCTGGTCAGCCTGCTCAAGGCGCCGATGATGCCACCTTCGAAGAAAACGCTGCGCGACCTGCTGCCCCCGACCTCGCTTAACCAGGCCCTGGTGCTCGCCCCGCGGGAGCCGGTCGGCAAGACCGTCTTTTATTTCCCCGGCTGCGGGTCGGAACGGTTGTACGGCACCATCGCCGAAGCGGCCATCTACAGCCTGCTCGCCACCGGCGTCCGGGTGGTCCTGCCGCCGGCCCATCTGTGCTGCGGTTTTCCGGCCAGGGCCAATGCCAAGGCCAGAATGTACAGCGACGTGACCCTGCGCGACACCATCGTGCTCAGCCAGATCCGGGAGATGCTCGGCTATATCAGTTTCGACGGAGTGGTCGTCAGCTGCGGCACCTGCCGGGAGGCCCTGCACGACCTGGGCGCCGAGGCGATATTCGGCGGTGCCCTGGCCGACGTCTCGTACTTCGTGCTCGAACTGGCGCCGGAACGGTTCGCCGCAACCGGTGCGCCATCGTATCTCTACCATGCCCCCTGCCACGATTCCCTTCAGGGCGAAGGGACGCTGATGCTCCGGCGGCTCGGGGCCAAGGCGGTTGCCGTCGCCGGCTGCTGTTCCGAGGCCGGCACCCTGGCCCTGTCCCGGCCGGACATCGCCGGGGCCATGCTCAGGCGCAAACGCGACCATCTCCGGGCAGCGACCGAAGGCCATCCGGGCCCGCACACCATTGTCACCAATTGTCCGTCGTGCATTTCCGGGTTGGGCCGCAACCGCGACCTCGCCGTCGAACCGCAGCATCTGGCCGTGCTGCTGGCCGAATCGCTCGGCGGCGCCACCTGGCGGCAGGAGTTGATCGGGCTGGTGCGGAACGCCGAGGTGATCACGTTCTGACCGTCCGTCCCGTGCCGCGGGCACTTCCCCGGCACGGGACGGACGCATGCCCGGTTTCAATAGAGGATCGTGTCGAGAACCGACGGGCTGGGAGGCAGCACCGGATTGATGGGATCATCGCCGGTGCCGTGCTTGAACTTGAGGCCGAGCAGGCGCAGGTTGTTGTCGTCCAGATAGAGCTTGTCTTCATAGACCGCCCTGATCGCCTGATTGCGGGGCGAAACCAGGCGGACGGAAAGATACATGACCCTGTTGGCCAGGGTATAGGTGCCGACCACCACGGCCTGGGCCCGCTGGGTGGCGGCCGCCAGTTCCTGGATATCCCTGGTCAGCATGAGTTCCCCTTTGTACATCTGCACCAGCAGTTCGCGCCGCAGCTTGATCTCCCGGACGGCATACCCCCGCTTGACGAAGCCGGCGGTGATGTTGTTCTGAAAACTGCGGCCGAAATTCGAGGTGTCGTTGAGGTCGTCGTTGTTGACCAGGGTGGCGACCAGGATCGGCTGGTCGGGCTGCTGCGGGATCAACGGCGGCACCGGCCGACTGACGAGCGTCTCCGCCACCCGGTCACCCAGGGCGACGAGATCGATGTCGCCACCGAGGACCGGCTCCAGCCGGGTACCGTTGAACCGGCTGCATCCGCAGAGAACGAGCAGCGCCGCCAGCAGGAAACCGGGGAGCAGAACATGTCGGCCCATGCGCGTCATAGGGAGGTCTTCGTGGTTGGAACGGGACGAGGCGCCGCGTTCGTGCCGGTCAGCCGGATCTCCGCCGCCGGCCCGTCCTGATGATAGTGCCAGTAATCGGCGCCGTTGATGCAATAGATGTCCGAAGAACGCATCACATACCGTTTCCCGTCGAGGATCGAGGTGGTGATGATCACTTCGTACTGTCCGCTGGGCTGGTCGTTGGCGCGAACGACATCCACCGCCGCGGCGCCGGCGATCAATTCCCAGGGGGCATCCTCGATGACGACGATGCCGGCGGCCAGGACGGTCAGCACCCCCGGTTCGGGCCAGTCCCACCGGCGGCGGTCCGGGGGATGATACACGGCCTGCACCTTGTACTCCACGGTCAGGTCGGCGTTTTCAGGCGAGGTCACGATGTTGACGCCGAAATTGACCAACTGCGTGGTCAACAGGTCGTTGAAGCCCTCGTCAAAGGGAAAGGTCCCGTCGGCACCGCACCTGCCCGGCGTGCCGCAACTGTGGCGGACATGCACCGAGGCGTGGACATACTGCTGCCGCATCAGTTCCTTGTTGATTCGGTCGGCGACGTGGTTGGCCAGCACGTTCCATTGCGCGACCGATTCGATTTCCTCCTGGCCGGAAAAGAAGGCGCCGTGCCCGCGCGTGCATCCTCCGGCCGCACATCCGACGGCGATCAGGAACAGCCACACCCATCCGTTTCGCATCATTCCCCCGCATGGTGAACAGTTGTACGATCCGCTGGTCTTCTCTTCGGATGCATCTTGCCGGAACAATAGAAAAATGATCCCCGGCGCGGCGAAATCATGGCATGCGGTTGCCGGTGCCGGCCAATCGGTGGCGAGCGGGTCAACGCCTGCCGACATTGCAGGAGAGCACCTGCGCCATGATCGCCTCCAGGTTCCGGAAAAAGGCCTCGGCAGCCGGATCGTCCGGACAGTGCTGCCGGCGCTGCTCGAAACGACTGAACAGATGGGCCAGCACCTGGGTGGCCTGATCGTCATCGAGCGAACCGAGCGCATCCCAGAGGTCGCCGGTACGCATGTCAGTCCCCTTCCTCCGGCGCGTTCGCGGCCGGGCCGGGCCCGGTCTCCGGTTCCTCGTCGGGGACAGAGCCCACGCCGCAGCAGGCGGGGCATTCCTCCCGGGTGATGAAGAAGCGGCTTTCCCCTTGGAAATAGCCGATCTCGCCGCTGCCGCCGCAGGTGTCGCAGACCTTCTTCTTCGGTTCGCTCATGGCGTGCCGGAAAATCAGAGCAGTCCCGCCGCCTGCTTGGCGGCCTGGAGGGTGTTCTGCATCAGCATGGTGATGGTCATCGGACCGACGCCGCCGGGCACCGGCGTGATAGCCCCGGCCTTGGCGAGCACATCGTCGAAATCGACGTCGCCGGCCAGGATGGCCTTGCCGCTTGCGGTCTGACCGATGCGGTTGACCCCGACATCGATGACGACCGCGCCTTCCTTGATCTGATCCGCCCTGATCATTTTGGCCACGCCGGCAGCCACGATCAGGATGTCGGCGCGGCGCGTATGGGCGACCATGTCGCGGGTGCGGGTGTGGCAGACGGTCACCGTGGCATCGCCGCCCGGCCGTTTCTGCAGCAACAGGTTGGCGATGGGCTTGCCGACGATATTAGACCGTCCGACCACCACCACCTCGGCTCCCGCGGTCTCGATCCCCGCCCGCAGCAACAGCTCGACAATGCCGTTCGGCGTGCAGGGGAGAAAACAGCGCTGACCGAGCATCATCTTGCCGGCGTTGACCGGATGGAATCCGTCGACGTCCTTGGCCGGATCGATGGCGAACAGCACCTTGGCCTCGTCGATGTGCCTCGGCAGGGGCAGCTGCACCAGGATGCCGTGGATGGCCGGGTTGCCGTTGCATTGCCCGACAAGCCGCAGCAACTCCTCCTCGCTGGTCGCCGCCGGCAGGGTGATCTGTTCGGAATGGATGCCGAGGGCATGGGCGGTCCTGTTTTTCGCCGCCACGTAGGACTGGGAGGCCGGATCTTCGCCGACCAGGATGGTGGCCAGGCCGGGAACGAGGCCGTGTCGCTCCTTGAGCGCGGCCACTTCGGCGGCGATTTCCTGGCGGATGGCTGTGGCGACGGCAACGCCGCTGATGATGGTTGCTGGCATGGGGCTGCGTTCACATAAAAAGGGGGACAAAAAAGTCTGATCGATCAGGAGGGGGGTAGCCTAGCATACCGGCTGTTTTTTTCAAGCCGAGACTGCGGCGTCGCCCCGGCGCGCCGCATTTTGCCGCGCCGGTGGGCATCGCCGTTTCGTTTCGCCGGGCCGCCCCCTTTGCCCCTCTGCCGCCTGCGCGCCTAGTTGGCGATATACCGCTGCCCGTCTTTCTTGATGTAGTCGAGCAGGTACTGCACGCTTTCCGACGGCGCGCCCTTGGTGACCAGGGTGATGGGGCGGCTGATCTCCGGGGTCGCCGGACTGTGCACCAGATAGTCGACCTGGGAGAGGGTGCCCAGGCCGATGGCCCCGGGATTCCTGATGACGCGGCTTTTGACATCCTCGGCGGTGGTGCCCATCATGGCATCCTTGGTGAAGGCGGCGGTGCCCAGGACCTGTTTTTGAAACACCGAGAGCGTGCCGGGAATCTGGCTGCCCAGGACGACCACGATCGGCTTGTCGGGTCCGCCCACCTGCGACCAGTTCTTGGTCCTGCCGCTGAAGATGGCAAGCAACTGTTCCTTGGACAGCGCCGCCACCGGCACATCGGTGTTGGCCAGCACCTTGATCTTGTCCTCGCCGATGACCCAACTGCGGTACACGGACTGGTCGGCAATGGCATACCCGTCCTTTTTCATTATCTCCATCCAGTCGGCAAAGGCGACCCCGCCGACGGCGCAGTCGATTATGCCCGCATCGAGATCCTTCAGGGCCTGAACGGGGCCGCTGTCCGTGATGTTCAGCTTGATGCCCCGCGCCCGCTGCAGGGGATATTCGATCTTTTTGAAAATATTCTCCACCGCCGCAGCCCCGGACCCGATGGTCACTTCGGTCGCCCAGGAGGAGGCAACGCCCCCCATGAGCCAGGTGATCGCGAGCAGCACGCTTAGAAAATGCCTTGGTGTCATCATGTGTAACGCTCCACTGTTAGGGTTCAACGATGCAAGCCTCGGGCAAATTATACGACAGTGTGCGGGAAGACGGAAAAGATTTATTGATCCGAAAAGGACGGCGTGGCGCTGTCCGCATGAACGGGGCGGTCGATTGACCGCACAAGGGCGGGAAAAATCGGGCCCTGTCCAGGGGCGAGCGGCCGCCCGCCCCTGGACAGGGGAACTGAAAAATGATCAGAGCTTGCTGAGCACGCTCTGGGTTTCGGCGATTTCCTCGGCGGAAACGCTCCTTCGCAGTATCTCCATCCGCTGCATGGTCTCGGCGAAGCGGATGCCCTCGGCGGCGCTGATCCACTCCAGTTGCAGCCGTTCGGGCCGCAGGCCGATCTTCTCCATCTTTTTGCGGATGCGGTCGACCCGTTTCTGGGTCCAGTGGTTGGCGTCGATATAGTGGCAGTCGCCAATATGGCAGCCGCTCACCAGGATCACCGGCGCACCCTGGCGGAAGCCCTCCCAGATGAACTTTTCGTCCACCCGGCCCGAGCACATCACCCGGATGAGGTGCACGTTGGCCGGGTATTGCAACCGTGACACTCCGGCGTAGTCGGCGCCGGCATAGGAGCACCAGTTGCAGGCGAACGCCAGGATCTTCGTTTCCGGCGCAACGGCGAGCATGGTATCCACCTGGCCCAGAATCTGGGTGTCGGTGAAGTGGTTCATGCTGATGGCGTCGAAGTGGCATTCGGCCGAGCAGGTGCCGCAGCCGGCACAGGCGGCCGAGTTGACCACCGCCGGTTTCTTGGCCTTGACGTCCACCGTGATCGCGTTGTACGGGCACACCTCGGCGCACCTGCCGCAGGCCTTGCACTTCTCGGCGATGATGGTGGAGGTGATCGGCTCGGTGGTGATCTCGCCCTTGTGCATCAGGCGGATGGCGCGCATGGCCGCGGCCGAGGCCTGGGTCACCGATTCCTTAATGTCCTTGGGGCCCTCGGCGCAGCCGGCGTAGAAAATGCCGCGGGTGGCGGCATCCACCGGCTGGAGCTTGGGATGGGCCTCCAGGAAAAATCCGTCCGGAGTGAGCTGCAGTCCCATGATCTCCTGCAACCGCTGAGTGGACGGGGCCGGTTTCATGCCCTGGGCCAGGACCAGCATGTCGAGTTCGTGGAATTCGAGGGTGCCGGTGGCGCCGTTCTCCACGGCCACGCGCAGGCTGCCGTTGTCCATCTCCTCGACCGAGCCGGGCAGGCCCCGGATGTACTGGGCGCCCATGCGGCGGCTGCGGGCGTACAAATCCTCGAACCCCTTGCCGAAGGCGCGGATGTCGATATAGAACACCTTGACCTCGACATCGGGATAGTGCTCCTTGATGATGAAGGTCGACTTGACGGTGTTCATGCAGCAGATGTTGGAGCAGTAATGGCCGCCCCTGGTGGCCGAGCGCGAGCCCACGCACTGGATGAAGCCCACCGATTTCGGATGAGCGCGGTCCGAGGGCCGGATCAGCGTCCCCTTGGTCGGACCGCTGGCGTTGACCAGCCGCTCGAATTCCAGGCTGGTGAGCACGTTGTCGAACCGGGTGTAGCCGTACTCGTCCATTTCGGTCGGGTCGTAGGGCTGCAGGCCGGTGGCCACGATGATGGTGCCCACCTCCTCGATAATTTCCTCGTCCGACATGTGGAAATTGATGCACCCCTTGGCGCAGACCTCGACGCACTTGGAGCAGACCGCCGGGTTGTGCCCCAGGCATTCCTTGGCGTTGATCAGGTACGACGACGGCACCGCTTGGGGAAAGGGGCTGTAGATCGCCTTGCGCGAGCCCAGGCCCATGTTGAATTCGTCGGGCCGCACCACCGGGCAGACCTTGGCGCAGTCACCGCAGGCCGTGCAGCTCGTCTCGTCGACATAGCGGGCCTTCTTGATGATTTTCACTTTGAAGTTGCCGACATACCCCTTCACATCGACCACTTCGCTTAAACACAACAGCTTTATCCGTGGATGTCGACCGACATCCGTCATCTTAGGACCTAAGATTCAAATCGAACAGTCCATGGTCGGAAAGGTCTTGTCGATCTGGGCCATGACGCCGCCGATGGAAGGGTTCTTTTCCACCAGGGTGACGTCATAGCCGCTGTCGGCCAGGTCGAGCGCCGCCTGGATGCCGGCCACGCCGCCGCCGATGACCAGCGTTCTCGGGGTGAGCGGCAGAGTCTCCTCGGTAAGCGGTTCGAGATGGCGCACCCGGCTGATGGCCATGTTGACCAGGGTTTCCGCCTTGGCGGTGGCGTTTTCCCGGTCGTTCATGTGCACCCAGGAGCACTGCTCGCGCAGGTTGGCCATGTCGAGCATGTAGGGGTTGAGCCCCACCGAGTCGATCATCTTCTTGAAGGTCGATTCGTGCAGGCGGGGCGAACAGGAGGCGATCACCACCCGGTCGAGGCCGTTGTCGACGATATCCTGCTTGATCTGCTGCTGGCCGGGTTCGGAGCAGGCGTAGACGATGTCCTTCGCCACGACCACGCCGTCGGCATCGGCCACTTCAGTGGCCACCTTGGCGCAGTCGACGGACTGGGCGATGTTGAGCCCGCAATGACAGACATAGACCCCGATGCGGGGCTCCTGCTCAACTGGTTTGACAGAGGGAGTTTTTGACATGCTCATTCTCCGCTGAAGCTGATTCGCTGTTGTACGTACGTGCGTACGTTTTGGTGTTTTTTTATTTTGTATCCGTGCTGGCCGCTCAGGCCGCCCCCTACCCTTCCCAGTGGATGGTCTGGGCGATCACGCTGGTCAGGTCCATCAGTTCGATCTGCAACTGCTCGCGCCGGAACGGGTCTTCCATGGCGCATTTGAGATGGATCTGGCATTTGGGGCAGGCGGTGACCAGCAGATCGCTGCCGGTGGCGTGGGCCTGTTCGAGCCGCTTGACCTGCAGGGCCTTGCTGTAGCTGTCGCAACCGGTCCAGGCGCAGTTGCCGCAGCAGATCGAGGCCCCGGCCGCCTCCTTCATCTCCACAAACCTGACCGGTTTGAGCCGCCTGAGCAGCTTGCGCGGCAACTCGGCCCGGCCTTCCAGCCGGCCCAGCCGGCAGGAATCCTGGAAGGTGATGGCGCGGTTCAGCGGCTTGAAACCCACCGCCCCCTTGTCGATCTGTTCCTCCAGAAAATCGTAGAGATGCACCACGCGGAACCGGGGCGTCAGCCCCTGCTCGCCGTAAGTGGTGTGCAGGGTCATGTAGCATTCGGGACAGGTGGTGATCACCGTCTCGATGCCGAGATCGTTCAACTGCTCGACGTTGAGCCGCGCAATCCTGAGAAAATTTTCCCTGTCGCCGGACCAGAGCAGGTCGTGGCCGCAGCAGCGCTCGTCGGGCAGCAGCCGGGGCGCCACATCGAAGAAGTTGAGCAGGCGCAGGCTGTCGAGCAGGATGCGGTTGGTCTGGCTGTCGTTATGCTTGCCGAAAAAGATGTCGTAGTACGGGGCGCAGCCGCCGAAGAATAACGTGGTGCTCGCCGGATCGACGCGGATCTCCTCGGGCAGCGCGGCCCACCGCTTCGGGGTCACGGCCGGCGAACTCATGGAGCGCATCAGCGAGTGGAAAAACCCGCCGTGCACCTCCCGTCCGGGCAGGTCGGTCTGGCGGTAGAGATGGCGCAGCTCCTTGATAAAGGCCGGGAAATTGACCGCCGACGGGCACCGGTCGTAGCACAGGCCGCAGGTGAGGCAGGACCAGGCATTCTCCCGCACACCGGGGGCGTGGATGCCGCCGGTGATCACCGCCGAGGCGATGGCCCTGGGCGAAAACGGTTTGCCGATCAGGGCCAGAGGGCAGGCCGACGAGCACTTGCCGCAGTCCTGGCAGGCATGGATATCGTAGTCGGCGACCAACTGACGCAGGGCCTGTTTGTGCTCGGCCATGTCCGTGGGCGGGATCACCGGGACAGCCTCGATGCCGGCCGGGCCGAGCGCCCGGATATCGGCGGTGAATGCCTGCAGAAAGGCGAGCAGTTCCTCGGACTGTTCCGGCAGAAAAGCGGCGAAACGCAGCCGCTCGCCGCCCAGGCCCATGATGTCGAGCACCTGCTGGACGTCCTGGGTGTTGCGCTGGGAGGTGGCGGTGCCGGAGCCGTAGCGGCAGGTCCCCGGTTCGCAGCCCACCAGGGCCACGCCGTCGGCTCCCTTGGCAAAGGCCTTGAGCATCATGGCCCGGTCGATGCGGCCGGTGCAGGGGGTCCGCACCATGCGCACCTCGTCCGGGATCGGCCGCCGCTGATCCTGGAGGGTGAGGAAGGCGGTATGCGCCCCCCAGTTGCACAGAAACAAAAGAATATTCAATGGGTTGTTGGTGTGATCATTCATGGACGGTGTCCTTGCACAGCAATTCCTCGAGGGCCTGTTCGAGATAGGCGCGGTTGCGGTAGGGGCTGTCGGCGGCGCCGGTGGGGCAGACCGACAGGCAGTTGCCGCAGCCCTTGCACAGGGCCTCGTCGACATACGCGTGCCAACCGCCGACGCTGTTGGCCTGGAGGGTGACCGCATGGTAGAGGCAGACCGTGGCGCAGCGGCCGCAGCCCCGGCAGAGGGTCCGGTCGATGGTGGCGGTGAATCCCTTCGATTGCCGCGGCCCGCGCGGCATGGCCGCGGCCACCATCACCGCCGCCGCCGTCCCCTTCTTCAGCTTGGAGACATTGATGCCCGGCGGCTCGGCCAGGTAGAGGCCGGGCACCGAGGTGGCGCAGGGATAGGCAAAAGGGATGTTCGTGACCCCGCGCTGCTGCACCAGGGGTTCCACCGTGCAGCTCGGCAGCCCTTCCTGATGGGTATAGGCGATCCGCCGCCGCGCCTTTTCCCCAAGGATGACCGTGCCGGCCCGGAGGGTCTGGCTGCGGCCCTCGGATTCGATCAGGATCTGGAAATCGCCCAGGGTGCCGCTGATGCCCTTGACGTTCCAGTCCGGGAAGTTGTGGATGTTGGGGTGTTCGACCGGGTCCTTGAGCGGTTGCTCGGCGGTGCCGAAGCGGAACACCTCGTGGTCGCTGCCGGCCAGGGTCAGGGCGCTGGTGATGGTGGCCTGGGAATTGCCGATCACCGCGGCGGCGAAATTGTAGTTCCGGTCCACCGCCGGCAGTGGCTTCAGGGTCCGGGTCCGCTTGATCGACCGGCCGAGCAAGCCCTTGAACCGCTCCAAGGCCAGCTCCGGCTTGGCTTCGACCAGCCGCAGGATCTCGCCGCGCAGGTTGCAGGTCTCGACCATGGAGCGGCTGATGCCGGTGCCGTGGAACAGGTTGTTCTTCAGGCGGCTGCGCTGGTCGGTGCAGGCGCTGCACACGAAGTTGAGCGGGCAGCAGACGCAGGAGCCGAGCACGAGCCGGGTGATGCCCTTCTCCCGCACCGCCCGGATGATCGCCTGCGATCCTGCCGGCACGCAGGCCGCGGTCAGCATCTCGGTATGGACGATATCCGGGATGGCGGCGGCCAGATGGGCGAGGTGCTCGCTCATGCCGTCCAGCCAGCCGAAGGAATCGTTGCAGCGGCAGACGAAGACGCCGATGCGCACCTCCGGCGACAGGCCCGCGTCCGGAACGGAGAGCGACAGACCGTGACCCTTGGTCGTTTTCGCGGCCCCGCCCAAGAGCTGCATAGCCCTGGCGGCGGCGTCGAAGCCGCGCACGATCATGTCGTTGACATCGGGCCGGGCCGCCTTGGGACCGTAGGCGCGAATGATGTCGTCGCCCTTGATGTTGGGGGCGACGGCCGGGTCGGCGACGATCACCGCGCCACACTGCTCGACGACCTCTTCCCTGGCCTGGCTATGGTCGATGGCCTTGAGCGCGCCGCAGGCGGCCACGCATTGCAAACACTCGGAACAGACCCCGCACTGGAGGCAGCGGCTCGCCTCGGCGATCAACTGGATGGTATTGAACCCCAGAGCCACCTCTTTGAAATCGCTTTTGCGCAGGTTCGCCTGCCGCTCGGGCATGGCCGTCCGCTGCCGCTTGGGCAAATCCTCGGGGATGCAGGAAAAATCCCCGGTACCGGGACAGGTCTGCGGACCTTCCTCCCCGATGCCGGTCAGATCGAAATGGATCGCGCGGGCGGCCAGGCGGCCCGAGGCCATGGCCCGGACCACCGAGGAGGGCCCGGAAACCGTGTCGCCGGCGGCATAGACACCGGGGCATGAGGTGCGGGTTTCCCCGTCGGTTTCGATGAAGCCCCGGTCGTTGACCGCGACCCTGCCGCCGAAACTGCCGGCGTCGAACCCGCCCATCTGGCCGACGGCGACAAAGGCCCGGTCAAAGGCCAGGATGAAAGGCTGCTCCCCGGCAACCACCTCGGGCCAGGCGATGCCGCGGGCGTCCGGCTGGCCGGGCCGGGTGCGCATACACTCCAGATGGGTGAATTTCGGGGCGCCATCGTCGTTTCCTTTCTTGTTTTCGCCCCGGAAGGCCGCCACTTGGGTGGCGTCGACGATGGTGACGCCCTCCTCCATCGCCTCGCGCACCTCGTCCGGGTCGGCCGGGATAGAGTCGGCGCCGAACCAGGAGACGATGCTCACCTGGGCGCCCATGCGGGCCAGGGTGCGGGCCAGGTCAAAGGCCGAGTTGCCGTCGCCGATCACCGCCACCCGTTCCGGCAGGCGGGCGAGGTCGTCCCGCTGTCGCCGGACGAGAAAGGCGAGGCAGCCCTCGACGCCATCCAGATCCTCGCCCTCGACGCCGAGCCGCCGATCGCGCCAGGTGCCGGTGCCGAGGATCACGGCCTGATATTCCTTGGCGAACCGGTCGAGATCGCCGGCAAGGTCGACGGCCTGGCCGGTGGCGAAGACAACGCCCATCCGCTCGATCAACCGGATCTCCCGGTCGAGGATGGGCCGCGGCAGGCGGTGGGCACCGATGCCGTAGCGGAGCAGGCCGCCCACCTCTTTCTCCTTTTCGAAGACCGTCACCCCGTAGCCCTTGCGCGCCAAGTCGGCGGCAGCGGCAATCCCGGCCGGGCCGGACCCGATGACGGCAATCTTCTCGGGCCGCGTCGGCTCCACCCTGGCCGCCTCCGTCGTACCGGCCGCCTCTTGCCCGGCCTCGTCTGTTCCTTCGTAATCGGCCAGAAACCGCTTGATCGCCCGGATGGCCACCGGATCGTCCACGCCGCCCCGCCGGCAGGCATCCTCGCAGGGATGGGCGCAGATCCGGCCGCAGATGCCGGGCAGGACGTTGTCGCGGCGGATCAGGGCCAGGGCCTCCTCGTACTTGCCCTGGGCCGCCAGGGCGATATAGCCCTGGGCATTGACCCCCAGGGGGCAATTTTCCCGGCACAGGGGTTGCCGGCGCTTGTCGATGGTGGGCCGGCCCGGCAGGCTGGAACGCGCGTGGTAGCGCAGGGCCCGGCCGGTATCCGGATGCTCCACCGGGCAGACGGCGACGCACTTGCCGCACAGGGTGCACCGGTCGGGATCGATGAAGGTCTGTTCCTGATCGATGCGGACGCTGAACCCCTGGGCGGTGTGCTTGATCGACGTGATCCTGGCCGGCAGCAGGCTCCGGATCGAGTTGTTGCGCATGATCCGGATCAGGCCGGGCCGGTGGGCGTGGTTGAAGGTCAGGCCCGAGGGCAGCCGGTATTCCTCGGCGGCCAGCTTCCGGTCGAGATCGGCATCGGCCTCGACCAGGGTGACCGGAATGCCGAGTTCGCCCAGCTTGTTGGCGGCGGCAATGCCCTCCGGCGTGGCGCCGGCGACGATGACCCGATAGAGTCGCTCTTTCTGTCGTTTCATTGCAGCACGGCCCCTGCCTGGCCGGCGGCCCGTTTTTCCCGCCCCTTGAGGGTGGACAGGCCGTAATCAAATCCCTTGGTGAAGGCCTCGATGTTGCGTTCCTCGGTCCCCTTGGGCACCGAGCGGGCGATGGTCGCCTGGGCCGCCTCGCTGGACACCGCCCTGGTGATGGCGGTGCAGAAGCCGAGCATGATGATGTTGGCCATCATCTTGTTGCCCAGATTCTCGGCCATGCGGGTGGCGGGAATGGCGTAATGGTCGCAGGCCGCGTTCTCCGGATCGACCAGGTCCTGATCGACCAGGAGGACCGAGTCCGGCGCCAGGGCCGGGCCGAACTTGTCGTAGCCGGCCTGGGACATGGCCACCAGGATTTTGGGCGTGTTGACGTACGGATAGTGGATGGGGCGATCCGAGATGATCACCTGGGCGTTGCAGGCGCCGCCCCGTGATTCCGGACCGTAGGCCTGCACCAGGGTGGACTCCTTCTTGTCGCCGAGCGAGGCCGACATGCCGAGGATGCGGCCGGCGAGGATGATGCCCTGGCCGCCGAAACCGGTGACGATGATCTCGGTCTGGCTGGATTGCGCTTTTTTGCTCATGGTCGTAGTTGCTGCCGGTGATGGGGAGGTGCGGAATCAGTCGTCGCTGCAGGGGCGATGAATCTCGCAGTAGCGGTCGTCGCAGGTGGAGCGGTCAATGTCGATGAAGGTGCCGAGGACCACGCCCTTGCCGAAGTCGATGTCCGCCTTGACCGGATCGGCGCCGTTCTTGATGATGGTCCGGTCCTGGTAGAGCCTGAGGGTATCGATGGGTTTTTCCTTGTTGCGGCGGCCGTAGTTGACCGGGCACGGCGACAGGACCTCGATGAACGAAAACCCCTTGCGCAGGATGGCCTCGTTGATTGCGGTGGTCAGGTCGCGGGTGTGGAGAATGGTCCAGCGGGCCACGTAGGTGGCGCCGGCGGCGTAGGCCAGCAGCGGCAGATTGAAGGGCGCGTCCGGATTGCCCAGCGGCGTGGTGGTCGATTTGGCCATGTTGGGCGTGGTCGCCGCCACCTGGCCGCCGGTCATGCCGTAGGTCAGGTTGTTGACGCAGATCACGGTCAAATCCATGTTGCGCCGGGCCGCATGGATGAAATGGTTGCCGCCGATGGCGAACAGGTCGCCGTCGCCGGAAAAGACGATCACCTTCAGGTCGGGTCGGGCCATCTTGATACCGCTGGCAAAGGGGATGGCCCGGCCGTGGGTGGTGTGGAAGGAGTCGAGTTTGATGTAGCCGGCGCCGCGGGCCGAGCAGCCGATGCCCGAGACCATGGTGAAGCGATTGTACGGCAGGCCGGTGGCCTTGATGGCGCTCAGGCAGGAGGAAAACGCCGTGCCGATGCCGCAGCCCGGACACCAGATATGGGGAATGCGGTCGGTGCGGATCAGGTCGTCCAGCGGGTGTTCCGGCTGCCTGGCCGGTTTTTTCGGATTGGTGGTCATGGGCGTGCAAACTCCTTCTCGATGCATTCCAGCACCTTGTCCGGATGGATGATCCTGCCGCCGGCATGGCCGACGAGATGGGCCGCGGCCAGGCCGCCGGCGCAGCGTTCGACCTCGTGGTGCACCTGGCCGAGGTTGATCTCCACGGTGATGAATCCCTTGACGCGGCCGGCGATTTCGCGGATCAACGCCTCCGGAAAGGGCCAGACCGTGACCAGTTGCAGCAGGCCGGCCCGGTAGCCCAGCGCCCGCGCCCGGTCGACCGCGGCCAGGCCGGTGCGCACCGAGATGCCGTAGGACACGATCACAATGTCGGCATCCTCCAGGCGGTAGCTCTCGGTGGTGATGATATCGTCCAGGTTGTCGCGGATCTTGTTCTTGATGCGGGCGAGCATCTGCTCCTGGGCCTCGACGGTCATCGACGGATAGCCGCGCTCGTCGTGGGTGAGGCCGGTGACGTGGATGTTGTAGCCGTCGCCGATGGCCGGCATCGGCGCCACGCCGTTCGGGCCGGGCTCGTAGAGTTTGAAGCGGTCCTTGCGGCCGGTGGGTTTGGGCCGGTTGACCAGCTTGATCCTGCCGGGTTCGGGAATGACCACCTTCTCGCTCATGTGGCCGACAATCTCGTCGGCCATGATCAGCACCGGCACCCGGTACTTTTCGCTCAGGTTGAAGGCGCGGATGGTCTGGTAGAAGCAGTCCTGCGGCGAGGACGGCGCCAGAGCGATCAGCTCGTAGTCGCCGTGCGAGCCCCAGCGGGCCTGCATCATGTCGGCCTGCCCGGTCATGGTGGGCAGGCCGGTGGAGGGACCGGTCCGCTGCACATCGACGATGACGCAGGGGGTCTCGGTGCAGACGGCCAGGCCGAGGTTTTCCATCATCAGGCTGAAGCCCGGCCCGGAGGTGGCGGTCATGGTCTTGGCCCCGGTCCAGGCGGCGCCGAGGATCGAGGCGATGGCCGCGATCTCGTCCTCCATCTGGAGGAAGGTGCCGCCGACATCGGGCAATCGTTCGGCCATGTGCTCGGCGATCTCGGTGGCCGGGGTGATGGGGTAGCCGCCGAAGAAGGTGCAGCCGGCGGCGATGGCACCCTCGGCGCAGGCGACGTCGCCGGTGATGTAGTGTTCACCGGTCAGAACAGCGGGTTTCATACACGGCTCTCGGAAAAGGGAGAATTATTTCAGGGCGGTCGCGGGGTGCACTTCCACCGAATAGATGGCGAATTCGGGGCAGATGATTTCGCAGTAATGGCAATTGACGCACTCGCCGGGCCTGGCGACCACCGGCGGGTGGTAGCCCTTGCGGTTGAAGCGGTCGGAGAATTGCAGAATGTCCTTGGGGCAGAATTCGATGCAGTAGCCGCAGCCCTTGCACCGGTCGTCGATGATGTGCACCTCGCCCCGGGTGATCTGGATCTCCTGGGCGTCGAGGGGAACTCGCCAAAATGCCATGTTGCCCGCCTTGTCAGAGGGTACGATTCGATGACGCGAGCACAGATCCGAAGGCGCCCGCCATGGGATAAGGGCTGAAATAACCTGAAAAAAGAGCAGAAGTCAAGTGGCAATCACGGTACGCTTCCAAAAAATGGAGACACCGCCACAGTTTTCCGGACAGTGTCTCGTTTTTGCTCGAATGCTTTTCAAGAAGGTTCCATCGACAACGGTAGCGCCCGCCTCGCAGGGCACACGGGACCATACCGCCAGCCGGGTCCAAGCAGACAGAGAGGCAGTTGGGCTTGTGCCTGTCAATAGTCTCCAGCTTCCCATGAATCCGCTGTTCTTTTGAGACACTGCCATCTATTCCCTGTTGACAAGCAGTGGATCACTCTCTATATTGACACGAAAATAAAAAACATCGTGTCTATTAGACACTGCCGTTCAGGTCAGAGGAGGCGCGCCATGCTCTTTCCCATCTCCGGTATCACCGTTGACCCCTGGATTCCGCCGCTGGTTGCCTTTGTTCTCTCCTTCTTTACCTCCATGGGCGGCATTTCGGGCGCTTTTCTCCTGCTGCCCTTCCAGATGTCCGTGCTCGGCTATATCCATCCCTCGGTCAGTTCCACCAATCAGTTATACAACATCGTTGCCATCCCGTCCGGGGTCTACCGCTACTGCAAGGAAGGACGGATGGTCTGGCCGCTGACCTGGGCGGTGGTCCTGGGCACCCTGCCCGGTGTCCTCATCGGCGCCTTCGTCCGGGTGACCGGGCTGCGCGACCCCCGCAACTTCAAACTCTTCGCCGCGGCGGTCATTCTCTACATCGCCGTCAAGATGATTAAGGATCTGTACAAACAACGGGCTGCCGCCAAAAGCGGACAACAGGGCGGCGACGGCAAAGGCGGACCGCTGGCCGCATCCTTCGGCAATCCGGCGGCCACGGTCACGGTCATCCGGCGCGGTTCCAGGCGGATCGCCTATACCTTCCAGGGTGAAACCTACGACGTCTCCGGCGCGAGCATTTTCATCCTCTGCTTCGTCGTCGGCATCATCGGTGGGATTTACGGGATTGGCGGCGGGGCGATCATCGCCCCTTTCCTGGTCACCTTTTTCGGTTTACCGGTCTATACCGTGGCCGGGGCGGCCCTGATGGGCACCTTTGTCACCTCGGTGGCCGGCGTGGCCTTCTACACGGCCCTGGCCCCCTTCTTTCCGCAGGTGTCGGTGGCGCCGGACTGGCTTTTGGGCGTGCTCTTCGGCCTGGGAGGCATGGCGGGGATGTACCTGGGCGCCCGATGTCAGAAGTTTGTGCCCGCCAGGGTGATCAAGTGGATGCTGGTGGCCATCATGCTCGGCACCGCTCTCAAGTACATCGTCGAATTCTTCCGGTAAGCGGCGGACAAAAAAACAGCCTGTCAGGCTGCTGATTCCCGACAGGCTGCATCGCCCGCACCCTGTTGCACGCATCCGCCGCGCCTCGGGCTGTCCGCTTCCGGGCAGATCCGCGGCAACGGTGGCAACGGACCCTTCTTCCTCTATTCCTCGCCGTCGTCGATATCGTCAAGGAACCGGTACATGACGTATACATCGACCAAGCCCAGTTCCCGATGGCGAAAGGCCTGCGGCAGCGTGCCGACGACGACAAAGCCGAGGGAACGCCACAAGGCGACCGCCGCCCCATTGGTGCTGATCACGAAGTTGAACTGCATGGCTCGGAACCCCGCGCGTTTCGCCTCGCGCAGGCAGTGGCGGCCCATGCTGCGGCCGATGCCCCGGCCACTGCAGGCGGGATCGACCATGAAGGAGGCGTTGGCCACATGGGAGCCGAGGTCGCGCTGATTGGCGACCAGCTTGTACATGCCGATAATCCGGTCGTCCTCCACCGCGACAAACGAGGTGACGCCCGGCGCGAACCAATAGGCCCGCCCTCCCTCGATGCCGGTGTCCGGCGCGAACACATAGGTCGTGCCGGTGGCGACCACGGCCTGGAAAATGGGCCACATGCCCGTAAAATCGGAGGGAACGGCGCGGCGAATGTTCATGGACGGCCTCGGAAGCGCAGGGCGCTGGACCTGAAGTTTTTTTGCATTCCCCTGGTCAGGGTTCGGCAAACAGAGTGCCGATGGTTGCCGGAATGGCCCCCTTCGGGGTCAGGGTGTGATCTTTTGTCACGCTGTACACACCAAACCACTGTTCGGGATCGTCCGCATCCTGGCGCAGGGCCTCCTCCGGCCCCTTGGCGCTCTTCCACCACTCGTCCTGCAGTTCGAAAAAGACCAGGCCGCTGTATTTCTCCCGGCCCTTGGCGGTGCGGATATCCCGCCAGACCGATTTGAAGGTCGCCGGCACCTCCTCGATTGCATGGCCGCCGAATCCGGGAATCCAGGGTTTGGGGGCGATGGGCGAGGTCGACAGGCCGACCTGGGTCACCAGGATCGGCTGTTTCGTTTCGGCAGCCAACTGCTCGAGATAGCCCTGATAGGCGGTGCCGGTGACCGAGCCCGGCGGCGAGGTTCGCACGCCGTTGGCATAGGTGTAGACGTTGAGGCAGATCAGATCGCCCATGTCCGGCACCAGCACGCTTTCCCGGCTGACTTCGATATCCGGACGGTCGCCGATCGGGCCGACATGGGTCCAACTGGTGTGGCAGTAGAGATGGCGGCGGCCGTAGCGGGTCAGTTCATAGTCCATCGCCCCGTCGACCAGTTTGGCCAGCGCCACCTCGGTGGGAGTACGGTTGGTGACCGTGATGTGCCTGCCCCGGTAGTCGCGGACCTCGGGATGGCGGGCGTCGGTGGAGGCGATGCACTTGGCCTGCAACTCGTCGCCGATGGAAAAGAGGACCAGCCGGTCGGGTCGGCCGACCTGGTAGGTGTGGTCGATCACCTCCTTGATGTCGTTCAGGGTTTTTTCCTGAAACGCCGGGGCGAGGAAATCGTCCTCATAGGCCCACACCCAGACATCCTGGCTGTAGACCAGGTCGGTCTTGTCCAGGGCCTCGAAAAACCTGGGCGGCATCAGGCGCGGAAAAACGTGGATGTAGTTGGCGTTCATGGCCCGGATCAGGCGCAGATGCGTCTCGTAGCGGCCGTCGTTCCCCGGCGCCATGCCGCGCACCGGTGTCTCGCCGGGAAGAAAGGGCGAGTAGCCCATGCCCCGGAAAAAAACCGGCTGTGCCGGGGCGCGCAAATCGATCAGCGCGGTGCCCCGGACGACGAAACGCTCGGGCTGGGGCGTGGCCGGGTTCATGGTCATGGTTTTGCCTGACGGCGCGGCTTGGGCTGCGGCGGACAGGACAATGAACACGAGTATGGTCAGCCGAAAAAGCGAAAATTTTACAATCATAATCAGAAGGCTGGAGGGTTCACAATGGGTGATGGTTGCGCGCCTGACTGCCGAAAGGGCTCGCGGGACGGATTTCCGCACAAACAAATCCGCACCATATACCAGTCGGGCGGCAAGAGAAAGCAATTCGAGATTGATTGTGTTACGACAAGGCCTGTAAACGGCTTTTTTGCCTAGGGTAAAAAAGAGAGCCAGCTTGAGTATACCCATGTTGGCCGGGGTGTCATGAGCGACAATTTCAAAGGCGCGTATCTATCTGCGCGTCAGCACCGACGAATAAGACCTGACCCGCCCGGCGGCCATCGTGAAAAATGCGAAATCCTCCGGCCATCATATTGCCGGCGTCTACCGGGAAAAGGCATCGGGTGCCCATGCGGATCGCCCGAAGCTGAACGCCAGGTGGCCTCGATCCGCGCCAAGGGTACCCGCCTGGCAATTCCTGGCGTGGTCGATCTGTCCGACTTTGCGGCCAAGGCAAAAAGAGCGGCAAAGATAGTCCTGGAGTCGGTTCAGCATTTACTGTTGAAGCTCGCCCTACAGATGGCCCGCGACAATTACGGGGATCATGTTCACCGCCATGAGTAAGCCATACCCCTCAAAAATCCAGTGGGCTCTTGGCCTCTTTCAGGGTTTGACTGCGAACTGTGTGAGTATAGATCATCGTAGTCCTCACATTTGAATGGCCCAGCAATTCCTGGATGGTGCGGATGTCATAATTGGCCTGTAAGAGGTGACTGGCAAAGCTGTGCCGGAAGGTGTGAGCTGTAACTCTTTTTGGTATTTTGGTTTTTTGCACTGCCGTGCGAATCGCCTTTTGCACCAGGGAAGGGTGGATATGATAACGCCTCAATTCCTGGCTATCTTTGACCTGCGTTAAATTTTGGGCCGGAAACATCCATTGCCAGATCAGCTCCTTGGCCGCTTTTTTATACTTAACCTAGTTCAGTGAAAAAACATCTACAAAATCAACGCAAAGTTAAAATCAACATATTGAAATTTCAGTAAAAATATTGCAATATCCGCCTGTCCTAAAAACTCACTTGGCAGGTGAAATTATGAAGCGGTTTATCCT
>NZ_JHZB01000032.1 GCF_000621145.1 Desulfobulbus elongatus DSM 2908
CGACGCGGTAATGTAGCAATGGTGCTGAAAAAAATTGAGATGGCGCCAAGTCATCTCCTTAAAATCATGGGCGTGGCAGAGCTTCCCGCACTCAGGGCACGGGAAAAGCGTGCCGCGTTGAGCCGCTATCGTTAATCGAAGTTCGTGAGGACTCTTGGATGTGTCGAGCATTTGCCCGGTAATCTCCCAAGGCGCCAGCAGCCCAAGGCCTAACGCAATGATATCGTTGCCGTTCATGGTATCCCTCGTCATTTGGTGTGGCTTTGATCCCTATATACAGCAAATCCACACCAAATGACGAGGAGCCCTCTTTTTCACCTGCCGAAATTCATTCACCGTCAAGAATAATTCGCGCAGCGTTAGCAAATTCTTTTAATTGACGCTAAAAAATACCGGTTGGCAATATTTGCTAATGGTGCTGGGAGATGAAGATGGTTCGTCGACCAGGATCGTGACTTCACAATGCTCTACATGATGCCGATCCGCTCTTCGCTGTTCGTGAGGCGCCGAGAAAAGGGTGCTGAATCGAAAAAAGCGAGTTGGGTGAGATCGTGCGTCCCCGGGGAGACGATGACAAAGCGATGACACGGCAAAAGAAACGACAAAAACAGGGGCTTTGGGCGGTCATGGCTCCGGTTTCGGGTGAAACGAGGATGGCGATGATTCTCGCGGGGTTCGCCGCTTTGGCGAATGTTGTTGCGCTGGTTCTTCTCGCTTCAGCTGTCTCGGCGTTGATGAACAGTTCCACAGGGGTGGTGGGGATCAGTTTGTCCCCGGTCGCCACGGTATCCCTGCTGGCGCTCTGTACCGCGCTCTCTTTTGTCTGCCGGAATGCCGCCTTCAGAACATCGCATATGGGCGCTTTCAGGCTCGAACAGATACTGCGGACCAGGATTTCCGCTCACTTGGCCGAGGTTCCCCTCGGTTTTATCGTGACCACGGGTTCCGGAGCCCTGAAAAAGGTGCTGCTGGACGACGTCAGGAACCTGCACGCCTTTGTCGCCGACAGCACGCCTTTTATCGGCCGCAGCGTGGTGGCGCCGGTGGCCTCCCTGATTATGCTCATGATCGTGGACTGGCGGCTGGCCCTGACCAGCATAGCGCTGCTCTGCCTTGGTGGGGTGCTGATGTATGTTGTCATGCGGGATTCCGTCTCGCTCCGCAAGGACTACGCCCAAAGCCAGGAACGGATCAACACGGCGGTGATCGAGTTCGTTCAGGCCATGCCCGTGGTGCGGACTTTCGACGATGGATCGGGGTCTTTCCGCCGTTTTCAGGAGGCGCTTGCCAGCTATCGGGTCGCGCTCAAGAAGTGGATTGCCGCCACCGGTGTTTCGGCCCGGCTGGGCATGTTGATTCTCAGCCCCATGCCCACCCTGGTTGCTGTCTCTGCCGTGGGCGTCCTCTTGATGGCCAAAGGGTGGCTGGACTTTCCCTCGTTGATTGCCGGCCTCCTGCTCAGCACCGGCATGGCCGATGCGATGATGCCCTTGATGTGGCTGAATAATTTCATCAAAAAATCCCAGGCCAGCGCATTGCGCATTCAAGAAATCCTGAGTGTACCCGTTCTGCCGAAGACCAGCGCTCCCCAACAACCCAGGGATGCATCGGTCCAATTTGACCAGGTTTGGTTCAGGTACGAGAACAGGCAGGAGGACGCCCTGCAAGATGTCAGCTTTACGGCTCCGGCGGGGACCGTGACCGCTCTGGTCGGGCCGTCAGGGGCGGGCAAAAGCACGGTGGCCAAACTGATCCCCCGGTTCTGGGATGCCACCGCCGGTCGGATTCTGGTCGGTGGCGCGGATGTCCGCGACATGCTCCCCGAAACGCTGATGGCTGCGGTATCTTTCGTTTTTCAAGATACCTTCCTGTTCCAGGACACCATCGAGGCGAATATCCGCATGGCCAGGCCCGAGGCCTCTTTCGAGCAGATCGTTGCCGCCGCCCAGGCCGCCAGGATTCACGATTTCATCATCGGGCTTCCGGATGGCTACCAGACCCAGGCCGGTGACAGGGGGACCCGGCTGTCGGGCGGTCAGCGGCAGCGCATCACCATAGCACGGGCCATTCTCCGCGATGCGCCGGTGGTGGTTCTCGATGAAGCGACAGCCTTTGCCGATCCGGAAAACGAGGATGAGATTATCCAGGCGCTGGCCAACCTGATGCGCAATCGAACAGTCCTCATCATTGCCCATCGCCTGGCCACCATCAAGGATGCGGATCAGATAGTGGTCTTCGACAACGGCAAGGTCGCGGAAATCGGTTCCCACGAGCAGCTCGTCGACCGGGATGGTGTCTACAGCCGTTTGTGGCTGAATTTCGAGACCGCGCAGCAATGGGATATCAAACATGGCGAGGTGAGCGAATGAACAGTGATGGAAAACAACTGCTTACCCTGCGCGAAGCGTACAGGCTGGCCCTGGTTATCGCCGATGAACAGGCCGGCCTGCTCAAGCGCAGCCTCCTGCTGTTTGCGCTTTCCTTCTTTGCCCAAGGCTGTGCGTACACCTGCTTCTATCCCCTGCTGAAAGCGCTTTTCGCCACGCCGCCCGATCTGCAGACAGCCGGATGGTGGGTGGTGGCGATGGCGGCGCTGGGCTGCCTGGATCTGTTCTGCCGCTGGCTGGCCCATAATTTCGATTACACCGGCGCCATTGTCGATGTCACCCACCAGCTGCGGGAAAAACTGGGCGACCGGTTGCGGCGCATGCCCCTGGAACATTTGTACAGCCACAGGACCGGGGATCTGAGCGCGACCCTCTCCATCTGCGTGGATAACGCCGTGCTGCACATGGGGGTGATTTCCTCGCTGATCCTCCAAACCCTCATCGTGCCGATAGTCGTGATCGCAGGGACCTTGTGGGCCGATTGGCGGCTGGCCCTGGCTCTCTTGCTCCTCTTTCCGCTGGCTGTACCCATTTACCGGTGGCGACGGCGATCCTCGCGTCAGGAGAAAAGGGACGTGGCACAAGCCTATGCCGATGTCGAGTCGGATAGCGTCGAATATATCCAGGGCCTGCCGGTGCTCCGGGCCGTCAACCAGGTCGGAAAAAAATCGGCGAGGATGCAATCCTCGATCGCAACACTGAGAACCGCGCAGGCCAATGGCCTGATCGAGGCCACCCTGCCGGCGCTGTTGATGTCCACCCTGGTGGAGATCGGTCTGCTGGTGGTTTTGGCGATGGGAACGTATTGGGTCTTGGGCGGCAGCTGTACCATTCCGGTTCTCGCCGCCCTCCTGGTGATGGTCAGCCGTTTATCCGAACCATTGTCGATTTTCGTCAATGTCACGCCTGTGCTGGATATCGTCGAAACCTCTTTCGAGCGCATCCAGGAACTGCTCGCCATCAGGGACCTGCCCGTCCACCCCGAGGCCGAGCAGCCTAACGGGTATTCCATCGCCTTTGAGCGAGTCGATTTCTCCTATAAGGATCAGGAGACCAAGGCCCTCGAACAGATCAGCTTTTCACTGCCGCCATGCTCGCTGACCGCGCTCGTCGGCCCCTCGGGATCGGGCAAAACGACCATCGCCAAACTGATCATGCGGTATGCCGATCCCCAGTCCGGCCTGATCCGGATAGGCGCAAACGATATCCGTACCCTGCGGCAGGAAGAGTTGATGCGTTGCCTTTCGGTCGTCTTTCAGGATGTCTATCTGTTCGACGACACTATTTTCAACAATATCCGCATGGGGCGGCCGGAGGCCAGCGACAGCGAGGTCGAGGCGGCCGCGCGCTCCGCGTATTGCCATGAGTTCATCCAACGATTGCCGCAGGGCTACCAGACCCGGATCGGCGATATCGGCGGCAGCCTTTCCGGTGGCGAGCGCCAGCGGATCAGCATTGCCCGCGCCATTCTGAAAAACGCCCCCATCGTCATCCTCGACGAACCCACCGCCGCCCTGGACACCGAGAGCGAAGTGGCGGTCCAACGCGCCATTGACGCGCTGGTGCGCAACCGGACGGTGATTGTCATCGCCCATCGGCTCTCCACCGTCGTGGGAGCGGACACTATTCTGGTCATTGTCGACGGTCGTCTGGTCGAGCGGGGAACGCATGCGGAACTGTTGGCAGGGCAGGGCCGGTATCACCAGATGTGGAACGTCCAGCAGCGGGTCAAACAGTGGTCCCTGCACAAGACGGGGCCGTGATGACTGCGCGTGCAGCGAGAGAGGGCAGAACCATGAGGGATGCACGGTGCGTCAATCTGACCGGTGTCCCGGAAACCATGCTGTGGACGCTGCACAACCGGGCGAACGAGGTGATGCGCCGCGACAGTTTTCTGCACGATCCCGAATGCCTGCGCATATACAGGTCAATTGACTACGACTACGGGCGCAGTTTCGGCAAACCCGACGGGTCGCATCCCATGCGGTCGAAGGTTTGCGACGACGTCGTTCGTTCCTGGATGCAGGCCCATGCAGGCGCGACCGTGGTCGAACTCGGCTGCGGGCTGGAAACCCAGTTTCAGCGGTGCGATGACGGCAAGGTCCGCTGGCTGTGCGTCGACCTCCCGGAAGCCATCGCCGTGCGGGAACGATTTCTCGCCCCTTCGGCCCGCTGCCGCCATATTTCCCGAAGCGCCCTTGATCGGGCATGGATGCATGAGGTCGACAAAAAATCGCCGGTGTTTGTCACTGCCCAAGGTCTGTTGATGTATTTCGACGAACGAGCGGTCCGGCAGGTGCTCGCGGAAATAATGGATTCCTTTCCTGGAGTGGAACTCATATTCGATACCATCCCGCGCTGGTTTGCCCGAAAAACGCTCAAAGGCTTTGGCAAAACAAAGCACTATATCGCCCCTCCCATGCCGTGGGGTATCAATCAGAATGAAATCAGGCCGACGCTCCGTTCCTGGAGCAGCCGGGTGACTGAGGTTCATCTTGTTTCCTACGGCTACTGCCGTGGGTTGTACGGCCTATTGCGGCGGTGCAGCACCCATATCCCGCTCCTGAGGAACATGCTGCCCTGCATCGTCCATGTCAGGACCGCTGGTGGTGAGGACGATCCGTCTGGAGGATCCGCATGCCGGTGGATGCGGTCAGGTGCAGCCTGCCCGGATCGCCCATCGATTCCGAATTGATCCTGACCCCCGCCCTGCAAGGCGGCAGTTCCGCCAACCGGTGCTGTTCGCCGGCTGCGCAGTCGCTGCCATCGGGTTCGTCCTTCACCGTGAGTGACGGTTGCACCCGATTTCCCGCTGAAAAACACCGAGGTTGCCTGCAAGGTGTCGGCCTCCCTCTCCGGGCTCGACATGGCAGCCTCGGTGTTCCACGCCTGGGACGACTGCGCCGAGATGCATCAACAGGCGCATGACGGACAACCCTCAATTTTTCAGGGAACCCCGCAGGAGAGCAAAGGAGTGTGTCCATGCAAAAGCAAGACATTATTGTCGTGGGATCAGGTGCCGGAGGCGCAACGGTTGCAAAGGAGATGGCAGAGAGAGGCTACCGTGTCTCGATTGTTGAATGGGGAAGGGATAATCCCCCCAAGGGGGGACCATTTGCCCATCCCCTGAGATTTTTTGGAGGCAGGAAAAAGAGAGCGCATGCTTTTCTGAAAACAGAGGGCGAGCCTCAGATAGAAATTGTCCGCGCCATTACAACCGGTGGGTCCACTCTGGTGTATGGAGGTGTTTCGTGGGACCCGCCACTCAAATTATTCGAAAAATATGGTGTAGACATAAAAAATGAACTCGATAGCGTAAAAAATGAAATAATCATCAGGCCGCTTGCCCCTTCCGAAATGGGCGCTGCGGGAAAAAGAATACGAGACGCCGCCATACGGGTTGGATTGAACTGGCAGAATATCGATCGTTTCTTCCTGGACCCGGAAAAATTCAGGCAATCATCATATCTTTTTGGAGACAGGACAGGGGCGAGGTGGGATGCCAGGGTATGGATCAAAAGAGCGATCAACCGTGGCGCTGTCGTATACAATGAACATTATTGCGAGAAATTGATCATCAAATCCGGGAAGGTGATCGGAATCCAGACAATAACCGCGCAAGGAACAAAAAAGGAATTTTTCGCCGATGTCGTTGTTGTCGCCGCCGGAGGCATTGGTTCTCCGGTCATCCTGAATCATTCCGGAGTGAAAGCCGGAGAAGGCATCTTTGTCGATCCGTATGTGGTGGCCGTGGGATATCTCGATCGTGCCGTAACAGGAGCGGAAGTGACGAGACAAGCCGGAATACTGCTGCACGACGATGGTGTCGCTTTCGGGGACGCTTCGTTGCCGCCGCAAGCATATATGAAACTGATTGTGAGCAACAAAAAAATCAACAAAATGTTTAGCCGGAACAAATGCCTTTCCCTGCTCGTGGAAATAGATGACGATATCAGCGGCGGGATCGATTCCGCCGGAAAAATAAAAAAGACCTTGTCGGTCAATGACTTGGCAAAGCTCGACAAAGGAAAGGAGATAGCAACGAGCATTCTTGAAGCTGCCGGCGCGAAAGATATCTGGTTTTCCAAAATCGCGGGGGTGCATCCGGGAGGGGCGTGTAAAATTGGCACCGTGGTCGATGCCAACCTCTCGACATGTATTGAGAATCTTTATGTCTGCGATGCAAGTGTCCTGCCGGAATCAATGGCAATCCCTCCTGTCATGTCGATTCTTTGTTTGGGGAAGAGGCTGGCGCGCCATCTATCGTCCCAATGAAACGCTGACACAACAAGGCGCAACCTCTTGTCTCATGCATCGGGAACAGGGGAATATCCTCCAGGTGATATTTCCCTGTTCCCGCTGACCGCCGTTCATTTTCCCTCCTCGTCGATCCATTGCAGGGTGTCCTGCAACTCGGGCAGCAAATCCTGCTCGCCGGAGCAGAGCAGGTCGTGCAGGACGACCACTTGCGGGCAGTTCTCGACCAGATCCAGCAACTGATCTTCCCATCCAGCCGAATCAGGCGTCCGAAACATGTATCCGGTTCTGGGATCGCGCGCCATTGCCATGGTCGTTATCACCTGATCACCGGCCAGTATCCGGATCGTGCGAACATCCGGCGTTATCTCGATGGTTATCTTGTCGGGTCGCATGACTGAAACGCAGAAAAAATCTGACTCTTCCTGATGGGCTAAGATGCCACGGTGTTTGGGCTGATGCGGATTCTTCCGCCTGCACAGTCCGAAGGAGGGGTGTTACATCGCGTCACGCCTGTGCATCCCGGACGAGAGCGAAAGCCGCTGCTCGCGGTCGCTTGCCGGGGTTGCGGCTGTCGCCTGCAACAGGGCCAGGGTATGGACGAAACGGTTGGTACGGGCCTGGATCTCTTCCTGGGCCATCTGTCGGTACGTGAGTTCGGCAGCCAACAGGTCCGCGAGGCTGATCGCGCCCAGTGCATACCGACCCTGCGCCAGCACGTATCGCGTGCGTGCCTCGCTTGCGGCTTCGGCGGCGGCGGTCAGGGTGCGGGCTCCTGTTTCCAGGGCGCTCAGGCAATCCGCCACATCCGCATACGCCTGTAGCACCACGTGCCGCCAGGCGGCATGCGCTTCCTCGGCACTGGCCTCCTTGGCGCGCTTGCGGGCCTGGAGCGCGCCGCCTCGAAACAGGGGCTGGAACAGGGAGGCGCCCATGCTCCACACGCCGGCATGATCGATAAAGAGTTCCGGGGTGTCCTTGATGGGCCGGGCAGCGCTGTATCCCGCGCTGCCGACCAGGGTGATGCTGGGATAGAGGTCGGCGGTGGCAGTGCCGACCTCGGCAGTGGCTTGATGGACGAGTGCTTCGGCTTCCCTGACATCCGGCCGGCTGCGGACCACCTCGCCGGGCAGGACAAGGGGCAGGCGGGTGGGCAGGGAAAAATCCTCCAGGGAAAACTCGGGCAACCCGGCTTCCGCAGGCGGGCTGCCCAGAAGAATGGCCAGTTGATGCCGGTTCGCGGCCAAGGTTCGTTCCAGCGGGGGCAGGGTGGCCTCGAGCTGCGCCAGGTCGTTTTTGGCCGTGCTCACGTCAATCGACGAGGCGCCGCCCGTTTCGGCTTTGGCCTGTGCAATCGCGACCTGCTGCCGGCGGACGTGCAGCATGGTCCGGACGGTTTCGATCAATTCCCTGGTTTCGGCATCGCGGATGGCCGCCACCGCAACGGTGCCGGCCAGGGAAAGCCGCGCCGCCTCCAGGGCGTATTCTTTCTGGGCAATCTGCGCGCCCAGCGCTTCCAGACGCCGCCTGCCCTGACCGAGCACATCCAGGGTATACCTGAGGCTGACCTTCGCCGTGTACAGGGTATAAGGATCGGGTGAAAAGGAGGACATGCTGGCGGGAAACGAATCGGAGGACCCCATTTGGGTCATGTTGACCTGCTGGGGCGTGGCTGAAGCGTCAAAATCCAGAGCCGGAAACCACACCTCTCCCGCTTCGGCCCGCCACGCCTCCCCGGCCTGCTTCAGTACGGCCCTGGCCCGCGCCAGATCCGGGCTCTGGGCAAGGGCTCGTTCCACCAGGGCGGTCATCTCGGCATTGCCCAACTGCTCCCACCAGCGTTCCGGCGGCAGGCCCGGCACGAACGTCTGGGCATGCGCAGCCGTGCCGTGCGATGCCTCCGTCGCGATGCCCGCGGTGGCCGCCGGCGATTGCTGTTCCGTAAACCGCTTGGCTGCGGGCGGTTCGAGCGGCGTGAAATCCGGCCCCACCGTGCATCCGGAGAACAGCAGGATGGACGCCAGAAGGCAGATTAATCCTAATCCAGTGTTTTTTTGTAGCATTTGACGGCTACCCCAATGACGATGACGGTGAAAAGGGCGATGGGCCAGATATGCATCCACATCTGCCAGAGTTCCACCCCCTTGAGCATGATGCCCCGGATGAGCCGCAGGAAGTGGGTGATGGGCAGAATGTTGCCGAGATGCTGGGCCCACGACGGCATGCCGGAAAACGGGAACATGAAACCGGAGATGAGCACGCCCGGCAGGAAATAGAAAAAGGTGAGCTGCATGGCCTGCATCTGGTTGCGGGCCAGGGACGAGAAGGTGATGCCCATGGCCAGGCAGGCGGTGAGGAAGAGCAGGGCGGAGGTATACACGGCCGCCAGGCTGCCGAGGCAGGGCACGTGGAAGAGAAAACGGGCCGCCAGCAGAATGAGCGTGACCTGCGTCAGGCCGATGAACACGTAGGGAACGATCTTGCCGCTGACCACTTCCAGCGGCTTGACCGGAGCGGCCAGCAGGTTTTCCATGGTGCCGCGCTCGCGTTCGCGGGTCACGGCCAGGCCGGTCATCATCACCATGCTCATGTTGAGCACCGTGCCGATGAGGCCGGGGATGATGTTGTACGGCGTGCTCCCTTCCGGATTGTACAGATTGTGCACCCGCACTTCAAAGGCCGGCTGCGGGGTGCGGAGGGTGCCCAGGGGTCCCTGAAAATCCCGGGTGGCCACGGAATCGACCAGTTGCCGCATGGACGCGACCGCCCGGGAAGAGGCCGCCGGATCGGTGGCATCCGCCTCCAGCAGCAGGGCGGGGCGGTCGCCGCGCACCAAGCGCCGGGAAAAATCCGGAGGGATGGTCAGGACAAACTGGACCCGGCCCTGTTCCAGGGCCCGGCGGCCGGACCTTTCATCCGGCAGTTCCTCCACAAAAGAGAAATAGCCGCTGTTGTTCATGGCCGAGAGAAAGGAACGGGAGAACTCGCTGTGTTCCCCCACCAGCACACCGGTGTCCATGTGCTTGGGATCCATGTTGATGGCGAAGCCGAACAGCATGACCTGGACGATGGGCAGGCCGATGGTCATGCCGAAGGTCATGCGATCCCGCCGCAGTTGCAGAAACTCCTTGAGGATAATCCCCCACCAGCGGACAAAGGAAAAGGGATTGCCGGCAGCGGCGGGAGAAGAAGCGGGAGGGGATGGCGGCGGCGCCGGTTCGTCGGCGGGCTGTTCGGGAGGCGCGGCGGCATCGGGCCGGTTCATGAGATGGATGAACACCTCTTCCAGGCCGGTGGCGGCGGCGGTCACCCGGATGGCGTCATGGTCGTGGGCCACCCGGTCCAAGGTGGCGGCCAGGGTGGCGCCGTCCCGACCGGTGACGTGCAGGGAGGTGCCGAAGGCCACGGTTTGGTCCACGCCGGGCAGGGCGTCCAGGATCCGGCTCATGGCCGCCGGTTCCGCACCGCTGACGACAAAGGTGGTCAACGCCTCCCTGCGGACCATTTCCTCCGCCGTGCCCTGGGCCAGCAGCACGCCGTCGGCGATATAGGCCAGTTTGTGGCAGCGCTCCGCTTCATCCATGTAGTGAGTGCTGACCAGCACGGAGATGCCGCCGGCGGCGAGATGGTGGATGTTGTCCCAGAAATCCCGCCGCGCCTTGGGGTCCACGCCGGCGGTGGGTTCGTCCAGCAGCAGGAGGCGCGGGCTGTGCAGCATGCAGGCGGCGAGCGCCAGCCGTTGCTTCCAGCCGCCGGACAGGTTGCCGGCCAGTTGACCGGCCCGATCTTCGAGGTGCAGTTCGGCGAGCACGCGCTCCACCGCCGCGCGGCGCTCGGGGATGTCGTAGACCCGGGCCGTGAAGGCGAGATTTTCCCGGATGGTCAGGTCTTCCCAGAAGGAAAAGCGCTGGGTCATGTAGCCGACATGGCGGCGGATGGCTGTGCTTTGGCTGCGGATATCGAAGCCAAGGCATGTGCCGGTACCCGAATCCGGCGTCAGCAGACCGCAGAGCATACGGATGGAGGTGGTTTTGCCGCTGCCGTTGGGACCGAGGAAACCGAAGATTTCCCCCGGCGCCACGGTGAGCGACAGATCCTTCACCACATGCCGTTCGGCAAAGAATTTGTTCAATCCCCGGACATCGATGGCCGGAGCGGACACGGCGCTCATGGCACTTCCACGGTCACGGGCAGGCCCGGATGCAGCGGAGGCCGTGCCGGCACGGGCGCGGCGGCATCGGGGTTTGTCGCGGCGGTCGCTTCGGAGAAATCAGGGGGCGGGTCCGGATGGGCCTCCACCGGAAAGATCAGTTTCTGTCGGGTATCGTTGCTGTAGATGACCGGCGGGGTGTACTCCGCCTCCGGCCCCACAAACGAAATGCGGCAGTTGACCGGCTCCTGCCAGCCATCCATCCGCACCAGGACCCGTTGCCCCAGGGTCAGGCGGGAGACCGCCTGTTCCGGCACGAAGAAACGGACCTTGACCTTGTCCGGCGGCAGCAGCTTGACCACCGGCGTGCCGGAGGAGATCCACTCCCCTTGCCGAAACAGGGTGTCCACCACCAGATAGCGGGCAAAGGCGGCGGCCGGCGCGGCCGGCGTTTTCTGCGCCAGTCGCCAGCGGGCTTCGGCCAGGGTGGCTTCCGCGCTTTTGACCAGGGCCGCCTGGTTGTCGATCTGGTGCGCGCGGGCCGACAGTTCCGCCACGGCGAGCTGCGCGGCAAGTTCCCGGACCTTCTGCGCATCGGCGGTGTGCTGGGCCTGGCTGGCCTCCAGATCCGCCCTGGAGATGGCGCCGGATGTGATCTGGGCCTCGTCGCGCCGGCGCTGCTTGGCGGAACGTTCCTCCGTCGCCTTGGCCTGGGCCAGTTGGGCGCGGATCACATCCAGCTCCTGGGGCCGCTTGCCCAGGCGCAGATCCGCCAGAACGGCTTTTTGGGCGGCCAGCTCCTGTTCCGCCCGGGCGACCGCCTCGTTTTCCTCCACGGCCTCCAGACCGAACAGGCCGGCGTCGGGCGGCACGGTCTGGCCGCGCCGCACCATGAGCGTGAGCAGCCGGCCGCCGTACGGCGAGGCCACATACACATACTCTCCTTCCACATACCCCTGAAAGGTGTTGCCGGGCGTGTTTTTGCATCCTCCGAACGCCATGGCGCACACGAGCGCGCACAGCAAAAGAGCCAGCCGCGAACGGCTGCCGTTTCGGAGACCATGATGATGTAACGGGTGTTTCTTCATGTGGTGTCAGCGGTTGCGTGCCCATGGGGGCACCACTTGTCGGGCTGGGGTGGACGAAGACCGGGGCGATTCGATGCTCTCCCGGCCGCCGTGTGCCGGTATCGCTTCCGGACGGCCTCGTCCGCTGTGAACGCAAGGACCGCACCATACAATGAAGGCCGCCGTCGCTCTTTCATTTGCGGAATTTTTTCTGTCACCGAAATTGCCCCCTGCGCGGGGATCCTCCGGAAAGATTCCGCAAGGGCAATAATTTATTCGCGACATGACGGCATCTTCCGCGAATTCATTTTACTAACCGCCATCCATGAACCAGAGTCGACAGGACGGCACCCATGCGGATGGCAAAAAAAAAGACAGGCATTCCCCGGTTACTGGCAATCGCGGGGGCACAGCGGGGGATGCTCCTCCTTTCCGGATTCTTGTCCGTCATCAGCTCGCTGCTGATGCTGACCCCCTTTCTTTCCGCCTACCATATTTTGCAGGAACTGCTCCGCAATGCGGCGGACCCGTCCGGCAATGACGTGGATCTGCTGCTCTACTGGGCGATCGCGGCATTCGTTGCCCTTCTTGCCGCCCTGGTCTTCCTGTACGCGAGCGCCATCGCCTCCCACTATGCCGCGTTCAGCATTCTGTACACCCTGCGCATACGGCTGGCGGAGCATCTGGCGACGCTGCCCATGGGGTTCCATACGCGGGAATCCACGGGCACGACCAGAAAGACCCTTGAAGTCAATGTCGAAAAGATCGAGTCGTTCATCGCCCATCAGCTTCCCGACCTCGCCGGCGCGATCGCGCTGCCGCTCCTCATGCTGGCGGCCATGTTTGTGCTCGACTGGCGGCTGGCCCTGGCCTGCGCCGTGCCCATCGTGGCGGCGTTCGTCATGCAGGGCATGGTGTTCCAGGGGAAAACGGCCCAGGAACACACCCGGCTGTATCACGACGCCCTAGAAAAGATGAATGCGGCGGGTGTCGAGTACGTGCGCGGCATGCCCGCGGTCAAGGTCTTCGGCATCACCGTCCGTTCCTTTTTGGGGTTTCATGCCGCCATTCAGAGCTACCAGGAGCAGGCCGTGCAGATCAGCAGGACGTACAAGCATCCGTACACCCTGTTTTTTGTGATCCTGTCCTCGATTCTGGCCTTTGTCCTGCCCGTGGGCCTGTACCTGCTCGGCCGCGAGCCGGACCCGCAGGCGTTCGCCGTCACCCTGCTGCTCTTTTTGGTGATGGCGCCGGGCCTGCCGATGCCCGTCCTCAAGCTCCTGAACATTGGTGGCAACCTGCGGATGATTGCCGAGGGTGTGGAGCGGATCGACGCCCTGCTCGATCTGGCGCCGGTGGCCGAACCGGCACGGCCCCAAAAACCGCGGACGCACGACATAACCTTTGACGACGTGCATTTCACCTATGCCGGCACGGACGGCACGGAAGAGGCGCCGGAAGCCCTGGCCGGGGTGTCGTTCGTTGCCGGGGAAAACACCCTGACGGCCCTGGTCGGGCCGTCGGGCGGCGGCAAGTCCACCATCGCTAACCTCATCCCCCGTTTCTGGGACGTGACCTCGGGCGCGGTGCGCATCGGCGGCGTGGATATCCGCGACATGGGCACCGCGCACCTGATGGACACGGTTTCCTTCGTGTTTCAGGACGTCCATCTGTTCCGCGACACCATCGAGGAGAACATCCGCATGGGCCGGAATATCAGCCACGAGCAGGTCGTGGCCGCGGCCAGGGCGGCCCGGTGCCACGATTTCATCTCGGCCCTGCCGGAGGGATATGCCACCCGGATCGGGGAAGGGGGCACCTATCTTTCGGGCGGCGAGGGGCAGCGCCTGGCCATTGCCCGCGCGCTGCTGAAGAACGCGCCCATCCTGGTGCTGGACGAAGCCACCGCCTTCGCCGATCCGGAGAACGAGGCGCAGATCCAGCAGGGCATCAGTTCGCTGATCAGGGGCAAGACCGTGCTGGTCATCGCGCACCGGCTCACCTCGATCCGCGAGGCGGATCAGATCCTGGTGGTGGATAAGGGGCGGATCGTGGAACGCGGCCGGCACGAGGAACTGCTCCACGCTGAAGGGTTGTACCGGCGCATGTGGGACGCCTACACGGAAGCGGAAACATGGCATCTGCCGGCGGGGCGGACCGGAGCGATACAGGAGGCGGCATGAAACGTTTTGTGGACAACATCACGGGCGGCAATCCCAGGGCCCTGCTCGCGCCCTGCCTTGTTTCCCTCTGCACCGGCTTTTGCCAGATCGTCCCCAGTCTGCTGGTCTTTGCGGTTTTCGACACGATGTATCTCGCCTATGCCCGGGGAGAAGCGATGAATATGGCGAAACTGTGGGGCATCTGCGGCCTGCTGGTGGCATGGATCGCGGTGGAATACGCGGCCCGGGCCCGGGCGCACGAAAAAACCGCGATGGTGGCCTACGATCTCTCGGCGGTCGGCAGGGTCGCGCTGGCGGAACACCTGCGCACGCTACCGCTCGGTTTTTTCGGCAGCCGCGATCCGGCCGCGCTCACCACCATGCTGCTGGGCGATTACAACAACGTCGAAACCACGGTCTCCTTTTACGTGCCCCAACTGGTCAGCGCGGTCATCCTGCCCATAATCGTCTTTTTCATCATGCTGCTGTTCAGCCCGCAGATGGCCCTGGCCATGTTCCTGCCCCTGCCGGTCTGTTTCGCCATCATGTGGCTGTCGTCGGGATTGCAGAAGAAGATAAGCGGGCGGCATGTCAAGGCGCGGGAGGACAGCGCCGGCCGCCTGCAGGAATACCTGCTTGGCATGCGGGACATCAAATCCCACAACCTGGGCGGCGAGCGGTTCGAAGCCCTGCGCGAGGCCTTTGCCCGCCTGAAGCGCGAATCGCTGCGCATGGAGATCATCGTCGTGCCCATCGTGCTCATCGCCATCGCCGCCCTGCGTTCCGGCCTGACCCTGATGCTGCTGGTGGGAACGTTCCTCCTGGTCGGTGGCGAGCTCTCCCTGCCGATTTTCCTGCTGTTCCTGCTGCTGGGGATGCGGGTGGTGGAACCGCTTTCCGTGGCCCTGGTCCATTATGCGGAGCTGCGCTACACCGCCCTGAGCGCCGAACGCATCATGGCAATCCGCCGGGAGCGGCCGCTGCCCGGAACCGGGGAGGCCCCCCGCGGCGGCGACATCCGCTTTGACCGTGTCAGCTTTGCTTATCAGGACACGGATGTGCTGCACGATGTCAGTTTTCTTGCGCCGGCCGGCAGCGTTACCGCCCTGGTCGGGCCGTCGGGAAGCGGCAAGAGCACCGTCACCCGCCTGATCGCCCGGTTCTGGGAGGTGCGGCAGGGAGCGATTTTTTTCGACGGGCATGACATCAAAACATGCGATCCCGAGAGCATTTTGTCCCGTATTTCCATGGTGTTCCAGGACGTGTACCTCTTCAAGGACACCATCAGGAACAACATCGCCGTCGGCAGGCAGGGCGCCACGGACCAGGACGTGGAAGAGGCGGCCAGAAAGGCGTGCTGCCACGATTTCATCGTTGCCTTGCCCCAGGGCTACGACACACCGGTGGGCGAGGGCGGCTGCACCCTGTCCGGTGGCGAGAAACAGCGCATCTCCATTGCCCGGGCATTGCTGAAGGACGCGCCCGTCATTCTCCTTGACGAGGCCACCGCCTCCCTGGACCCGGAAAACGAAATCTCCGTGCAGCAGGGCATCAATGCCCTGGTCGCGAACAAGACCGTGCTGATCATCGCCCACCGGCTGCGGACCGTCCGCAAGGCCGACTGGATCGTGGTACTGGACAGCGGCCGGGTGGTCGAGCAGGGAACACATGACGGGCTCCTTGCCGAGGGTGGCCTGTACCGTCATCTGTGGACCCTGCAACAACAGGCCGCCGGCTGGAGCATGCGGGCGGCCTGACCGGCGCGAAGAGTCAAGGCGCGCATAAAAGACAAAAAAATATTCCAGGAATGACAGAACGGAATGCAAAAACACGGTATGGTGTTAGCTGACCTTAAAAATATTTAACCATCCAATATGCAAGTCTGCTGAAGAGAGGAGGGAAGAATGAGAATTCGTTGGAGCGTGTGCATGACGGTTGTCCTTGTGCCGCAGTTGCTGTCGGTCGGGGTCTGCGCTGCAGAGGAGAAAAAGGATGAATTGTTCTATCTGGAACCGATCGTGGTGACTGCGGAGAAGACGGCACAGGATGTCCAGCGCATTCCCGGCAGCGTCAGCGCCTACACGAAAAGCGTGGTCGAGGAACGGCATGTCGAGAAACTGTATGAGCTGACGGACTACGTTCCCAACGTCTTCGTCAAGAAGAACAGCACGGAGAACATCATTTCCATTCGCGGCATCTCGCCGATGCAGGGTTCTCTTTTTTCGGCCACCGGCTTATACGTGGATGGCGTCAACTACCCCATCCATCAGATGCAGAATCTGGACTTCATCGATATCGAGCGGGTCGAGGTCCTGAAGGGACCGCAGGGCACCCTGTACGGCCGGAACTCCGAAGCCGGCGTCATCAACGTGATCACCAGCAGCCCCTCCAACGAGTTCGGCGGCAAGGTGTTCGGCGAGATCGGCATGTGGGATTCCCGCGGCGGCGTGCCCATCTACAAGGAGGGCGGCATCGTCAACCTGCCGCTGGTGGAGGATACCCTGGCCATGAAAGTGGCGGTGCAGAATTACACCACGGACGGCTGGATGGAAAACATCGGCCCCAGTAGTCAGGATGACGCCACCCGGGTCCGGCATTTCAACGGCCGCGCCACCACCAGATGGACGCCCAGCGATGCCTGGGATATCTCCCTGATTTTGCAGGGACAGGATGAGACGGACGGGATCGGCGTCTACAGGTTCATTGACGGCCCCTACGCCACCGGCCGCAACGAAATAGCGTGGGACGGCCCCAACAAGAACTCCGTCGACGCGAACGCGCAGATCTTAAAAGCCGAATATCACGGCACGGATGTCGACATCACCTCGGTGACCGGACGGCACAGCTACAGTCAGGACTATGAGTACGACGTCGACATGACGCCCATGAACCTGTACTCGATGTTCCCGGTGTTCACGGCCGATTATGACGTGGAGGTCTGGAGCGAGGAATTCCGCATCGCCTCGAAGCCCGGCAAGAACCGGCGCTTCGACTGGCTCACCGGGGTGTACCTGTACGGCGAGGATATCCAGACGGGAAACTACAGCATGACGGATCATGTCACGGATCAGGATAACTGGGGTGCGGCGCTGTTCGCCCAGGGAACCCTGCACATGTGGGAAAGATGGCATTTCAATCTGGGCGGCCGCGTCGAATATGCGCGCCTCGAAGGAGAGAAAACCGTCAACGCGGCCATGATGGGGATGGGCGTGACGACCATGGCGGACACGGTCGACGACACGGTGTTCCTGCCGAGCGCCAGCATCTCCTACGACCTGACCCCGGAGGTGATGACCTACGGCAAGGTCAGCAGGGGCTATCTTTCCGGCGGCTTCGACAGCTATTTCGCCATGACGGAAGAGTTGTTCTCCTACGATCCCGAGTACAGTTGGAACTATGAGGTGGGCATCAAGAGCAAGATGCTGGACAACCGGCTCATGGTCAACCTGGCGGCGTTTTACATCGATGTCGAGGACAAGCAGGTCGCCGAGTACGTCTCGCCGTATGAGCGGTATTTCGTCAATGCCGCCAAGGCCGAATCCTACGGTGTCGAGTTGGATGTGCAGTACAAACCCCTGCCCGGCCTGACCCTGACCGGGTCGCTGGGCTATCTGGAGAGCGAGATCAAGGATTGGACCACGGAGGGATACAACGCCTGGGACTACAGCGGCAACAAGACGCCGGGAGCGCCCGAGTTTTCCTATGCCGCCGGGGCCATCTACCGCTGGGAAAGCGGATTCTTCGTCGGTGCCGATGTCGTGGGCCTGAGTTCCTACTATGCCAACGCGGAAAACGACCGCAAGCTCGATGGCCGCACCCTGATCAACGCCAGGGCGGGATACGAGGGCGAACGATTCGACGTCATGCTCTGGGCCCGCAACATCTTTGACGAGGACTATGAAGAGCGGAGCATGAGCTGGATGGGCGGAACCTTGATCCAACAAGGCGAGCCGTGTTCCTTCGGCCTGCTGGTGGCGTACAAGTTCTGAGGCTCTGTTGTTCACAAGGTTTTTCGGAGGGGTAGGGAAGTCGTATGGAGTCCATGCTGAACGCCGTCCTGGAGGCGACATTCGTTTCAAAATGCGTTCTTGCCTTTTTGCTCTTCATGTCCGTGATGAGCTGGGCATACATGGGCGGCAAGTGGGTCACCCTGCTTTCCGCCCAGAAACGCACGGGCAGGGGGCTGGCCGCCTTTGACAGCGCCGGGTCGCTGAACGCCGCCCTCACCGGGCTGGAAAGGGATACGGCCTCCCCCCTGTTCGGCATCACCCGCCGGGCGGTGCGGGAGTTCAACCGCATCAACACGACCGGCGACGCGGAAAAACTGCTCAACGACAATGTGCGCCGGGCGCTGCATTTCGGCATCGCCGAGGAGATGGCCCGTTTGAAATCCTCGCTCGCCCTCCTGGCGACCACCGCCAACACCGCCCCTTTCATCGGGCTGTTCGGCACGGTCTGGGGCATCATGCATTCCTTCCAAGCCATCGCCCAGATGAAAAACGTGTCGCTGGCCACCGTGGCGCCGGGCATCGCCGAGGCCCTCATCGCCACCGCGGTGGGACTGTTCGTCGCCATTCCCGCCACCTGCGGCTACAATATTTTTCGTTCCAAGCTGACCTCCATCGAAGGAGTGTGCATCACCTATGCCGGGCAGTTGCTCAACCGCATGCAGCACGAGGTCGCGGTACACGAGGCCGGGCTTTCTTTTGCAGGAGAACGGCAGCCGTGACCACCACCTCCGATCGCGACGATTTTGTCGCCGATATCAACGTGACGCCGTTTGTCGATGTCATGCTGGTGCTGCTCATCATCTTCATGGTGACGGCCCCGATGATGACCGAAGGGCTGGATGTGCAGTTGCCCAAGGTGGAACACTCCGAAACGCTGCCCACGGACGACGATCACGTCATCCTGACCGTCAAGGAGAACGGCGCGCTTTTCCTGGACACGTACGAGGTGGCGCCCGCGGACCTGGTTGCCGTGTTGACGACGAATGTCCGCAATCCCGGCCGGCAGCTTTTTATCCGGGCCGATACCAAGGTCAACTATGGCGTGGTGATGGAGGTGATGGGCACGATCCGCGGCGCGGGCATCACGAATGTGGGATTGGTCACCGTCTCCACTCCGGCGCGGGGTGGCGCGAAACCGGATGCCGGCAGCAGCGACGACGCCGGAGCCGGCGGTGCCGCCGGGACGGGCACTTCGTCGGTTTTCAACGATGTTGCAACACGACCACAGGGATAGGGCGTTGGTTGTTCGGCGCCTGCTGTTCCTGCTTTTTTCCTTCTGCGTGCATGGAACCGCCGTGGGAGCGCTTTTTTTCTTCGCAGGCCACGAAACCGTGATGGAAGAGCAGGTGTACCGCGTTGTCCTGGCGGAACTGGCTCCCCCTGAGACGCCCGTTGCCGAGCCGGTGGAACAACCACCTCCACCTCCACCTCCACCCGTTCCGCCGAAGCCGGAGTCCGCTCCGCCGGCACCAGCACCCGAGCCGAAAGCGGTTGAGCAGCCGAAGAGCAAGAAGATCAGCGTCAAAAAGAAAAACGATGCGCCCAAGGCCGAACGGCCGCAACCCGTCCCGCCGGCACCGCAACCCGCTCCTGCGGCGCCGCAACCTCCGGCCCCGACGCACCAACACATGGGGCCGCAACCCCAGCAGGTGGGTGCGTTGGCGGCCTACAGATCGGATCATGTGGACCAGCGTCCCTCGATCGCCCGCCGGGTGGAGCCGGAATACCCTGTCAAGGCCAAGCGGATGGAGGTCGAGGGCGAAGTCATGATCCAGTTGGTCGTGGACAAGGCGGGACATCCGCAGGTCTGTTCCGTTCTTTCCGCCGTGCCGGCGGGGTATTTCGAGGACGCAGCCCTTGCCGCCGCGGCCAGGATGCGGTTCATTCCCGGCAAGATACAAGGGCAGCCGGTGAACACCATGATCGTTTTGCCCTTCACCTTCCGTTTGCGATGAGGGGCGGGTGGTGTGCTGCAACGGATCGGGTCTGCCGCTTTGGCTCCGTTTTCCTACGCCGTGACAAACGTGGAAACCTCGGCAATTCGGGTGGCTGTACTGTCCCGGCAAAAATTTTTTTGATCTCTAAAATTAGACAGAACTAATTCATTATGTCTGACCAAATTAAAGAGTGGCACCAACAGGCGGCAAAGCGGTATCGGGAAAAAGGCTACTGGCAGCCGTTGCATCTCGGTGAACAGTTGCGGCAATGGACGCAGCGCCACGGCGACCGGATCGCCCTTGTCGAGGGGGAGCAGCGCTTCTCCTACAACGAACTGGACCAGCGCGTCGATGCGATGGCCGCCGGGCTGCATCGCCTGGGATTGCGGTGCGGCGACCGGGTATTGCTGCAACTGCCCAACAGCGTGGCTTTTGTCGTCACCGCCTTTGCGCTGTTCCGGCTCGGCGTCATCCCGGTGATGATGATGATGGCGAACCGCGAGAAGGACATCGATGCCTTCTGTGCGCTGGCCGAGCCGGTCGCCTATATTACCACGGCAACATTCTTGGGCTTTCATCATCGTTCCCTGGCGGAAAAGGCCCAGAAGCGGCACGCCTGCCTGCGATATGTCCTGATCGACGGCACCTGCACCGATGACCGGGGCGTTCCCCGTCAGGTCAGCTGCACGGACAGGGCCTTTGCCGCCGATGCGCAGCCGGACGCCACGGACACGGCCGTACTCCTGCTGTCCGGCGGCACGACGGGAACGTCGAAGCTCATTCCGCGCACCCACGCGGATTACGCCTTCAATGCCCGCGCCTCGGCACAACTCTGCGGCTTCGATGCCGAGACCGTCTATTTGGCGGCGCTCCCCGTCGCCCACAATTTCCCCCTGGCCTGTCCGGGCGTCATCGGTACCTTTTCCGCCGGCGGGACAGTGGTGCTGGCGCGATCGCCGGCCTACGAAGAGGCCTTTCCCCTGATCGAGCGGGAACGGGTGACCCATACCGCCCTGGTGCCCCCTCTGGTCACGCTCTGGCTGAACGCCTGTGAATGGGAACGACCCGATCTGTCTTCCCTGGCGCTTCTCCAGGTGGGCGGTTCCGCCCTGGACCCCAAACTGGCGGCCCGCGTCCGGCCGACGCTCGGCTGCCGGTTGCAACAGGTGTTCGGCATGGCCGAAGGCCTGCTCTGCTATACCCGGCTGGACGACCCGGAGGAGGTCATCCTCCACACCCAGGGCCGGCCGCTCTGCATCGATGACGAGGTCCGCCTCGTCGACGGAAACGGCCGGGATGTCCCGGCCGGCGAGGCGGGCGAACTCCTGGTGCGCGGTCCCTACACGATCCGGGGCTATTACCGCGCCGAGGAGCAGAACCGGGCGTCCTTCACCGAGGAGGGCTATTACCGCTCCGGCGACTGGGTACGCCTCACCCCCGAGGGCAATTTCGTCGTCGAGGGCCGGATCAAGGACATCATCAACCGGGCCGGGGAAAAGATAGCCGCGCCGGAGATCGAGACCCTGCTCAAGGCGCATCCCGATATCCAGGATGCCGCCCTGGTGCCGCTCCCGGACGAGCACCTGGGCGAGCGCAGTTGCGTTTTTGTGATGACGGCCGGCGCCACCCTGGACCTGCCGGCTGTCCGTTCCTTTTTGCTGGCGCGGGGAGTTGCCCGCCACAAGGTTCCGGATCAGTTGGAGATCATCGATTTTTGGCCACTGACCGGCGCGGGCAAGATCGACAAGCGAAAGCTCGTTGCCATGGCGGCGGGCTGACCGGCGAACCGATGCAATCCGGACATGATGAGGGGGAGGCTGCAATGAAAAATGTCATGAACTGTCTGCAACTGCCGTTGTGCGAAAAAAAGATTCCGTTTCAGGGTGATCCCCTGCTCTGTGCCGCATTGTTCGCCGATTCCGGACTGGCGGATGAATACCTCGTCTACGAGAAGGGCGGGGAATGGTTTCTCGGCTTTGGCGTTGCCGCCCTGCTGCGGTTCAACGCGGAGACGACCACCTTGCAGGCCGGAGGACAGTCTTTTTCCTGGAAAAGCGGTCCTGCCGCGGATTCCGTCCACCAGGCCTTGCAGTTCCTGCCGATGGAAAAATGGCGGGCATACGGCATCGCCCATTTCGAACTGGCGCGCCATACCTATCGGCTGGCGCCCGCCACGCCCGCGCAGGATCTGCTGCACCTGTTCGTGCCGGCCTTTGAAGTGCATCTCCAGGACAACTGGGCAACCTTGCGGGCGATGGATGGCGTCCCCTTTCTCCAGCTCGCCACGTTGTTTCAGGATATTCAGCAGGAGATCCTGCGGGAATCCGGACGAGCGCAACGGCTGGCACACCTTGAGGAACGCATCCGCGACCGCCGGCTCGCCGTCCCGGATATGCGGACCTGCAATACCGGGGCGTATGGCCGGGCCGTGACCGAGGCGGTGCGGGAAATAGCCGCCCGGCGCTACAAGAAGGTCATCCTTTCCCGCTCCATCCCGCTGCCCCGACCCATCGACATGGTGGCCACCTATGTGGCCGGGCGGCGGGCGAACACGCCGGCCCGTTCCTATTTGCTCAAATTGGACGGCCTGGAGGCCTGCGGCTTCAGCCCGGAAACGGTGCTCGAGGCCGATGCGGACGGCTGGGTGAGCACCCGTCCCCTGGCCGGCACCCGTGCCCTCGGCGACAGCCAGGAGGAAGAACGCCGCCTGCGCGACGACTTGCTCAACGATACCAAGGAAGTTCACGAGCACGCGGTTTCCGTGCAACTGGCCTTTGCCGAGCTGGGCGGGGTCTGCCGGCAGGGGTCGGTCTGCGTCAATGACTTCATGTCGGTCTCGCGGCGGAATTCCGTGCAGCACCTGGCCTCGCGCCTCAAGGGACACCTGCGCAACGGCTACAGTGCCTGGCATGCCTTCGACGCCCTTTTCCCTGCGGTCACGGCCACCGGCATTCCCAAGAAGGAATCCATCGAAGCGATCGCCCGCATGGAACCCGGCCCTCGCGGCCTGTACGCCGGCTGCGTCATGCTGGCCGACCATACCGGCGCCCTCGACGCGGCCCTCGTGCTGCGCAGCGTCTACCAACAAGGGAACCGGGCCTGGATGCAGGTGGGCGCGGGCATTGTCGAGAAGTCCACCCCTGAGCGGGAAATAGAGGAAACCTGCGAAAAGATCAGCAGCGTTTCCCGCTACCTGGTGCATGCATGACGGGAAGCCATGGGCACAACGGATCATCAAAGAACGGGTCACGGAGCAAAGCGGTGAACATTCTCGTTATCGGGGCCAGTCGCGGCATAGGCGCGCGGGTGGTGGAACAGGCCTTGGCCGGGGGGCACCGCGTCACGGCGCTGGTCCGCGATCCGGCCGCCATGAAACGCACGGACGCCCAGTTGGATGTGGTGCGGGGCGACATCCGCGACGAGGGAGCGGTGGACGGGGTCATGGCCGGACAGGATGCGGTCGGGCTCGCCATAGGCTGCGTCCCGAGTTGCGCGGCCATATCCCTGTTTTCGACGGGCACGGCCCATGTCCTTGCCGCCATGCAGCGGCACGGCGTCAGAAAACTGGTGTGCGTCACCGGTATCGGCGCCGGGGACAGCCGGGGGCACGGCGGTTTTTTGTACGACGCGATCATCCGGCCCGTGCTGCTGCGCACCATGTACGACGACAAGGACCGGCAGGAGCGCGCCATCCGCGCGTCCGACCGCGATTGGGTGATCGCGCGGCCGGGATTTCTGACCAACGGCCCGCTGACCGGTATCTACAAGGTGGTGACCGACCTCGCCGGGGTCAGGGCCGGCAGGGTCTCCCGGGCGGACGTCGCCCATTTCATGCTGGACCAGATGCGGACCATGAGCTGCCGGCACCTGACTCCACTCATAACGAACTGATTGTTGGCCGAACGCATCGCGAAGACGTTCGCCCGATTGCCAGGAGCGACAGATCTCGCGCCCCATGCGCAAAGCCGCTGCCATCCCTTCATTTGACCAAAAGGGGGACTCCCATGTTTGACGCACCGATCAAGACCAGACAGACCTTTTCCCGCGCCGCGATCAGCCCCGAAACAATGAAGGCGGATGTCCAGGCCATGCTTGCCGAAGCCGTGGCCATCGGCATGGAGGACAATCTCGTCGAACTGGGGCTGGATTCCATGCAGGTCATGCGGCTGGTCAACAAATGGCGGCGGGCCGGCGTGGACGTGACCTTCGCCGCCCTGATGGAGCATCCCCGGCTGGGCGACTGGGAGCGGTTTCTGGAGCAGGAGCGAAGCGAGGCGGACAAAGCCGTTGCCGTCGAGCCCGAGGAAGACGACACCAAACCCTTTGCGCTGACCGACGTGCAGTACGCATATTGGATCGGCCGGCGCCACGACCAGCCCATGGGCGGGGTTGCCTGCCACGCCTACCTCGAGATCGACGGCGTGGATGTCGACCCCGAGCGTTTGCGGGCCGCATGGCACCGTGTCCAGCGGCATCACCCCATGCTGCGGGCCCGATTCCTCGAGCAGGGCGAACAGGAGATTCAGGCCACGCCGTTTTCCCCGGAAATAACGGTGCACGATCTCCGCGCCCGCTCCCAGGAGCACCGCGACGAGGCCCTTGCCGAAACGAGGGCGCGGTTGTCGCACCGCCTGCTGCGCGTGGAGGAGGGCGAGGTCGCCGGCCTGGAACTGAGTTTGCTGCCGCTGGGGCGGACCAGAATCCATTTCGACCTCGACCTGCTAGTCGCCGACGTGCACAGTCTGCACATCATCCTCCGCGACCTGGCCATCGCCTATGAGGACCTGCCTCTGGCTGCGCCCGCCGACTGGAGCTTCGCCGCCTATCTCCGGCGGGCGGCCGCCGGCCGGGAACAGGACCGGGAGGCCGCGCGCCGCTATTGGCAGGAACGGTTGCCCGATCTTCCCGGCGCGCCCGGCCTGCCGCTGGTCATGCAGCCGGAAAAGATGCGCGCCCCGGCATTCCGGCGACGCCTGCACCGCCTGCCGCTGCCGGCCTGGCAGCGGTTGCAGCGCCTGGCCGCGGACCACCGGCTGACCCCGGCCATGGTCCTGTTGACCGCCTATGCGGAGGTGCTCGACCGCTGGAGCGCCACCTCGCGCTTCCTCATCAACATCCCGCTGTTCGATCGGCAGGAGCAGGGCGAGGACCTGGCCCATGTCGTCGCCGATTTCACCAACCTGCTCCTGCTGGCGGTCGATTGCAGCCAGAACCAGACCTTTGTCCAAAGAGCGCACGACATCCAGGCGCAATTCCACAAGGACGTGGCCCATGCGCGCTACTCCGGCGTGCAGGTGCAGCGCGATCTCGCCCGGCTGCGGGCCGGGGAACGGATTGCGGCGCCGGTGGTCTTCGCCTCGAACCTGGGCACCCCTCTGATCGGTCCGGAGTGCAGGGAACGCCTCGGCCGCCTGCACTGGATGATCAGCCAGACGCCGCAGGTCTGGCTCGATTTTCAGATCTACGAGGACGAGGACGGCCTGCTCCTGGCCTGGGACGCGGTGGATGCGCTCTTTCCCGACGGCCTGATCGAGCAGATGTTCGCCGCCTACGCCCGGCTGCTCGACTTTCTGCTGGTCGATCGGGCCCATTGGCAGGCGAGCTGCGACCCGCTGGCCGATTCCCCGCAGACCAACCGGTGGCGGCGGGCGCTGCCGTACCGCACGCCGGTGGCGGAGCACTGCCTGCATCAGGACTTTTTTCGCCACGCCGCCGCAGACCCGCAGCGAATCGCCCTGATCGATCCGTATCGCGGGCCGATACGCTACGGCCAACTGGCCGATCAGGCGCTCCGGGTGGCCGCCCTGCTGAACGGTCAGGGCGTGCGCAGCAACGATGCGGTGGCCGTCACCCTGCCCAGGGGAGCGGGCCAGATTGCGGCCGTGCTCGGCATCTTGGCTCTGGGCGCCACCTATGTGCCGGTGGGCATCGACCAGCCCGCCGCCCGCCGTCAGTCCGTCCACAGACGGGCCGGCATCGCCCATGTTGTCACCGACGGCGAACATCTGCACAGCCTTGCCTGGCCGCAGGAGTGCCTCGCGCTCGACATCGCCGCGGCCGCAAACGTGGCGGCGCTGACGCAACCGGTGGAGGTGGCGCCGGACCAGTCGGCCTATATCATCTTCACCTCGGGCTCCACCGGCGAACCCAAGGGCGTGGAGGTCAGCCACCGGGCCGCCTGGAATACGGTCGACGACATCAACAGCCGCTATGCGGTGGCGGCAACCGACCGGGTCCTGGCCGTTTCCGCCCTTGATTTCGACCTGTCCGTCTACGATATCTTCGGCCTGCTGAGCCGGGGCGGGGCCCTGGTGCTGGTGGGCGAGGAACACCGGCGCGACGCAATGCAATGGCTGGAACTCCTGTCCCGGCACCGGGTGACCCTGTGGAATTCCGTGCCCATTCTCCTGGACATGCTGCTCCATGCGGCGGAAGCCGAGCCGCCCGAGCCCTTGCCGTTGCGGCTGGCCCTGCTCTCCGGCGACTGGATCGGGCTCGATCTGCCCGGCAGGCTCAAGGCCACGGCTCCGGACTGCCAGATGGCCGCCCTCGGCGGCGCCACCGAGGCGGCGATCTGGTCCAATGTCTTCGACGTGTCCCTGCCGCTGCCGCCCCAGTGGAAATCGATTCCTTACGGCCGGCCCCTGCGGAATCAGGCCTACCGGGTGATCGACGCCCTGGGCCGCGACTGCCCGGATCACGTGCCCGGCGAGTTGTGGATCGGCGGCGCGGGCCTGGCCAAAGGATACCGGGGCGCCCCGGAACTGACCGCGGAGCGGTTCGTTGTGCGTGACGGCCTGCGCTGGTATGCGACCGGCGACCTGGGGCGCTACCTGGCGGACGGCAACCTGGAATTCCTCGGCCGCAAGGATTTCCAGGTCAAGATCCGAGGGCATCGTATCGAGACCGGCGAAATCGAGACCATGCTCCGCCGGCATCCCGGCGTGCGGGAGGCCGTGGTCACCGCAGTCGGCACACCGGGCAAGAGCAGGCACCTGGCCGCGTACGTCGTGGCCGACCCGGCCGACCCCTCGCTTTTTACCGAGGAGGGACAGGAACAGGCCGAGGCGGAACGCATCGCCCGAGCCCTGGTGCAGGCCGGCCGACACCAGGCCGAACTGCTGCCCGATGCGGCGACCAGGCAGACCTACACCTCGTTCTGGCAGGGCATGGAAACCTTCGCGGTGCCGATCATCTGCCAGAGCCTGAACGCCATGGGCGCCTTCATCAAAGCCGGCGAGCGCTCCACCCTCGACCTGCTGCTCAGGCGATGCCGCATCAAGGAGGAGTATCGCCGCCTGCTCGGCCAGTGGCTGGCAATCCTGACCGAGGAGGGCCTGCTTTGTCAGGAAGATGCGCAGACCTGGGTCAGCACGCAGGCATTGGCAACGGCGACCCCGCCCGAACGACTGGCGGCGCTGTGGGAGGAGATTGCCGCCGCCGCCCGTCGCGACCCGCACGCCACCGTCCTGCTCGACTACCTGCAGCAGTGCTGCGCCAGCCATCCCGCCCTGTTGCGGGGGGAAATCAACCCCCTGCAGCTCTTCTTTCCCGACGGGTCCTGGCATGTCACCGAGGCGCTGTATCAGCACAACCCCCTGGCGCACTATTACAACAGCATCGTTGGCCAGGTCCTGGCTGCCATCGCCGCGGCCCTGCCCCCGGAACGCACGGTGCGGGTCCTGGAGATCGGCGCCGGCACCGGCGGCACCACCGCCTCGGTCCTGCCGCTCCTGCCGGCCGGCCGCACCCGCTACACCTATACCGACATCACCACCTTTTTCGCGGACGGGGCCGGGGAGAAGTTCAAGGCCTATCCCTTTGTGCATTTCCGGCAGCTGGATATCGACCGCGACCCAGGCCAGCAGGGATTCGCGCCGCACAGCTTCGACGTGATCCTGGCCGCCAACGTGCTGCACGACGCCCGCCACCTGAAAACCACCCTGACCGCGCTCGGCAGGCTGCTGGCGCCCGGAGGCCATCTCGTCGTCCTCGAGGGGACCAGGAACATCCGCCTGCAAATGCTCAGCATCGGCTTCATCGAAGGGCTCAGCCATTTCGCCGATGAACGGCTCAAGGACAACCTGCCCCTGATTGCCGTGGACAGATGGCAGGCGCTGCTCCGGGACAGCGACCTGGAACCCCTGGCCGTCTTTCCCGAACGCAACGAACTCGGTGCCGCCTTTTTCGAGCAGCATGTGCTGGTGGCCCGGTCGCCGCTACGGGCGCGGCGGTTCCGGCCGGACCGGCTCAGCGCCTTTCTCGGGGAGCGGGTGCCGACCTACATGGTACCGGCGATCTATACCCTGCTGGAGACCCTGCCGCTGACCGCCAACGGCAAGCTGGACCGGGCCGCCCTGCCGCAGGTCGTTGTCGAGGAGGAGCGGGCGAGCGATGACGATGCCCGTCCGCAAGGAACGGTGGAAACGAGCCTGGCCGCTGTCTGGCAGGAGGTGTTGGCGGTCCGGCCCGGCCGGCACGACAATTTCTTCGAGTTGGGCGGCGACTCCCTGCTGGCGATCCGGATCGTCACCCGGATCAAGAAGGAGCTGGGACTGACGCTGTCCCTGGAGCATTTTTTCGGCAACCCGACCCTGGCCGAACTCGCCGCAGCCCTGGAGCGCGAGGAGAACCGGCCCGCGTCGGAGGCCGCCCCAGCCCCGGTCGTGCCGCCGCTCATCCCGGACCCCCTGAACCGGCACGAACCCTTTCCGCTCACCGAGATCCAGCAGGCCTACCTGATCGGCCGCAGCGGCGACTATGTCCTGGGGCGGGTCGCCTCGCATTGCTACTTCGAACTGGATGCCGACGAACTCGACCTGGACCGGGTCAATAGCGCCTGGCAGCGGCTGATCGAACAGCACGGGATGATGCGGGCCGTGATGCTGGCGGACGGACGGCAGCGCATTTTGGCGCAGGTGGAACCGTACCGCCTGCGGGTGCTCGATCTGCGCGACAGCGACGCGGCGCATGCCGAAGGCGAACTGGCGCGGTTGCGAGAGGCCATGTCGCATCAGGTGCTGCCCAGCGACCGATGGCCGCTGTTCGACGTCCGCGCCAGCCTGCTGCCCGGCGGCGGAGTGCGGCTGCACATCGGCTTCGACAATCTCATCTTCGACGGCTGGAGCATGTTTCACCTGCTCAGCGAATGGCGGCGGCTCTACCACGAGCCCCGGGCCGTGCTGCCGGAACTGGCGCTTTCCTTCAGGGATTATGTTCTGGCCCGCGAGGCGCTACGCGATTCGGAGCACGACCGCAGGGACCGGGAATACTGGCTCGCCCGGATTCCGGACCTGCCGCCGGCGCCGGACCTGCCGCTGGCCCGCAACCCCGGCGAATTGACGGAACACCGCTTCACCCGCCTGGCGGACCGCCTGGACGCGGCCACCTGGGGCACGCTGCAGGACAAGGCCAGGACCGCCGGCATCACGCCTTCCGGGGCCTTGCTGGCCGCCTATGCCGAGGTGCTCGCCTTCTGGAGCAAGAACCCGCGTTTCACCCTCAACCTGACCCAGTTCGACAGGTTGCCGCTCCATGCCCAAGTGCAGGAGCTGGTCGGCGATTTCACCTCGCTCACCCTGCTGGCGGTGGACAACGCCGCCGGCGAACGTTTCATCGACCGGGCGCGCGCCCTGCAACGGCAGTTGTGGCGGGATCTGGATCATCCCCTGGTGGGCGGCGTGCAGATCCAGCGCGAACTGGCCCGGCAACGCAGGGAATACGGCGGCGGCGCCATGCCCATCGTCTTTACCAGCGCCCTGGGCGTCGATCAGCTCAAGGACAACACCGCCGAGAACAACTGGCTGGGCCGGCTGGTCTACAATATCAGCCAGACGCCCCAGGTGTGGCTGGACCACCAAGTCTTCGAGCAGGGCGGCGAACTCGTGCTCATCTGGGATGCCGTGGCCGGCCTGTTTCCGGCCGGGATGCTGGAGGACATGTTTGCCGCCTATGGCCGCATCCTGCGGCAGTTGGCCGCCGGGGAAGGCGTCTGGCAGCGGCGGCGGTTCGACCTGCTGCCGCAGGCCCAACAACAGCGCCGGGACGAACTCAACCAGACGCAGGCGCCCGTGTGCCCCGAGTTGCTGCACACGCTTTTCGATATCCAGGCCAAACAGCGGCCCGAGCATCCTGCGGTCATCGCCCCCGGATGCAGCCTGAGTTACGGGCAACTGGCCCAACAATCCCGGCGGCTGGCCCTGCTGCTCCGCGACCGGGGCATCGAGGCGAACAGCCTGACCGCCGTGGTCATGGAAAAGGGCTGGGAGCAGGTGGTGGCGGCACTGGCCGTCCTGATTGCCGGCGGGGCCTATCTGCCCATCGATCCGGCCCAACCGGGCGAACGGTTGCGCCGCCTGCTCGCCGAGGGCGCCGTCCGCACGGTGCTCACCCAGTCATGGCTGCTGCCGGCCCTGGACTGGCCCGACGGGATGGACCTGATCGCCGTCGACCGGGTCGACGCGGGCGACCAGGTTATCCCGCCCCTGCCAACGGTCCAGAAACCGGACGACCTGGCCTATGTCATCTACACCTCCGGTTCCACGGGCCTGCCCAAGGGAGTGATGATCGACCACCGGGGCGCGGTCAACACCGTTGTCGATATCAACCGCCGTTTCGGCGTCGGGCCGGACGACCGGGTCCTGGCCCTGGCCAACCTGGGCTTTGATCTTTCCGTCTACGACCTGTTCGGCGCCCTGGCCGCCGGCGCCACCATCGTCCTGCCGGAGAGCGGCGCCATCAAGGAGCCGGCGCATTGGGCGGAACTCATCCGGCGGCATGGGGTCAGCGTGTGGAACTCCGTGCCCGCCATGATGGGTATGCTGGTGGAGCATACGCAGGCCGCCGGCGCGCCGTATCCGTCCCTGCGGCTGATTCTGTTGAGCGGCGACTGGATTCCCGTGGACCTGCCCGCCAGGGTCCGGACCTTGACCGGAGGGGGCAGGGTGATCGCCCTGGGCGGCGCCACCGAGGCGTCGATCTGGTCGAACTGCCATGTGGTCGACGGGCCTGTCCCCGCGGACTGGAACAGCATCCCCTATGGCCGGCCGCTGACCAACCAGCGGCTCCATGTGCTCGATGCCGCCATGCAGACCAGGCCCGATTGGACGAGCGGGCAACTCTACATCGGCGGCATCGGCCTGGCCCGGGGCTACTGGCGGGATGCCGGCAAAACCGAAGCCGCGTTTCTGCGGCACCCGCTTTCCGGGGAACGGCTGTACAAAACCGGCGACCTCGGCCGCTATCTGCCCTCGGGCGACATCGAGTTTCTCGGCAGGGAGGATCACCAGGTCAAGATCAACGGCTACCGGGTGGAACTCGGCGAGATCGAGGCCACCATCAAGAGCCATCCCGCGGTCGGCGAAGCGGTGGTCAGTCTGGCGGCGGACAACCGGCTGACCGCGTACCTCACGCTGGCTTCGCAGGAGGAGGGGCTGTATGCCGACCGGAAGAGCGATGCGCGGGCAGCGGAAGAGCGTTGGCGCATCGCGGCCGCCAGCGCGAACCGGCAGATGCTGCGGATCGCTGCGCAGACCGATCCGGCAGCCCTCGCGGCTCTGCACGGTGCGGTCGAACGGATGGCCGTCCGCACCATGTGCCGCACCCTGAACGATCTGGGCCTGTTCGCGTCGGCTGACGCCCCGTGCCGCTTCGAGGATTTGCTGCGGCAGGCGAAGATCGCGGCCCGCTACCAGGAGGTGTTCCGGCAGTGGTTGGCCGTGCTGGTGCACGAGGGCGCGGTGCGGGAGGCGGACGGCGCCTTTGCCGCCGTGCCCGCTGTCTGGCCCGAGGCGGACGCGGAGCCGGGCGCTGACCAGGCGGTCAGAGCCATTCATGCCTGGTTGCAGCGCGTGGCACGGCATTGCCTGCCGCTGTTCCGGGGCGAATGCCAGGCCCTGGAGGTCTTTTTCGCCGAGGACAACCACCTGACGCCGGAATCGCTGGCCGGTCTGCTGCCGGGCTCCGCTCCGACCGACGAGTTGCATCATGCCGTTGTCGATGCCCTCTGCCGGCAAGCATCCGGGGAAGAGCCGCCCAGTATCCTCTTTCTCGGCGCGCGCAGCCCCGAGGCTGCGCGCGCCTGGCTGGAGCGGATGGCCGCAACCCCTGTCCGCTGCACCTTCAGCGAGCAGTCGCTGTTTTTCGTCGAGCAGTTGCAGACGGCGTTCGCCGGGATGCCCTTTGTCGACAGCCGCCGGCTCGACATCGACCGGGAACCGGCCCTGCAGGGGTGGCAGCCGCATGCCTTCGATCTGATCGTCGCGGACCATGCCGTGCACCGCGCCGGCAATATCCACGCGGCGCTCGCCCGCATCCGCACCTTGCTCGCCCCCGGCGGCATGCTGCTGATGCGGGAAGGGACCGGCAGCAGCCATTTGCAGCACCTCAGCGCCGCCTTTCTCGAGGAGGGTTTTCTCCGCTTCACCGATGAGCGGGCAGCAACCAGGCATCCCTTCCTGACCTATGATGGGTGGGCGACCGCGTTGCGGCAGGCCGGATTTTCCCGTGTTGCCGTGCCGCTCGGCGAGCTGTCGGCGACACTGGGCCAGACCCTGCTCCTGGCGCAGGCCCCGGCCACGGTCCGGGCCTTTGCCCCCGAGTTGCTCCACGATTTCGTTTCCCGCACACTTCCGGACTACATGCGGCCGGCCGACTATGTGGAACTGGCCGCCATCCCCCTGACCGACAACGGCAAGATCGACCGGAAGGCCCTGGCCGCGCCCCACAGGGCGGAACGCGGCGACAGGCGCGATTTTGCCGCCGCCGATACGGCCGCGGAACAAGGGCTGGCCGCGATATGGGCGGAGATCCTGCAACTGGAGCAGGTCAGCGTGCTGGCCAACTTCTTCGAACTGGGCGGGGATTCGCTCCTGGCCACCCGGATCGCGGCCAGGGTGCGGGAGCGGTTCGGTACGGACCTGCCCCTGCGCACCCTGTTTGCCCACCCGACCGTCCGCGAACTGGCCGCCTGCCTGCAAACCGTGGCCGACGAAGCGGAGCGGCACCGGGCGCCGCGAACGGACCTGCCCGAGATCGTCGCTGATCCGGCCGGGGAAAACCAGCCCTTTCCGCTCTCCGCCGTGCAGCATGCCTACGTGGTCGGCCGCAGCGGCCTCTATCCCCTGGGCCGGGTTGCGGCGCATTGCTACTTCGAGTACGACACCATCGATCTGGACCTGGCCAGGGCCGAGGCGGCCTGGCAGCGGCTGATCGCCCACCACGGCATGCTGCGCGCCGTTTTTCTTGACAACGGCACCAGCCAGCAGATTCTGGCCGATGTGCCGGCGTACCGCCTGACATGCCACAATTTCAAGGCATTGTCGCCCGAGGCGGCAGCAGCGGCCCTTTCGGACGTGCGGGAGGAGATGTCGCACCAGGTGCTGCCCATTGACCGGTGGCCCCTGTTCGATCTGCGGGTGTCCCTGTACGACCAGAACCACGCCCGCATCCATATCAGCCTGGACAACCTGATCCTGGACGGCTGGAGCATGTTCCATGTCCTGAACGGCTGGTCCCGGCTCTACGCGGAGCCCGATACCGTCCTGACCGCGCCGCAGCTGTCCTTCCGCGACTATGTGCTCAACGAGGCCAGGATCAGGGAGAGCGCCGCCTATCAGCGCGACAGGAGTTATTGGCTCGACCGGATGGACCGGTTGCCGCCGGCGCCGCAACTGCCGCTCCTGCGCCAGCCCCTGGCCGGCGACCGATACCGGTTCCACCGGTTGCAGCAGGAGCTGTCGCCCGCCAACTGGGCGAACCTGAAGGAGCGGGCCCAGGCCATGGGCATCAGTCCGTCCGGCCTCCTGCTGGCGGCCTATGCCGAGGTGCTGGCGGCCTGGTCCGGCCAGGCGCGGTTCACCATCAACCTGACCATGTTCAATCGCCTGCCGCTGCATGCGCAGATCGAGGAGATCGTCGGCGATTTCACCTCGCTCACCCTGCTGGCCGTGGACAACGCCCAGGGACGTTCGTTTGCCGAGCGCGCCAGGAACGTGCAGCGCCAGCTCTGGGAGGATCTGGACCATCCCTGCTACAGCGGTGTCGAACTGTTGCGGGAGATGGGACTCGCCCAGGGCGGCACGGGCAATGGCATGCCCATCGTCTTCACCAGCGCGCTCGGCCTGAGCCGCAGCGACGAGGACGCCATTGCCGGCAGCAGCCTGGGGGATTTTGTCTACGGCATCTCGCAGACACCGCAGGTCCTGCTCGATCATCAGGCCTTCGAGCTATCGGGCCGGCTCCTGCTGGTCTGGGATACGGCCAGGGACTTTTTTCCGGACGGTCTGATCGAGGACATGTTCGCGGCCTACCTGCACCTGCTGACCGGCCTGGCAACGGAGGCGGACCTCTGGCAGCAGGACGAAGTTCTGCGTCTGCCGGCGGAACAGCAGGCCCGGCACCGCGCCATGAATGCCACCGCCAAGGTGTTTTCCGGCCCGCAACTGCTCCATGAACTCTTCCTCGAACAGGCGGCCCTGCGGCCGGACCGGACCGCCATCCTCGCCGGGCAGACGAGCATCGGCTATGGGCAACTGGCGGCCCATGCCGGCGCCATCGGCCACCAGCTCCGCGCCGCCGGCGCCGAACCCAACACCCTGGTCGCCATTGTCATGGACAAGGGCTGGGAACAGGTCGCCGCCGCCCTGGGCATCCTCATGGCCGGTGCCGCCTATCTTCCCATTGCCTCGGACATCCCTCCCGAACGGCTCAAACACGTGCTCGCCGACGGGCAGGTGCGGCTGGTCTGCATCCAGGAGCATCTTTGCCAGGCGCATCCCTGGCCCGACGGCATCGAACTGGTTGTCGTCGGCGAACCGGCCGGGACGGACCCGACGGCGCCCCCGCCGGTTTCCGTGCAGCAGCCCACGGATCTGGCCTATGTCATCTACACCTCCGGGTCCACCGGCCGGCCCAAGGGAGTGATGATCGATCACCGCGGCGCGGTCAACACCGTCAAGGACGTGAACGAGCGCTTCGACGTGGGGCCGGACGACCGCATCTTCGGCATCTCGTCCCTGCATTTCGACCTCTCGGTCTACGATCTGTTCGGCGCGCTGGCCGCCGGGGCCACGCTGGTTCTGCCGGACCCGGCCGGTTTGAAGGACCCGGCGCACTGGCTGCGCTGCCTGCGGGACCATGGGGTCACCGTCTGGAATTCCGTGCCGGCCCTCATGCAGATGCTGGTGCAGTACGCCGAGTTGCGGCCCGCCGAGGTCGATTCCTCATTGCGGCTCGCGCTCCTGAGCGGCGACTGGATCGCGCCGGAACTGCCCGCTGCGATCAGGGCGCTCTATCCGCGGGCCGAGGTGGTCGGCCTAGGCGGCGCCACCGAGGCGTCCATCTGGTCCATCTGCCAGCCCGTGCCAGCGACACACCCCCGGAACATGCCCGTTCCCTATGGCCGGCCCATGGCGAACCAGCGGTTTTACGTGCTCGACCATGCGCTGAAGGAGTGCCCGGACTGGGTCCGCGGCGCGCTCTATATCGGCGGTGCGGGCCTGGCGCGGGGCTACTGGACCGATGCCGGGAAGACCAGGGCCTCGTTCTTCATCCATCCGCGCACCGGGGAATGGCTGTATGCCACGGGCGACCGGGGACGATACCTGCCGGACGGCACCATCGAATTTCTGGGCCGCGACGATAGCCAGGTCAAGATCCGGGGCCACCGGATCGAACTGGGCGAGATCGAGGCGGTACTGAAATCCCTGCCGGATCTCCGGGACGCGGTGGTGCAACGCATCGTCGACGCACAGGAAAACCCGGTGCTCGCCGCCTGGCTGGTCCGTGCCGACGACGATGGCGGCGTTCCGGACACCGCGGCGCTCGACACGGCCTTGCGCGCCATCCTGCCCGCGTACATGATCCCGTCGGTGTTCGTGTTCCTGCCGCAACTGCCGCTGACCGCGAACGGCAAGGTCGACCGCAAGGCCCTGACCGTGCCGGAACAGGCCGCGCCGACGCCGGAAAAGGCGGGGGAGGAAGCGGCGACCGGGCAGGAAGAGGCGGTGGCGGCGATCTGGCGGCAGGTGCTCAAGCGGCCGCAGACCGATCTGCATGCCAATTTCTTCGAAGCGGGCGGCGATTCCCTCAACGCGGTCGAACTGACCAACGCCTTTTTCAAAGCCTTCCAGGTGGAGCTGTCGCTGACCGAACTGTTCCAGGTGCCGACCGTCGCCGGCATGGCCAAGGCCCTGGCCGCGGCCACGGCCGCCGGGGACGGCGACCGGGAACGGGAGCCGGAAGCCTTGCCCCAGGTGCGTCCCGCCCCGGACGAGCGGCACGAGCCGTTCCCGCTCACCGATGTCCAGCAGGCCTACTGGCTGGGACGTAGCGCCGTCTATGAATTGGGCAATGTGGCCACGCACACCTATTTTGAGATCGAAAGCAAGGACATGGATCTCGGGCGGCTCGAACGCGCCTGGCACAAGGTGGTGGCCCGCCACGAAATGCTGCGGGCCGTCCTGCTGCCGGACGGCCGCCAGCGCATCCTCGCCGTCGTGCCGGACTATGCGTTCCGGACCGAGGATTTCAGGGCGCTTGCCGATGATGTTCGCCAGGAGGCCCTGCTGGCGGTGCGCCGGGACATGGAGCATCTGATGCACCCGGTCGACACCTGGCCGCTTTTCGAAATCCGGGTCAGCCGGATCGACGAGGCGACCAATCGCCTGCACCTCAGTTTCGACGCCCTGATCCTGGACGGCTGGAGCATGGGGATTATCTTCCGCGACTGGAGCCATTTTTACCGGGAACCCGACGCGGTCCTGCCGCCGCTGGCCTTTTCCTACCGGGAGTACGTGCTGGCGGAAATCGCCTTCAGAAAAACGCAGCAGTACAAACGCGACCAGGCGTACCAGACGGCGCGGCTTGCCGAGCTGCCGCCTGCACCGGTCCTGCCCCTGGCGATGTCCCCGGCCCGTATCGACCGGCCGCGCTTCCGGCGCCTGAGCCGCCGGTTTCCCAAGGCCCTCAAGGATTGCCTGCAGGCCAGGGCCGCCCAGCGCAACCTGACCATGGCCGGCGTGCTGGTCACCGCCTATGCGCACATCCTGGCCACCTGGAGCGGCAGCAGCGCCTTCACCGTCAACGTGTCCTTCTTCAACCGCTTGCCCCTGCATCCGCAGGTCATGGATATTGTGGGCGATTTCACCTCGGTGCAACTGCTGCCGGTCCGCAGGTCGGCGGGCGAGGATTTCTCCCGGCAGGCCGGCGCGGTCCAGCAGGAACTCTGGCAGGGCCTCGACCACCGCTCGTTCAGCGGGGTGCGCGTCCTGCGCGAACTGGCCCGGCAGCGCGGCACGCCGCAGGCGGCCATCATGCCGGTGGTGTTCACCAGCTTCCTCGGCATGGAGCAGAGCGACGGGGACGACCAGCAGGCTATCGGTCTGTTGGGCCGGATGATCCACAATGTCAGCCAGACGCCCCAGGTCGTGCTCGACAACCAGGTCGGCATCTTCGAGGGCGAGCTGGCCGTGCATTGGGATTTCGTCGCCGAGCTGTTTCCGGATGGCCTGATCGAGGACATGTTCGCCGCCTACGGCCGTCTCCTGGAGCATCTGGCCGAGGAGGAGAACGCCTGGAACAGCCCCTTGCCGACCGGGCTGCCGACAGAGCAGCAGGAGCGGCGCATCAGGGTCAACGCCACTGCAACAGCAGCGCCGCCGGAGTTGCTCCACGAGCTGTTCCTCCGGCAGGCGCATCGCCATCCGGCCGCAACGGCGGTCATCGACCACCGCCGTACCCTCGGCTACGGCGAACTGGCGGCCTGCGCCGGACAGTTGGCCGCCACCCTTGTCCGGAAAGGGGTGCGGCGCAACGAACTGGTGGCCGTGGTTATGGAAAAGGGCTGGGAACAGGTGGCCGCCGTGCTCGGCACGCTGATCGCCGGGGCCGCGTACCTGCCCATCGCCGCCGATGTTCCGCCGGAACGCCTGGCCCTGCTGTTAGAAGACGGTCAGGTCAGGTATGCGCTGACCCAGCCCCGGCTGCTGGCCGCTCTGCCGTGGCCGGCCGCGGTCACGCCTCTGGCCGTGCAGGAGCAGGATCTCGCCGATGCCGGCCTGACCGCTCTGCCCCGGTCGGGACAGAGCCAGGACGATCTGGCCTATGTCATCTACACCTCCGGGTCCACCGGGCGACCCAAGGGGGTCATGATCGATCACCGGGGCGCGGTCAACACCGTGGTCGATGTCAACAGGCGGTGGGCGATCGGTGGCCGTGACCGGGTTCTGGGGCTGTCCCACCTGAATTTCGACCTGTCGGTCTACGATATCTTCGGCACCCTGGCAGCCGGCGCCACCTTGGTTCTGCCCCATCCCGCCCATGGCAAGGACCCCGCCCACTGGCTCGATCTCATGCGCAACGAAAAGGTGACGATCTGGAATTCCGTGCCGGCCCTGATGCGCATGCTGGTCGCTTTTGTCCAGGGCAGGGAAGGGGTCGTGCTGCCGGATCTGCGCCTGGCCCTGCTCAGCGGCGACTGGCTGCCCACGGATCTGCCCACCGATATCCGCACCCTGGCACCCCAGGCCCGGATCGTCAGCCTGGGCGGGGCCACCGAGGCTTCGATCTGGTCGATCTGCTGTGCCGTGGATCACGACACCACGGGCTGGCAGAGCATCCCCTACGGTTTTCCCATGGCGAATCAGGAGTTTCATGTCCTGGATGAAGAACTGCGGGCCTGCCCGGACTGGGTCGCCGGCGAACTCCACATCGGCGGCATCGGCTTGGCGCAGGGGTACTGGCGGGATTCCGACAAGACGGCGGCCAGTTTCATCGTGCACCCGGAAAGCGGCCGGCGCCTGTACCGCACCGGCGATCTGGGCCGGTATCTGCCCGACGGCGCCATCGAGTTTCTGGGCAGAAAGGACTTCCAGCTCAAGATCAACGGCTACCGGATCGAACCGGGCGAAATCGAGGCGGCGTTGAAACGCCATCCCCAGGTGGAGGAAGCCCTTGTGCTGGCGTTCGATACCGGCCGGAACGATGAAAAACACCTGGTCGCCTACCTGGTGGGAACGGAGAATGGCCAGTCGCCCGCACCCAGGGAACTCGCCTCCTTTCTGCGGACCCTCCTGCCCGACTACATGATCCCCGCCGAGATGCTGTTCCTTGCCGCTCTGCCGCTCAGCGACAACGGCAAGGTGGATCGCCGGGCCCTGCCGCGGCCCGGTGCCATGGCGGCGGAGGCCTCTGGCAGCGACAGGTCGGCGCGGCCGTTGACCGAAACGGAGCAGCGGATAGCCGGCGTGGTGGCCGAGGTGCTCGGTATCGGCGAGGTCGATCCCGCCGTGCAGTTCTTTGCCCTGGGCGCCAACTCGCTCGATATCGTGCGCATGCAGAACAAACTGAGCCGCCTGCTCGGGCGCGAGGTGAGCGTGGTGGATTTCTTCACCCATCCCTCGGTCGAGCGGCTGGCGCTGGCGCTGACGGAACCGGCCACGGGCGGGGGAGCGATGCCGGCGGCCCAGGTTGCGGGCCGGATGAAACGACGCGGTACGGCCGTGCGGAGAAAGTCGGCCGGAATGGGCGAACGCGATGCGGCCCATCAATAATTCTTTACCGATAGGAGATACGCGCATGGCACCAGCGGAAATGCCGACCAAAAAGGACTCGTACAAAAACTACACAAAGGTGGCGGAATTCTATCCCCTGAGCGTCCGGGGATTCACGCAGAGCGAACAGATGTTCCGGCAGGAACTCAGCCGGTTCTCCGCGATCACCCATCCTGTTCTCGACATCGGTTCCGGGACCGGAAGAACGGTCCTGGCCATCGCCGAATCGCTGCCCGAGGTCGAAATCATCGCGGTCGAACCCTCCACAACCATGCGGGCGGTGCTGATGCATCGGGTCATGCAGGACGAGGATCTGCGCAGACGGGTCACCATCTTCAGCGACCCGATCCAGGCCGTGCCGTTGCCGGAAAAACTGGGCGCAATCGTGGCGTACGGCGTGCTCGGCCATTTCGACCGGCCGGAACGGCAGCATCTCTGGCGGCAACTGATGCCGAAACTGGCGGCGGGCGCCCCTGTGTTCGTTGAACTGCTTCCCATCGGCAAACCCGTGGATTTCGAGCAAAAACTGGTGCAGGGCGAGCAGATCGGCCGGCGCAGCTACGAGGCCGTGTTTTCCGGCAAGGCCGAGAAGGGGGATCTTCTGCGCATCAAGGCCCGATGGCAGATAAGCGGCGGCGGCGCCCCGCCGTGCGTGATCGAGAACACCAATTTCTGGCACGCCTTCAGCCTGGAGGACCTGGCGCAGGAAACGGGCCTGCAACTCAAACGCCTGACGCCGGAATCCGGCATCCTGTTTTCCTGAAACCGTTCCGAATGGTCTGAGGCGCCACTCTTTTTCAAATGCATAATATGATGGAATTGTGTAGTGACCGCGAGCCCATAGCAATCATCGGCATGGGCTGTCGCTTTCCCGAGGCGGACACGCCCGCAGCCTTCTGGACACAGTTGCGCGACGGTGTCGAAACACTGACCGTGTTCACGGAGGACCAGTTGCGGGCCACCGGTATCCCGGAACAGCTTTACCGGCACCCCAATTATGTCTGCAAACGGGGCACGATCGCCGATTACGACACCTTTGACGCGGAATTTTTCGGCTACAGCGACGAGGAGGCGGTGTTCATCGATCCGCAGCAGCGCCTGCTGCTGGCCTGTGCCTACGAGGCCATGGAGGATGCCGGCCAGACGATGGCGACGGCCGCGGGCCTGACCACCGGCGTGTTCACGAGCCTGCGCACCAGCACCTACACCGGCGTGCTGGCCCCTGTCCTTTTTCCCCAGGGGACGGTGAAAAGTTTGCAGGCGATCCTGGGCAACGCGGTCGACCAGGGCAGCATGCGCATCGCCCATTGCCTCGACCTGACCGGTCCCTGCATCAACGTGCAGAGCGCCTGCTCGTCGTCGCTGGTGGCCGTGCACCTCGCCTGCGAGAGTCTGCAGAGCGGTGAATGCGACATGGCCCTGGCCGGCGCCGCCGCCCTGTTCGTGCCGCAGAATCACGGCTATCTGTACGAGGAGGGAGCGCTGCTCTCGCCGGACGGCCGTTGCCGGGCCTTCGATCTCAGGGCCGGCGGGGTGGTGCCGGGCAGCGGTGCCGGCGTGGTGGTGCTGAAGCGCCTGGGCGACGCACTGACGAACCGGGATCAGATCCATGCGCTGATCCGGGGAACCGCCGTGAACAACAGCGGCGCGGCCCGGATCGACTACCGTTCGCCGAGCCTCGAGGGACAGGCCGCGGTGATCCGCGAGGCGCTGGCCATGGCCGGGGTCGAGGCCCGGACCGTCTCCTATGTGGAGGCCAACGGCACGGGCACCTTCATCGGCGACTCCATCGAAATCGAATCCCTGACCAGGGCCTTCGGCGGCAAAAGCGAGACGCCTTTCTGCGGCCTCGGCTCGGTCAAGACCAATATCGGCCACCTGACCCAGGCCGCCGGCATCGCCGGGCTGATCAAGACCGTTCTCGCCCTCAAACACAGGGAACTGCCGCCCAGCCTCCATTACGAAACCCCCAATCCGCAACTCAAGGGCAGTCCCCTGTACGTGGTGGGCAGATTGCAGGACTGGCCGGAGTGCGCGGAACATCCGCGTCGGGCCGGAGTGAACGCCTTCGCCATCGGCGGCACCAATGCCCACGTCGTTCTGGAAGAATCGCCGTCGCTTGACGGACAGCCGGAGCAAACGGCCGCCGCCGGTTGCCATCTGCTGACACTGTCGGCGAAGAACGCCACGGCCCTCCGGGCCCTGATCGGCAAATACCGCGCCTTTCTGGCCGCCCGTCCGGAAGCGCGGCTCGCGGATATCTGCCGGACCAGCAATGTGGGCAGGCCACATTACCCCCACCGCCTGGCGTTGGCAGCGGCGGACAGAAAGAGCCTGGATGCGGCCCTCGCCGCCGCCGGCCCGTTGCCCCTGCCAGAGAACGCACCGTCGTCACGGCCGAACCGCAACATATTCTTTCTTTTTACCGATTACGTCCTCCCCGGCACATATCGCCTCCTCCACGAACGGCATCCGGGGTTTGGTGCGGTCATCGATGCCTGTGCGGCCACGTTCGCCCGCATGACCGGCTGCTCCCTCAACGCCGCCCTGTTCGGCGAGACCGAGGTGCAGGGCGAGCACGCGCAACAGTGCCTCGCCTATGTGGTGCACCGCGGCCTGGCCGCCCTGTGGCTGTCCTGGGGCGTGCGACCGGTCGGCGTTTCCGGATGCGGCATCGGCGGATACACGGCCGCCTGCATCGCCGCCGGGATCGCTGTCGACCAGGGGCTGGCCCTGCTGGCACGGGAGCCGGTTGCCCAGGAGCCTGTCAATGTCCAGGAGACCGGCATCGTGTTTGTGCGGCCGGACAACGGCCGTGCCGAAGCCCCCCGGCCGGAGCAGGCGCTTCGGTACCGGGAATTGAACGCGGCACAGCCTGTCACCGCACCTCCCCCGGGCGCGAGCGGACCGGGCGACTGCTTCGTGGAGATCGGCGCGGCCTCCCCGTGTTTTGCCGCCTGGAGAACGTCGACCTGGGCGCGGCCGGGACTGTGGCTGACCGCGCCCGAACCGGGCGAGGAACCGCACGACCGGCTCGTCCGGGCCCTGGCCAGAGTCTACGAGGCCGGCGCTCATATCGACTGGGCCGCGTATGCCGCCGGCAGCGGCGGCCACCGCATCTCCCTGCCGACCTATCCCTTTGCCAAGAAAATCTGCTGGTTCGGTGTAGAGGACCGGACGGTTCCTGTTGGCACGGCATGTTGATGCAGAATCGTTCGGATTGGACCAACTGGTTGTCCCCGCTGGCACGGGTAACGGATATTTCATGAAAATGCCATGGGAAAGGGGCAACAGGAAAGAGGGCAAAATGACAATGTTGAAAAATAAGCACGCGCTATCACGATTTTTTTTGGGCAACCCCAGGAAAAGAGGGCTTGTTGAATGGATTATCCTGGGAGCGACTGGAATAATTGGATTGAAATTTTCATGGTACAATTATTCTATTTTCCCATATTCTAATATATTTGGCGGAATATTGATATGTTCTGCAATTGCCTTTCATTGGTATGCAGAAAAATATCATAAGCAATCTCACGACAAAACAGAATATATAAAAATGATCGTGACAGAGGGAATATATGCAAAGATAAGGCATCCAATTTATCTCAGTATGATTATGTTGAATATGGGCATTTCTTTTTTATTCGGCGTGCTCATCACTTTAATAATTTCGGTATGCACTGTGCTATTATGGATTTGTACTTCGTATTTTGAGGAAAGTGAGCTGGAGAAAATATTTAAGGAAGAATACACACGATATAACAGCCCGTTGAAAAAGCCATGTTTCCGGGAGCATGCACTCGGTACGGCACGCCAAGCCGATCAAGACAAACCGGCACCGGTCAAAACATGCCCTGGAGGAATTTTATCCGTAGCGCGAAATCCGGTTACGAGGAGCAATACAAGGCTCCCTACAGGCCAAAACAGACGAACAACCAGGCCGGCCATCTCTCTGGGAGTGCCGTGCCGGTACAGATGACGCATCACCAGACCAAGATTGTAGCCAGCGGCATGCATCAGGTAGCGTTTGGCAACATTGTCCATACCGCGAAGTG
>NZ_JHZB01000033.1 GCF_000621145.1 Desulfobulbus elongatus DSM 2908
GCTTGGCGGTGACGGCCTGATAATCGCTCTTCCCAAGACACAGCAGACCGAGGTAACTGCGGATAACGTCGATCTCGGCAATGTGATCGCTCCCTTGGGCCACCCTGCCAAGAGTTCGACCCAGGCCACTGTAGCGATTGATGCACGCGCCAACCAAGGCCAAGCCGGAGTGGCTGGTGTAGAATTCGTCGTTGCTTTGCTCAAGGATAAACCGCTTCATAATTTCACCTGCCAAGTGAGTTTTTAGGACAGGCGGATATTGCAATATTTTTACTGAAATTTCAATATGTTGATTTTAACTTTGCGTTGATTTTGTAGATGTTTTTTCACTGAACTAGGTATCAGGGTGAAAGGGAAGGGGAGCAAATACCGGATGGTACCGTTTATGTCTGACCAATTTGAGGAGGTGCTGAAGTCGGTATTGTCCGAGAGGGTTGACGGGCCATTGGTGGTAAATCCAAAAACAGGGTTACCCTATGCGACCATATGGAAACCGCTAAAGAGGGCGGCAAAGAAAGCTGGGTTTACCCGTGAGGTAAATCATCATCTCTTGCGCCATACTTTTGCCACCTTGGCAGCAGAAAACGGTATGAATCCTCATGCGCTGCAGCGAATACTTGGCCATTCCAGTATTGAGATGACGAACAAAATCTATACAAATGTTTCCCGCGATTTCGTTGGAGATGAGGCAAGACGGCTTCGTGACAAGAAACGTCCGTGACATATTGTCAAATATATTCCGTATAACATATTGAAATTAAATGATATAAAGTAAAAATGATAACTCCGACTGGCGCCGCAGTCCATAGTCGAATAGAGCCTGCTGACCAGCGCCCTGGATCCCACCAACGTGTGGTATGCCGTTGCCAATAGAGTTGCCAACCTTGCCGCATTTCCGCGACTAGGCATTGTGGGATGCTTGACATCTGGCATTTCTTACTATATCTTAATGGTAAGCCATTGAACAGGAGGTAGGAAATGATCTCAACGATAACCACCAAAGGTCAAGTTACGATTCCAGTTTCAATTCGTAAAAAATATGGTCTTTGCACCAACGACAGGGTTGATTTCGTCATCGAAGGTGACAAAATCGTTCTCGTTCCCGTGAAAACCCTTCGGGACTTTCGCGGTTCGGTGACCGGAACCGGAGACCCAGAAAAAGAACGGCAGGCCGCCAAGGAAGCAGTTAGCCGCCGGACTATTGAGGAAATGTCATGAACGTGAGTTTCCTCGATGCAAATATTTTTATTCGGTATCTCACCAACGATGATCCGGCCAAAGCCGACAGAGTGGAAAAACTTCTGGATCTCGCAGCTAGAGGAAAAGAGCGGTTGATGACTACAGAAATGGTCATCGCTGAGGTTGTCTGGGTTCTCGAATCCTTCTACAAATTGGGTAATAGCGCCATCGGGCCGATGGTCAAAGCCATCCTGGCCACGCCTGGTCTTGAGGTCATTAACGGCCCCTTAGTGGAAAAAGCGATTGAACAGTATATGGAGCGGAACATCGATTTCATCGATGGCTATATTGTGGCGGTCATGGATCGTCATAAAGTCACTGAGATTTTTTCATACGATAAAAAACACCTGACACGGGTTGCGTCCATAAAACGCAAAGAGCCATGACTTTCCGGGTGTGGGCGGCTGTTTAATCAGGAGGGACGAGGGGTTAACTCTGACTCCGCTTATCGGGGTTCGAATCCCTGTCCCCCAGCCACAAATACATTCAAGCATCTATCGAGAAATCGGTAGATGCTTTTTTCATTTCGCATTCAGTCCAATGAATCCGGACAGCGCATTGTTCAGTATGCTGTCCCTCCAATCTTACGGCTTTGGGACTTGTCTCAACCCAGTTCGTGGCTCTTGAGGTAAGTGCAGAACATATCCGCCATGGCGTCGGCGTAGGCTTCGATCTCAGCGGAGGTGCGGGGGCTTTCCGAAAAATGTTTCCCCACCGTGCTGAGCGTCGTGGTCATCAAATCGCCAACCAATGCTCGAGCAGCCTCTGAGGCATGGGGCAATGCCTCCTGCATGAAGGCCCGGACAATGCGGTTTCCTGTCGCTTTCGCTTCCTGCGCCTCGGGCGCGTCACGATAGAGCGGGGCGGCGTCATTGAGCGCCACACGTATCCCGGCCTCCTCGCATTCCGAGCGGATGAAGGCGTGGACCAAGGTACGCAACCGATCAAGCGGCGGTTTGCGGACGTCCTCGAGGATGCCGCGCAGCAATTCGGTCGTTTGCCGCCATTCGTCGCTCTGGAGCCTAAACAGGATCGCCGCTTTGTTCGGAAAATACTGATAGAGCGATCCGACGCTGATGCCCGCTTTTTCGGCCACTCGCGCCGTGGTGAAGCGTTGCGCCCCTTCCTTTGCCAAAACCTGAACAGCAGCCTCCAGAATTATGGCGACAAGCTCGGTAGAGCGGGTTTGTTTGGGCTGTTTTCGTAAGGAAATCTGGATAGTTCGGCGGTCGGTCATGGGCAGGGGCTGCAATGCGAATTGTAAACATGAATAATTCGTCGTATTTTATTCCGGCATAAAGATGGAATCAACCTTAAACCGGAGGCTTATATGACTACCTTGACCACCGCCCCTCTCGCTCCGCTGCTCGAGCGCCTGTTTGCAGAGGACGATGCTGCCTCGGCGGCAGTGACCGCGGCAATGGCCGATCTCTCCGAAGAAGAGCAGGCGCGCCTGATGCGCAGCAAAACAGCGTACCTTGATTTTTACGGACGACTGCGGGATGTTCCGCTTGCTGTTTCGCGCGAGACAGGCGCGTTGCTCTACATGCTGGCGCGGGGCTGCGGCGCGCGGACGATTGTTGAATTCGGGACCTCGTTCGGCATCTCGACGCTGCACCTCGCTGCAGCTTTGCGGGACAATGGCGGCGGCCGTCTGATCACCAGCGAGTTCGAGTCCGCCAAGGTGGCGCGGGCTCGGGAAAACATGGTGGCCGGCGGGCTTATCGATCTGGTGGAAATTAGGGAAGGAGACGCTCTGCAGACGCTGGGCATCGATCTCCCCGAAACCATCGACCTGCTGCTGCTCGACGGCGCCAAGGCGCTCTATCCCGCGATCCTGAGCCTGGTGGAAAGCCGCCTCAGGCCGGGAGCGCTCATCATCGCCGACGACGCCGACTATAGCCCCAGTTACCTGGCGCGCGTGCGCTCGCCCGCAGAGGGCTACTTATCTACACCGTTCGCCGAAGATGTCGAGCTGTCCATGCGACTTGGGTGAAACCAACCGCGCGGGCACGTACACATGGAAAGGGTGCGCCATCAGCCTTGTCGAAGGTTGAAAAGCCGTTTCCTTGGGGGCTGGGGCGGTGTTGGCCCGATACCGCCAGAATATCACTTGCTTCCTGCAATGGCCGCCGCGATTTCTTCGCCAAGCCGGCCGATGTTGCGCTGCTGGGCCGCGATCCAGGCGTCGTAGCTGCTATCGGCAGACTGTTCGTGCAGTACGGTGCGGCGCGTGAGCCGGGTCGTCCTGCTGTCGGGGTCGACCAGGGACCAGCGGACGGCCAGGGTGGCTTCCTTGCCCAATGTCCCTTCCATGGCCAAAACGTCGAGGATGATCTGGTGGGTCGGCTTCAGGGGCTGTCTAACGGGATAGATGGCCACCTGTTCCGTTCCCAGCTTGCCGGCCAGTTGTTCGCCGATGGCGCGGGCGAGATCGCGGTCGAGTTCGCCCGCCCACCGGTGCCGGTCGCTCAACTGGTAGCGGCCCCCCGCGCCGCCGGTCACGATTTGGGATGTCTTGAGCAGGTCGGGAATCGTCACCGGCCCGACCAGGATCGCCATGCGGCCGGAGGAAGGGGCGGGGTGCGGCACAAGGTCGGGGGCATACAGGCTGTGATGTATCTGTGGCGAGGCGGGACCGCATCCCGCCAGGGGCAGCAGAACCGGTCCGGTCAGAAGCAGGCAGACGAGGATGAAAGGCACTTTATTCACCGGTTTTCTTCTCCTTGCCAAACAGAATCGATTGCGGCTGGCTGTCCAGGGTGTTGGCCAGTTCGCGCAGGGCGCGCAGGGTCAGGGACAGCTCTTCCAATGTCTTGGTGGCGGAATAGTTCAGGGGCGAGTCCTTGCCCACGCCCTGCTGCACCTCCACCAGGGTCTTCTGCAACTCGACGAGGGTCGCCTGCAGACCGGGCATGGTCTCGGCATTCAGTTTTTTCGCCAACCCACCGATCTCCGCCGCCGCACTCTTCGCCTCCTTCAGGGTGTGTTGCAGCTCGCCGCTGACTTGGTCGAATTTGACCTTCTCGAGGTTGGCGACAATTTTGCTCAGCCCTTCCTGCAACCGCTCGAAGGACCCCGGAACGGTCGGGATCACCTGGACGCCGTTGCGCATGGACAGTGTCGCCTTGGGGGCGTCCGGGACGAACACCAGGTTGACCATCAACTGGCCGGTCAGGAGGTTGGCGCTCTGCAACTGCGCCCGCAATCCCTGCTCCTCCACCAGCACCTTGGTCAGGGCGTCGGGATCGTTCTCAAATATTTTCCTGGCCCGTTCTACCTGGGTTATGCCCAACCGTTCCGGTTCCACGGCCACGGTCACCGGGACCGTGAACTTTCTCTTGTCGGCATCGAATTCCAGTTTGAGGTCGACCACTTCACCCAGTTTGATGCCATAGAGTTCGACCGGGGCGCCGATGCTGAGCCCGCGCACCGATTCGTCGAACAGGAGCACGTAATAGTTGCGGAGCGTGTATTTTTTTTCCTGGCTGGCGTTGTGATCGGCATAGAGGTAAAAGAGGGCGTTTTCCCCGGCCGCCTCGCCCGGCTGAGTCTCCTCGGGAAGATCGAAGGCGATCCCGCCGGTGAGAATCGAGACCATGGATTGGGTCTCGACCTTGAGTCCCTGGGCGTTGAGGGTGACATCGAAGCCGCTGGCGTTCCAGAAGCGGGTGTTTTCGGTTACCCGGACGTGGTGCGGCGCCTCGACGAAAATCTTGATGTTGACCGCCTTGCCTTCCCGGTCAAAGCCGTAGCCCACCACCTGTCCCACCTGGATCTGCCGGTAATAGACCGGCGCGCCGATGTCGAGGGAGCCCAGCGCCTCGGCCTGGAGGACGAAATGCCGCCCCGGTTGGCCGACGGTCACCACCGGCGGCACTTCCAGGCCGGTGAAATGCCGGCTCGGGGAGCCTGCCCTGTTGCCGTCGATGCCGATGTAGGCGCCGGAAAGCATCGTGCTCAGGCCGGAAACCGAACCGCCGCTGATGCGCGGCCGGACCACCCAGAATTTGACCTGGTCGGTCAGATAGGGCTCGCTGCCCTTGACCATCTTGGCGGTGACCACCACTGTGGAGGCGTCGTCGTTCAGGGCGATGGACTCGACCTGGCCGATTTCGACATCCTTGAACTTGATCTTGGTCTTGCCGGCCTCCAGGCCGTCGGCGGTGGCAAAGGCGATGGTTATGGTCGGCCCTTTTTCCCTGATGGCCTTGAACGCGAGCCAGCCGCCGATCGCCAGGGCCACCAGGGGCACGATCCAGACAATGGAAAAGCGCCGTTTGCCCTGCGCGGTCGCGGCCGCGGCATGAGGCTCAAGCTGTGCGCCGTCACTCATACATCCTCCTCGACAACATCCCACATCAATCGCGGGTCGAAACTTTCAGCGGCGAACATGGTCAGCACCACCACCGCGGCAAAATAGACGGCCGCCGGCCCCGCCTCGATGGCGGCGACGGCGCCGAGCTTGACCAGGGCCACCAGGATGGTGACCACATAGATATCGACCATGGACCAGCGGCCGACCAGTTCGGTCAGACGGTAGAGGGTGGTCCGGTCCTTCGGCCGCCAGGCGGAGCGGAACCGCACGCTCAGCAGGAGAAAGATCAGGATCGACAGTTTGGCGAACGGCACGAAGATGCTGGCGACGAAGATCACCACCGCGATCTCCCAGGAGCCGGTCTGCATGAAATAGATGACCCCACTCATGATGGTGTCGGCCTGCTTGGCCCCCAGCGTGATGGTGACGGTGATCGGCAGGACATTGGCCGGCACGATGAGGACGATGGCCGCCCAGACCAGGGCCCAGGTGCGGGCCAGGCTGTTGGGCTTGCGCAGGTGCAGGCGGGCGCCGCAACGTGGGCAGCGCGCGTGGGTGCGTGCCTGGTCCGCGTCGACCAGGAGATGGCAGTCGTGGCAATTGACCAGGCCCAGTTGCCGGGCGGTGGAGGGGCGGACATTCATCGGCGCAGGTCCAGGCGGTCCCAGAGCAGGGGCGCATCGAGGCTCGAATAGGCTCCGGCCATGACGAAGATCAGAACGCCGAAGGAAAAGACCGACACGCCGGGGACGATGGTCGCCATGTGGCCCAGTTTGACCAGGGCGACCAGGATGCCGATCATGAACACCTCCATCATCCCCCAGGGCGCCACCTCCTGGACCAGGCGGAAAACGCGGGCGGCATGGAGGGCCGGCCGCCGGCCCCACTGCAGCGGCGCCAGGATGTAGAGCAGGCCGATCATCTGCACCAGCGGCACCAGCACGCAGGTGAACAGCACGAGACAGGACAGCCCCTGCAATTCCTGCTTCCACAGTTCGCGGATGCCGGTGAGCAGCGTGGTTTCCTGGACAAGGCCGCCGCTTTTGATCGCCAGGAACGGAAAGCTGTTGGAGAGGACAAACAGGATCAGCGCCGTCAGGGTGAGGGCCAGGGAACGGGCGACGCTGTCGGGTTTGTGGCGATGCAGCACCGCCCCGCAGCGGCTGCAGAGCAGGGTGGCCGGCTCGTGCGGCGTAAGTTTGTGCAGCAGGTCGCAATCGGGGCAGGCGACGAGGCGGGCCGGAACCCGGGGGGACTGCGGCGCATCGGCACCGGCAGGCCCGGATTGGCCGGGCGGCTGCGGCTGGGACTGCGGGCCGCGCATGCTGGGATCTGGGGTCATGGAAACAGAAAAACGGATCGTTTTCGGCAGGCGGCTTAGCCTATCGGGTATGCGGCATGGTCATTGGCGCCCGCCCCGCGGACCGGTGCGGCGGCCGGTCCACGGCGGTGCTTCGCCATGCGGGGAACATCTTGGTCTTAGCAGGGAATATGTACCAGAAAGCAGGGGCGCTGCCAATACCCTGTTGGAGAATGCCGCCCGCTTACCGAGCCGTGCCGCCGTGAGCCCTGTCCAGGGTGATCCGCAGCCGTTCGGCCCAAAACTCGAACGCTTCCTTGGTGGCCCCGAGCTTGCTGAAACCGCTCATTTTCGAACCGTTGAAGGTATCGATGGCGGCGGCTAAACGTTCATTGGTCAGGGAATCGAGAAATTCAACCTCCATGCTCGCTCCCCCGACCCCGGTATAGGCGCCGGTGGCCGCCTTCTTGGCGACACTGACCGCTAGCCCCACCGGCAGCACCGTAGCGATGCCGTTCATGGCCGGTCTGCTCGTTTCGATGTCGGTGATTGCCAGGCGAATGCGCAGCACATCCGGGCCCGGCTCTGTGACCAGGGGATAGTTTGTTCCCAGGGCCTCGAAGACGGCACGGTGAAAGGTATCGGCCAGTTCTTGCAGCTCGCTGGCTTGAAGGCCCTGTGCGGCCGCTCCTTCCTTCAGGTAGAACTGCACCTCGTCGACCATCACCCGGCGGTATGTGCTCAGGTCCATCCCCGGCTTGATAGAGATCTGATCGACCCCGTCGGGCGGCCCCGGCTGGAATTGCGGATAATTTCCCAGAAAACCGGAAGGGGCTCCCTTCGGTGCGGAAGCGCAGCCAGCAAGCATGCCGCAGGTGAGCACCAGCAATCCTGTCATCAAAATTTGCTTTATGGTCATGATTTTCATCGTCTCCCAAAATTGATCGAATGGCGTTTTTCTTGATCCAGACAGAGCGGCAACGGCGGCCTGCTGCAAAAAAGGGCTTACCTGCCCGAACCCGAACGGCTGTCCGAACCGGCTTCACCTGTCCGCCGTCCCTCCGGTGCCGTATCCGCGGGCCGGGGCAGGGAAGCCTCGGCCGCCTTCTCGATCCAACCGCCTCCCATGGCCTTGTACAAGCCGATCCGGGCCAGGTGCAGCGCCCCCTGCGTCTGGGTATAGGCCAGTTCGGCATTGAAGAGGTTGCGCTCGGCGTCGAGCACGGTCAGGTAATCGGTGTAGCCGTTGTCGTAGCGCAGGCGGGCGATGTCGGCATATTGGCGCAGGGATTCGACCCGGCTCTTCTGCACGGTCAGTTGCCTGCCGGTTTGCTGTTGCGCTGCGAGAGCGTCGTTGACTTCGCGGAAGCCGTTCTGGACCGCCTGCTGGTATTCGAGCAGGGCCTGCCGCTGGATGGCCTCGGCTTCCCGCACGCTGCCGGCGATTCTGCCGGCGGTGAAAATGGGCATGGTCACCGGGACGCTGTACTGCCAGATGCGCGAGGGCCCCTTGAACAGATCGCTGAGGTCGCCGCTGGCCGAGCCCAAGGCGCCGGTGAGGGAAATGGCGGGGAAATAGGCCGCCTTGGCCACGCCGATCTGGGCATTGGCCGCGATCAGGTTCTGTACGGCCTGGCGGATGTCCGGCCGGCGTTCGAGCAGATCCGAAGGCAGGCCGGCGACAACGGCGGGCAGGGCCAACTGATCGATGGACTTTCCCCGGACGATCGCGCCGGGATTGCGGCCGAGCAGCACACTCAGGCCGTTTTCCTGCTGGGCGATAGCCTGCTCCAGGGGAGGAATGGCGGCCAGGGCCTCCTCGTATTGCGACCGGTTCTGGCTGAGTTCGAGATCGGAGATGATGCCGCCGGCGAACCGTTCCTGGAACAGGGCGTAGGATTCCCCCCGGCTTTTGGCGGTATTCCGGCTTATTTCGAGTTGCCGGTCGAGGTCGCGGAGGTTGATGTAGGCGCTGGCGACCGTACCGACCAGGGAGAGAATGACCGCCCTTCTGCCCTCTTCGCTGGCGAGCAGTTGCGCCCTGGCGGCCTCGGTGCTGCGGCGGATGCGGCCCCACAGGTCGATTTCCCAACCGGCGTTGAGGGTGGCGGAAAAGGAGTCGGTGGTCGTCTTGTAGCTGGCAGCCAACCTGTTGTCGCCGGTTTCGGTCACCCGCTGCCGGCTGTATTCGCCGGTGGCGCCCACCTGGGGAAAGAGGTCGGCTCGGACAATGCCGTAGCGGCCCGCGAATTCCTCGATACGGGCCGCGGCGATGAGCAGGTCCTTGTTTTCCCGCAAGGCGGTGGCGATCAATCCGTCGAGCACCGGATCGCCGAACTGGAGCCACCAGTCGGTGTCGGCCACCTCCCGCGCTTCGTGTTCCTGCACGCGCCAATCCGCGGGGACCGCCACCTCCGGCCGCTTGTAGTCGGGGCCGACGGTGCAGCCGCCGGCTCCGCTCAGGACCATTGTCAGCACGAAGAAAAGAAGCCGGAGTTTACGCATGGTGGTCCTCCTCTTTGCCGTCCCGGCCGCCGGGGAAGGCTGGTCCGCTTGCGGCCGCGGCGTCCGCAGGTTTCTTCGGACGGCTCAGGCGACCGACCACATAGAAGGTCACCGGAATGAGGAAAATGCCGATGCAGGTAGCGGCAAGCATGCCGCCGATGACCGCGTTGCCCATGACCTGGCGTGAGATCGCGCCCGCGCCCGAGGCGACGGCCAGCGGCACGCAGCCGAGGATGAAGGCGAAGGAGGTCATGAGAATGGGCCGCAGCCGCAGCCGGGCGCCCTCCAGGGTGGCCTCGATGAGCGGCCGCCCCTTCTCGTATTCCATTTTGGCGAACTCGACGATGAGGATGGCGTTCTTGGCGGAAAGGCCGATCAGCATCACCAGCCCGATCTGGGCATAGACGTTGTTTTCCTGGCCCCTGAAAAAGAGCGCCGCGAACGCGCCGGCCACCGCAACCGGCGTGCCCAGCAGAACGGAAAAGGGCAGGGACCAGCTCTCGTACAGGGCGGCCAGGATCAGAAAGACGCACAACAGCGAGAACCCGAAGATCACCGCCGGCGAAACCCCCTGCTGCGCCTGCCATTCCTGGAAGCTCATGCCCATGTAGTCGTACCCCATCTCCGAGGGCATGGTTTCGGCGAACACCTCTTCCAGCGCCTGCATCGCCTGGGCGGAACTGAAGCCAGGGGCGGCGCTGGCGTTGATCTGCGCGGACCGGTAGAGGTTGTAGCGCATGGTGAACTCCGGCCCGGCGATGTGTTTCACCGTGGTCAGGGCCGAGAGCGGCACGGCCTTGCCCTCCTGGTTGCGCACGTAAAACTGGCCGATGGTGTCGATGTTGGTGCGGAAATCCCCCTCCGCCTGGATGAACACCTGCCATTGTCGGCCGAACTTGTTGAAGTAGTTGATAAAACCGCTGCCCATGAAGCTTTGCAGGGTCTTGTAGACATCGTTGACGTTGACGCCCTGTTTCAGCACCTTGTCCTGGTCGACATCGACATACAGCTGGGGAACGGTCGGCCGGAAGGTCGTGGTGACTCCGGCCAGTTCGGGTCGCTTCCTGGCGGCCTCGATGAAGGTGTTCACATTGGTGGCCAGAAAGTCGAGATCCTTGCCCGCCCGGTCCTCCAGGACGAAGGTGACCCCGCCCGAGGTGCCGATGCCGGGAATGGCCGGCGGCGAGAAGGCGAAGCCGACGGCGCCGCTGAGCCCGGCCAGCCGCGCGTTGATCGTCTGCTTGATCGTCTCGTAGCGGGTGTCGGGGTGCGTGCGCGCCGCCCAGTCTTCCAGGGTGATGAAGAAAAAGGCGCTGTAGGTGTTGGCCACCTGGCTCAGCATGGAGTAGCCGATGACCGAGGTGCAGTGCCGCACTCCCGGCGTGGCCATGATCAGTTGTTCGGCCTGCTCGGCGACCTCGCGAGTCCGCTGCAGGGAGGCGGCGTCCGGCAGCTGGATGCCGGCGAAGATATAGCCCTGGTCCTCCTCCGGGAGAAATCCGGAGGGCACCGTCGTGCCGAAGACGCCGGTCAGCGCCACCATCCCGGCCAGGAACAGCAGGCTGACGGCGCTCTTGCGCACCGCTATCCGGCAGAGGCCGACATAGCCGTCGGTGGCGCGGCCGAACAGCCGGTTGAACCAGTCGTAGAATCGCTGCAGTGGCCCGTGCGTCCTGGCCTTGGGCTTGAGCAGCAGGGCACAGAGGGCGGGCGACAGGGTCAGGGCGTTGCCGGCGGAGATGAGCACCGACAGGGCGATGGTCAGGGCGAACTGCTGGTAGAGCCGCCCGGTGATGCCGGGAATGAAGGCCGTGGGCACGAACACCGCCGCCAGGATGATGGCAATGGCGATGACCGGGCCGGACACCTCCTCCATGGCCTTGAAGGTCGCCTCCTTGGGGGAGAGCCCCTGCTCGATGTGGTGTTCCACGGCCTCGACCACGACGATGGCGTCGTCGACCACCAGGCCGATGGCCAGCACCAGGCCGAAGAGCGACAGGGTGTTGATCGAAAAACCGAACAGGGGAAAGAACATGAAGGTGCCCACCAGGGACACCGGCACGGCCAGCAGCGGGATCAGGGTGGCCCGCCAGCCCTGGAGGAAGACGAACACCACGACGATGACCAGCGCCAGGGCCTCGAACAGGGTGTGCTCGATCTCCTTGATGCCCTCGGTGACCGCCAGGGTGGTGTCGAGGCTGACCACGTAATCGAGGTCGGGCGGGAACCGCTTTTTCAAATCCGCCATCAGCCGCCTGGCGCCGTCGGCAGCCTCAACCGCGTTGCTGCCCGGCATCTGGTAGACGGCGATCACGGCGCTGGGCTTGCCGTTGAGGCGGCCTTCTATGCTGTAGGTCTGGGCCCCCAGCTCGATCCGGGCCACGTCGCTGACCCGGACGATGGAGCCGTCCGGATTGGCGCGCAGCACCACCCGGCCGAAATCCTCCTCGGACTGGAGCCGGCCCTGGGCCCGAACCGCGTAGGTGAATTCCTGGCCGGCCGGCACCGGTTCCGCCCCGACCTGGCCCGCCGGGTTGACCGTGTTCTGCGCATTGATCGCGTTGACGATCTCGGGAATGGTGATGTTGAGCTTGGCCAGTTGATCGGGTTTGACCCAGAGCCGCATGGCGTACTTGCCGGCCCCGAAGATGGTGACGCCGGCGATGCCCTTGAGTCGGGTCATCTGGTCGTTGATGTTGATGTAACAGTAATTGGCGAGAAAGACGTTGTCGTAGGTGCCGTTCGGCGAATAGAGGCCGAACATGATCAAGGGAGAAGCAGTGGATTTCTCCACTTTGACACCGTAATTGCGGACATCGGCGGGCAGTTGCGATTCGGCCTGGCCTTTGCGCATCTGGGCCAGCAACTGGTCGGTGTTGGTGTCGGTCTTGATGTCGAAATTGACCGTCAGCTTGGTGTCGCCGTTGTTGGCGTTGATGGAGTACATGTAGTTCATGTTGTCCACGCCCGACATCTCCTGCTCGATGGGGGTGGCCACGGCCTGCTCCAGGGTCAGCGCGTCGGCGCCGGTATAGCTGGCGGAGACCTTGATCTCCGGAGGGACGATATCGGGGAATTGGGCGGTGGGCAGGCCGGTCATGGCGACGAGGCCGGCGATGACCATGAGGAGCGACAGCACCATGGCCACAATGGGCCGATTGATGAAGAATCGGGCCATGGCGCCTCACCCTTTCGCCGGCGCGGCAGCGGCGGGGCGGGCTGCCGGCGCGAACGGCCTGGGTTGCACGCGCATGCCGGCCCGCACTTTCTGGATGCCCTCGACCACCACCTGCTCGCCGGGGTCGAGGCCCTTGTCGATGATCCAGTCGGCACCGATCCGGGCGCCCGCCTGCACCGGCCGGATGGCGATGGTGTCGTCGGCGCCGACCACGGCCACCATGTACCGGCCCTGGATCTCGGTCACCGCCCGCTGCGGCACCAGCAGGGCGCCCCGCCGCACCTGGACCGTGGCCCGGATGCGGCCGTACTGGCCGGGCCGCAGTTTGTTGCCCTTGTTGGCGAAGAGGGCGCCGATCTTCATGGTGCCGGTGGTGGGATCGATCTGCCGGTCCATGACGGCGAAGCGGCCGGCATGGGGATAGAGGCTGCCGTCGGCGAGGATCAGCTCCAGGGGCAATTGCTCCCCCTGTTCGCCGGCCTCGGCGGCGGTCAGGTATTCCCGTTCGCTGATATTGATGTAGACCTTGATCGGATCGAGGGTGGACACCGAAGTCAACTCTTCCTGCATGCCCGGCCCCACCAGATCGCCCAGTTGAGTCTTGGCAATACCGGCGATACCGTCCACCGGCGAGGCGATCCTGGTGAAACCCAGATTGAGCTGCGCCTCCTCCACCGCCGCCTGCGCCGCCTCGACCTCGGCGCGTGCCGAGAGCTCGAAGCCCACGGCATCGTCGAGATCCTTCTGGCTGACCGCGTTCTTCTCGGCCAGCGGCCGGACCCGGGCCAGATTGGCCCTGGCGTTCTCATGGCGGGCCATCTGCTGGGAAAGCTGGGCCTTGGCCTTGTTCAGGGACGCCTGGAAGGGGCGGGGATCGATCTCGAACAGGACCTGGCCCTTGCGCACCGCCTCGCCCTCTCTGTAATTCTGGCGCACGAGATAGCCCGAGACCTGGGGCCGGATGGTGGCGTTGACCAGGCCGTCGAGCACGCCGACCCATTCCCTTTTCACCGGCACGTCCTGCTGGGCAACGGTGACGGTTTCCACCGTCGGAACCAGGGCTCCGGCTGGCCGTTCCTCCTTCCGGCAGCCACCGGTCAAGCAAGTCGCAACGATAAGAAGTGTGGCGGCCGCCAGATGCGCGATCCGGTGGTCCTGCCGCGACCGGGCGGCAGGTTGTTGTGCGTTATACATTGCTTCCTCCCGACGAGTTGCTGCTGGGCTTGTTGGCTTGTTCGTCGACGGTTCGTTTGTCGCCGGCCCCTCCGTGGGGCGGGCCCCATGCGCACGGGTGGTGGAATCGGGCTTTGCCCGCCGGGTCCGGTCCGTCTGCCGTCAAAAAAACTCGCCGGAAGCCATGGGGTTGCGGCCGGAAATGTACGCTGGTTGCACCGTCTTGAAAAAGAATACAGCAGAAGTCTCGCGGTTTACCAGGAAAGTTCGCCCGTCCGGACAATTTTTGCAGTGTTGTCGGGAAACGGTGGCAATGGCGGCACGGTGTGGGCCGTCTTTTGAGACGGCCGCTCCGGTCCGCGCCGGGACCGTTTATTTGATGCCGGTGAAGGGCCGCATCTGGGTGTCGCAGACCGCGCCGACCCGCACCGTTTGCATCTGTTCTCCTCCCTGGCACTGTTCCCCCCGGTTCGCGGCCCGGCAGACCACGGCGAGCGGCTTGCCGGCATTGACCCAGGTGGGGGTGCGGCGATAACGGCCGACCTCGTCGAAGGCGCAGCCGCCCGGAACGCCGTAGGGCACGCACCGGCTCGGCGTCCCCCCGAGGGTGATCCGTCTGGAGTCGATGGCAAAGCCGGGATAGCTGTCGGCGATGGTGACCACATCTTTGGCCGACTCCTCCCGCACGATGAGATGGCGGAAGAAATAACCGCCGTCCGTTCGTTGGCCCACCTGAATGCGCGTATTGGCGATCAGGGCGAAATCGTTGCCTCTCCGGGCAACAGCCCCGGAGATGTACTCGATGCGGTCGTATTGGGGAAAGCATTTGCCCATTGCCGGCGCATGGTAGTAGTGCTTCAGCCCTTTGAGATCGGCCAGCGCATTGCCCGGGAAGACGGTGGCGAGATCTCGGTCGGTGCCGAAAAGGATGCGCTGCACGTCGGCGAGATTCTGGCTGTACATGTCGTGCAGCTTCCGGGCATTCCGGGCGGCGGCGCTCTCCCCGGCGGCCAGGTCGGTGCGCAAAAAACACGAGGTCAGCCCGGAAATCTGGGCGAGGTACTCGTCCCAGATGTTGTATTGGGAAACCTTGGTCGCGACTCCCTGGAAATCGCCGGGCGCGCTGCAGCCCTGGCTGCGGATACAGGATTCGAGGGCGCGGTTGCGGATCGACAGGGCGACGATATTGCGTTCGCAGGCGCCGTAGGGCGTGCAGCCGCGGTCCAGATGGGCCTCGAAGATGGCGGTGCGCATGGTGTAATCCAGGTGTCTGGCGCGTTGCAGCGATTCCTCGGACCATGTTTGCCGGGAGGCGCCGATGAAACGGTCCCAGGCGGCCTGCAGGGCGGCGGGCCGCCCGGTCAGGCGCTGGTTGACGCCCTCGCAGACGGAGGAGTTGTGGAAGGCGCGGACGATGCGGTCCAGTTCACCCTGCGGTTGCGGCACGGCGTGGGCGGCCGCCGCGGGACGAGGCGGATCGAAGGCGGGCGGTTTGTCCATGGCGTACAGGTTGCGGACATCGAGCACGTAGCGGACGCCGGCATCGCAGTGGTGGTTGGCCACCCGCAGCGCCTGCCGTTCCCTGGCGACCTGGGCGTACCGCGCCGTTGCCGCCGGCGTGGCGGTCCGGGCATCGACAATCACCTGAAAGCCGACATAGGGCACGCCCTCGGCGTCGGTGAGCGGCTGGCCGCCGCGTATGGCCAGGCAGGGCACGACGGAGGTGCCCTGCGCCAAAGTGCCGGCCGGCGCGGCCGGGCCGGAGCGGGGGAAGCCGGCGAGGTCGTAGTAGGGGATATCGAGGGCACCGTTGAACCGGTAGAGGGTCATGAGCGGGGTGGCCGGAATGCCTCCGGCCCAGGCGGCCGTCGCCGCGAGGAGGAGGGGCAGGACGAGGGAAAGCGCCTTCATGCCCGGTGTCCTCCTGTCGATCCTGTCTCGGCGGCACCACCGAAGAGCGCCGGTTCCGTCGGGGCCAGGTCCGATGGTGTCCGCACGGCCACGGTCAGCCGGGACACGCAGACCAGGCGCCCGGTCGCGTCGCGGATCAGGATCTGCCAGACCTGGGTGGTCCGGCCGATATGCAGGGCTGTGGCCCGACCGACGACCCAGCCGGGGCCGGCGGGCCGGACATGGTTGGCGTTGATCTCCAGGCCGACGCAGACCGTGCCCTCGTCGACGCTGAGATAGGCGCCGGCACCGCCCAGGGTTTCGGCCAGGGCGGCCGAGGCGCCGCCGTGCAGCAATCCCATGGGCTGCATGGTCCGCTCGTCCACCGGCATCCGCGCTTCGACGAAATCCTCGCCCAGGGCCGTGAATTCGATTCCCAGGCTCGCCACCAGGGTCGAGGCGCAGGCCGCCTGCATTTCTTCAAGAGCCGGTCGTTTTTTCCACATGGCTGCCGCCTGTTGTCTCCGGTGCCGATCCCCCGCCTCCGCGGGTTTCAATCGCCGGCTCCGTTTTTCGCCGGCCCTGGACGATCTATACCCGATGGCACGGGGTTTTGCAGTCCCTTTGTGCGGGGCGGCGCCCACCGGGTCGTGGCGGTCCGGAGCAGGGCGCCGAAGAGCGGAGTGGGATGGTGCCGGAAAATCATTGTGCCCCAACGGAAAACGGCCGATTGTCTATTGGTCGTTTCTTTTTCGTTGTTTTTCCGTGATGTTCACCGCGATGTCTGCTATAAGAAACAGGTTGTTCGGGGTGCGGTGCCGCATGCGGGACATGCCGGCATCCATGGACACGGGATGGAGGGCTGGGGGACGCATGGTCACGGACGGACTGGAACGGCGAACAGGGCAACGACCGGGGCTTGGCGATCCGCCCCGCCCCACGGCCGCCCCCACTCTCATGGTCCGCCTGGATCGGACGGGGCAGGTGGCCGCGCTCCTTCCTTCCGGCCGGATGTTCCCCGGCTTGGAGCCGGCGGCGATCACCGGCCGCCATTATCTCGATTTCATCCGTGCCGACGAACGGGCGCAGGCCCGGCAGGCGGTCGATCTGCTGCTGAACGGCGCGCGCGCCATCGAACTCGTCCTGCATATCGGCCTCGGCACCGGCAAGCCGGTCCGGGTCAGGATCCACGCCACCCCCTGGTACGAGGGAAAGCGCGTGGCCGGCGTGCAGGGAACCGTGCGCCTCCTCATTTTCGGCGGCACCGCTGTCGCCGTTGCTGACAGCCTTGAGCCGGTCGGAGTGTCGGCCGGGGTGCAGACGATCCGCCGGCAACCCGCCCAGGCGGAACGGCTGGGCGCCATCGGCGCGCTGGCGGCCTCCCTCGCCCATGAGTTCAACAATCCCCTGTGCGGGATCCGCTCGGTGCTTGAGCGGATGACGAGAAAGGCGGCCGCAGCGACCGACCGCGACCTGCTGCGGCTGGCGATTGAGAATTGCGACCGCATGAGCGGTTTGATCCGGGACCTGCAGCGGGCCGATCCGCCGATTTCCGACGAGCGCGCTCCCTTCGACCTCCACCGTGCCATCGATTCGGTGCTGCTGCTGCTCACTCCCTCTCTCAGGAAGCGAAAAGCGGTGGTGCGCAGGGATTTCGGCGGCGATCCCCTGATTCTGCACGGGTGCGAAAGCCAGATCAAGCAGGTGCTGCTCCATCTGATCAGGAGCAGCGGCGAAACCCTGCCCGAGGGCGGCGGCGAGATTCGGATCGGGACAGACCGGACAGGGGACACTGTCCGGATTGTCCTCGCCGATACCGGCAACGGCATCGGCGAGGAACGGCTGGCCTGCCTGTTCGACCCCGTCCTCGCCTGCAAGGGCGCCGCCAGGGAAACCGGACTCGGCCTGTCCGTGTCCCACGGCATCGTCAAGGCCCATGGCGGCGACATCGAGGTCGCCTCGCCTCCGGGACAGGGGACAACCTTCACCGTGATTCTGCCCGCCGGAATCGGGGGCGAACACCAGGGAAAACAGCCATGCCGCACCAAACATCCATTCTGATTGTCGACGATGAAGAGCTGATCCGGGAAAATCTCCGCCTCGATCTCCTGGACATGGGCTATGCCGTCGAACTGGCCGCCAATGGCGAGGAGGCGTGCGCGCGGCTGGAAAAGGAATACGACCTGATCGTCACCGACCTGATCATGGAGGGGATCGACGGCATGGAGGTGCTGCGCCGGGCCAAGAACAAGTGCCCCGACCAGATCGTCTTCATCCTGACGGGATACGGCGAACTGCATTCGGCGATCGAGGCGCTCCGCCTGGGAGCGGACGACTACCTGCTCAAACCCTACAACCACGACGAACTCATGCTGCGCGTGGCCAAATCGCTTGCCGGCCGCAGCCTGCGGCAGAAGGTCCGGCTCTATGAATCGATGCTGTCCATCTGCAGCGAATGCAAGAAGGTGCGCGACAGCGAGCCCGACGAAAACGGCGAGGTGCGCTGGATCAGCATCGAGCAGTTTGTCAGCAAGGCCACCGGCAGCGACCTGAGCCATGGCATCTGTCCCGACTGCTACCGACGCAAGATGGAGGAGCTTGCCGAGATGATCCAGGGTGGCCGGATCAGGCCTCCCGCCTCCTGACCCCGTCCCTCCTGCACTCCGGGGTTGACAATGGCGGCGGTTCGCGGCAAGTTGCTCCTGTGGAATCCGGCAGTTATCCGCGCAGGCGCACCAAGGGGCGAGAGTGAAACATGTAAGCAGACAGGGCCGCGCCGCGGTCATTGTCATGGGTGCGGCGGTTGCCGTGCTCACCTTCCTGCCCTCCCTGCTCGGGATACGGCCCGTGCTCACCCGCGCGCAGGATCTGGTCGCCCGGCATCTTCCCGGCAGCCTGGAAATGGGCTCCTGCTCCCTGGGCTGGCTGGAGGGGCTGCGATGCGAGCAGGTGCGCTATCAGGATCCGCAGCGCGGGGTGCGGGTCGAGGCGCCGAGGGTGACCAGCGACAAGGGGCTGCTGCTTTTGCTGATGGCACCTGCCTATCTGGGCGATATCGCCGTCGAGCAGCCTGTCCTGACCCTGTTCCCCCCCCAGCCAAAGCCTGAACCGTCTGCGGCCGCGAACGGCGCCCCCGCCGCTTCCTCCCCCGCCGGCGACGAAGACCGGCGGGACTCCCGCCTCGCCCCATGGTGGGAACGCCTGACCGTCCGACTCAAGGCAACCGACGGCCAGTTCGTCGCCGCCTCCGGTGCCGCGCCACCGCGCCGGCTCGTCCGCCGGCTCGAGCTCGCCGGCAGCCTCGCCATGGGTTCGCTCCACTACGATCTCAGCTTCCTCTCCGCGCAACAGTCCGGCCGCTTCCAGGCCTCGGGCTTCCTCAACCTACCCTCGGCCGGGCAATCGCTTCCGGAAATGCTGATCGCCAGTGCCGAGGTGACCGTCGCCGACCTGGAGATTGCCGATTTTCTCGACCTGGCCGCATCCCGCAGCCAGTCGCCCCGCGGCCGCGGCATCCTCAGCGCCCGCCTGCGCCTGAATGCCGCCGGCATCGAAAAATTCGAGGCCCAGGGCGAAACCACCCTGCACAATGTGCAACTTTCCGGCGGCGTGTTGGGCGAGGATCGGCCCCGGCTCGATCAACTCAGCTTCCGTTTCGCGGGCGACCACCGCCAAGGGCAAGGGTGGCGGCTGACCACATTGGAATTGGACTCGGACCCCGTCCGGTTGCGCGCCGGCGGCAGCTTCAACGATGGCGCGGGCAGCCTGACCGCCACGGGCAGCATCGATCTGACGGTCCTGGCGGCGCAGGTGCCCAGGCTGTTGCGGGTGCACGAACAGACCGTGATTACCGAGGGCGGAGTCGACTTCTCCCTCAAGGCCGCAGGCAATGGCCAGGCCATGAACGTCCGGGCGGATTGCCGCACCCAGCACCTGCACCTCCTGCATGACGGCCGCCCCTACGACTGGACCACGCCGCTGGCCCTCGCGGTCGAAGCCGATCACAGTGCCGACGGCACGACCATCAGCGCCCTGCACGTGCAGACGCCGTTTTTCGAGGTGCAGGGCAGCGGCGCCCTTGATGGTTTCACTCTGCGGGGCAGCGGCGATCTCGACCGGATGTCACAGGAGCTGAACAAGATTTTCGCCCTCAATGCCCAGGCCAAAGGGCAGGTGGAACTGACGGCCGCCACCAGCAGGGCGGCCGGTGGCAACATCGGCGTGGATAGCCGGCTCGCCATCCGGGATTTCGCCTGCGCTCGGGAGAAAAAAGCCCTGATGCCGGGCCACGATCTGCAGATTGCCGGGCAGGCCGTGGTCTCCCCCTCGTTTTTCCGGGACGGGGCGCTCGACTCGTTACGGCTCGAGGCCGCCGCCTGGCCGGGGAGCGTTTCCCTGCGGGCCGAGGATATGCGGCAACAGGCGGCGGCAGAGAATAATTGTACCCTCAATGGGAACGTCGATCTTGAACGGTTGAGCGGCCTGATCCGGGGTCTGCGCGACGATACCGCGTTTCCGGCCCTGAAGGGAACGCTCCGCTTTGGCGGCGCCGGCCTTTGCTCCACGGGAACGAAGATCGCCCTTGGCAGCATGGAGGGCGTGATTGAGCGGCTGGCGGTGACCGGTCCGGGCTACAGCCTGCGGGAGCCGAAGGTGACCTTTGCCCTGGGTAAAAACAAACAAAGCCCCGACCGGCAGGTGGCACTCCGCGAACTGACCGTGGTCGACAACTGGCGGGATCTCGATACGCAGGAGCAACCAGTTATCGAGGTGGACGGCGCGCAACGGCGGCTGACGGTCCGGCAACTGGACTGGGCCTCGGCCAGAACGACCCTGGAGGTGAGCGGTGCGATCAGGGATTGGCGCCAGCCGACCGCCGGCTATTCGTTGTCCTTCAGGGGCGCCACCGAGACGGCTCTGCTCGGCGAACTTGCCAGGGCCGCCGGCTGGCTCCCCCCGGATCTGACCCTGGCCGGCAGGACGCGCGGCGCGCTGGCCATCGATTCGAGCGCACGCCGCAAATCGATCGAAGTGACTCTGGACACGGCCTCCTTTGCCGCAAGACGCGGCAAGAAAAAGCTCTTTGCCGATCCGCACCCGATGCTGCATTTCACGCTCGACCGCGAGCGTTGGGCCGGCGGCGTCATGAAAATGCCCTCGTTCATCCTGCGCTCGACCCCGCTTGGCATCGAGGGCGCCGGCTCGATCGCCGCCGCCGATCCCCCGGTGCTGGAATTGCAGGGGCGGGTGAGCTGCAACTATGCCGCCCTGATGCCGCTTCTGGCCCCCCTTGTCGGCCGGGAGATCTCGGTGAGCGGCGGCCGGCCCGGCGATGTGCTTCTTTCCCTGCCGCTGCAGTGGCCCGTGCCGACGGAGCGGCTGACCTTCTCGGCCCAACTGCCCGTCGATGCACTTCGTCTGCGGGGGCTCGGTTTCAAGTCGCTTGTTGTGCCGGTGGAGTGTAATCTGGGCAGGTTGCGCTGCCGCCTAGACGGCCCGCTCGAGGGCGGCGGCCGGGCCACCCTGGAACCGGTCTGGGAGCTTGCCCCTTCCCGGACGGCGCTGTCCCTGGCACCCGACGGCCAGTTGGTCAGGGACGCGGCGCTCAAGCCGGCGCTGACCGATCTGCTCGGCCGCATGCATCCGCTGTTCGGCCTGGTGGCGCAACCGCAGGGAGCGGTCGATGTGCGGTTCGATGCTTTTTCCCGTATGGCCGCCGAACAGGGGGCGCAACCGCCAACATTCACGGTGGCGCTGTCTCTTGACCGGGCCAGGTTCAAACCGGCCGGCGCCCTGCACGAACTGCTGGCACTTGCCGGCCTTCCCCGGGAATGGCTGTCCTGCAGGGAGCGGGAACTGGTCTGCGAGGGGAACAACGGCCGGGTGCGGTGCGGCCCGGTCCATCTCTTGGCCGGCAGCGACGAAATCGGGCTCCGGGGAGAGATGCTGCCGGATGGCTCGCTGCGCTACCGCGTCGGTCTGCCGATGAACAAGCAACTGGCGGCCCGGATCCAACTGGTGGTGCAGGGAAACAGGGTCGTCGAGGCGGAACTCGGCGGCAGCCGGGAGAAGCCGGCGTTCGATGCCGGGGCTTTCCTGGCCGGCCTGCCCGCGCAGTTGCGTCAGGGAATCGAGGTGGTCGGGGAGAAACGATAACGGCCCGGCCGGAGAACAGCGCACGGCGTTGTCCTCCGGTGCGCCGGCCGACACGCATGCGAGAAACCGCACCGGACAAGGTGCTTGACGTTCTTCATTCCACAGGAGGAAACCTGTCATGAGCAAGAAAATCGTTATTATCGGTGCCGTCGCCGCCGGTCCCAAGGCGGCGAGCCGGTTGAAGAGGCTGCGGCCGGACTGGGACGTGACCATGGTCGATCAGGACAATCTGATCTCCTACGGCGGCTGCGGCATTCCGTACTATGTCAGCGGCGACGTCTCCGACGAGAGCGAGCTGCGGGCCACCAGTTTCCATGTGGTCCGCGACGCCGGTTTCTTCGAGTATTCGAAGGGGGTGCGGGTGCTGACCCGCACGCGGGCCCTGGCCATCGACCGGGAAAAGAAGCAGGTGCAGGTGCGCAACCTGGACAGCGGCGAGGAACAGCACCTGCCCTACGACTACCTGATGCTCGCCACCGGTGCCAAACCCTTTGAACTCCCCATTGCCGGCATGAAGCTGGACGGCGTGTTCACCATCGCCGACCTGCACAAGGCCATCGAGATCAAGGCCCGGATCGCCCAGGGCAAGGTCAGCCGGGCGGTGGTGATCGGCGGCGGCGCCATCGGCATCGAAATGGCCGAGGCCCTCACCGACCTGTGGGGCATCGAGACCACCTTGCTGGAACTGGCGCCCCAACTCTTGCCCAAACTGGTGGACCGGCATTTCGCCGCCATGCTGAAAAAGCATCTCGAAGACAAGGGCGTGGCCGTGTTCACCAGGGAATCGGCCGCCGAACTGCTCGACGACGGCCAGGGCAGGGTGTGCGGCGTCAAGACGGCCCAGCGCACCCTGGAGGCCGATCTGGTGATCGTGGCCGCGGGGGTGCGGCCGCGCAGCGAACTGGCCAAGGCCGCCGGCCTCGACGTCGCCCCCTGGGGCGGCATCAGGGTCAACCAGCGGCTGCAGACCACGGACCCCGCCATCTATGCCGCCGGCGACTGCATCGCGGCGACCAGCCTGATCACCGGCCGGGAAACCTTCGCACCCCTGGGGTCGCTGGCCAACCGCGAGGGACGGGTGGTGGCCGACAACATGGCCGGCATCCCCTCCCTGTTCAGGGGCATCTGCGGTTCCTTCATCATGAAGGCCTTCGAGCGGTGCATCGCCGCCACCGGCCTGACCTACGAGGCGGCCCTGGCCGAGGGCTTCGAGGCCGACTACGCCCTGACCTCGCCGTCCGACCGGGCCCATTTCTTCCCCGACCAGGCGGTGGTGATCCTGCAACTGGTGTTCGACCGCCGTTCGCGGCGCGTCCTCGGCCTCCAGGCCTTCGGCATGATGAACGATTCGATTTCGGCCCGGGTGGACACGGCGGCGGCCCTGATCGCCAAGGGCGGCCTCATCGAGGATTTCGGCCTGGTGGAGATGGCCTATGCCCCGCCGTTTTCCTCGGCCATCGATTCGATCAACGCCGCCGGCTACGTGGCCGAGAACATGTGCGACAACCGCTTGCGCCGGGTGGATCTCGACCGTTTTCTCGCCTGGATGGAGGACATGTCCATCGAACCCTCCTGGGCGGTGCTCGACCTCCGCCATCCGCTGGACTCGGCGCCCTATGTCGAGAAATACGGGGCGGACAGATGGATGGCCCTGGAGTACGGGCAGGTGCGGCGCCGGTATGACGAGCTGTCGCCCGATACAACCTACATCATCCTCTGCAACGCCGGCACCAGATCGTACGAGGTGCAAGTCTTCCTTGACCACCTCGGCAAATGCGATAGCATGGTGTTATGCGGGGGTTTGAACGTGATCAGCCGGCTGGGTGTCGACTGGTTATTGAAGTAAACGGCACAACATAGGCGCAACAGGGGTGACGCATGGTCGAGCTGAGCGGAGCATACATGATCGAGGAAATCCAGGCCAATATCCAAACCGGCGATGCCCTCAAGGCACGGTTGGTCCTGGATCACCTCGGCGCCGTCGACAAGAAGACGCAGAACAGGCTGCTCTACGAGCTGTCGCGCGGCGATGTGGCCTTCACCGTCCCCCTGTTGAGCCATCTGGTGACCGCGCATCCCGATCTGGCCGCCACCCTGCCGATCATCCGCGAGACGCTGATTTCCAATCTGATCGCCTACCCCGAGATTCTGCTCAGGTCGCTGGCGAACCCGGACATCGCCGACAAGCGGGTGATGATCGAGACCGCCGGCGAACTGAAATTCGAGGAGGCGACCCCCGCCCTGATCGCGCTCCTCGGCCGGACCCAGAACACGGATACCATCAAGCTGATCATCGAGAACATGGGCCTGATCGGCGATCCCGAGTCGATCAACACCCTGACCGATTACCTCTATGCCGCCGACCGGGAATTGATCATCGCCGCCATCCACGCCCTGGGCCAGATCGGCACCAACACCGCCATGCACCGGCTGGCCGAACGGATGGGCACCGACAACGAACTCGATCTGATCATCCTGGGCATCTTCGCCGAGGTGCAGGATCAGGTGTCCCTGGAGAAGCTGAACGACACGCTCCGGTCGCATTACGCCCACATGCGCATTTATGCCAAGGACGAGCTGGTGCGCATTGGCAGCAAGGCGGTGCCGGTGTTGATCGAGAATCTCAAGGAGGCGGACAGCGACCTGCTGATTCACACCCTCAACGTGCTCGGCGAGATCGGCGACGACAGCGCGATCATGCCGATCCGTTCCCTGCTCAACACGGTGCCGCGCAACGCCAATGTCCGCTTCGCCGCTTACGAGGCCCTCGCCCTGCTGCCCCTGCGCAAGGGGGCCTATACCCTGGCCGCCGGCCTGACCGACGGCGAGGACCATGTCTGTACCGCCGCTGCCCGGGCAATCGACCGGAACTTCAACGAAATCCTCGCCGCCGGCATCAAGAACATGATCCGGCCCCAGACCGACGAGGCGCGCCACATCGTCAAGATCATCGTCAACGCCCAGGTCGACAACATCTTTCTCAGCCTGGCCGGGGAGGATTTTTTCCAGGAACTGGCGCTGATCTACCTGCCCCATGCCCACCGGGACATAAGAAACCACTATATCGCCCTGCTCAGGGAGAAAGGCTGGGAGGATTTCGCGGCCAGGATTTCCGGCGAGGAACTTGAGAGCAAGGCACGGGCCAAGATCTGCGCCATCGACGATTCCCGCATGATCCTCAATATCTACAAGGCAACCCTGCACGAGCTGGGCTTCGATCCGGTGCTGTTCGAGTTTCCCGCCGGGGCGCTGGAATGGCTGGCCAGGGAAAAACCCCTCCTAGTGCTGACCGATCTCAACATGCCGGAAATCTCGGGGATCGAGCTGACCAAAAGAATCCGGGCCCTGTACCCGCTGGAGGAACTGCCGGTGATCATGGTCACCACCCAGTCCGATGTCCAGGACCACGAGGCGGCGGCCGACGCCGGCGTCAACTCGATTCTGATCAAGCCGTTCAACGCCGAGTCCCTGCGCACGGCCATGGGACGGTATATCAAGGTGCCCTGAAAAGGAGCGCCCGCCACCGGTGCCGGTGCGGGACGGGATGACTCACGCCGGGAGGACGGCGAGAAGGTCCGGCAACCGCTTGAAATGCCGGCCGACCTCGGCGGGATGATGGGCATCGGAGCCGGCGCGGAGGGGAATGTTGCGGCGCAACGCCTCGGTCACGATCCAGCCGGCGGGAAAGGGCGTGCCCCGATAGTCGAATCCCGAGGTGTTGATTTCCAAGGCCACGCTGTGCGCCTGCATGGCGTCCAGCAGCTCCCCGATCTGCCGCCGGTGGTCGTCGTTGAACCGGATGCCGGGGAGGTGGCGCAGGACCGCGTCGAGGTGGCAGAGGACATCGCAGTCCAGGGTCGCCACCGCCTCGGTCAGGGCAGCGAAATAGGCGGTGACCACCGCATCGGCGCCGATGGCCGCCAGTTGGTCCAGGCTCTGCCGTCGCCGGCTGAGCAGGTTGAGGTGGACGTCGCCGTGGCGGTGGAAATGGCAGGACAGGCCGACGCGCTCGACCGGGTAGCGGGCCAGCCGCCTTCGAATGGCCTCGGCAGCTTCGGGATTGTACCCGGTCTCCACCCCCAGCTTGATGTCTATCACCTCGCGGTATTGTTGTTTCAGCCGTTCCCCCTCCCGGAAATACAGGGCAAAATCCGCATCGTCGAGCCAGCTGCGCGGCTGATAGCGGATCTCCGTCTCCAGGTGTTCAAGGAAAACGAGCGTGGTCAGGCCGCGCTCGACCGCCTGCTGGACATATTCCTCCATCTCGCCGACGGCATGGTTGCAGAGCCGGGTATGGACATGGCCATCTTCGCGGATGTCGATCAGGGACGTCATGCGATGTGCAAACGGAAGGGAAGGAGCGGAAACGGAGACGTGCTCGGGGCTCAGGCGTTGCCTCGGGGAAAGAAATGGAGGACACCGTCGATATCGGAGGTATCGCAGATGTCGCCGAATTCCATGTCAAAATCGATGAAACCGTCAAAACCGTTCATCTCGACGGAAAAAGTGGGGCCATCGGGGAGATGATAAATCAGGGTGTTGACCTTGCTGAGGTCGACGTGGTTGGCGAAAAATTTTTTCATGGACGACTCTTGGCGGCGGAGAGAAAGAACTGATTATTCCTTAGCAGGTTTGCGGGGGAAATAACATAAAATAACGACCACGGAGGAGGACTTTTTTGGCAAAAGGCGACAGGGGTCCGGCGGTCGGTTGGCCGGTGGTGCCCCGTCCGGTTGCCTTCCGTCTGCGTCCGGGAAGAAAGGAGGCGGAATTCCGATAAGGTTTGACACCGAAAGAGGGCATGGTAAAATAACCGGCTCCGTATCCGGCCGCGCCACGGGCGCGGAATCCGACTTTACTCGCACAGCAAGAGGTGCCGCATGGCGATTGACGAATATAGTGATGCCGAACTCGATTTTATCAAGTCCACCGATAAAAATCCGTCCAACATTCTTCCGGAAAAACTGACGCTGGCCTCGCATCTCCGGTTCGACTGTCACCCCGGGGTCAGCTGCTTCACGGCCTGCTGCCACAACATCAAGATCATTCTCACCCCGTACGATATCCTCGTTCTCCGCCGGCGGCTCGGCATGGCGGCCCACGAATTCATCACCGAGTACACCGAGCCGACCTATCTGGAAAAGACCGATATGCCGGGGGTGCAGATCAAGCTGGCGGGCGAGAAGAACGGCTGCCCTTTTGTGACCCCGGAAGGGTGCACGGTGTATGCGGACCGGCCCTCGGCCTGCCGCTACTACCCGGTGGGCATGGCCGATTTTCACGAAGGCGGCACCAACGATGCGGCCGAGGAGAAATTCTTCTTCCTGGTCAAGGAACCGCACTGCAAGGGACACGAGGAGCCCAAGCGCTGGACCATCGGCGAGTGGCGGGCCGATCAGGGGGTCGATCTGCGCGACGAAATGAACAAGGAATGGCTTCGTCTGATCATGCGGCGCAAATCCTTCGGTCTTCAGGCCACCCTGAGCGAGGCCGCCAAGCGGATGTTCTTCATGGCCTCCACCGACCTCGACACCTTCCGCAAATTCATCTTCGAAAGCTCGTTTCTGGAAACCTATGAGATCGATCCGGAGACTCTGGCCAAAATCAGGGAAGACGACGTGGAACTGATGCTGTTTTCCTTCAAGTATTTAGCCAACACCCTGTTCGGGGCGCCGGGATTGACCATCAGGGAAGAGAAGATCAAGGCCAAGGTTGGGGAGATCAAAAAACGGCAGGACGAAGCGCTGCTGGCTGCCGAGCGAGAGTATGAAGAACTGAAGGCCGAACGGGACCGCATGCTCAGGGAGCGCGAGGAGAGCTCCGCCCAGAAGAAATAAGCCGGAATTCTGACGGCATCACAACGGAATGGGGCCTGTTCGGCCCCATTTTTTTTGCCGCCGCCGTGGCGGGTCGGCAGAAAGGAACACAAAAGCCCCGCCGGTGCGCACCGGCGGGGCTTTTTCACTTCACATCAAAAGCGCGGACGGTTTATTCCGTCTCCAGGGCCTTGGCCCAACCCTTGAGCAGTTTCCAGGATTTCTCCACATCCTTCTGCGACTGAGCCATCAACTCTTCCGCATGGGCCGGATTGGAGAGCTTCAGCATCCGGTAGCGGTTTTCGTTCATGGCATAGTCGGCAAAGGTGATGGTCGGTTCCTTGGAATCGATGGTCATCGGGTTCTTGCCTTCGGCCTCGAGTGCCGGGTTGTAGCGGAACAGCGACCAGTGACCGCACTCGACCGCCTTCTTCTGCTGCTCCAGACCCATGGCCATGTTGATGCCGTGGTTGATGCAGTGGGCGTAGGCGATGATCAGGGACGGACCGTCATAGGCCTCGGCCTCCTGAATGGCCTTGATGGCCTGCTGCGGATTGGCACCGATCGAGATCCGAGCGACATAAACCGTGCCGAAGGTGGAGAAGATCAGGCCCATGTTCTTCTTGGGCATGCTCTTGCCGCCAGCGGCAAACTGAGCGACCGCGGCCCGCGGGGTGGACTTGGACATCTGCCCGCCGGTGTTGGAGTAGACCTCGGTATCCAGCACCAGGATGTTGACGTTCTTGCCGGAGGCCAGCACGTGATCGACACCGCCGTAACCGATGTCGTAGGCCCAACCGTCGCCGCCGATGATCCAGACGGACTTCTTCACCAGGTAGTCGGCCACATGGTAGAGCCGTTTGGCGACGGCGTCCTTCTTGCCTTCGATGGCAGCCTTCAACTCGGCCACGCGAGCGCGCTGGGCCTCGATCTCTCCCTGCTCCTTCTGCGGGGCGCTGGTCAGGGCGTCGGCCAACTCTTTGGCGACCAGACCTTCCTTGACAGCGGCTTCCAGCAGCTCGACCGCCTGGCTGGCCAGTTTGTCGACCGCCTGGCGCATGCCCAGGCCGTGCTCGGCGTTATCCTCGAACAGCGAGTTGGACCAGGCCGGACCACGGCCGTCGGCGCGCGTGCAGTACGGGGTGGTGGGCAGGTTGCCGGAGTAGATCGAGGAGCAGCCGGTGGCGTTGGAGGCCAGCATCCGGTCGCCGATCATCTGGGTGACCAGCTTGATGTACGGGGTCTCGCCGCAGCCGGCGCAGGCGCCGGAGAACTCGAACAGCGGCCGTTTGAACTGGCTGCCCTTGATGGTGCCGACGTTGATCAGGCTGTCGTCGACCTCGGGCAGGGCCAGGAAGGCCTTCCAGGTCTTCTGGGATTCCTGCTTGACCTCCTCGGTGTTCATGACCATGGACAGGGCGCGGATCTCGGTCTTGTTGCCTTCGGCATCCTTCTTGCGGGCCGGGCAGACGGTGACGCACAGGGTACAGCCACAGCAGTCGGCAGTGGAGATCTGCATGGTGAACTTCATGCCCTTGAACTCCTTGCCGGCCGCGTCGGCGGTCTTGAAGGAGGCGTCGGCACCGGCTGCCTGGAGCGCCTCGGGCGTGGCCACTTTCATGCGGATGCAGGCATGCGGGCAGACCAGCGAGCAGCGGCCGCACTGGATGCAGGTGTCCGCATCCCAGCAGGAAACCTGCACGGCGATGTTGCGCTTCTCCCACTGGGAGGTGCCGGTCGGCCAGCGGCCATCGTTCGGGAACTGGGAAACCGGGATGTCCTCGCCGTGGCCTTCCATCATCTTGGCGGTGACGTTCTTGACGAAGTCCGGAGCCTCGGGGGAAACGATCGGCGGCATCTCGTGGCCGGTGACCTTCTTGGGCACCTTGACCTCGACGATGTTCTCGATGGCGCCGTCAACCGCACCGTAGTTCATGTTGACGACCTTGTCGCCCTTGATGCCGTAGGTTTTCTTGATGGCCTTCTTGATCGACTTGATCGCATCGTCCTTGCTGATGATGCCGGAGATGACGAAGAAGGCGGTCTGCATGATCATGTTGATGCGGGCGCCCAGGCCGAGGGCCAGGGCCAGTTTGACCGCGTCGATGATGTAGAATTTGACCTTCTTCTCGATCATCTGCTTCTGTACCAGGGAGGGCAGGTGATCCCAGATCTCGTCCTTGGAGTAGGTGGTGGTCAGCAGGAAGGTGCCGCCCTGCTCCAGGTTGGCCAGCATGTCATAGGTGTCGAGGAAGGCCGGGTTGTGACAGGCGACGAAGTTGGCCTTGTTGATCAGGTACGGGGCGACGATCTGGTTCTTGCCGAAGCGCAGGTGCGAAACGGTCATGGAGCCGGACTTCTTGGAGTCGTACACGAAGTAACCCTGGGCCGAGTTGCTGGTCTCCTCGCCGATGATCTTGATGGTGTTCTTGTTGGCGCCGACCGTGCCGTCGGAACCCAGGCCGTAGAACAGGGCGCGGAAGACGTCCTTGCCTTCGATGTTGAAGGATTTGTCGTAGGCGAGGCTGGTGAAGGCGACGTCGTCGTTCGGGCCGACGCAGAATTTTTTCTTCGGCGCGAAGGATGCCATGTTGTCGTAGATCGCCTTGACCATGGTCGGGGTGAACTCGGCGGAACCCAGGCCGTAGCGGCCGTTGAGGATAACCGGCACGAACATGGTGGGGTTGGCCTCGGCGGCCTCGGTGATGGCGGCGCGGACATCGAGGTAGAGCGGGTCGCCGTTGGAGCCCGGCTCCTTGGTGCGATCCATGACGGTGATGCGCTCGACGGTCGGCGGCAGGGCGTTGACCATGGCCTTCGGGTCGAACGGGCGGAACAGGCGGACGATCACCAGGCCGACCTTCTTGCCCTCGGCGATCAGGTGCTCGACGGTGGAGGCCACGGTCAGGGCGCCGGAACCCATGATGACGACGACGTCGGTGGCATCCGGGGCGCCGATGTAGTCGAACAGGTGATACTGGCGGCCGGTGAGGGCGGCGAATTTATCCATGGTGGCCTGGACGATGCCCGGAATCGCATCGTAATACTTGTTCACGGTCTCACGGCCGATGAAGTACACGTCGGGGTTCTGAGCGGTACCGCCGAGGGTGGGCCGATCCGGGGTCAGGGCGCGCTGGCGGTGCTTGATGATCAGGTCCTCGTCGATCATGGCGCGCATGTCGTCGAAGGTCAGCTGCTCGATCTTCATGACCTCGTGGGAGGTCCGGAAACCGTCGAAGAAGTGCAGGAACGGAATGCTGGCCTGCAGGGTGGCGGAGGTGGAGATCAGCGCCATATCCTGGCATTCCTGCACGTCCTGGGAGCAGAGCATGGCCCAGCCGGTCTGGCGGACGGCCATGACGTCGCCGTGGTCGCCGAAGATGGACAGGCCCTGGCAGGCGATGGCGCGGGCGGTGACATGGAAAACGGTGGGCAGCAGCTCGCCGGCGATCTTGTACATGTTGGGGATCAGCAGGAGAAGACCCTGGGATGCGGTGAAGGTGGTGCACAGCGCGCCGGCGCCCAGCGAACCGTGCACGGAACCGGCCACGCCGGCCTCGGACTGCATCTGGGTGATGACCGGAATGGAGCCCCAGATGTTTTCCTGTTTGGCATTGGCCTTGGCGTCGGATTCGGCAGCCATCGGGGAGGATGGCGTAATGGGGTAGATCGTGATGACTTCACTGGTGGCATACGCGACATGCGTACACGCCTGGTTTCCGTCAATGGTGACCATTTTTCGCGACATAAGATCATTCTCCTTACACGGTGGTTGGTGTTCGCCGGCAGGTGGTTGACTGCCGGAAACGGTTAAAGATGAACGCTATGACAAGAAGCTCCTGCGGAACTTCACAAACGCATGTCGAGCCTGATCTGGTCTGCCGCGGTTATGAACCGCTTCGCTGGAAGGGGGAGGGCAAACAGTCTGTTTCAGTTGCAACTGGAGGTGACGTCCGGCGCCGGTCCGGTTGCCGTCACGGGTGATTCGCTTCCCATCCGGTTGTCTCAATCTCCCGCCCCAGATCAGAGCGGTTCCGCCTCAACTGCACAGAAAAACATCCATTTCCGGCCCAGCGCAGGGCCGAGACAATGAATTGGCATTCAGTTCTTTTTGGTGGGGCACGATAAACCAAAAAATAGCATTATGCAATGCTAAAGCGATGGCAAAAACCCATCCATTTGCAACGAGTTGTCGACAACGGTCAAGGTCGGGAAAAGGCCGCGTTCCTTCAGATCGGCACGGGCGGGAAACGGGGAGGGAAGAGGACCCTGCCGCCCGGACCGCGGCGGCAGGGGGGCGCCCTCTTCCTGAAAAGGGGAGGGCCGGACAAGGGTCGGTTATTCGTCGATTTCCACCAGGAAATCCTTGATCTTGTCGTACAGCGATTCAGGGATTTCCGTGCCGTACATGAATTGTTCGGCTTCCTCGCCGGTGATGGTCGCCTTGATCTCCGCGGGCAGGGAGCGGAGCAGGGCCACCTTGGCCGGATCGGGGGGATGTTTTCTCTGTTCTGACATGGCGCCTGCACCCTGGTTGTGGTCTTCGTATCCGGAGGCGAGTGCGGTCGCTCTCCGCCTTGTTTCCAATAGTAAGGAAACGGCGCGGACAGGACAAGGGCAGGGGGCGGATTTTCACGGCACGGCACCGGCCCCGGCTTCGGTCCGGGCGGCCTGGGCGCCGGCTGAAATCTGTTTTATTCGCCAGGGGTTTTTGGTATGTTCGTGCTTTCCGCGAGGCGGCCGGAGAGAGAGGTATGATCGAACGACAGGCAGGACATCATCAGGACTGGTTGCACGCCGTGCGGCGGGAGCTGGACGAGCGCGAACAAGCCGTGCTCGCCCCCTTGGCCTGCGCCAGCCGCCAGGCCGTCCGCCGGGTCGAGGAAAGGCTGGCCGACCATCGCCAGGCCTTTGCCCAGGATGCGGACCGCATCCTCCACTCCAGGGCCTACACCCGCTACATCGACAAGACCCAGGTTTTCTCCCTGGTGGACAACGACCATATCAGCCACCGGGTGCTGCACGTGCAGCTGGTGTCGCGCATCGGCCGCACCATCGGCCGGTTCCTCGGGCTGAACGAAGACCTGATCGAGGCCGTCGCCCTGGGGCACGACATCGGCCATCCGCCCTTCGGCCACGAGGGCGAGCGCATGTTGTCGAAAATCTGCCGGCGCCACGGCCTGGCATCCTTTCAGCACAACATCCAGTCGGTGCAGTTTCTCGACCGGTTCGAGCGCGGCGGCGCGGGCTGGAACCTCACCCTCCAGGTGCTGGACGGCATCCTCTGCCACGACGGCGAGGTCCATGCCCGGCATCTTCGGCCCGACCGGCGCAAGGATTTCGCCGGCCATGACCGGGAGATCGCGGCCAAGCTGGCCGATCCCGCCCTGCCGCTGGTGCCGATGACCCTGGAGGGATGCGTGGTCCGGCTGGCCGACACCATCGCCTATATCGGCCGCGATTTTGAGGATGCCATCGAACTGGGGCTGGTCGTCCGCGACGAGATTCCCGAGCCGTGCCGTCGCGTGCTCGGCGCCAGCAACGGCACCATCGTCTACACCCTGGTGACCGATCTCCTGGCCAGCAGCGCCCAGGTCCGCGGGGCGGCCGCGGACGATGCCGACAGCGACTGCATCGGCTTCAGCGAGGAGGTGGGGGCGGCGCTTAGCCAGCTCAAGGAGTTCAATTACCGGCGGATCTACGCCAACCCGGCCTTCAAGCCCGATTTCGACAGAATCCAGGAGTGCTACGAGCGATTGTTCGCCCATTACCTCGATCTGGCGCAGCGGGCGGCGCACGAGGGCATCGACCGAAGCTTCCTCCGATCGATGTCGCCCGCCTATGTGGCCAGCCACAGCCCGGCCGCCATGGTGCGCGACTACTTGGCCGGCATGACCGACGCCTATTTCCTGCGCCAGGCCGCAGCCATCGGCTGCGCCATTCCGGAGCGGCTATGCTTACCAAAATGAAACGATTCCTTCCGGGAGAGCGGGCGCGGATGATCCTGATCGCGGCCTGCATCGGCGTCATGTCCGGGGTGGCCATCATCGTCTTCCGCGAGGCGGTGGATCTCGTCCACGAGATCATTTTCGTCTGGGGCCACGAGGTTCTCCGGATCGGCGAGGGCGGCTGGCGGCGGCTGTTGCTGCCGTTTTTGCCCATGGCCGGCGCGGCCCTGCTCATTCCGCTGTCCCTGGCCTTTCCCGGCAGGGTCAACGGCTACGGCTTCACGGCCTTTCTGCGCCGGGTCAACCTGGAAAACGGGGTGATCCGGGCCCGCAACATCTTCATCAAGATCATCGCCACCGCCCTGACCATCGGCAGCGGCAATTCGGCCGGGGTGGAAGGGCCGATCGCCCAGATCGGCGGCGCCCTCGGTTCGCAGGTCGGGCAGCGGTTCCGGGTCTCGGGCAAGCGGATGAAGGTCTACATCGCCGCCGGATGCGCCGGCGGCATCGCCGGCATTTTCAACGCCCCGCTGGCCGGCATGTTCTTCGCCGCGGAGATCGTCCTGCTCGGTACCTACGAGATTTCCTCCTTCTCCGCGCTGGTGATCGCCTCGGCGCTGTCCACCGTGGTGTCGCGAGCCTACTACGGCACGGTGCCCGCCTTTCCCATTCCGGACTACACCATTGTCAACGCCTTTGTCGAGATTCCGCTCTACACCCTGATGGCGGTGATCGTCGGGGTGACGGCGGTGCTGCACATCCGCTTTTTCTACCTGATCCGCGACCGGTTCCGGCGGCTGCGTCTCCACGACCAGATCAAACCCATCCTCGGCGCCCTGCTGGTCGGCTGCATCGGCATCTTCTTTCCCCAGGTGATGGGCAACGGCTACGACTACATCGCCAAGGCCCTGGCCGGCGAGACCCTGGTGTGGCGGATGATGGTGCTGGTCTTTCTCAAGTCGCTGGCCACGGCCCTCACCCTGGGTTCGGGCGGCGCCGGCGGCGTCTTCGCCCCGGCCCTGTTCATCGGCGCGGTCCTCGGCGGAGCCTACGGCGGCATCGTCCACCACTTTCTCCCCGAAACCACCGCCGCCGCCGGGGCCTACGCCACGGTGGGCATCGGCGCCTTCCTCGCCGCCACCACCCACGCGCCCCTGACCGCCATCTTTCTCCTTTTCGAGATGACCGGCAACTACATGATCATCATCCCGGTGATGGTGGCCGCGGTGGTGGGCACCGTCACCTCCTCCTGGCTCTACGGCGACTCCATGGACACCGTCGACTTCACCCGCGAGGGCATCGACATCCACGAGGGCCGCGAGGTGGCGATCCTCAAATCGATCCGGGTGGGCAAGGCGATCACCGAGGATGTCGATTTCATCAGCGAAAACGCCAACATCAATCACCTGCTCGAACTGTTCCGCTTCGCCCGCAACAGTTTCTACTTTCCGGTGGTCAACGACAAGGGGCTGATGGTGGGCGTGGTGTCGATGCAGGACGTCAAGACCATCCTTCACAGCGAGGAGGAGCGCGTCTGCCACCTGGTGGGTGCCATCTGCGCCCGCGACGTGATCATGCTCACCCCGGACACCAACTGCTACGAGGCCATGCAACTGTTCGACATCAAGGGGATCGACGAGATTCCGGTGGTGGAGAGCCTGGCGGAGCCCTGGGTGCTCGGCATGCTCAAGCGCCAGGACGTGATCACCGCCTACAACCACGAGATGCTCAAGCGCGGCATCAACGAGCGGGCCGAGTCCATCCGCATGATCTGCTCGGCCGGCTGACCGCGGACGACGGCCACGCCGCAAAGGAATCTATCGTGAACATCACCCTGTTTTCCTTCGGTTTCAAGCACGGCCATCCCCAGGCCGACCTGATGTGGGATGTCCGCTTCCTGCCCAATCCGCACTGGGAGCCGGAACTGCGGCCCCACACCGGCCTGGAGCCCGAGGTGGCCGACTATGCGCTCGCCAATGCGTCCGGCGAGCGGTTTCTGGCCCTGCTCGATCCCCTGTTGCTCTTCCTGATCGACGAATATGCGGCCAGCGGGCGCGCATCGCTCAGCCTGGCTGTGGGCTGCACCGGCGGCAAGCATCGTTCGGTGGCCGTGGTGGAGCATCTGCGGACGCTGTTGGCGGCAAAGGGATATGCGCCCGAGGTGTGTCATCGCGATATCGGCAAGGAATAGGGTGCGCTGGCGGCGTACAGGTCCTATAGTGGAAGAAATGGCATTCCCCTTTCATGCACAGTGGAGGCAACCATGAAGGAACTGTTGAAAAACGTGTTTTATGCCGGTATCGGCGCCGCGTTCCTCACCAAGGAGAAGATCGAGGAGCTGAAAGGCGACCTGATTGAAAAGGGCAAGATGTCGCAGGAGGAGGGCAAACAGTTTGTCGACGATCTCCTGCGCAGGTCGGAGAAGGCCAAGGACCAGCTCGATCTGTGGATCAACAAGCGGGTCGAGGACCGGATCAGGCAGCTCAACCTGGCCACCAAGGACGAAATCGCCGAGTTGCAGCGCAAGATCGAGGAATTGCAGGTGGCGATCAATCGGGGCAACGGCGACTGATCGCCCATGTTCAGCATCAGGAAGCTCGGAGCCATCGGGCGGACCTACCGCCACCTCAACCGCTACCACCGCATCCTGCGGGTGCTGTTCAAATACGGCTTCAACGACCTGGTCGACCGGCTGCACATCGATCAGTACCTGGAGTCCGGCCTGCAAATGATCAACCGCAAGCCGCGGGAGCAGATCGCCCGGCTCTCGCGGCCGGAGCGGTTGCGGCTGGTGTTCGAGGAGTTGGGGCCGACCTTCATCAAGCTCGGCCAACTGCTCTCCACCCGGCCCGACCTGATTCCCGCCGATTTCCTTGGCGAACTGGCCAAGCTCCAGGACGACATCCCGCCCTTTTCCGTGGACGAGGTGCGTACCATCCTCAAGGAGGAGCTGGGGCGCTACCCCGAGGAAATTTTTCATTATTTCGATGTCGAACCGCTGGCGGCCGCCTCCATCGGCCAGGTGCACCGGGCCCGGATGGACGACGGCGCCGAGGTGGTGGTCAAGGTGCAGCGGCCGGGCATCGAGAACGTCATCGCCGTCGACCTGGAGATCCTGGCCCACATCGCCGAGCTGATGGAGCAGTACCTGGAGGAGGTGCAGGGGCACCAGCCCATGGCCATCGTCCACGAGTTCGCCCGCAGCCTGAGCCGGGAGATCGACTTTTCCGTGGAGCTGGCCAACATCCAGCGCTTTGCCCGCCAGTTCGAGGACAACCCCGCCATCCATGTGCCGCTGGTCTATCCGGAGCTGAGCACCGACCGGGTGCTGGTCATGGAGTACGTGCTCGGCATCAAGTCGTCCAGGGTCGGGGCGCTGCGCGAGCAGGGCTACGATCTCTCCCTGATCGCCGAGCGCGGCGCCAATCTGGTGATGGAGCAGATCTTCGTGCACGGCTTCTTCCATGCCGACCCTCATCCGGGCAACGTTTTCATCCTGCCGGACAACGTGGTCTGCTTCATCGATTTCGGCCAGATGGGGCGGCTGTCGCTCAGGGACCGGGAGGATTTCACCGACCTGGTGCTCGATCTGGTGGCCGGCAACGAGCAGAACATCGTCACCGGCGTGCTCAAGGTCACGGTGCAACTGGGCGAGATCGACCGGGACAACCTGGCCAGGGATCTGGCCGGCCTGATGGACATGTATCTCTATCGCCCCCTGGGGGACCTGGAAGCCGGCAAGATCCTCCAGGACCTGCTCGACCTGGTTTCCCGGCACAAGCTGTCGTTCAAGCCGAGTTTCTACCAGATGCTCAAGGCCCTGACCACGGTGGAGGGGCTGGGGCTGATGCTCGACCCCAGGCTGGAGCTGATCCGCCTGGCCGAGCCGTTCATGCGCAAGATCCGCCTGGGCCGGATGCAGCCCGGCCGCCTGGCCTCGGCGCTCACCGACACCGGCCTCTCCTACCTCAATCTGCTGCGCGACCTGCCCGAGGAAGTGCGCACCATCCTGCACCAGTTGCGTAGCGGCCGGATGCGGCTCGAATTCGAGCACAAGGGCCTGCAATCGTTGAGCGTGACCCTCGACCAGGTGTCCAACCGCATCAGCTTCGCCATTGTCCTCGCCGCCCTGATCATCGGCAGCTCCCTCATCCTCCATTCCGGCCTGCCACCCCTCTGGCGCGGCATCCCCATCATCGGCCTGGTCGGCTTCATCGTGGCCGGCCTGATGGGATTCCGCCTCCTGCTCTCCATCCTCCGCCATAGCCGGATGTAGCGACCGGCGCCGGCATCCCGCCCGCGGGTTGACAGGCGACATATTCAGCCGCATATATTCTTAACGTTAACGTTAAAAACAGAAAAAGGACCATGACACAGTTCAAGATTGGCGAAGCCGCAAAACGGGCCGGGTTGACGACCCGTTGCATCCGGTATTACGAGGAACTGGGATTGATGGGGCCGCGGGAACAGCGGCTTGCCGGCAAGAGCAGGACCTTTACCGAGCGCGATGTGGCCCGGCTCAGGAAAATCCAGATGCTCAAGCGGCTCGGGCTTTCGCTCGAGGAAATCGCCCAGGTCATCGACCTCTATTTCACCGATGGCAAGGTGGTCGAGGGCAAGCGGAAGGTGATCGAGATCCTCAGGGCGCACGTCGCGTCGGCGGATGAACGAATCAGGCATCTGGAAGCGTTCAAACAAGACTGCGAGGCGAACGCCGCCCGCCTGGAAACCATTGTCGCCGGTCTGGAGGACGAGCCTGACGGGAAAACCGGGCCGCCTTCTCTGGCCAACGGGTGAACGTTTTCGCAAAAAGCATGTAAGCTGCGCTCCCCCTCCGGAGCGCGCTCCGTTGCCGTCCTGTACCGCACACCTCTCCAAGGAGAAAAATATATGTCCGCATCAAATCCCGCTGCCACGGAGCCCCAGGTCTCGCGCTCCCTGCTCGCCCTGATGGCCGCCTCCTCCGGGGCGGTGGTCGCCAATCTGTACTACAGCCAACCGCTCTTGGCGGAAATCGCCCGCGATTTCAGCCTCACCGGCGCGCAGGTCGGGCTGATTCCGGCCCTCACCCAGATCGGCTACGGCCTTGGGCTGTTGCTGATCACCCCGTTGGGGGACCGGGCTGAACGCCGCCGGCTCATCGTCGTGCTGACGCTGTTGGCCGCACTGAGCCTGGCCGTCACCGGCGCTGTTCGCTCGGCCGTCCTCCTGCTGGGGCTGAATCTCTTGATCGGGCTCCTGTCCGTGGTGCCCCAGGCCATCGTGCCCCTGGTCGCCACCCTGTCCGGGCCGGAAGAACGAAGCAAAAATGTCGGCACCGTGATGAGTGGCCTGCTCCTCGGCATCCTCCTGGCCCGGACGGTGAGCGGCTGCATCGGCGAGTACCTGGGTTGGCGGGCGGTCTATTTCTTTGCGGCCGCGCTCATGCTGGTCTTCGCGCTGCTGCTGCGCCTCATGCTGCCCGCCAGCCGTCCGGAAAACGGGCCGCCCTATATCGAGTTGCTCACCTCGCTGCCGGGCCTGCTCCGCGAACTTCCGGTTCTGCGCGAGGCCGCCGTCAGCGGCGCCCTGCTGTTCGCCGCCTTCAGCGTCTTCTGGAGCACCCTGGTCTTCCAGCTCGAAAGCCTGCCGGCCAATTTCGGCGCGCAGGTTGCCGGCGGTTTCGGTCTGGTCGGCGCGGCCGGCGCCCTGGCCGCCAGTTTCAGCGGGCGCATGGCGCCCCGTCTGGGCGCGCGCCGGCTTGTCGCCGTGGGCAGCGGCATCGTCTTGGCATCGTGGCTGATCATGGGGCTGGGCGGTACCTCCCTGGTGGCGTTGGCCTGCGGCGCGGCCCTGCTCGATCTCGGCGTGCAGGGCGGCCATGTGGCCAACCAGACGCGAATTTTCGCCCTGCGGCCCGAGGCGAGGAGCCGGATCAACACCATCTACATCGTCTCGTTCTTCGTCGGTGGCGCGGGCGGTTCGCTGGCCGGAACCCTGGCCTGGCACGAAGGCGGCTGGCTAGGGGTCTGCCTGCTCGGCAGCCTGCTGATGGCGGCGGCCCTGGTGGCCGGCTGGCTCCTGTCCGGATCGCGGACAGGAGCCGTGCTGGGCGCGATGGTCCGGCAGAGGCGCAACAAAGAGGAGCGGGGAGAAACGGAATGAATATCAGGGCATCCGCCGGGCGGTGCGGCCTTTCGCCGCAACGCGCTCAGTTGTGCTGCCAACGATGACCTGATCGGGAAGGATGGAGACTGCTGTCATCCCAAGGGGCGGAGACGCTTCGGGAAACCGCAAGTGGCGCCACATGCCAAGGAGAAGTATTCCCCCCCTCTTTATCGGAGCCCGACGATGGGTTATATTTGAGGCGTTGTCTTTCTCTTTTCACCAACCACTTTATTTCGGACAGAGTCCAGGGAGAACACATTGATGAAAAAAGTGAGCGAGTCGGCCGGCGACCTGAAGAAACTTATCAAACATGCCATCGCAGACCTTGAGGTCACGCCATCGGAATACCAGCAGATCATGGAGTGTGCCCACTCCGATGGCCATATCGATAAAGAGGAACAAGCCCTCCTGGCCCAATTCCAGACGATGATCGCAAACGGCACCATCAAGAGAGTCAAAGGCTGAGTTGCCCTTGCCCGGCGCACGCCGCTTTTTCCGGCGCCTGCTGCGCAGCATCGGCGCACCCGTATGGATTGCAGGTTGGCACAAAGAGAAGAAGGACTCTCTGCCGCCAAGGACGGGGTGAAGGACCGGAAGAGGCGGCGTGGCGTGGACAACTCGACCAGATGGGGGAATCCGTCATTTTCCCGCGCTGCGCGCGTCGAAATGGCCCCGAAAAAACGCCCTGCGCCTGTGCAGGGCAGGAAAAGAGGGGGCGAATGTCCCCGTTCATATTCAGGGAGGTGTGCCATGGAGAATCAGGATCGGTATCAACGCGGCTGGGACAAACTGCGCGAGATCGACGGCGCGGCGGGCGAGCGGGTGGTGGCGGGACTGCACGATATTGCCCCGGATTTTGCCCGGTATCTCATCGAGTTTCCTTTCGGCGACGTGTATTCGCGGCCGGGGCTCGATCTCAAGTCGCGCGAGATCGCCGTGGTGGCGGCGTTGACGGCGCTCGGCAACGCGGCGCCGCAGCTCAAGGTACACATCAACGGCGCGCTCAACGTCGGTTGCAGCCGGCAGGAGGTGGTGGAGGTCATCATGCAGATGGCGGTGTATGCCGGATTTCCCGCCGCCCTCAACGGCTTGTCCGCGGCCAGGGAGGTTTTCCGGGAGCGCGACGAGGCCGGACAGGCGGAACGGAGCCAATCATAACGGCCCACCTCTGGAAGAAAACACAATATTTTTTCTGCGGAAAAGAACGGAGGCAAGCACATGGCAAACGCAACGCAACAGGCAGGCGGCAAGAGACTGGGCGGCAAGACGGCGATCGTCACCGGCGCCAGCGCCGGCATCGGCCGGGCCACGGCCCTGGCCTTGGCCGGGGAAGGTGCGGCGGTGGTGCTGAACGCCCGGCGGCGGGAACGGCTCGACGAAGTGGCGGCGGTCATTGCCGCCCAGGGGGGCACAGCCCTGGTGGTGCCCGGCGACGCCGGCAGGGCGGAGGAAATCGATGCCCTGCTCGCACAGGCCCTGGCCTGGGCCGATGGCGGCAACAAATACGATATTGTGGTGGTCAATGCCGGCCGGGGTTTGGCGGGCAGCGTGCTGACCAGCGACGAGGCCCAGTGGGAGGCCCTGTACCGAACCAACGTCCTGGGCGCGGCCCACCTGATGCGGCAGGCCGGGCGCTATCTCATGCAGCGGCGGAGCGGCGACATCGTGGCACTCGGTTCGGTGGTCGGCCGCCAGATCTCGCCGGTGAGCGCGGTGTACGGCTCGACCAAGTGATTATCCATAAATAACCATGACCTTGTTCAGGACAATCATGGCGGCTGCCAATGTGTTGAGTGCAATGTACGAGAGATCTGTCTTCTCGTATCGTGGTATCAATTTGCGAAACCGGTTGAACCATGAATGTGCTAACTCAACGACCCAGCGCCGTGCCTTGAACGAAGGATCTCTTTCGATCAATTTTTTCTCTTCGCCTCGTGGGCGGATGTGGGGGATGAAGCCATTGGAGAGTACAGTATCCTCCTTGCCCACATATGCTGCATCAAGGCAGA
>NZ_JHZB01000034.1:0-35000 GCF_000621145.1 Desulfobulbus elongatus DSM 2908
CATTCATGGTTCAACCGGTTTCGCAAATTGATACCACGATACGAGAAGACAGATCTCTCGTACATTGCACTCAACACATTGGCAGCCGCCATGATTGTCCTGAACAAGGTCATAGTTATTTATAGATAATCACTAAGTTATTTTAAAGTCAGATTGCTTGTAATTTTTTGTCTCTTCCATGTCTTTGTTTTCACTATTAATCCTAACCAATTCTCTAATAGATTTATTTAGACTTTTCTTGTTTTCAATTGAATGTTGAAGTATTTCTCCTGCTATTAGACCGTGTGCTGATCGTATGTAAAATTCATCTTCAATGGTTTCTTTTCTAACTTTAAGTATATTTTTTGAAAACAAATTCCAATTACCAGTTATATGTATTGCATTTGATAAAAAAATAGATAAAGACTTGTGAGTATCTGTTAGATTCATACCTTTCTTTTTGCAAAATTCATAATCTGATCCAATAATTGATACCAATGCTTTATGAATATATTCAATTCTTAATTCGTTTGAGTAAGGATATATCATGTAGGAATTAATAATTATTGAATAAAATATTTTATGATTATGTAGCATAAATTCTTTGATATTGTCAGACATCATTCTGTCCCATTGGCTAAAAGTGATGCTGCAATTTCACCCGCAGTTTGCATGGTATCTGGAAGAAAATGCCCGTATCGTTTAGTCATGGCGGTGCTTTTATGGGTTAAAAGTTCCCCGATCATATCCAATGTGTATTTTCCTGAATTAGCAAGCGTTACAGCATAGTGGTGGCGGAGGCTGTGAAAAATGCGAAATTCAGGCGGTAACTGAGCGGTTTTCTTGATAGGATCAATCGCGCTGCAATCAGTCCGTTTACCTCCTTTAGTGCCTGGAAATAAATATGTTGATCCAGGGTGTTTGTTATCTCGCCAAGCTATTTGTTCCTCAATAATCTCTTTGGCTATGGGATTCATGGGGATAGAGGTTGTTTTTTTGCCTTTAGGATCACGTAACCTTATAAGATTAAAATGAAAATCAAGATCAGCGTCTTGAAGTTTAAAAATTTCACCTCTTCGCATTGCCGTGAAATACGCCAACTTTAACATGCGGCAAGCTTCTTGGTTGTGCCAATGTCTCATAGTGGAAAAAAACCTTTTCACTTCTTCAGGCGTTAAATACTCCACTACTTCATTGTTTCTCTCAGGCATATTGATAGTGAAAGACAGAGGGGGGCACAAGTCTGCTTTGGAGCCAAAATTAATAAGACGGCGAAGCAGTTCGACAACATTCCATATCGTGCCGTCTGCTTTGCCGTTCATGCTGTTTATTAAATCAGCAATGTCGAGCGTGGTGAGGGTTGAGACCTGTCTTTTGCCAAAAAGTGTCTTGAGATGTTTTTCGTATCGGTTTAAGTCGGTTTTGTAGCCCTTAAGTCGGTCTTTGTTCTTTTCAAAATAAATCTGGGCAATCTCCTCAATATAGCGATTTCGCTTGAAGGCCTCTTCTTTCCGCATTGCTGCTGTAATGATGGGAGAACCCAGTTGTATTTCCTGTACGAATTGGTTCCGTTTCTCGTTGGCAATCTGGGGGGTAATCCCTTGGCTTTTCCAACCGATTTTTTCCCAGATCTTCCGGCCGGAGACTTTGAAGGTCACAACAAAGCATTTGTCTGGCTTGCCCTGGAATAACCTAGTTTGACTTTCGTAGTAGTACACTCCCTCAAATTTATTCTGATATGCGCGGATATATTTGGTTGCCATGACCCTGCCTCTTGTGAACTTTAACCTGATTTAACTCACTTTTATAATGATAAAATTTTAAAAATTTTTCCTACCCTATTCCTACCCTAATGGCTAAAAAAGATTAAAATTTATTAAACTAGAGAAGATTATACACTCTTGGTTGAAGTTTGCAACATGCTGTATTTATGCTACATTAAGTTTTATGAAGCTAGGTTAAACACTTCTTTAATCTGTGGCTATTGTGCTCATAACCCGAAGGTCAAAGGTTCAAATCCTTTCCCCGCTACCAAAAAAACACACAAGCCCTTATGGATTCTTTCCATAAGGGCTTTTTTTATTGAACTATTTCTAACGTGGAGTTCAGTCTGAAACGACTTGTTAACCAAAATTTATATTTCTTAGTATGATTTTCAGCCATAAACTTCCTTGAGGAGTAATCAGCCAGTATAATCCTGCACAATTTAAAATTACTGTAATCCAGTAAATTATTCTGAATGATAATTTTTTAGATTTATGTCTCAAAAAACTTTGAGCGATCGCCGCACCGGGCCAACCACCCAACAGAGCTATTGTGTGCAAGGTGTTCTCCTGGGTTCTCCATGTGCCCAATTCTGCCGCGTTTTTGTCTTTAGCATACATTAGGAAAGCTAGAATGCTAAGTGTAGAATAAATTCCAACGATAATGTTTGGAATGTAGTTATGACTATGAAGAAAGTAAATTACACATCCAAAAGAAATGAAAACAAATATAGAAAATATTTTTTGTCTGATTTCGCGATCATTATTTTTATGACCACGCAAAGGAAATACTTCAGTAGCACATTTTCGGCCCTTTGTATCTGTGTTTAATATATAATTGACTTCTAGTCCTTTAATTGGCTTTTTGTGTATTCTGCTATAGTCGTTGATGTGTAAGAATATATCTTTATCACCATCCTTTGGCGTAATAAATCCGTACCCTTTTTCTTCGTTCCAGTTGGATATAGTGCCGATTTTCATTTTAATCTTTAAATGGTTAACAGTAAAATTAGGCCAATTTTTTACTTCGGGTAACTAGCCGGATTATTGGTTTAATGATACAAAGAAGCGCAATGCCCGGTCAAGGAAATAGTCTCACGATTTTCAGTAGTTCGAGCTGTGTTATGATTCTTGAATGTTTGTGTGGTCGCTTAATTCTGCTGAATGGGCACACGCAGCTTCCTTGCAAGCGGTTTGGGACCATTTTACAATGCCATGCTGTGACGTCCGGCGCCCATGAGTGGCCGCGGTCGCCTTTCCTTCGCCATTCCTGAAACAACCCTGGTTCGGAACAATGCACGGTCAGCCTTCCGGCACGGGTATTCCTGTTGAGCGCATCACCGGTTCGGTCGAGCGGGTCACCTTCCACAGCGAGGAGTCCGGCTTCTGCGTGCTCCGGATCAAGGTCACGGGCAAGCGCGGTCTGGTCACGGTGGTCGGCAGCGCGGCATCTCTCACCTTCGGCGAGTTCATGTCGCGCGCGTCTCCCCACTTGCCGGCGCCGATGAAGTTGTCGGCGTTGACGGATTTGACGGAGCAATAAAGAGCAGCGCCGAAACTATCAGATAACCTAGTGCCACCTGCTGTGACAGATCGGTCGAGAAATGCCAGGGAAGGTAGATGCCACCGGCCGGCGCCGCCGAATGAATGAGGCCAAACAGCGTGCAAACGGCGCAGAGCGCGGCATAAACGGCGGCGCTGCGGGTCTTGCCGTCGATCAGGTCGGCCAGCAACCCGCCCCAGAGGATGGCGGTGAGGATGAAACCATGCCCCACCAGGCCAAGCACTTCAAGTTCGCCAGTGACCGAGACGGGCGTGGCAGCGACGCCCAATTTCTCGATCAGGCTTTCGGCGTTGGTCAGTGCCAGATAGCTGATGGACGGGATCATGGCGAAGACCACGGCCTGAGCGTGGCGGCGCGGGGACTCGACAAAAGCCTGCGCCACGATCTCGATACCGACGAACAGGAGGACGGGAGTGATGACCGCCTCCGGGATCGCCTCGATCACGAACTGGAAGATGCCGAGCACGCCGCCGATGCCGATGAAAAGGCCGGTCGCCAGCGTATAGGCGGCCCGTCCACCCATTGCCTTGTAAGCAGGATGGCCGATGTAGGGGGTGGTCTGCGCCACGCCGCCGCAAAGAGCGGCGACCATGGTGGACAGCGCTTCGGTCAGGAGGATGTCGCGCGTCCTGTATTCGTCGCCGGCGACGCGGGCGCTCTCGGTGTTGTTGATGCCGCCCAGGATGGTGACCAGCGCGAAGGGGAAGGCGATGGGCAGATAGGTGAAGGCGATGCCCAGGCCGTGCACGAACTCCAGGGTCGGCACAGGGGCGGCGGGATGGAGTGCGAAAGAGGGCATGGCAGCGTTCGCGAGGCCGAAGAGCCCAAAGGCAACGGAGCCGTAGTAAAGCGCGCAGCCGAGCAGCACCGCCCCGAGCGCCCCCGGCATTCCCAGCGGCAGCCGCCGCCGGGCCAGGAAGGCATAGAAGATGACCCCCAGGGAAGCGACCCCCGCGACCGGCGCGGAGAAGATCTTCATCAAGGGAAAGAAGGCGAGCAGCGTGACGCCGATGCCGGCGAGCGAGCCCAGAAGCCCCGCCTGCGGGATGTGCCGCCGCACCCATTCGCCGCAAAAAGAGAGCGCCAGCTTGAGCACCCCGATAATCATCAGCGTGGCCATACCCACCTGCCAGGCTGCCACAGGGTCTTTGGTTTCGAGAAAGACCGGGCCGATGACGGCGGAAGTGATGCCGATGGAAGACGGCGTGTCCAGCCCCAGCGGCATCGCCGTGACATCGGTGCGCCCCGTCCGCTTTGCCAGACGGAACGCGAGCCAGGTGTAGGCGACATCGCCAACCAGCACCCCCAGCGCGGTGCCGGGAATCATCAACGTGAAGATACTGTCGAGCGGATAGGCGAAGACACCGGCAAGGATGCTGGTGAGGATCACCAGGTTGCTGATGTTGTCGAGGATGAGACCGAAGAAGGCGTTCAAATCCCCCCATTGCGCCCACTGGTAGCCACGGTAACGAAACGGCGTTGTCATGATTGCCCCCTGATCGGTTAAAATGGCAAAACCCTGCAACAAAAGCGCCTCGCGGGCACGGGCGCGAAGGCCGGGCAAACCGCATACCCATTCCCGGCGCCTGCCATCGGCCTTTCAATAGCCCGACCTTGGTTAACGTGGCCGGCCCCGGAACGCCCCGCCGTCACCCCCCCCCAAAAAAAAAACGACCAGCGGATTGATTCTATTGGCAGAATGAGGCCACCTTCCGTTTTAGACAACTGACTTGGCCGGATTTGTTGATTTGAGGATACAGAGGAGCGCGATACTCGGTCAATGAAATAGTCCTGCGATTTTCGTTAGTTCAAGCTGAGTTGTGATTTTTGGGATTCTGATGAATGGGGCCAGGAGTCGAGCAGCCTGCGCTATGCCGGATGGCAACAAGCAACCTTCTTGCAAACTGCTTTCAGCCATTTCCTGTACCTGCAGGGGTGCGGAACGGGCAAAATACCGATACAATGCCATGCGGTGACGACCGGCATCCATGAGTGGGCGCGGGCGTCTTTCCCTCACCATTCCTGAAACAACCCTGGTTCGGAACAATGCACGATCAGCCTCCCAGCACGGACACCCCTGTTGAGCGCATCGCCGGTTCGGTCGAGCGGGTCACCTTCCACAGCGAGGAGTCCGGTTTCTGCGTGCTCCGGATCAAGGTCAAGGGCAAGCGCGACCTAGTCACGGTGGTCGGCAGCGCGGCGGCCATCACGCCGGGCGAGTTCGTCGAGTGCGTGGGCATCTGGCAGAACGACAGGACCCACGGCGTGCAGTTCAAGGCCTCGCAGTTGCGAACCGTTCCCCCGACCACCCTGGAAGGTATCGAGAAGTACCTGGGTTCAGGCATGGTCAAGGGAATCGGCCCCCATTACGCCAAAATCCTGGTCAAGGCCTTCGGCGTCGACGTGTTCACCGTGATCGAGGAGACGCCGGAACGCCTGCTGACCCTTCCGGGCATCGGCAGGAAACGGACGGACAGGATCATTGCCGCCTGGGCCGAGCAGAGGGCGATCCGGGAGATCATGGTTTTCCTCCATTCCCATGGCGTGGGCACCGGCCGCGCGGTCAGGATCTACAAGGTCTACGGCGACGAGGCCGTGGCCAAGGTCATGGAGAATCCCTACCGGCTGGCCCTCGACATCCACGGCATCGGCTTCAAAACCGCCGACATCATCGCCGGCCGGCTCGGCATCGCTCCCGATTCATTGATTCGCGTCCAGGCCGGCGTGCGCCACGTCCTGCAGGAATTGTCCGCCGACGGCCATTGCGCCGCGCCCCACGAGGTCCTGGTCAAAAAGTCGGTCGAACTCCTGGCCATCGCCGGCGAAACCCTGGCAGAGGCCATCCGGGAGGAGGTACGCCAGGAAAACCTGGTGATGGAAGAGATCGACGGCGTTTCCTGCCTGTTCCTGACGCCGCTGCACCGGGCCGAGGTCGGCGTGGCGAGCGGCATCGGGCGGATTCTGGGCGGGCCGCCGCCTTGGGGCCGGATCGATGCCGACAAGGCGCTCCCCTGGGTGGAGGAACAGACGGGCCTGAGCCTGTCGCCGTCGCAGAAGGATGCCGTGCGGCTCGCCCTTGCCAGCAAGGCGCTCATCATCACCGGCGGGCCGGGGACCGGCAAGACGACGCTGGTCAACGGCATCCTCAATATCCTGGCCGCCAAGCAACTCGGCATCCTGCTGGCCGCGCCGACCGGCCGCGCGGCCAAGCGGATGAGCGAGACCACCGGCCGGGAAGCCAAGACCATCCACCGTCTGCTGGAATTCGATCCGCAAAGCTTCGGCTTCAAGCGGAACAGGGAGCACCCGCTCGACGCCGACCTGCTCGTCATCGACGAGTCGTCCATGGTGGATGTGGTGCTGATGAACAAGCTGCTGGCGGCGGTGCCGGACCGGGCCGCGCTCGTGCTGGTGGGCGACGTGGACCAGTTGCCGTCGGTCGGTCCCGGCGCGGTGCTGGCCGATCTCATGGCCTCCGGCGCGGTGCCGACCGTGCGGCTGACCGAGATCTTCCGCCAGGCGGCCACCTCGCAGATCGTCGTCAACGCCCACCGGATCAACCGCGGCGAGATGCCGCTCAACAACAAAACCGAGGGGCTGTCCGACTTCTACTTCGTCGCGGCGGCAACCCCGGAGGAGATCCACGCCAAACTGCTGCAGGTGGTTGCCGAGCGCATCCCGAAGCGGTTCGGGCTGCACCCGGTGCGGGACGTGCAGGTGCTCACCCCCATGAACCGGGGCGGCCTGGGGGCGCACGCCCTGAACGCCGAGTTGCAGAAGGTCCTGAACGGCAACGGCGAGCCGCGGGTGACCCGCTTCGGCACCACCTATTCGCCGGGCGACAAGATCATCCAGACCGTGAACAACTATACCAAGGAGGTCTTCAACGGCGATATCGGCCGGATTGTGGAGATCGACCCCGAAGAGAACCTGCTGAGGGCCGAGTACGACGGCAGAACGGTTGAATACGAATTCGGCGAACTGGACGAGGTGGCGCTGGCCTATGCCACCACCATCCACAAGAGCCAGGGGTCGGAATACCCCGCCGTGGTCATTCCCCTGGCGATGCAGCACTACCTGCTGCTGGAGCGGAACCTGCTCTATACCGCCGTGACCCGGGGCAGGAAACTGGTGACCATCATCGGCCAGCCGAAGGCCCTGGCCATGGCCGTCAGAAATCGCAACGTCCGTCGAAGGCTGACCAACCTGAAGGCCCGTTTGGCCGCCGAGGGGGGATGACGGGAGCAGGAACGGCGGGCGACGGCACGCCGGCCTACCGGGCCTCGTCGAGCAGTTTCCTGAGGAGCGAGGCGATTTCTTTCTTGATCAGCGGCTTCATTGCAAATCCTTTTATGCCCAACAACCGCGCCTTTTCTTCCGAAATCAGGTTGCTGTAGCCCGTGCAGAGGATGATGGGCACATCGGGCCGTATCTGCAGGATCCTGAGGGCGAGCTCGCTTCCCGTCATTCCCGACATGGTGTGGTCGGTGATCACTGCGTCGAAAAAATCCGGCTGGTTCTGAAAGGTCACCAGCGCATCCAAACCGTTGGTGCGTCCCGTCACCTTGTAGCCGAGCCGTTCCAGCATGAGCACCCCCAGTTCGACCAGCATTTCTTCGTCGTCGACGAACAGAATGCGCTCGGTGCCGGCAGGGGCTGTCTCGATGTACTCCAAACCATAGGTCGTCGCCTGCTCGGCGACCGGGAAATAGATCCGGAACACGGTCCCCCTGCCGATCTCGCTGTCGCACGTTATGAAACCGTGGTGACTGGTGACGATGCCGTGGACGATGGCGAGCCCCATGCCGGTCCCCTTGCCGACTTCCTTGGTGGTGAAGTAGGGGGCGAAAATTTTCTCCAGTATTTCCGGGGGAATACCGTTGCCGGTATCGCTCACGGCAAGTTCCACGAATTTTCCCGGCTGGATTTCCGGCCGATGCTGCAGGTCGTTTTTGGACAGCTCGCGGTTTGCGAGGGCGATCCCGAGGACACCGCCCGTGTGCTCCATGGCGTGAAAGGCATTGGTGCAGAGGTTGATCAGGACCTGGTGCAGTTGGGTCGGATCGGCAAAGACGGGCCAGGCGGCGGAACTCGGGTCCAGTTCGATCGAAATCGTCGACGGGAGCGACGGCCGCAGCAGCTTGACCGCCTCGTCGACCACGAGGCCGGGGAGCACCGAAATGCGTTTGGCGTCGGCCTGCCGGCTGAAGGCGAGAATCTGCTTCACCAGCGCGCTGGCCCTCTCCCCCGCTTCCTGGATGCGTTCAAGATGCTTGAACGCGAGCACATGGCGGGGAACGAGATCCAGCGCCATCTCCGTGTAGCCGAGGATCGCACCGAGGATATTGTTGAAATCGTGCGCGATTCCCCCGGCCAACGTGCCGATGGCCTCCATTTTCTGGGATTGGATCAACTGCGCCTGTAATTTTTTCTTCTCCTCCTCGGCCTTCCTGTTTTCGGTGATGTCCCTCGAAAAACTGGCGACCTGGATGACCTTGCCCTGGTTGTTCAGGATGGGATACAGCCGGATGCGGTAATGTTTCTGCTCGCGGTTCTCGTCGTATTCAACCAGCCTTCTTTCGTACAGGACCTGGTCGATGGCCTGCCGGCGCATGCCGGCCGCGTCCGAGGGGAGGTAATCGAACAGGTTCTGGCCCCGCATCCCGTCGGCACACAGCGTGCGCCGCCGCGCCGCGTTTTCGTTCAGGTCGAGGATGGTCCCGTCGGATTTGACCAGGATGACCGAATCGGAGGTGGCGTTGAACAGCGCCTTGAACCAGGCCACGCTTTTTTTGAGCTTTTCCTCCGTGAATTTTTTGTCGGTGATATCCCGGATGCTTTCAATGGCGCCAATGATCTTGCCCGATTGATCGTGGAGGGGAGAGGCCTTGGCAAAGACCCAGGCCCCCTTGTTGCCGTTGTACAGGGCCCTGCAGAAGACCTCCGTTGTCAGCGTCTCCCCGTGCCGCAGGATGTGCGGATACAGCGCGGCGACTTCCTCGCTGTCTTCGAGAATCAGGTCGATGAGCTGCGGCCGGGCCTCGCCGTAAAAGGGGACGGTGTAGGCATAGTTCCCTTTGCCCACCATCTCCGTCGCCGACAGACCGGTCATCTTCTCGATGGCCTTGTTCCAGATGATGATCCGCCCCTCCCGGTCGATGGCAAAGGTGGCGTCGGGAAGAAATTCAATGATGTCGGTCAGCCGCCTTCGTTCCTCCAGGAGTGCCGATTCGGCCTGCTTCCGCAGCAGCGCCTCGCCGATATGCGACGCGATCCCCTCGAGGAGCCCGAGCGAGTTCAGCGAGAAGCATCCCTTCTGTGTGTTGCTGCAATGGATGAGGCCGACGATTTGTTCCTTGACCCGGATGGGGATCAGGGCAAAGGACGCATACCCGCTGTACACGCATTGGTTGCGCGGATGCAATCTGAGATCGTGTTCTGGGGGGAGATCCAGGAGGCACCGGGAGTCGTTGACCCAATAACTGCCGCCTTGCGTGCAAAAGGGGCTCGCGGGGTCGGTCCGGCCGGACAGGACCAGGCCGCACGCACACGCCAGCCGGGCCTTGCCCTCCTTATCCCGGCAGATGATTCCGGACTCGGCGTACTCGAGCAGGGAATTTTCTTTCGCGAGAAAGGCGTCGGCAAAGCCTTTGTGGGCATAGAACGGGAAATCCTCCCCTTCCTGCAGGCGGATGCCGACCGCGTCGAACCCCGTGCCGCGCTGCAGCACGTCGAGGATGTGGTGGATGGATGCGGGCAAGGTGCCCAGGCCGCTGAGGATATGAAGGATTTCCCGGCCCATCTCCCGGTAGCCCTCCGATTTCTTCTGATCGGTGATATCGCGGAAAAAACAGTGGGTTTGTTGAAAGCGGCCGGTGGCATCCCGTCCGATTTTGCCGTCAAAGGAGACGGCCACGAGGGAGCCATCCTTCTGGATCATCTCGAACTCGGCGGACTTGACCTCGCCCAATTCCTTGTATTTGAGAAACCCCTTGCGGAAGGAGGACCGCCCGTCCGGATGGAGGAACTCGGCGAAGTTCTTGCCGATGACCTCCTCCCGGGTTCGTCCGAGCGTCTCGAGCCAGGTCTGGTTGACGTGGATGAAGCAGCCGTCCTCGTCGAGGGACTGATACCCGAAGGGCGCCAACTCGAGCAGTTGCTTCAGGTAGTCGTAATCCGTTCGAAGTCGCACCACTTCCTTCTTCAACTCGGCGAGTTGGTGTTCCAAAGAAGTCGGTTCGTCGGAATCTGGACGGGAAAGATCGCTCATCGGATACTCCGTGGCAGAATGATGACTGACACCACCTGAAGGTCGGCTGTCGGCATGAGTTAGGCGTTGCAAAACATAGTTGCAGAGGCTCCCGGATTTGTCGAGGAAATCTTTCCGAAAGGAGCGTTCCGGCCCGTCCGGTTTGCAAACGGCCATGCGGGCCGTTCCGGCGGCATGGCGTCATCGGCCATGCGAATCCGGGAGGCGTCCAATGGCCGGATGCGGAAAGGCACCGGCCCACGGAACCGGGGGGACAACCGGCAGAGGCGGAAAATCAAACAAACGGGGCAGAAGGAACAGGTTTCTGTCGGACCGCATGACGCGGCCCGACAGAAACCCGGAAGACGGCGCTGCTCGGAATTTCCGGGGCAGCCGAACCGACCGATGAACGGTACCGGCGGTGCGGTGGGGACGCCTGGCGGGGTAGGGCGGTCCGAGGAGGTATGCCGCCGTGACGGTATCGTTGCGCAAGCCGACAATGAGCACGGCCGGCTCCTCGCAACGGACAGACATCACAACGATTGGCTGCAAAAACACAAAAAACATTCCGGGAACGGGGCATGGCGCCTGGCCTTGCACCGCCCCCGGTGCTCCCGGCGCTGTCCACCGCCCCCTTGAGCGGGACGTTTTCGCTGGAAGCGCGCCTGTCAGACCTTGAAACGGCCGACCATGGCGTTCAGTTCACCGGCCAGCCGCGAGAGCGCGGTGGCGCTCTGGTCGACCTCGGTGCTGTTTCTGGTCATGTGGGCGGCCGCATCTTTGACTTCGCTGATTTCCTGGGCGATTTGGGAAGACACCACCGATCCCTGGGAGACGTTCTCGCTGACTTCGCTGATGCCTGCCGATGCCTGGCCGATGTTGCTGGCGATTTCCTTGGTCGCTGCCGACTGTTCGTCGACGGCCCCGGCGATGACGCCGACGATCTGGTTGACCTCGTCCACCACCTTGGTGATGGCGGCGATCTCGGCCACCGTGCCCGTGGTCGACTGCTGAATGCCTTCGACCCGTTCCTTGATCTCGTTGGTCGCGGAAGCGGTCTGCCGCGCCAATTCCTTGATTTCGTTGGCCACCACCGCAAACCCCTTGCCCGCCTCGCCGGCCCTGGCCGCCTCGATGGTGGCGTTCAAGGCAAGCAGGTTGACCTGCTCGGAGATGTCGGTGATCGTCTCGATGACCTTGCCGATATCCTTGGCCGACTCGCCCAGTTCGCTGATCTGGACCGAGGCCTTTTCGGTCTGCTGCACGGCCCCGGAAGTGATTTCGTTGGCCTTTTCGGCGTTGTCGGCAATTTGGGTGATGGTGGCGGTCATCTCCTCGACGGCGGCGGCCACCGTGGTGACGTTGCTGGAGGCCTCGCCCATGACCGCGGCCATGGTCCCCATGTTGGCGCTCATTTGCTCGCCCGCGGCGGCAACGGTGTTGGCCTTGCCTGAGGTCTGGCCGGCACTGGTGGACATCTGCTTGGCAATGTCCAGCAACTGGCCGGAAGCGGTCTGGAGCAGGCCCGCGTTCTGGGACACGTCCCGGATCACCACCTGGATTTTCTCGATGAAGACGTTGAACCATCGGGCCAACTCGCCCATCTCGTCCCGCGATCTGACTTCGAGCCGATGGGTCAGGTCCCCTTCGCCCTCGGCGATGTCCTTGAGGCCGGCCACCACCTGATGCAGCGGTTTGGTGATGGCGCCGACCAGGAAGGTGGACAGGCCGAGAAAGACGGCGATGCCGAGAGCCACGATGATGGCGATGGTCGTCACCGCCGACCTGGTCTGCTGCGCGATAACGGCGTTGGTCAGGCGCACCGTGGCCTCCACCGGCTCAATGGCCTTCTTGCCGGCCTCGTCGAGCTGTTTGGTCGTTTCCCGCTCCTTGACGCCGAGGGTCTGGGATTCCTCCATGAGCTTGAGGAAGGTCTGCACCGTGCCCTTGATGCCCTTGGCCTGCTCGATGAACTGTTTGTTCTGGAGGGCGACCGAGGTTTCCTGCAGGGCCGGGATGCTGTTCTTGACGATGGCGTCGGTGAGCTGCGTGAACGTGGCGATCAACGCGGTGTCGCCGGACAGGAGAAACTGGAATTGCAGGCTTTGCAGTTGGAGAAAACCGATCTTGCAGTCCCGGACGATGTTGAGCATTTCGTTCTCGACCGCGCTCAGATCGGACCCCTCCATCTGCAGCTCGGCTTGGCGCGCCTCGAGATCCTTTTGGATCTCGTCGAGCGATTGCAGCGCCTGGAGCAGGGTTTGGGCCATGGTCTGCTTGAGCTGCTCCTGCTGGCCATGGGTCCTGACCACCTCGGTGAAGACCTGCTGGTACCGGCCGACCATATCCTTGGCGGCGGCCAACTGGTCGGCGATGTCCCGGCCGCTGTTCGTCCGGGAAGTCGCGTCGATGGCCGTGCCGCTGTCGACGGTCAGTTGCTCGAACTGTCCCTTGACCTCGGTGGCGAAAAACTGGAGGTAGGTTTTTTCGGCGATCCGGGCATCCTGCATGAGGGTGATCAGCCGGTTGAAATCGGCCTTGGTGGTGTTGGCCCGGTTGATGTTGCCGTAATAGTGAATCCCGGTTGCCACCAGGAGCAGAATGATCACGATGGTGAAGAGCACCAGGCCGTAGAGCCTGGCCTTGAGACTGGAAGCGAAAAGAGAGAAGGCCATGGGCATATTCCGTTCGAAGAGATTATGCGAATCCATGGGATTGCTGCTCCCTTGAATCCGCGGGAAAAACAGCCGACCTGACCACATCGTGCCGCAGCACAAAAAAAGCCCCGGAGCCGACTGGGCGGGCACCGGGGCGAAAAGTTCACTCCTCGTTCACTTGATGTCGAGTTTCGCCATGGCCGCCTGGTCGCCATTGTAGATGCCGCAGCCGATCACCACGTCGACGCCGTCGGTCATGGTGCATTTCTTGACGTAGGAAACCTTGCGGACGATGTCCTTGGTGCCGGGGACCGGCCAATAATATTCGACCCAGCCTTGGCCGGTTTCATTGGCCACGTTGTTCATGGCCACGAAGAAGCGTTTGCCTTTCTCGTCCTTGAGCCCGATCAGCTCATTGCCTTCCATCTTGTATTTGATCGGATGCATGAGCATCCTGGTTTCCTTGAGGCTGTGGATCCAGATGTAGGTTCCCTCGAACAGGAAGGGGCTGCCCTTGCCCTTGAATTTGGGGAAGGCGGCCGGTCCCTCTTTGGTCAGCAGGGCACAGGCTTCGTCGACCTTGGCGACAATGGTCTCCGGAACGGTCGGGGTCTCCTTGGCGGTTGTCTTGACGTACGCCTCGGATTCCGCGGCCAGTTGCTCGGGCGTTGTCTCGGCAAAACCGGGGGCGGCGAGCAGTGTCAGCAGCAGGGTGCAAACCAGGGTGTTGACGATTTTTTTCACAACGGCCTCCTTGTGCAATGGGAAGAGAAGGGCTTTCCCTCGGCGGATGGGGAGGAAGCAGCGGCACGCGTCCATGCCCACCCTCCGGCCTCTGTCCGGCCCGTGCCGTGCAGACGGAAAAGCGGATTGGAACCACTGGGTATGGTATATCAAAACGAAAGGATGCGCGTCAAGGCGGCCCGGTCTTTTTTTCCCGCGGGAGGAAGGACGGAACCATTGAAAAGACAGGGCTCTTCGACGACGGTCCGGCCGGGTGGCACTGCAGGGAGGGAGGGCAAACCGGGAGGAGCGGGGCGGAAGCCCGCCCCGGTCTCCCCCCGGTTCGATACCGGTCAGGTTACCAATGGGCCTCCTTGTTGGGAGCGCTGGCATAGGTGACCGTACCGGCCTTGAGGGCGGCCACCGCCTCCCGCACCTTGCCGCCCACGTCGCTGACCACCTTGACACCGCCCGCCGCCAGGGTGGCAAAGGCCTTGGGGCCGCAGTAGCCGGTCATCAGCACCTGGGCGCCCTTGTCGCTGACCATGGCCGCGGCCTGAATGCCCGCGCCCTTGAAGGCATTGACGTTGCTGCTGTTGTCCACCGCCTCCACGGCCATGGTGTCGGTATCGACAATCAGAATGTACGGGGCCCGGCCGAAGCGGGGATCGACCTCGCTGTCCAGCAGCGCGCCCTTGGCTGTCACGGCTACTTTCATGGTGTCGTCTCCTGGTCTTTTGGGTCAGTGCCCGCCGCCGCAGACCTGATCGTCCGCTATTTTCGGCAGGGTGCCGGCGATGAAATCCTCGACCACCGGCCGGATCTCCGGGCGGACGCCGTCGTGATAGACCTCGATGCCCGCCTGTTTGAATCCCATCAGGGGCCGCATGCCGATGCCGCCGACCACCAGGGCGTTGACCCCGGCCTCGGCCAGCAGGGCCACCGGCACCATGCAGCCGCCCTGGACATGCTCTTTGTTGGGCAGGATGGAGACCTGCCTGATCTGGCCGTTGTCCACATCGATGCAGGTGAACACGTCGCAGTGACCGAAATGGCCGGCCCGCATGCCGTCCAGCCCGCCTTGCCCCTCGGAGGGGATTGCCAATCGAACCATAGATTACTCCTGTTGCATTATGCTTTGTTGAGATGGGGGACCGCCTTGAGATCGACGATGCCCAAGGCGTTCATGGCCGGCGATGCGGCCAGGGTGTCCCAGATGTCCCGGACGCACCGATGGGCCGGGGTTGTCTCGCCGAACTCGAACAGGGTCGTGCCCGCCACCATGGCCCGGGTGAAGACCGGGTCGAACGGCACCCGCCCCAGCAGGGCGGCGTTCCGCCGGGTCGCCATGGCTTCGATGGCCTCGGTCATGTCGAGGTTGAGATCGTACTTGTTGACGCAGACCATGGCCGGCACCCGGAAGTGGGCGGCGAGATCGAGCACCCGCTCCAGGTCGTGGCGGCCCGAGACCGTGGGTTCGACCACGACCGCCAGGGCCGTGGCTCCGCCGATGGCGGCGATCACCGGGCAGCCGATGCCCGGCGGGCCGTCGGTGATGAGGATGTCATACCCCTGCTCCTCGGCCAGTTGCCGGGCCTGGCGGCGCACCAGGCTGACCAGCTTGCCCGAGTTTTCCTCGGCGATGCCCAGCCGGGCATGGACCATGGGGCCGAAGCGGGTGGCGGAGACGAACCACTCGCCGCAGCGCTGCACGGGAAAATCGATGGCCGCGGCCGGGCAGAAATCGACGCAGACGCCACAGCCTTCGCACCGGATGGGATCCACCGCGAACCGTTCGCTGATGGCGTCGAAGCGGCAGAGCGTGCGGCAGGTGCCGCATCCGGTGCAAAGATCGGGGTTGATCAGGGCCTTGCTGCCGCCCATGAAGTCGGCGCGCTGAACGACCTGCGGCGCCATCAGCAGATGCAGGTCGGCGGCGTCGACATCGGCGTCGCACAGGACGCTGTTTTTGGCCAGGGAGGCGAACGCCGCGGTCAGGCTGGTCTTGCCGGTGCCGCCTTTGCCGCTGACGATGACGAGTTCGCGCATGTCGTGGTGTTCCTGCACACAATGGTGTCAATCTGTTGATAGAGTTCGACGAACCGCTGCCGCCAGTCGGGCAGGGCGTCGACGATCAGCTGGCCGCGGGAGTAGGCCTCGGCGATGTGCCGATCAAAGGGGATGGCCAGGAGCAGCGGCAGGCCCTCGGATTCGGCGTAGCGAAACACAGCGTCGTCGCCGAGATCGGCCCGGTTGACCACCAGGCCGGCGGGGATGCCGAGCAGCCGGACCGCCTCCACCGCCAGCTTGAGGTCGTGCAGCCCGAACGGGGTGGGCTCGGTGACGAGCACCACGAAGTCGGCGCCGTGCATGGCGGCGATCACCGGGCAGGAGGTGCCCGGCGGGGCGTCGATCAGGGTGATCCGCTCCGGATCGGCGGCAGCCCGGACCCGTTTGATCAGCGGCGGCGACATGGCCTCGCCCACCCGCAGGCGGCCGTCGATGAAGCCGACGGCACCGCTGCGGCCGAGCCGGACGGCGCCCACTTCGCGGCCGGTCTCGGTGATCGCGTCTTCGGGGCAGACCAGCAGGCAGCCGCCGCAGCCGTGGCAGAGTTCGGGAAAAATCAGCACCTGCCTGCCCACCACCGCCAGGGCGTTGAACCGGCAGATGGCCGCACATTTTTTGCACAGGGTGCAGCGGCTTTCGTCCACCAGAGGCACCGGAATGGCGACCGTCTCCTCCCGCGCAATGACCGGGTGCAGAAACAGGTGGGCATTAGGCTCCTCGACATCGCAGTCGAGCAGTTCGGCCCGGCCGTTCAGAGCGGCGGCCAGATTGGTGGCCACCGTGGTCTTGCCGGTGCCGCCCTTGCCGCTGGCGATGCTGATGATCATGATGCCGCCGGTGCCGGCGCGGCCAGCAGGCCCCTGATTCTGGCCAGGACCGACAAGAGGGCCTCGGCGTCGGCGCCGTCCGGTGCGGGCGGCAGTTGCATCAAAACGCCCAGCCCCTCGGTGACCTCGTGGAAGTCCTCGGCCGGCAGCGAGCCGACAAGGGCGGTGTTGGCCAGGGGGGCGATTGCGACCAGGCGCTTGATGAAATCGAGGCCGCTCATATCTTCGAGTTGCTCGCCGGCAATGACCAGGTCCGGATTCGTGCCTTTGACCAGCGTCAGCGCCGCGCTGCCGCTGGCGGCCTGGTGCAGGGCCACGCCCGGTTCGCACCGCAGGCGGGTGATCAGGGCGTGGATGCTGTCGGCATCAACCGTGGCAATGACGATGGTCATGTTTTTCCCCTCGGTGGCTGTGGTGTCCGTCGGCATGGCCCGGTTCATCCCCGGCCGCCCCGGCCCATGCCATTGCCGCGACAGTTGCCCCGTCTTCCGGTCGTGCCGCGTCCCTGCTGCTCCAGCCGGCCCCGGCGCGGGCCGGCGAACTGTTCCGCCTGCTCCGTTTCGACCGTAGTATTGCCGGCGTGCCACCGGCACCAGCCTGCTCTTCTGCCCATCGGGCCGGTCCCCAGCGGACCCTTTCCGTCTCTGTTCGGCATGTCTATTCCTCCTGCCGTGTGCTTGGAACTTGCACCGCGTCCTGCTTGGTCGCGGCCCTCTCCTGACGGTACTGCAAGCGCGCACCGCCGGTCGCCGGTTCCGGTTGTCTCTCTGTGGCGGTTGGTGCCGCTGCCGCCCATTCCGCTTTCCTGGCCCCGATTTCCCGGCCCTGGCGGATCTTGCCCCGACAGCAGATGCCCCGGCCGCAGCCCGGCATCCTGCACGCCGGGCCGGCCAGGCGATTGCGGAGAAAGGTCTTGAGGACCCGGTGGACGTTGCCGGCGACAAAGGGAATCAATTCGATGCCCGCCGATTCGAGCAGGGCCGCCGGCTGTTCCGAGACCGCGCCGCAGATGACCACCCCCACTCGCCGCTCCTGTAAGGTGCGCAGCAACTCCAGCGGCCGTTCGGGATCGAAGGCCAGCCGGGTCGTTCCGACAATGGTTGGGCCGGCGGTCTCGGCGAGCAGCAGGGTCCGGGCGGAATCGAACACCGGCGAAACCCGCTGTCCCCAGACGGTCACGGCCACGGTGCACGGAGTGGTTTGGCTGTCCATGCCCTTGCTATGGCAAACGCTGTGCCACGGATGATGCCGGGCAGCCCGAAGACGGGAATTCCGGGAGATATGCGGCGTGCCGGCGATGGTCGCCGGGCGGTGGAATGGACTGATGGAAGGGGAGGGTTGCGGAAACGCGACCTTGTGCGACGGTAGGGGGTGCGTTCGTGCGACTCTATGGCCGCGATGGGGGCGGGGTGCGGCCGTCCGTCTCCGGCAGATCCAACTGGAGTTTTTTCAGTTTGCGAAACAAGGTGCTCTTGTGCATGCCCAGTTCCCGAGCCGCGGCCAGGCGGTTGTAATTGTTGCGGATGAGGGCGTCGCGGATGGCATTGGCCTCGGCATTCTGCTGCCGGTCGCGCAACGAGGCGGGCGATTGAGATTCCGCCGACGGCGGAGTCGGAGCGAGGGACGGCGGCAGGTGATGGAGGCCGATCCGCCCCTGGGAACAGAGGATGAAGGCGTGTTCGATGATGTTTTCCAATTCCCTGATATTGCCGGGATACTCGTGCGCCATCAACTGCTGGAGCGCGGCCGGCTCCAGGCCGCTCACCGCCTTGCCCCGCAGCCGGTTCATCTTGTCGATGAAGTGATCCACCAGAAGCGGGATGTCTTCCTTGCGCTGGCGCAGCGGCGGCAGGGACACCCGGACGATGTTGATCCGGTAGAACAGGTCGCGGCGGAACCCGCCCTGGTCGACCATGGCGGCGAGGTCGCGGTTGGTGGCGGCGAGGATGCGGACGTTCACCCGTTTGCGCGCCACTCCGCCCAGGGGCTGGAATTCCCGCTCCTCCAGGACGCGCAGCAGCTTGACCTGGAAGGCCGGCGTGGTTTCGCCGATCTCGTCGAGCAGGATGGTGCCGCCGTCGGCCAGGGAAAAATAGCCCGGTTTGTCACGGGTCGCGCCGGTAAAGGCCCCGGATTTGTAGCCGAACAGTTCGGATTCGAGCAGGGTGTCGGGCAGGGCGCCGCAGTTGATGGCCACGAAGGGCTTGTTCCGCCGCGCGGACAGGTCGTGCAGGCACTTGGCCATCAGTTCCTTGCCGGTGCCGGTTTCGCCCTCGATCAGCACGCTGGAATCGCTTTCGGCGATCTGGGGCAGCACGGCAAAAATGCGCTGCATCAGGCTGCTGCGGCTCACCATGTCGCCCTGGCGGAAAGTGCCGCTCAACTCGCGGCGCAGTTCCTCCACCAGGGTGTTGTCGCGGAACGTTTCGACGCCGCCCAGGATGTCGCCGGCCTCGTTGCGCAGGGGCGCAGTGGAGACGCTGATCGGTATGCGCCTGCGGTCGCTGTTGATGATGTAGGTGGAACTGCTGACAAAGGAGCGCTCTTCCTTCATGGTGCGGCGCAGGGCGCAGTCGCCCTCGCACATATTGGAGCGGAACACCTCCCAGCAGTAGCGGCCGAGGGCCTCCTGGCGCGAGATGCCGGTGATCTCCTCGGCTGCCCGGTTGAAGGAGGTGATCCGCCATTCGTGATTGACGGTGAACACCCCGTCCGAGATGCTCTCCAGGATGATGTCGGTCACCCCGTCCGGAGGCGGGGCCTTTTTTCTGGCCATGCTGCTGTGCTTCCTCGATGGTGCCGCGCCGGCGCGGCGTGATGGCAGTGCGGGAGAAATGTGGTAGTCGCCGCCCATTATGGAAACACCATCTGGCGCATCGATTGCAATCGAAATCCCACCGGCCCGTTTTTTTTCAGCGTCTACACGCTTCATTATGCATCAGGAGGACAGAATGCAACCAACCAGAATAATCGTCATCGGCGGTTCCGCCGCCGGCGCCAAGGCCGCGGCCAAGGCACGTCGGCTCGACGAATTCGCCGACATCACCGTCATCCAGAAGGCCCCGGACCTCTCCATGGCCTCCTGCGGCTATCCCTACTATGTCGGCGGCACCTTCAACGACCGCAGCCAACTGCTCTGCACCCCGGCCGGCGTGGTCCGCGACCCCGTCTTTTTCCAGAAGGCCAAGAAGATCGCCGCCCTGGTCGAAACCGAGGTCACGGCGATCGACCGCGCGGCCAAGCAGGTACGCTGCCGCCACGTCAAAACCGGCGAGGAACGCGCCCTCGGCTATGACCGGCTGATCATCGCCACCGGCGCCCGGGCCAACATGCCGCCCATTCCGGGCATCGGGCTGGCCGGGGTCACCACATTGCTGTCCATGGCCGACACCGATTATCTGCGCGGCGTCCGCGACGCGGGGCAGGTGCAGCAGGCGGTGGTCATCGGCGGCGGCCTGATCGGGGTCGAGGCCTGCGAGGCCCTGCAATCCTCGGGAATCCAGGTCACCGTGGTGGAGGCCGTGGATCAGGTGCTCACCTTTCTCGACTGGGAGTTGGCCAAGCTGGTGGAAAACCACATGCAGGCCAAGGGCGCCCGGGTGCTGACCGGTATCGGGGTCAAGGAGTTCGTCGGCAAGAACGGTGCGCTCACCGGGGTCAGGCTCGCCGACGGCACGGTGCTCGACTGCGGCCTGGCGGTGATGGCCATCGGCGTGCGGCCCAACAGCGACCTAGCCAGGGAGGCCGGCCTGGCCATCGGTGCCTTCGGCGGCATCACGGTCAATCAATTCATGCAGACCTCGGATGCGGACATCTACGCCGCCGGCGACTGCGTCGAGATCCCGAACCGGATCACCGGCGCCCCGGTGTTCGCGCCTATGGGGGATTTGGCCAACCTGGAGGGGCGGGTGGCCGGCGAGAACGCCGTCTGCGGCAACACGGTGACCTTTCCCGGCACGGTGCACACCGGCATCTGCAAGGTGTTCGACTATGCCGCCGGCTCCACCGGCCTTTCGGAAAAGACGGCCCAACGGCTGGGGATCGAGGGCTTCACCACTGCGGTCAACGCCAGCCCGGACAAGCCGGGATTCATGGGCGCCAGGATCCTGGTGTCCAAGCTGCTGGTCGACCGGGACCAGCGGATTCTCGGCTACCAGTGTGTGGGGTTGGGTGACGTCAGCCGCCAGATCGCCACCGCGGCCATGGCCATCCAGGGCAGGCTCACGGTCGAGGACGTGGTCAACGCCGATCTGCCCTATGCGCCGCCGTTTTCGCCGGCCATCGATCATTTCATCACCGCCGCCCACATCGCGCAGAACAAGCTCAAGGGCCGCATGACCGGCATCGGCGTGCGCGAGGTCTGGAACAAGATCCAGGCCGGCGAACGTCCCTTCTTCCTCGACGGCCGCAATCCCAGCGAATACAAGGAGATGCATCTGGGAATCGGCGAGACCCTGATCCCGATGGGCGCCCTGCGGTCGCGCCTGGCCGAGCTGCCCGCCGACAAGAACGCCGAGATCATCTGCTTCTGCAAGGTCTCCCTGCGCGGCTACGAGGCGGAGTGCATCCTCCGCGCCCATGGCTATACCAACGTCAAGGTCATGGAGGGCGGCATCATGGCCTGGCCCTACGCGAAGAAGAAGGGGTGAACGAAAACCTGCGCCTGCCTTGGGCGGCGCAGATCGTGAGAGCGGGAAAACACCGCGGCGGCAGCGCCGCGGTGTTGCTCATGGCGGCGTGAGGGAAAACTCCTCGAACACCGCCTGGATGGGAATGGCGAAGCCGATTCCCTGGGTTTCGCGGTAAATCATGTAGTTGACCCCGTGGACCCGGCCGCGCTCGTCGATCAGGGGGCCGCCCGAATTGCCGGGGTTGATGGGCGCATCGGTCTGCAGCACGATTTCCCCGGTCTCCGTGTTCCGGCGGTAGCCGGAGAAGATGCCCGCGGTCACGGTGTGGCGCAGTCCCGAAGGGTTGCCGACGGTGTACACCTTGTCGCCTTCCCTGAGCAGCGCGTTTGTATCGGCCGCCCTGAGCGGCTGCGGCTTCCCTCCGTAAACGGTGAGGAGGGCGAGGTCCCGCTTGGGGCTGACCTGGATCGACTGGGGATGGTGCTCGCTGCCATCGGCGAGGAAGATTTTGATATCCGTTGCCCGCCGGGGCTCCTCCATCTCGCGGAGGCGCCGTTCCGCCTCTTCCTGCCTGGGGAGCACCTTGGCCAGCGCCCTTTCCTTTTCCTGAAGGGTGAGGAGCAGTTGGCGGCGGGCCGGGCCGTCGGCCATTTTCTTGAGCCAGTCGCGGATCTGGGCGATCTGTTCCTGCTCCAGGGCGATCATCTGCCGGCTGGTCTGCACCTTGTGGCGCAGTTCGTTGAGGGGACCGGTGTCCTGCTCGACCACATGTTTGTTGGTGACGACGAGGGTGTCGTTGACAAAGAACCCGGAGCCCAGGGTGCCCCACGGGGTTTCGATGGCGACGGTGCCCATCTTGGCCTGCTCGATGGAGCCGGCGGCCGGGATCTCGGTGCGCGGTTGGCCGATCGGCCGCGGTCCGGGGGAGGGCGCCGGCTGCGGCAGTGGTTCGGCCACCTGTGTTGCCGCCGGCGGCGAGGGCTGCTGCATCGGCGTCGGCATCGGCGCGGGCTGCTGCGGTCCACTGCCGGCGGCGAACCAGTAGGTGACGGCGGCCGTCACCGCGACCAGTGTCAGGGTCGAGCCGATTTTCAGCAAAGAGCCGGACGATTGCGCCTCCGGCTCCGCTGGTTCGATGGGCGGGGTTTGCTCCTGTCGTTCCCGTTCCCGCGCCTGTTCGAATTTGCGGAAGAGCAGGCCGCAGGCCTCGCACTCGACCCGATTGGTCTGTTCGTGGGAACATTTGGGACAGCGGATTGTTTCGTGCGTCATGTCGATGCCTTTGCTGTGCGCGGCTCACCCGCCGGGCAATCGGAAGGGCCTGAACCCTATTTCTTGACCACCTCCACCCGGCGATTCAGGGCCCGGCCTTCCTCCTTGCGGTTGTCGGCGACCGGCGCGTCCTGGCCGCGGCCCACGGCGGTCATCCGGTCGGCGGCAATGCCCTTGGCCACCACCGCGGCCATAACCGCCTTGGCTCGCTCCTCGCTCAGTTTCATGTTGCTTTCGGGGGTGCCGACATTGTCGGTATGCCCCTCGATGCTCACCTTGAGCGTCGGCACGCTGTGCATCAGGGTGGCGATCTGGCTGATGCTGCCCTCGCTGTCCGGCTTGATGATCGCCTTGCCGGTGTCGAAGTTGATGTGATAAGTGAGGAACCCGTCCTTGTCGAGTTGCTGTGCCAGGTCGTTGACACTGATCTCCTGTTTCATTTCCTGTTTTTCCACCATGAGCAGCTTGTATTCATCACCGTCGCTGGCACCGAGGTAGATCCAGAACTCGCTGCCGCCCTTGTTCAGGGTCATGGTCGTGTAGCGGTCGAACGTTCCGCCTATATATTTCACGGCCGTGTCCGGCAGGTGCGGGTAGAGGTCGGGGCCGTAGTCACCCAGCACCGTGCCGTTATCTTTTTTCACCGCATTCTGGAAATTGCGCACGATCTGCAGGGCGCTGGTCGGGGTGGCGCCTTCCTTCGGTCTGTAGCTGATGGCGTGAATTTTGCCCTCGACAGTGGTGTATTCCTCGGGAGTGTTCCATTCCTTGAGTTCGGGCCTGGGAAAGCCGACCGCGTCGAACTGGGTGGTGGCGCATTCGTGGATTTCGTAATTGGGCATGCGGCTGAACAGGGGGTGATCCTTGCAGTTTTCAGCATCCTCCGCCCAGGCGGTGGCGCCGGCGGACAGAATTGCGGCCAGGGTGACGGCGGCGACGAATGGTTTCATGCGTTTCTCCTTTGTCTGTTCACGGGAAAATGAAAAAAACGAATACAATGAAATCATGACAGAAAAAGTATAGGGGATACGAAAGGTCTTGTCCAAGAAATGACGGCGGTTTTCGCAAAAACGGCGTATGTCTTTCTGCGCTTGGTTTTAGCCGAGAGAAGAGCGGCGGGCCGCCAACATGGCTGGAAAAATATGATGCGGGTGTTGGGCGGCGGTCAATCCCGATAACGGCGGACGAGATCGGTGTAGGCGTCGATCCGCCGGTCGCGGAGATAGGGCCAGATGCGGCGGACCTGCTCGCTCCGCCTCCGGTCGAGATCGACCACCAGCACCTGCTCACGGTCGCCTGCGGCCATGGCCAAAAGTTCCCCCTGGCAGCCGGCGGCGAAACTGGTGCCCCAGAACTGCGCTCCGGCCCCGACGCCGGAGGGATCGGCCTCGAAACCCACCCGGTTGACGCTGATTACCGGGATGCCGTTGGCGATGGCGTGGCCGCGCTGGATGGTCATCCAGGCCTCGCGCTGGCGGGCCTGCTCCTCGGCCACGTCGTTGGGATCGTGGCCGATGGCCGTGGGATAAATGAGGACCTCGGCCCCGGCCATGGCCATCAGCCGGGCCGCCTCGGGGTACCACTGATCCCAGCAGACGAGCACGCCCAGTCGACCGACGGAGGTGTCGATGGGGGTGAAGCCGAGGTCGCCAGGGGTGAAATAGAATTTCTCGTAATAGCCGGGGTCGTCGGGGATGTGCATCTTGCGGTAGCGGCCGGCAATGGAGCCGTCCGCCTCCAGGACCACGGCGGTGTTGTGGTAGAGGCCGGCGGCCCGCCGCTCGAACAGCGAGGTGACGATCACCAGGCCCAGCTCCCTGGCCAGGGAGCCGAACGCCTCGGTGGCCGGGCCGGGGATCGGTTCGGCCAGATCGAAGCAGGCGGTGTCCTCGGTCTGGCAGAAATAGGGGCCGCAATGGAGTTCCTGCAAAACCGCCAGCCGGGCGCCTTGGGCCGCGGCCTCGCGGATGCCCCGCATGCTCGCGGCGATGTTGTCCTGGCGGTTGTCGGTGCAGCGCTGCTGCACCAGGCCGACGCGGAGCGTGTTCATGGCAGTCCTCCTCGGGGAATCTGCATGGTGACGCAATGGAGCGAGCCATGTTGGGCAATGAGGGGCCGGCAGTCGACGCCGACGATCTCCCGGTCGGGAAAAATCCGGGCGATGACGGCCAGGGCCGCTTCGTCCTGGGGCACGCCGTAGGTCGGCACCAGCACCGCGCCGTTGATGAGCAGAAAATTGGCGTAGGTGGCCGGCAGGCGGTGGCCGTCGGCACCGTAACAGGCCTCGGGCCAGGGCAGTGGCACAAGATTGTAGGGCCGCCCTTCGCGGGTGCGGAAGGCGCGCAGTTCGTCCTCCATGGCGGCCAGGGCGGCATGGTGCTCGTCGGCGGGATCGTCGCAGCGGACATAGGCGATGGTGGTCTCGGAGCAGAACCGGGCCAGGGTGTCGATGTGGGCGTCGGTATCGTCGCCGGCCAGGAAGCCGTTTTCCAGCCAGAGCAGGCGGGAGGCGCCGAGCAGGGCGGCGAGGGCCGCCTCGATGCCCCGGCGGTCCAGATGGGGATTGCGGTTGGGGCTGAGCAGGCAGGAGGCGGTGGTCAGCAGGGTGCCGTCGCCGTCGCTCTCGATGCTGCCGCCCTCCAGGATCAGGCCGGGGATGTGCCGGGCGCATTCGCCGAAGGCGCCGAGCCGGGCCAGGTGGCCGGTGACCTGGTTGTCGAGGTCGGCGGCGAATTTCAGGCCCCAGGCGTTGAAGCCGAAGTCGAGCAGCACCGGACCTTGCTGCGCCAGCACCGTGATCGGGCCGAAGTCGCGCGCCCAGGTGTCGTTGGTGGCCACCGGGAAGAGGGCCACCCGGCCCATGTCGATTCCGGCCGCCTGCAACAGTTCCCGAACCGGCCCGATCTCCGGGGCGGCGATCACCAGCCGCTCGAAGCGGCTGACGGCGGCGGCGATGCGGACGAAGACCGGGACGACCGCAGCCAGATTGTCGCGCCAGTCGCTGTCCGCGTGCGGCCAGGCGAGCAGCACGCCGTCCTGCGGTTCCCATTCGGCGGGCAAACGTCTGTTCATGGTGGCGTTTTTGAAAAAATTGGCTCAGAGGACGACACATCCTAGCCCATCGCCGGCTGGTTGTAAACAGGTGCGTCAGGCCGCTCCGGAGCGGGGAAATGCCGGCCGGCGCATTTAACGGTTGACGCGCCGCTGTCTGATAGTTAGTCTCATTGCGATAATTTTCTATATAATTAATAGCCGGTTATCGAAAAAATATCTGTTTGCTGCTCTCACAACGTGGCATAAATTTCCCCTCGCTCAACGGATGAGATATGAAGGCGCACCTCCTCGAACTGCTTGTCTGTCCCCGCTGTCTGCCCGCGGAACTGCCTCTGACCGCCGATATCCTTGCCGAACAGGACGGCGACATCGCCACCGGCTTGCTGGCTTGCCCGCAATGCGGCACCCGCTATCCCATCGTCGAGGGTGTGGCCCTGCTTGACCCGCAGACGACCGACACCCAGCGGGCGACCAACAAGTACGAGACCGACGAGGTGGTTTCCTCCTATTTGTGGAGCCATTTCAGCGACCTGCTTGACGACGACCAGGCCTCGCAGGCCTATGCCACCTGGGCCGGGCTGATGCAGCCGCAGGGCGGCGTGGCGCTGGATGCCGGCGGCGCGGTGGGGCGGTTCACCTTCGAGATGAGCGCGCGCTGCGATTTCGCCATCGGCATCGATACCTCGCAGGCGTTCATCCGGGCGGCGCGGCGGCTGATGCGGGAACGGACGCTGGCGGTGTTGCTCAAGGACGAGGGGCTGCTGCGCCGGGAGGTGACCATCCGCCTGCCCGACGAATGGCGCAGCGACCGGGTGGAATTCATCGTCGCCAATGCCCTGGCCCTGCCGTTGCGGCAGAAGTCGGTGGCGCTGTTCTCCTCGCTCAACCTGGTCGACAAGGTGCCCTCGCCGCTTGCGCATCTGCGCGAAATGAACCGGGTCACCCGCAACGGGCACGCCCAGTTTCTGCTTTCCGACCCCTTTTCCTGGTCGACCGAGGCCGCCCCTATAGAGGAGTGGTTGGGCGGCACGGCGGAAGGGCGCTTTGCCGGCAAGGGGTTGGCCAACGTGGCGGCGATGCTGGCCGATGCTAGCGGCGAGTTGGCGCCGGCCTGGCGGGTGGGCGCGCCCGGCAGCGTCTGGTGGACCATCCGCACCCACAGTAACCACTACGAGCTGATCCGCAGCTGCTATGTTCATGCCCAACGATAGGAGGAAACGATGATTATCGACACGGTCTGCCGTTTCTGTTCTTCCTGCTGTCCCATCGAAGCCGAAGTGGAGGCGGGCCGCCTGCTCGGCGCCCGGCGCAAGTCCTTTCTCGATCCGGACAGGCGGCTGGCCTGCGCCAAGCTGGCGGTCGCCCCGGAGATCGTCTATTCGCCGGAGCGTCTGACCAGGCCGCTGGTGAAGAAGGAGGACGGCTCCGGTTTCCGCGAGACCGGCTGGGATGAGGCGCTCGACCGGGTGGCGGCGGCGTTCCGGCACCACCGCCAGACATCGGGGCCGCAGTCCGTGGCCTGGCTGCGGGGCATGGCCGCCGATTGGGGGGCGCCCTGGGACTATCCCAACCGGCTGATGCATGCCTTCGGCAGCCCCAACACCATCGGCAACGGCTCCATCTGCTTCGTGGCCCGCGATTTCGCCCACACCTACACCTATGGCTCCATGGCCTTTCCCGAGGCCAAGAGCGCCAAGTGCATCATCGTCTGGGGCAAGAATGACGGCAACACCGCCCTGGGCGCTGCCGAAGGCATCCACTGGGCCAAGGAGCACGGTGCCACCCTGATCGTCATCGATCCGGTCCGGACGGCGCTGGCCCGCAAGGCCGACATCTGGCTGCAGATCAAGCCGGGCCATGACGGCCTGCTGGCCATGGCCATGATTAACGAGATCATCCGGCAGGAGTTGTACGATGCCGAATTCGTCGCCGGGTACACCGTCGGCTTCGACCGGCTCAGGGAAGTGGCCGCCCGCTATCCGGCCGAGGAGGTGGCCGAGACGCTGTGGCTGACTGCGGAGCAGATCAGGGAGGTGGCTCGTCTCTATGCCATGACCAAACCGGCGGCGATCATCGACGGCAACGGCCTGGACATGCACCGCGAGGTGTTCGACACCACCCGCGCCGTGGCCATGCTCCGCGCCCTCACCGGCAACCTCGATAAGCCGGGCGGTGACGTGCTGCCGCAGCCGATCCCGGCCCGCAACATCCAGCTTAAGGAGCGGCTGGCCGGGGACGCAGTGCCCATCACCTGCGATTATCCCCTGTTCAACACCTTCAGCGAAACCTGGGGCAACCAGGTGCAGGGGTGCGTGGTCGACGCCATCCTCGAGGAAAAACCCTATCCGCTCAAGATGGTGGTGGTCCAGTCCGGCAACCCGCTGGTGACCATGGCCGATTCCACCCGGACCCGGGCGGCGTTCGCCAAGCTGGAGACGCTGGTGGTGATCGACATGTTCCTGACCGAAACCGGCAGATTGGCCGATGTCGTCCTGCCGGCCTCCAGTTGCTTCGAGAAAACCCAGCTCAACCGGTCCTCCATCCGCAACAACCCGATTATTTTGCAGAATGCGGTCATCGATCCGGTGGGCGATTCCTGGCCGGACTGGAAAATCGTGTTCGAACTGGGTCGGCGGCTGGGGTACGGCGGGGATTTCCCCTGGCAGACCGCCGAAGAGGCGATCGACTATCAACTGGAGCCCGCCGGGGTTACGGTCACGGATCTGCGCGCCAACGGCAAGACCGGCCTGCGGATCGAGGCGCCCCGCTACGAAAAATACCGCGACCAGCCGTTCAAGACCCCTTCGGGCAAGGTGGAATTTTTCTCCCGCAGGCTGGCCGAGGCGGGGTTTGCCGGGGTTCCCTTCGAGCACGGCCTGGGGGACGACCCGATCAGCTTTGCCGAGCAAAGCGGCGAGTATCCGGTGCTGGGCATCAGCGGCAGCCGCGACATCCGCTTCACCAACTCCCAGTTCCGCACCATTCCGGCCCTGCTGCACGGCGGCCCCGGCTGCGTGGTCGATATCCACCCCGACGACGCCGGCCGGCAGGGCTTTGCCGAGGGCGACCGGATCCGCATCGCCACCCCGAAGGGGGCCATCGAGATGACGGCGCGGCTGTCGACCGCGGTGCGGCCGGGCACGGTCCGCCTGGCCTGGGGCTGGGGCGATTTCGATCCGCGCGCCAACCTCAACACCCTGACCGAGGACGACAAACGCGGCCCGGTCTCCGGCACCTCCACCAGCAGGAGTTTCATGTGCCGGCTGGCCAAGGTCTGACGGATCTGTTTTTTTCAGGAAACAAAAGCAATAAAAACGGCGCCCCTTGGGGCGCCGTTTTTATTTGGCTCATCGCCTTGTCAGCGGGAGCCGGTGAGCCGGCCCGAGCCGCGGCTTTCGCTAGATCTTGAACGTGTTGACAATCCCCTGCAACTCGTTGGCCAGATCCTGCAGGCGGCCCGCACTGGTGGCAATCTGCTGGCTGCTCTGGGAAATCTCGTTGGAGGCCATGTTCACCCCGGCGATGTCCTGGGTGATGGTGCCCGCCACCGCCGAACTCTGGCTGACGTTTTCGTTCACCTCGCCCAGTCCCTGGGAAGCCTGGGCAATGTTGTTGGCGATCTCTTCGGTGGCCGAGGACTGTTCCCCGACCGCCGTGGAGATCGTGGCGACGATCTCGTTGACATTGTTGATGATCTTGGTGATCTGGTTGATCTCCTCGACCGTTGATTTGGTCGTTCCCTGCACGCCGGCGATCTGGTTCTTGATGTCCATGGTGGCGGCGGCCGTCTGCTTGGCCAGTTCCTTGATCTCATTGGCAACCACCGCAAACCCCTTGCCCGCCTCGCCGGCCCTTGCCGCCTCGATGGTGGCGTTGAGGGCCAGCAGATTGGTCTGCTCCGAAATCTCGGTGATCGCCTCGGTGACCTTGCCGATGGCCTCGGCCGCCTGCCCCAGTTCCGCCATCTTGCTGGATGTGTTGGACGCCTGATGGACCGCCTGTTCGGAGATGGAGTGGGCCTGCTCCGCGTTCTGGGCAATCTGGCTGATGGTCGCGGTCATTTCCTCGGCCGCGCTGGCCACCATGGTGGTGTTGGTGGTGGATTGTTCCATGGCGGCGGCAACGCCGTTGAGATTGGCGCTCATCTCCTCGGTGGCGGTGGCGACGTTGCCGGCCCGGCCGGAGGTTTCCTCGGCGTTCTTCGACAGGGCCACGGCGATGCCCGACAGCTCCTTGATCGCCAGGTTCACTTCCCTGGTGTTGTCGCTGATCCTGCCGATGATCGATTGCAGCTTGTCGATGAAGGTGTTGAACCACTTGGCCAGTTCGCCGACCTCATCCTTCGAGGTCACGGCGAGCCGCATGGTGAGATCACCTTCGCCCTGGGCGATATCCTGCAGGCCGGCCACCGCCTTGTTGATCGGCCGGACGATGGAATTCGCGGCGAAGAAGATGAGAAGCGCCGCCGTGGCGACCGAAACGAGGGTGATCAGGGCGATGGTGTTGCGGAGGGAAACGACGCTGGCCAGGAATTCGCTGGCATCCTGGGTGGCGGTGACGCTCCATCCCTTGAGCCCGACCGGCGCGTATCCGCCGACCTTGTCTATTCCCTTGTACACGTAGGCCTCCGAGCCGGTCTTGCCCGTCATCATCGCCCTGGTGATGGTATCCATGTCCTTGAGCGTCTTGAGGTCCAGTTGCAGGACATTTTTCGCGTCGGGGTGGGCGATGATGATGCCGTCCCTGTTGGCCATGAAACAGTAGCCGGTAAGGCCGATCTTCTTGGCCGTGACCAGATCGGTCAGCACGGATCCCTTGAGAAAGGTACCGAATGCGCCGAGGAAGGTGCCGTTGTCGGCAAGAATGGGGCCGCACAGAAAGATGACCGGCTCGTTGGTGGCTTTGGAGCGCACTATTTCGCCGCTCAGGGTCTTCTTGCTGCTTTTGACCTCCTTGAACAGGGGATGACTGCCGATGTCGATACCTTCGATTTCCTCCGCCGACACGGTTTCGGAGGCATAGATCCTGCCGTTGGCGTCGGTGAGGAGAATGGCATTGTACGTGCCTCTGAGCTGTTCAAACCGCTTGCGTAAATCGTTGCGGATCACGTCCAGGGCGCCGGTCGCGGTCGCTTCTTCGATGCCCTTGGCGTGCACCGCTTCGGCCGCGTTCTTCACCAGGGTCCGGCCGGCAAAGGCGGCGGCAAATTTAATTTCGCCCTCCAGGGTCGCCGCGACCTGCATGGCCAGGCCTTCGGCGATGGACTGGGCATTGGCTTTGCTGTACGTGGTCACGGCTGTGGCGGAATTGTCCTGGGCCACATAACCGCTCACCGCAAGGGGAAGAAGCACAATGAGAATGCCGCCGACAATGAGTTTGAAACGAATGGATGACACGTTCATACAGATCCTCTCCCGAAGAATGACAGTTTCCCGGACAGTGGTACTCCGGACACGGTTTTCCCCGACCGGACGACGTCATCCCCCATGGCATCGGCCGGTCAGACATCCCAATGGTTCTGGGTAGGATTGTATGGGATTTCCAAGGGAAGTCAAAGGATAGGTAAAAGTGCCCGGAAAATAATCCGGCCGCTCCGCGGGCCGGATCAGCCCGGCCAATCCGGCGGGATAGAGCGGAGAATGGCGAGCGCGACGGCCTCCTGATCGAGGCCGTCGCAGGGGATGGTCAGCTCGGCGTATTGCCTGTACAACGCCTGCCGTTCGTCGAACAAGTCCCGGAAGGTTTGATCCTTGGCCTTGGCGATGCCGCGGGTGGCGAAATTGCGGATGCGGCACTCGATCTCGGCGAATGGGACCTCGAGGAACACGACGAGGGAGATGCGGCGCAGGTGGGTCATGGCCCGGTGGCTGTAGGCGGCGCTGCCGCCGGTGGCGATGACATGGCGGCTGACGTCGAGCTTGCAGATTTCCGCCTCCTCGATGGCCCGCAAGGAGAGATGGTCGGATTCGTCGATGATCTGCTGCAGCGATTTCTGCTGGTTGACCTGGATGAGCACGTCGGTGTCGACGAAGTCGAGCGACAGATTCTTGGCCAGGATGATGCCGACGGTGCTCTTGCCCGCGCCGGGCATGCCGATCAGGGTCAGGTTGGTTTTCATGGGGCCATGCCGGGGTGGGAAAAAGGGGAGGACAGCCGGAAACGAGATGTTTTCGCAAGCGTAGCCCAGCGGCAGCGGAAGCGCAAGGCGCGAATGCCGGCCGGCGTATCGGGAGGGAAATAAAAAAAACACCGTGCCCGCCCCGGAACCGCCGCAAGGAGGCCAGTGGTCCGGAACGGGACGGAGAGCGGTGCGGGCAGCCGCTACCAGGCGGTTTCTTCCTTGATGTCGCCACGGGTGGAGATCACCACCTGGCGGACCGGCACCTCCGGCTTGACCGCATCCCAGGCCTGCCTGACGATGCGGAGCATGGCGTGGCAGCAGGGCACCTCCATGATGAGGATGGTCAGGGAGCGCAATTGCCGGGTACGAAAGATCTCGGTGAACCGGTCGACATAGAGCTGCTGGTCGTCGAACTTGGGGCAACCCATCATCACCACCCGGCCGGCGAGGAAATCCTGCTGGAGTCCGGCATAGGCCACGGCGGTGCAATCGGCGGCCACCAGCAGATCGCAGTTGTCGAGAAAAGGCGCGGTCGGCGGGATCAGCCGGATCTGAATCGGCCAGTGGGACAGGGCGGAACCCGACTGGGCGGCTGGCATGTTGGCGAGCTGGCAGGGTGTTACCGCTTCAAAAGTCTGCAAGCGGGCCGAGGGGCAACCGGAGCCGTGGGGGCGCGCCAGCGCAGGTCTTTCCTTTGTTGTGTCGGCAAGGAACTGATGCACCGCCTCCTCGTCGAACTCGTCGGCCTCGCGCTCGACGATGGTGAGCGCGCCGGTCGGGCAGGAGCCGAGGCAGGCGCCCAGGCCGTCGCAGAGCTTGTCGGCCACCAGCCGGGCCTTGCCATCGACGATCCGCAGCGAGCCTTCGGCGCAGTCGGGCACGCACAGGCCGCAGCCGTTGCACAGTTCTTCGTCTATCTTGATAATTTTTCGTCGTACTCTCATGATGTCTTCTTTACAGAAAATGAATGCCGGTCAGCCGAGCACCGCCTTTTTCAAGGCCTCGATGCCGAAGCGTTCCATGAACCGGGCGGACCGGGTCTTGAATTTGGCCTCCCGGAGATAATAGTTCAGGGTCCTGGTCACCAGGGACACGGCCTCGTCGTCGCTCAGGCCTTCGGCCACCAGATCGCCGATGCGCGGCCGGCCGGCGCCGTTGCCGCCGAAGGAGAACCGCCAGCCCTTCTTCTCTGCGGCGAGCCCCACATCGCGGACCCAGGATTCGCAGCAGCAGAAGCGGCACCCGGAAATGCCCACCTTGACCTTGTAGGGCAGGGGACCGTCGAGTTCGATGGCCTTGATCCGTTCGCCCAGCGCCAGAGCGTCGCCCTGGCCGAACTGGCACCAGGTGCGGCCCGGACAGGCCTGGACGTAGTGGACCTGGTTGCGGGCGTGCGGCGGCGCATCCGGGATATGCAACTCCTCTTTCAGGGCGGCCAGCGCCTCTGGCTCCATGCCGAGGAAGGCCACCCGCTGGGCGCCGGTGATTTTGATTTTCGGGATGTGGTATGTTCTGGCCAGGGCGGCCAGCTGCTCCAGCTCTTCGGGGCTGAGCAGGCCGGCGTTCAAATGGGGCAGCGCGAGATAGGTCTTCTGATGGTCGTTCATGGGCTTATTCCGGGCAGACCCCGACCGGACCGGATGATCCGGCCGGGGATTTGGGTTGAAAATACGGGTTAAGGGTCAGCCGAGGATGGCTTTCAGATCGGCTTCCGGGGTGTCCACCGGCTTGATGCCGAAGGTGGTGACCAGAAATTCGAGCACCGCCGGACTGATGAAGGCCGGCAGCGATGGTCCCAGGCGGATGTCCTTGATGCCCAGGTAGAGCAGGGTCAGAAGGATGGCCACCGCCTTCTGCTCGTACCAGGACAGCACCAGGGAGAGCGGCAGGTCGTTGACGCCGCAGTCGAAGGCCTTGGCCAAAGCCACCGCGATCTGGATGGCCGAGTAGGCGTCGTTGCACTGGCCGACGTCGAGCAGGCGCGGAATGCCGCCGATGTCGCCCAGCTGCTTGTCGAAGAAGCGGAATTTGCCGCAGGCCAGTGTCAGCACCATGCAGTCGTTGGGCACCTGTTCGACAAACCGGGTGAAGTAGTCGCGGCCGGGTTTGGCGCCGTCGCAGCCGCCCACCAGGAAGAAGTGGCGGATCGCCTTGGCCTTGATGGCCTCGATCACCTTGTCGGCCACGCCGAGCACGGTGTTGCGGGCAAAGCCCACCAGCACCTGGCCGTTGTCGACGTCGTCGGTGAAACCGGGCATGGCCAACGCCATCTTGACCACCGCCGAGTAGTCCTTGTCGCTGATATGTTTCACGCCGGGCCAGCCCACCAGACCGTTGGTGAACACCCGGTCCTTGTAGTCGTCGCGCGGCTTCTGGATGCAGTTGGTGGTGAACAGGATCGGGCCCGGAAAGTTGGGGAATTCCTTCTGCTGGTTCTGCCAGGCGGTACCGAAGTGGCCGTAGAAATGTGGGTATTTTTTCAGCTCCGGATAGCCGTGGCAGGGCAGCATCTCGCCGTGGGTGTAGATGTCGATGCCCTTGCCCTCGGTCTGCTTGAGCAGCAGTTCCAGATCGTGCAGATCGTGGCCGGTGATGAGGATGCACTTGTTTTTGCGATGGCCGAGCGGCACCGCCGTGGGTATCGGATGGCCGTAGGTGCCGGTGTTGGCAGCGTCAAGCAGTTCCATGGCCCGCAGGTTGGTCTCGCCGGCCTTCATGACCATGGCCACGCCCTGCTCCAGGGTCAGATCGGATGAAAGCAGCATGGTCAGCGCCTCGTAGCAGAAGGCGGGCACGGTCGGGTCCTTCTGTCCGAGGATGGCGGCATGGTCGGCATAGGCGGCGATACCCTTCAGGCCGAAGAGAACGGTTTGTTTGAGCGAACGGATGTTGACGTCGGCATCGAGGCGTTCGAGCAGGTTGAGGGCCTTGCCCTGGGCGGCCAGTTCGGTCGCTAAACCGGTCGGGATGAAGGTGGCCGGGGCCTGGTTGAAATCGGTCGCGCCGCCCTTGGCCGCCACCCTGGCCTTCATGGCCTCGCGCAGTTCCACCGCCCGCTCGATCAGGGCCACGAAACGAACCGGGTCGAAA
>NZ_JHZB01000034.1:40000-41514 GCF_000621145.1 Desulfobulbus elongatus DSM 2908
TCCGGACTGAGACCGAATTTATGGGATTGGCTCCACTTCGCAGTGTCGCTGCCCTTTGTATCGGCCATTGTAGTACGTGTGTAGCCCTGGTCATAAAGGCCATGAGGACTTGACGTCATCCCCACCTTCCTCCGGTTTGACACCGGCAGTCCCTTTAGAGTGCCCAGCCGAACTGATGGCAACTAAAGGCAAGGGTTGCGCTCGTTGCGGGACTTAACCCAACATCTCACGACACGAGCTGACGACAGCCATGCAGCACCTGTCTCCAGGCTCCTTCGAATGAAGGCACTCCCTAGTTTCCTAAGGATTCCCGGGATGTCAAGACCAGGTAAGGTTCTTCGCGTTGCATCGAATTAAACCACATACTCCACCGCTTGTGCGGGCCCCCGTCAATTCCTTTGAGTTTTAATCTTGCGACCGTACTCCCCAGGCGGTCAACTTAATGCGTTAGCTGCGACACAGAGGGGATCAACACCCCCTACATCTAGTTGACATCGTTTACGGCGTGGACTACCAGGGTATCTAATCCTGTTTGCTCCCCACGCTTTCGCGCCTCAGCGTCAGTATCCAGCCAGAAAGTCGCCTTCGCCACCGGTATTCCTCCCGATATCTACGAATTTCACCTCTACACCGGGAATTCCACTTTCCCCTCTGGTACTCAAGTCTGACAGTTTCAAATGCACTTCCACAGTTAAGCCATGGGCTTTCACATCTGACTTATCAAACCGCCTACGCGCCCTTTACGCCCAGTGATTCCGAACAACGCTTGCACCCTCCGTATTACCGCGGCTGCTGGCACGGAGTTAGCCGGTGCTTCCTTTAGAGGTACCGTCAAACACAACGGGTATTAACCGCTATGCACTTCTTTCCTCTTGACAGAGCTTTACGACCCGAAGGCCTTCCTCACTCACGCGGCGTCGCTGCGTCAGGGTTGCCCCCATTGCGCAATATTCCTCACTGCTGCCTCCCGTAGGAGTCTGGCCCGTGTTCCAGTGCCAGTGTGGCGGATCATCCTCTCAGACCCGCTAACCATCGTTGCCTAGGTAGGCCCTTACCCCACCTACTAGCTAATGGTACGCAGACCCCTCTTCATGCAGTAGCATATGCAGAGGCCACCTTTTCTTGTCAACCTTATGAAAAACAAGAATATCCGGTATTAGTACCCCTTTCGGCGTATTATTCCAGACATGAAGACAGGTTATCTACGCGTTACTCACCCGTGCGCCACTCTACTTGGGACCGAAGTCCCGTTCGCGTTCGACTTGCATGTGTTAAGCACGCCGCCAGCGTTCGTTCTGAGCCAGGATCAAACTCTCCAGTTCAATATCCTGACCAATCACAATCGATTGGACTTGTTCCAATTCAAAACCAAATAAATCTTGGCCCGCTCGTTTACTGTTCAGTTTTCAAAGATCAAACACCCTGGCCCATCAGGCGTAAACCTAACTTTTGCCAAGCATTTCTCGCTCCAGCGGCGAGACACTCATCTTAACACCTTGAAGAATGATGGTCAA
>NZ_JHZB01000035.1 GCF_000621145.1 Desulfobulbus elongatus DSM 2908
GGATCCGTTCGCGCGTCGAGCACGTCTTTGGTGTGCAGGCTCAGAGAGCGGGGAATTTGCTGTTGCGCACGATTGGCATAGCCCGAGCCCGAGCAAAGATCGGTTTGCGCAATCTGGTGTACAACATTGACCGGATGGTGATGCTTCTGGCGACAAACAGGTGAAGTGCGTCCAAGAGGCGGCAACATGGCAAAAGAACGCCATCGAGCGCCGAGTGAAGCGCTGTCAGGGGGCAAAACCGATCGAATCAAGCACCAGGAAAGCATGATCTTTGTAAAAAAAAGCCGGTAAAGGCTGCCGGGAATTACTGAACTAAATTTCAAGATGCCCTTATATTTGTCGTGAGGGTGGCGGCAGTTAGACAGCCTCACATTTCGATCCAAGGAACACGCCGCAAGCGGCGCTCCCCTAAGCTTTTGCGTTAGCCATTCATCCACTCCGAATGCGCCCGATTCCGCTCACCACGCCGCAAACACCGCCTGCCGGGCGATGGCCGAGCGCCGCAGTACCGGAATCTGCTCGTCGACATAGTCGATCACCCGCGCCTCCTTGCCCTCAGCCGGCCGCATGATCCGCCCCACCACCTGCAAGAGCCGGCCCTCGAACTTGATCGGCGTGGCCAGGACCAGGGTGGACAGACCGGGACAGTCGAAGCCCTCGCCGATCAACTGCACGGTGGCGATCAGCACAACAACCCGTCCCGACTGAACATCGGCGACAATGCCCGTCCGTTCCTCAGGCGGCGACTGGCCGGTGAGGACCGGGGCGGACATCCCCTGTCCGGCCAGCAGTTCGGCCAGGGCCAGGCAATGCGCCACCCGGTCCGACACCACCAGGATGGTGCCCTGATGGCCGGGCGCGAGCAGAGCGAGGATGTCGGCCACGATCAGGCGGTTGCGCGGCAGATTGGCGGCCAGGGCCTTGATCAGCTTGGCATATTCCCCGCGATAGCCATAGGTGAACCCGGTCGGCCGCTGCTCCAGCACCGGCCGGACCACCGCGCCGCTGGCCGCCAGCATGCGGTTGTCGACGGCATGGACCCGATCGCCCATGTAGATGTTGATCAGCCTGGTCATGCCGTCCTCGCGCCGGAAGGCGGTGGCGGACAGGCCCAGCATGAAGGTGCAGTCAAAGGCCGAGACCACGTCGGTGAACAGGCTGGCCGGCACCCGGTGGCACTCGTCGACCACCAGTTGGCCGAATTGCGCGGGCCAGGTGTCGAGGTGCTTCTTGGCCGTGTTGACGATGGCCACGGTCACCGGCCGGATATCGAGGATGCCGTCGCCGGCCAGGCCGGCCTCCATGCCGAGGAACTGGGCGATGCGCTGCTGCCACTGGCGCATCAGCTCCTTGGAATGGACCACGATCAGGGTCGGCTGCCGCCGCCGGGCGATCACCGCCAGGGCCATGATCGTCTTGCCCGAGCCGGTGCCCGCCTCGAGCACGCCAAAGGAATGGGCCAGCACCGCGGCCACCGCCTGTTCCTGGTAGGGCCGCAGCTGCCCCTGGAACCGGAGATCTATCTCCGGGAAAAGGCGGCGGCGGTCATCGATCACTGGAGACTGTCCCGTAATTTGGCGACAGAGCCGCACCGCCTGGTTGCCGAAACCGCGCGGGAAGAAGAGTCGATCCTCGCTTTCGTGATAAAAGAACAATTGCGGCTTGAGCTTCTTGCCGAGCCAGCGGCCGAACTGCTTGGCCGCCTGGTATTTGGGATTGGCGATGGTCAGCTCGGCCCGGATGGCCGCGGCCAGGGCCGGGGGTGCGCCGGTGAGGCAGCATTCCCGGTCCACCGTGAGGCGCGGCGGCTGTTCCGGTGCGGTGGTCATGGCCGGACCACGGCCGGGCAACAGGCGGCCTTTTTTGTACCCGCCGGCTTGACAGGGGGATGAAAATCGAGCATTCTGTTGTATTTTTTGTCGATGGGTCGGCCCGATGCCTTCCGGCCCGCGCGAACGCCGTCACACCGCTTTCGGCCGGATGCCCGGCCCATGGTTGCCGGTGTGATCACCATCAATCCGCAGGCGGGCACGATCCCTGTCCCCGCCGCTTTGCCTGCTTGCTGAACCGACATGAACGGAAAACTCCTGCGCCTCGTCTGCCTGCTGTGCGGCCTGTTCCTCTGTGCCTTCCCGGCCATCGGCGCCGACAACGGCGGCCGGAAAAACATCGTCCTCACCCTGCCGGCGGAAACCGTGCTGGCCTCCCTGCAGAAGACCCTGCCCCTGGACATCCCCTCGCAGAGCCGGCAGATGCAGGGCGACATCACCGTCGAATCGCTGGACCGGCTGGTCATCCGCAACAACGTCATCTCGGTGCGCGGCGTGCTTTCCGGCAAAAACCTGGTGATCACCACCAATATCGCCGGCCAGGACATCCAGCTTCGGGTCGGCGAGGTCCGCCTGCCCATGACCTGCGACCTGCTGACCCGGTTCGACCCGGTCCAGCGCAAACTGTTCGTCACGCCCCGGTTCGCGGAAGCCGCCCAGAACGCGGGCACATCCCAGGACACGCTGACGCCCCTGCTCGCCGCTCTCGGCGGCCGGGAATACGCGGTCGATCTCGATGCCCTGGAAACAATCAACCTCAAGGTCGGCGCCCGGTCGATTCCCATCGCCATGGAGCCGGTCAGCATTGCGGGCGTCGACAACGCCCTGGTCTTTCAGATGCTGCCGCGGGTCGGCGCCCGGCGGTAGCAGGCCCCCTGCCACCCACACGAGAGGTCCCCATGTCCGACAACTGTCTGTTCTGCAAGATCGTCCGCGGCGAGATCCCGGCCAGCAAGCTCTACGAGGACGACGACGTCTTGGCCTTCCGCGACATCGCCCCCCAGGCCCCGGTCCATTTTCTGGTGATCCCGAAAAAACACCTCAGCGGTCCCTCGGCGGTGGCCGAGGAGGACGAACGGATGGTGGGCAAGCTGATGCGGGTGGGCAACGAGATCGCCCTCAAGGAGGGCGTGCCGCACTACCGGGTCGTGTTCAACAACGGTGCCCAGGCCGGGCAGACCGTCTTTCACCTGCACATGCACATCCTCGGCGGCCGCCACATGGCCTGGCCTCCGGGCTGATCGCCGGGACCGCCGCGCCCTTCCCCCGCCCGCACCGGCTAGGCCGGCAGCATGCCGTACAGATAGTTGATGATGTCGGTGCGGGTGATGATGCCGATCACCTTCTCCCCCTGCACCACCGGCAGGTGGCCGATGTTCTTCTGCACCATCGTCTCCGCCGCCTCGCTGGCCAGGGCGTCGGGGGCGATGGTCGTCACCTCGCGGTTCATGAAGGCCTTGACCGGGCTGCTCCACTGCTTCTTCAGCCGCAGTTTCTTCAGATCCCACAGCACGACGATGCCGCGCAGGCATTCCTCATCCTCGATCACCAGCCCGCGGATTTTTTCCTCCTCCATAATGCGCCTGACCTGGTGCATGGGGGTATCGGACGGCACCGTGGTCACCGGAAAGGACATCATGTCCGCCACCAGGACCGTGCCCCGCTGCACCTCGTGCAGGGCGGCGATGATCTTCTGCCGGATCTCGCCGGGGGCCATCGCGGTGTCGGCCATGGTCGCCGATCCCGCTCCCGGATGGCCGCCGCCACCGAACCGCTGCAACACGCTGTTGACGTCGATCTCCGGCGTCGAGCTGCGGCCGATGATGAAATAACCGCCGCCCTCGTTGACAAAGACCACGAACACCGCGTCGGCGTTGACGATCTTGCCGTAGAGCTGCACCACCATGGCCAGTTCGACGTGCTTGCTGATATGCACCACGCCGATGCCCACCCGCTTGCCCTTGATGTCGTGCTGCTCGGCGTCGCGCATCAGGCGGAACAGCACCTTTTTCTGCACCTCGCCATAGGCCATGTTGAGGAAATCGACGGCGATGGTCAAATCCGCGCCCTGCTCCAGGAGAAAGGCGGCCGCGCGGGCATCCTCCGGGGTGGTGGAGCTGAAGGTCAGCTGGCCGGTGTCCTCGTACAGGCCGAGCAGGAACAGGGTTGCCTGCAGGGGGGTGAGTGCAAGGCCCCGCTCCCTGATCTCGCGCACCAACAGGGTGATGGTGGCGCCGATCTTCTCCACGCACTGCCAGTGCGGATTGATGTCGCCGATACCCATGTGGTGGTCCCAGAGCAGCACCTCGACGCCCTCCCGCCCCTTGAGGCAGTCGACCCGGTCGAGCCGCCGCCACTGGTTGGTGTCGGCCACGATCAGCCGGGTGACGGCATCCGGGTCGACCTCGCCGGCCAGGATGATGTCGATGGAGGTCTTGTGAAGGGAGAGGAAGCGGTGGACATTGGGATTGACGTTTTTCGGGCACACGGCGACGGCGCCCGGATACAGCAGGGTGGCGGCCACGATGGACGCCAGGCCGTCGAAATCGGTATTGCGGTGGGTGGTGGCGATGTGCATGGATCGTCGGAGAGGCGAAAAATGTTCGATGGCGGCGGCGCGGCCGCCCACCGTTTCAGGGGCAGAAATCGTTCAGCGGCAATATCTTGGATGCAGGTGTACACAATATAAGACAGGGACAGCCTGTCAACAGAAGAAACGGGCGCGGCGAAAACCGGGCCGCCGGCGAGAACGATTCCTGTTGCGCAATCCGGCCGCCGGTGCTTAACATCCTTCATGGTTCTTCAACGGCGGGACATGTTGCCATGCGTGGACTCTACGACCTCAACGAATACAGGGACAGCTGCGGCTTCGGTCTGATCGCCCACATCAAGGGCGAGGCCAGCCATCATCTGGTCCGGACCGGGATCGAGGCCCTGACCTGCATGACCCACCGCGGCGGGATCTCCGCCGACGGCCGCACCGGCGACGGCTGCGGCCTGCTCCTGCAGAAACCGGACCGCTTCCTCCGCAGGCTGGCCCGCGAGCACGGCGCCGGCGAACTCACCCCGCTCTACGGCGTCGGCATGCTCATGCTCGGCCGCGAGCAAGGCCAGGCCGAAACCGCGCAACGCATCCTCGCCGAGGAACTGGCCGGCCAGGGCCTGCAGGTGGCGGGCTGGCGACAGGTGCCGACCGATCCGGGCTGCCTCGGCCCCATTGCCCTGGCCTCCTTACCCCTGTTTTTCCAGGTCTTCGTCAATTGCGACGGCTTAAGCCGCGAGCAGTTGACCGCGAGGCTGTTCATTGCCCGCCGCCGGGCGGAAAAACGGCTGGCCGACGATCCCGATTTCTACGTGGCCAGCCTCAGCGAAGGGGTGATCGTCTACAAGGGGCTGATGATGCCCGCCGATCTGCCCGGTTTCTTCCCCGACCTGGCCGACCCGGAGTTGGCCAGCGCGATCTGCGTCTTCCATCAGCGGTTCTCCACCAACACCATGCCCCGCTGGCCCCTGGCGCATCCGTTCCGCCTCCTTGCCCACAACGGCGAGATCAACACCATCACCGGCAACCGCAACTGGGCCGACGCCCGCACCGGCAAATTCAAGACCCCGCTGCTGCCGGACATCGAGGCCATCGCCCCCTTGGTCAACCGGACCGGCTCGGATTCCTCCAGCCTGGACAACATGCTGGAGGTCCTGGTGGCCGGCGGCATGGACCTCCACCGGGCCATCCGCATGCTCATCCCGCCGGCCTGGCAGAACGTCGAACATCTGGACGCCGATCTCCGCGCCTTCTACGAGTTCAACTCCATGCACACCGAGGCCTGGGACGGTCCGGCCGGGCTGGTGCTCTCCGACGGCCGCCACGCGGTTTGCGCCCTGGACCGCAACGGCCTGCGCCCCTCGCGCTGGGTACTGACCAGGGACGACATCCTCACCGTGGCCTCGGAGGTCGGCGTTCGCCGCTACGACGACGGCGAGGTGGTGGCCAAGGGCCGCCTTGGCCCCGGCCAGATGCTCTCGGTCGACACCGCCACCGGCACCCTGCGCCACACCGCCGAAATCGACGACGCACTCAAGCGCCGCCATCCGTACAAGCAGTGGCTCAAGGACAACACCCTGCGGCTGGAGGGCACCCTGACCCAGGACCGCGCCACCAGGGAACTGGAGGGCGAACCGTTGAAGATGGCCATGAAGATGTATCAGGTCAGCTTCGAGGAGCGCGACCAGATCCTCCGGCCCCTGGCCGCGACCGGCCAGGAGGCCACCGGCTCCATGGGCGACGACACCCCCATGGCGGTGCTCTCCCGGCAGCAACGGCCGCTCACCGACTCGTTCCGCCAGCAGTTCGCCCAGGTGACCAACCCGCCCATCGACCCCCTGCGCGAGGCGGTGGTGATGTCGCTGGAAACCACCATGGGCCCGGAGCAGCAGTCGATTTTCGAGGAGTCCGAGCAGCATGCCAACCGGGTCATCCTCACCTCGCCGGTGCTGTCCTCCGAGAAATACCGCGCCCTGCTCCACCTCGACCGCTGGGGCTACCGGCTGTGCCGCCTGTCGCTCGGCTACGATCCGGCGCAACTCGGCCTGCGTGCAGCCATCGAGCAGCTCTGCCAACGGGCCGGCGAAGCGGTCCGGTCCGGCTGCGTCCTCCTCCTGCTCACCGACCAGGACTGCGCCCCGCCGTTGCTGCCGATCCATGCCCTGCTGGCCACCGGCGCGGTGCACCACCATCTTGCCCGGACCGGGCTGCGCTGCAACGCCAACCTCATCGTGTCCACGGCCACGGCCCGCGACGCCCACCAGATCGCCTGCCTGATCGGCTTCGGCGCCACCGCCGTCTATCCCTATCTCGGCTACGCGGTGGTGGCCGACCTCTGCCGCGGCGGCGAGGTGGAACTGGCGCCGGACCGGGCGCTGAAAAATTACCGCGCCGGCATCAAGAAGGGGCTGCTCAAGATCCTCTCCAAGATGGGCATCGCCACCGTGGCCTCCTATCGCGGCGCCCAGTTGTTCGAGATCGTCGGCCTGGACGAGGAGGTGGTCGACCTCTGCTTTGCCGGCGCGCCCAGCCGTATCCGGGGAGCCGGGTTCGCCGACCTCGAGGCGGACCAGAAGGTGCTGGCCAGGGAGGCCGTGAGCCGCCAGAAGCCGATCCGACCGGGCGGGCTGCTCAAGTACATGTACGGCCAGGAGTACCACGCCTTCAACCCCGAGGTGGTGATGGGTTTGCAGGCGGCGGTCGCCAGCGGCGATTACCGGCAGTGGCGGGCCTGCGCCGAGCTGATCAACAAACGCGAACCGGCCACCCTGCGCGACCTGCTGCGCTTGCGCCGCGATCTGCACCCCATCCCCTTGGACCAAGTCGAGCCGGTGGAGGCGATCACCCCCCGCTTCGACACCGCCGCCATGTCGCTGGGCGCCCTGTCGCCGGAGGCCCACGAGGCCCTGGCCGAGGCCATGAACAGCATGGGCGGCCGCTCCAACAGCGGCGAAGGCGGCGAGGACCCGGCCCGCTACGGCACCATCAAAATGTCCAAGATCAAGCAGGTCGCCTCGGGCCGCTTCGGCGTCACCCCGCACTACCTGGTCAACGCCGAGGTCCTGCAGATCAAGATCGCCCAGGGCGCCAAGCCCGGCGAGGGCGGCCAGCTGCCGGGAGGCAAGGTCAACGACCTGATCGCCCGGCTGCGCTACTCGGTGCCCGGCGTCACCCTGATCTCGCCGCCGCCGCACCACGACATCTACTCCATCGAGGACCTGGCCCAGCTCATCTTCGACCTCAAGCAGGTCAATCCCGAGGCCCTGGTCTCGGTCAAGCTGGTTGCCCGTCCCGGCGTCGGCACCATCGCCGCCGGGGTGGCCAAGGCCTATGCCGACCTGATCACCCTGTCCGGCTACGACGGCGGCACCGCCGCCAGCCCCCTGTCCTCGATCCGCCACGCCGGCTCGCCCTGGGAACTGGGGCTGGCCGAGGTGCACCAGACCCTCCAGGCCAACGACCTGCGCGACAAGATCCGCCTCCAGACCGACGGCGGCCTCAAGACCGGCCTGGACGTGGTCAAGGCGGCCATGCTCGGCGCCGAGAGCTTCGGCTTCGGCACCGCGCCGATGGTGGCGCTCGGCTGCAAATACCTGCGCATCTGCCATCTCAACAACTGCGCCACCGGTGTGGCCACCCAGCGCGACGACCTCCGCCGCGACCACTACCGGGGCACCGTGGCCAAGGTGGTCAACTACTTCCGCTTCCTGGCCGAAGAGACCAGGGAATGGCTGGCGGCCCTCGGGGTGCGCAGCCTGGCCGAGCTGGTGGGCCGGGTCGATCTCCTGGAGCCGGTCGCCGGCGGCACGCCCCGGCAGCAGCGCCTCGACCTGCGGCCGCTGGTGCACACCGACGAACTCCTGCGCACCAAGCCCCGCCACTGCGTCATCGGCCGCAACCGGCCCTTTGACCGCGGCGAGCTGGCCGAGCAGATGGTGCGCGATATCCTGCCCGCCATCGAGGCCAAAAGCGGCGGCACCTTTGCCTACACCCTGACCAACTGCGACCGCTCCATCGGCGCCCGGCTGAGCGGCGAGATCGCCAAACGCTGGGGCAACCAGGGCATGACCGAGGCGCCGGTCAGGCTCAAGCTCACCGGCGTGGCCGGCCAGAGCTTCGGCGCCTGGAACGCCGGCGGCCTGGAACTGCATCTCCACGGCGATGCCAACGATTACGTCGGCAAAGGCATGGCCGGCGGCAAGATCGTCCTGCGGCCGCCGCACCTGGCGACCTTCCGCAGCGAGACCACCAGCATCATGGGCAACACCTGCCTCTATGGCGCCACCGGCGGCAAATTGTTCGCCTCGGGCCGGGCGGGCGAACGGTTCGCGGTGCGCAATTCCGGCGCCCATGCGGTGGTCGAGGGCGTGGGCGACCACGGCTGCGAATACATGACCGGCGGCCTGGTGACCGTGCTCGGCCCGGCGGGCAGCAACTTCGGCGCCGGCATGACCGGCGGGTTTGCCTATGTCCTCGATCCCGACAACCGCTTCGTCGATCAGTACAACCACGAACTGGTGGAGATCCAGCGCATCCATTCCGGCTACATGGAGGAATACCGCAACCACCTCCACCAGGTGATCGAGGAGTTCTGCCGCGAGACCAACAGCGATTGGGGCTGGCGGCTCCTGGACGATTTTCCCGATTATATCGGCAGGTTCTGGCTGGTCAAACCCAAGGCAGCCGACCTCTCCGGCCTGCTCGACCGGCTCGTGCAGCGCGGCGAATAATATGTGACGGACGGCATCGCCATGGACAAGCGACTGGACAATGTCTTTCAATTCCTCGACGTCGAGCGGAAACTGCCGCCCAAGGTCGGCCTGGTTACCCGCAAGACCGCCTTCCGCGAGATCTACGAGGCGGTCCCTGAACTTCACCTCAAGCATCAGGCGCACCGCTGCATCGCCTGCGGCAATCCATACTGCGAATGGCGCTGCCCGGTGCACAACCTGATCCCCAACTGGCTCAAGCTGATGGCCGAGGGCAATCTGACGGCCGCGGCGGAGCTGTGCCACCAGACCAACAGCCTGCCGGAGGTCTGCGGCCGGGTCTGCCCGCAGGACCGGCTGTGCGAGGGGGCCTGCACCTTGAACGACGGCTTCGGCGCGGTCACCATCGGCGCCGTCGAGCAGTACATCACCGAGCAGGCCTTGGCCCGGGGCTGGCAGCCGGACATGTCCGGAGTCGTGTGGAGCGGCAAGCGGGTGGCGGTGGTCGGGGCCGGACCAGCGGGCCTGGGCTGCGCCGACGTGCTCGTCCGCAACGGCGTCCGGCCGGTGGTGTTCGACCGGTACCCGGAAATCGGCGGCTTGCTGACCTTCGGCATCCCCGAGTTCAAGCTGGAGAAATCGGTGCTGGTCCGGCGGCGGCAGCTCTTTGCCGGCATGGGCGTGGAATTCCGCCTCAACACCGAAATCGGCCGCGATGTCAGCCTGGAGCGGCTCCTTGCGGAATTCGACGCCGTCTTCCTCGGCATGGGCACCTACCGGTTCCTCAAGGGCGGCCTGTCCGGCGAGGAGCTGCCGGGCGTGCACGACGCCCTCCCTTTCCTGGTGGGCAACGTCTGCCAGCAGCGCGGCTACGAGGGTGTGGCCCCGTTCATCGACACGGCGAATCTGCGTGTGGTGGTGCTGGGTGGCGGCGATACCGCCATGGACTGCTGCCGCACCGCCATCCGCCAGGGCGCGGCCAGCGTCACCTGCGTCTACCGGCGGGACGAGGCCAACATGCCCGGCTCGCGGAAGGAAGTGGTCAACGCCAGGGAGGAAGGGGTGGATTTCCTGTTCAACCGGCAACCGATCGGCATCCTCGGCGACCATCGGGCGGAAGGGGTGGAACTGGTGACCACCGAGTTGGGGGAGGCGGATGCGAGCGGCCGGCGGCGGCCGGTGGTGGTCAGCGACAGCCAGGTCACCCTCACGGCGGAGGTGGTGCTGATGGCCTTCGGTTTCCGGCCCAACCCGCCCGCCTGGCTGCGGGAACACGGCGTGACCGTCAACGACCGCGACCGGGTCGTGGCCGACGAGGCGGGAGCCTATCCCATGCAGACCAGCCATCCCAAAATCTTTGCCGGCGGCGACATGGTGCGCGGCTCCGACCTGGTGGTGACCGCCATCTGGCAGGGCCGTCAGGCCGCCAAGGGCATCCTCGCCTTCCTGGGGGTCGACTGACCGCAGGCCCCGGCTCCGCCGCACCCGCCACGTTCTCCGGCCGCCGCCATGTCCCCCGCCCGGTTCTCTCCGACGCCTGGGCAACAAGTATCCAATCCGGGCGACGCCATCCGCGCGCGCCCTGCGCTCTACCGCCCCGCTTTCACATCGTATTTTTCAACAAGCTCCCGCCTGTTTCCATTGGTGTGGGAAAGAACTATCCAGCGACTGTCCGCGCTTGCGCCCCAAGAATAGGGCGTAACCGGCCAACCATTCGATTGCATTGACCATATTGCCGGCCTCTTCTTTCCCGTCCACTTGGCACCCCGGATGCTTTCTTCAGGGTACCCCGTCCCGATGCATGCGGACGACAGACACTCAAGGAGAATGCAAAATGACCAAGATATTCGCAGCGAGCGTTGCCCTGGCCGCCCTTCTTGCCCTTGGCGGGTGCTATTGGCCCGGACACCACTGGCATGGCGGTCCCGGCCGCGATCGCGGATGGCACGACCGGTATGACGATCACCGCGACCATTATCGCCCCGGAGGCTCCCCCAGAGGCTCTTTCAACGGACGAAGATAAGATTCAGGCAGGAGGAAAGTACGGCGCAGGTTTCGTGGGCCGTGCACGGAGAAGCGAAACCGCGACGGCGGTCTCCCTGCGGCGCGCGGCCGCCATTATGCCCTGGAAACCGGCCGGCGGATCAGCCGAAGCGGCCGGTGATGTAATCCTCGGTCAACTGGTGGCGGGGATTGGTGAAAATGCGGTCGGTGGAGCCGACCTCGACCAGATCGCCCAGGTGGAAGTAGGCGGTGCGCTGGGAAACCCGCGCCGCCTGCTGCATGTTGTGGGTGACGATGACGATGGTGTACTGCTCCTTGAGTTCGGTGATCAGGTCCTCCACCGTGGCGGTGGCGATGGGGTCGAGCGCCGAGCAGGGTTCGTCCATGAGGATGACCTCGGGCCGCACGGCGATCGCCCGGGCGATGCAGAGCCGCTGCTGCTGACCGCCGGACAACCCGGTGCCGGGCTGGTCGAGGCGGTCGCTGACCTCGTTCCACAGGCCGGCCTTTTTCAGCGAACTCTCGACAATGTCCTGCAGCTCGGACTTGCTGTTGACCAGGCCGTGGATCTTCGGTCCGTAGGCGACGTTGTCGAAGATTGATTTGGGAAAGGGATTGGGCTTCTGGAAGACCATGCCCACCTGGGCGCGCAACGGCACCACATCCACCTTGCGGTCGTAGATGTTGAGGTCGTCCAGGAAGATTTCACCGGTGACCCGGCAGCCGGCCACGGTGTCGTTCATCCGGTTGAGGCAGCGCAGAAAGGTCGACTTGCCGCAGCCCGAGGGGCCGATCATGGCCAGCACCTCGTTCTTGCCGACATCGATGCTGACGTTTCTGATGGCATGCTTGTCGCCGTAATAGACGTTGACCTCCCGGCAGATCATCCGGGGCTCCTCGACAAAGGGCAGGCCCACGGTCCGGCGCTCGTCGCGGTCCACCTTGCGGGCCTTGGCCGCCACGGCGTCCGCCTCGTTCTTTTCCATCACCACGTCACGCATGTCCACGACTGTATCCAAAACCGCAGCCATTGTTCATCCACCTCCGCTGGAATACCGTTCCCGCCGTGCAGCCGAAAACGCTTCTTGCCTCTGTCGCGCATTCGGTCGAAGAGCGGGCGAATCCCACCGGGCGACGCCATGCCGCCCGGTGGGGTCCGAACCTCGCTGCCCGGCGCGTGCCGTTGGCCGTACTCGTCCATTGCCGGCTCACCCATAACGGCCCCCGCGCCCCAGGCCGAAGCCTTACTCTTTGCCGCTGAGGGCCTTCAATGCCTTGGCGTCGGCCGCCACGGCCTTCTGCTCGTCTTTCGGCATGGGGATCAGGCCCTTTTCGGCCAGATAGCCCTGCTCGCCCCAGGCCCGGTCGCTGGTGAACTCGGCCAGGAATTCGGCGATGCCCGGAATCTTGCCGACATGGTCCTTCTTGACATAGATGAACAGCGGCCGGGACACCGGATACTTGCCCTCGGCAATGGCCTCGAAATCCGGCGCCTTGCCGTCGATGGCCGAGCCCTGGATCTTGTCGGCATTCTGATCGAGGAAGCTGAAGCCGAAAATGCCTAGACTCTTGGGATTGGCCTCGAGTTTCTGCACGATCAGGTTGTCGTTTTCGCCGGCCTCGATATAGGCGCCGTCTTCACGCACGGTCTGGCACACGGCCTTGAATTTTTTCTCGTCGGTCGATTTCAGCGCCTTGATCGCGGCGAATTCCTCGCAGCCATGGTCCATGACCATCTCGACAAAGGCGTCGCGGGTGCCCGAGGTGGGCGGCGGCCCCAGCACCTCGATCTTCTCGGCGGGCAGGGTGGGGTTCACGTCCTTCCAGGTCTTGTAGGGGTTGGCCACCAGTTGGTCGCCGCCCTCGGGGCTGGGCACTTCCTTGGCCAGCGCCAGGAAAATATCCTTGCGGCTGAGCTGCATCTGCTCGGCCTTCTTGCTGTTGGCCAGGACGATGCCGTCGTACCCCACCTTGATCTCGACGATCTGGGTCACGCCGTTCTTGGCGCAGGTCTCGATTTCCGACTTCTTGATCGCGCGGGAGGCATTGGCGATGTCCGGGGTGTCGACGCCGGCGCCGGCGCAGAACAGTTTGAACCCGCCGCCGGTACCGGTGGATTCGATCTTCGGCGTCTTGAACTTGGTGGTCTTGCCGAACTGTTCGGCCACGGCGGTGGAGAAGGGGTACACCGTGGACGAGCCGACGATCGAGATGTAATCGCGGCCGTCAGCGGCCTGGACAGAGGCGGCCGAACCGGCGAACAGGGCGGCGGCGGCCAGGGTACGTGCAATTTTCTGCATGGGGACTCTCCTGAAAAATGAATCTGTAGGGGTTGATGGGCAGAACGGTACAACCGCTCTGTTTGATTTCCGTTAGCAAACCGTTCCGATTGGATTACCAGCGGCGCTCGAACTTGTTGCGAAGAAAGACCGCGGCGGCATTCATGGCCAGCAACAGGAGGAGCAGCACCATGATGGCCGCCGAGGTCCGTTCGACAAAGGCTCGTTCCGGGCTGTCGGCCCAGAGATAGATCTGCACCGGCAGCACCGTGGCGGGGTCGCTGAAACCGTGCGGGACATCGACGATGAAGGCCACCATGCCGATCATCAGCAGCGGCGCCGTCTCGCCCAGGGCCCTGGCCATGCCGATGATGGCCCCGGTCATCATGCCGGGCATGGCCAGCGGCAGGACATGGTGGACGATGGTCTGCACCTGCGAGGCACCGACCCCCAGGGCAGCTTCGCGGATGGAGGGCGGCACCGATTTCAGCGAGGCCCGGCTGGCGATGATGATGGTCGGCAGGGTCATCAGGGTCAGCACCAGCCCGCCGACCAGGGAGGCCGAGCGCGGCAGGTTCATGAAGTTGAGGAACACGGCCAGCCCGAGCAGGCCGAAGACGATCGACGGGATAGCGGCCAGGTTGTTGATGTTGACCTCGATCAGGTCGGTCCAGCGGTTCTTGGGCGCGAACTCCTCCAGGTAGACCGCCGCGGCCACGCCGATGGGGAAGCTGAGCACCAGGGTGACGACCAGGGTAAAGAAGGAACCCATGGCCGCGCCCCGGATGCCCGCCAGCTCGGGCTCGCGGGAATCGCCCGCCTGGAAGAAGGTCGTATTGAAGGCGAGCTGCAATCGGCCGGCGGCGGTCAACTGATCGATCCAGGCCGCCTGCTGGTCGCTGATCCGCCGCTCGCTCTCGGGCACGTTGCGGGGGATGTGCCCCTTGATGAACATATCGACCTCGTCGTCGGCCAGGACCCAGACCGACTTGACCGAGCCGATCAGCTCCGGTTTGTTCATCACCATATCCTGCACCTGGTAGGCGGCACCGGTGCTGGCCAGCTTGGCCACGATCCGCTTGTCCTGGCGGTTCTCCACCCGGGGGAAAAGGGTCTGGACCGAATCCCGTACCAGGGCGGCGTAGTTGGCGGTGGCCAGGTTGTTGACGTCGAGCACCGCCGGATCGAGATGGATGTCGAGCAGGATCTCCGTCTGCCGGAAGGCCGTGTATCCCTTGGCCGTGATCGAAGCGAGCAGCAGGGCCAGGAACATCAGGCTGGCGACGATGGCCGCGAGCCCGAAGAACTTGAAGCGCCGCTCCTTGCGGTAGCGGGCCGCCAAGCCGACATTGACCCGGGCCATGGTGCTCATGGGCCGCGCCTCGCTCATCCGGCCGCCTTGTTCCTCATTCATATTCTTCACGGTATTTGCGCACCACGTAGAGGGCGATGACATTGAGCGCCAGGGTGACGACGAACAGCAGCATGCCCAGGGCAAAGGCCGCCAGCGTCTTGGGGCTGTCGAACTCCTGGTCGCCGACCAGGAGGGTGACGATCTGCACGGTCACCGTGGTCACCGCCTGAAGGGGGTTGAAGGTGAGATTGGCGGCCAGGCCGGCGGCCATGACCACGATCATGGTCTCGCCGATGGCCCGCGAAACCGCCAGCAGGATCGAGCCGACGATGCCGGGCAGGGCGGCGGGCAGGATGACCAGCTTGATGGTCTCGCTCTTGGTGGCCCCCAGGCCGTAGGAGCCGTCGCGCAGGGATTGGGGCACGGCGTTGATGACGTCGTCGGAGAGCGAGGAGACAAAGGGGATGATCATGATCCCCATCACCAGTCCTGCGGCCAGGGCGCTTTCCGAGGCCACCGGCAGGCCGGTCAGGGCGCCCAGGTCCCGGATGGCCGGCGCCACCACCAGAGCGGCGAAAAACCCGTAGACCACGGTGGGCACCCCGGCCAGGATCTCCAGAAGCGGCTTGACCGTGGCCCGGAATGTGGACCCGGCATATTCGGAAAGGTAGATGGCCGACATCAGGCCGAAGGGCACGGCAATGGCCATGGCGATGCCGGAGATGAGAAAGGTGCCGGTGAGCACCGGTATCGCCCCGAAACTGCCGGAGCTGCCCGCCTGATCGGCCCGGATGGCCATCTGCGGGCTCCACTTGAGGCCGAAGAGGAAATCGGCCAGGGGGATCTGCTGGAAAAAGCGAATCGACTCGAACAGGACCGAGAGCACGATGCCGATGGTGATGAACACGGCGAAGGTGGAGCAGAGGGTGAGGATGATCTCGATGACGCGCTCGACCTGGTTGCGGGCCCGCAGCGCCGGACGGATCCGGGCCAGGATCAGATAGGCGCCGACCAGGGCCGCAGTCAGGGCCGCGGTCGCCAGGGCCAGGTTGCTGATCCGCTGCAGGCCGAGATACCGGTCGGCGGCGGCCTGGATCAGGGGATCGACCTCGTGGGCCACCACATTGCCGGCCACCAGGTTGCGCATGTCGTTGACCAGCAGGTTGATCTGGTCCGGGTTGACCACCCCCTTGGCCGCGGCAACCCCGTCCATGGCCATCCGGGTGAGCAGCGGATCGGCGGCCATCTGCCAGACGGCCACGATGACCAGGGCCGGCAGCCCGCACCACAGTCCGGTCAGCACGCCGTAGTAGCCGGGCCGGGAATGCAGCTTCCCGGCCGACGGCCGGCGCGCGAGCGCAAAGGCACGCCGGCGCCCCAGCCAGTAGGCCAGCGAGGACAGGATCAGGACCAGGGTGATGAGCGGGGCTGAAGACATATGGGTACCGTCGATGGAGGGGCGAATGGCCTCATTGCGTTGCACGGAACCCTATCGACGCTTTATTAAAGCCGGATTTGGCCACGGTTAGATTTCCGTTAGGATTCTTGCGCTCCATGCGGCACACCTGTTAAAAAGAGCATGGTCGCAGAGTTCCCGGCTGACCGGCGCAAACGGGCGAGCACGGTGCCGCCTGGACATCCGCGGAAAGGCGCTGCCGTCCGGCCGCCTTGTTCCGCGAACGTTTCCGGGGGATGGGCTATCCCCCGGCCTGACCGAATGACGGAGAGAATCCATGGGAAAGTGTATCGGCGTGCTGACCGCGGGCGGTGACAGCCCCGGCCTCAATGCAGCCATCCGGGCCATCGGCAAGAGCGCGCTCAATGCGTACAACATGCAGGTGATCGGCTTCCGCGACGGCTTCCGCGGCCTGATGGAAAACCGAAGCGTGCACCTGGAGGGGGAAATCCTTTCCGGCATCCTCACCCTGGGCGGCACCATCCTCGGCACCAGCCGCGACAAGCCGCACAAAATGCCGGTCGGCTCGAAGGTCCAGGACATGACTGAGGTGATGATCGACAACTGCCATCGCCACAACCTCGAGGTCCTGGTGTGCATCGGCGGCGGCGGCACCCAGAAGAACGCCTATCGCCTGGCCCAGTCCGGGGTGAACGTGATCACCCTGCCCAAGACCATCGACAACGATGTCGCCATGACCGACATCACCTTCGGCTTCGACACCGCCCTGTCGATCGCCACCGACGCCATCGACCGCCTCCACTCCACCGCCCACAGCCATCACCGGATCATCGTGGTCGAGATCATGGGGCACAACACCGGCTGGCTCGGCCTGGGCGCCGGGCTGGCCAGCGGCGCCGACGTCATCCTCATCCCCGAGATCCCCTACGACGTTCACCAGGTGGCCGACGCCATCCGCAGACGCCGGCACCGGGGCAAGAATTTCAGCATCGTCGCCGTTTCCGAGGGAGCGCTGGCCATCGAGGACGCCAGGGAGCTGGCCCGGCTCAAGGCGAGGAAACAGACGGCCGATGACGAGAAAAAACAGAAAAAGGCCGTGGCCGCCCTGGAGGCCTTCCAGGCCAATCACACCAGCAATACCCTGCGGCTGTCGGCGCAGTTGGAGCAGCTCACCGGCCTGGAGAGCCGGGTGACCATCCTCGGCCATCTCCAGCGGGGCGGCACGCCCACCGCGGCCGACCGCATCCTCGCCACCCGCCTGGGTTCGGCCTGCGTCGCCGCCATCGACGATCAGCGCTACGGCTGCATGGTGGCGGTCAAGGGGGAGTCAACGGAACTGGTGGAGTTGGCCGAGGTGGTCGGCAAGCGCAAGGTGGTGCCGCTCGATCACCCCTGGATCAGGGCCGCCCTGGAAACCGGGGCCTGCCTGGGCAACCACATGTCGTGAACGCGGCGCATCAGGACCGGGAAGAAGGGCGGAGCGTTCTTCCCGGTCGGGACAAGGGTCAGACCGGGTCCTCGCTGCTGCGGACGATTTCGCCCTCCACCAGGTAGATGACCTCCTCGGCGATGTTGATCGCCCGGTCGCCGATCCGTTCGAGATGGCGGGCGATGAGGTAGACGTTGACCAGCGAGGCGGCGCTGTCGGGGCGGCGGCCGATCTCCTCGATCACCGTTTTGTAGGCGGTGTCGCGCAGGCTGTTGACCTCGTCGTCCATGAGGAAAATGGTGCGGGCCAGGGCCGCATCCTCGGTGACCAGGGCGTCCAGGCTGGCCTTGACCATCTCCATCACCTTGGCGGCCATGGGCTGGTAGTCGAGCCCCATGGAGAAATCGGCGGTTTTGGCCGCAGTGATGGTGAGGACCCGTTTGGCGATGTTGACCGCGATGTCGGCGATCCGCTCCAGTTCGTTGTTGATCTTGATGATCGAGACGATCAGGCGCAGGTCGCGGGCCACCGGCTGATGCAGGGCGAGGATTTTCAGGCACTCCTCCTCGACCCGGATTTCCATGTCGTCGATCTCCCAGTCCGCGGTCATGATCGCCTGGGCCTGCTCCTGATTCCTGGTTTCCAAAAGGGCGCAGGCCCGCCGCAAACGGTCTTCCACCAAGGTGCCCATCGTGAGGATCGTCTTCTTCAATTCATCGATCTCGCGGTGGAAATGCATATGTTTGGCCACGGTATGTCTCCGATTCGTTGGGTTGGTGTATGATGCACACCATGCTTACGTACCGTCTCCGCGTTATCGCCCGATTAGAAACCAGTTAGGATCGCGTTAGCTTTTTTCTTTTCCCTTGCAACCAGGGAGGGGGTGCATCACAGTACCCGAAACAGCATGCAGGCATCACAGCGGGAGAAAAAAGTGAGGAAACCGAGCATCCTGGTTGTCGAGGACGACACCGACATCCAACAGCTTGTCAGCTACAATCTCATCAAATCCGGGTTCAACGTCACCTGCGCCGACAGCGGCGAGGAAGCCCTGCACCTGCTCGCCAAGGAACCGGTCGACGCCATGGTGCTCGACCTGATGCTGCCGGGCAAGGACGGCGGCGAGGTCTGCCGGGCGGTGCGCAGCCAGGAGGCCACCCGCGCCCTGCCGATCATCATGCTGACCGCCAAGAGCGAGGAAGACGACATCGTGGCCGGTCTGGAGTGCGGCGCCGACGACTACGTCACCAAGCCCTTCAGCCCTAGAGTGCTGATCGCCCGGATCGAGGCGGCCCTGCGGCGGACGCCGGAACCCGGCGGCGAGCCGGTGAGCGAAGCCGTCGTCATCAGCCGCCACGGCATGGAAATCCATCCCGGCCGGCACGAGGTGCGGGTGGACGGCCGCGAAATCCACCTCACCGCCTCCGAGTTCACCATCCTGGAACTGCTCGCCGGCCGGCCCGGCTGGGTCTTCTCCCGGCAGCAGATCATCGACCAGATCCGGGGCTACGACTACAGCATCACCCCCCGGGCCGTGGACGTGCAGATCTTCGGCCTACGCAAGAAACTCGGGGCCGCCGGTTCCTGCATCGAAACGGTGCGGGGCATCGGCTACCGGATCCGGGAATAGCCGCCGGTCCGCTCCCCCCGAAGGCCTCCGCGCCCGTCCCGCCGCGGGACGCCGGCGTGACACCGATTCCCGAGAGAGCACCCCATGCGCAACATCCGTCTTTTCTGGCAGATCTTTCCGGTCTGCATCGGCATCACCTTCGCTTCCATGCTGGTGGTCGTGTGGCTGGCCTCCACCACCGGCCGTTCCTTCTATATCGACCGCCTCAAGGAGGAGATCCGGGAACGGGCGCTGTTGATCGAGCCCACCATCACCGCCCTCAGCAGCGGCGAAGACCAGCCCTTCCAGGATTTCGTCCGCCAGACCGGCCGGCGGGCGGCGACCCGGATCACGGTGATCGACGGCAGCGGCCTGGTGCTGGCCGATTCCAACGAGGACCACACCCTCATGGACAACCACGGCAAGCGGCCCGAGGTGGCACCGGCCCTGGCCGGGGAGATCGGCTATTCCCTGCGTCACAGCCGGACGCTCGGCGAAACCATGCTCTACGCCGCCATTCCGGTCAAACTCGGTGACGACCGGCACCAGGGCGCCTTGCGCCTCGCCATCGCGGTGACGCCGGTGGAGGACATGCTGGCCCTGCTGCACAAGAAGATGGCCGGCATCGGCCTGCTCGTGGCCGTGCTGGCCGGTCTCTTGTCCCTCTACTCCGCCCGCAGGATCAGCCGGCCCCTGGAGGAGATGAAGCGGGGCGCCGAGCAGCTGACCAAGGGCCGCATCGACCAGTTGGTCAGGATCGACAGCGAGCACATGTCGGCGGAGATGGCCGGCCTGGCCGCCTCGATCAACCAGATGGCCGAGCAGATCAACCGCCGCATCCGCATCATCATCCAGCAGCGCAACGAGTTGGAGGCGGTCTTCTCCAGCATGGCCGATTCGGTGGTGGCCATCGATGCCGACAAAAAAATCATCCGCATGAACCAGGCCGCGGCGGCGCTGTTCACCCTGCCGTCGGAAGTGGTCAAGGGCAAGGCGGTGGAAGGCGTGGTCCGCAATGCTTATCTGCTGGAGATGATTGATTTCACCTTAAGCCACAATCTGCCGCAGGACCAGAAGGTCACCCTGTTCAACGGCACCGATCCGATCATCCTCCAGGTCCATGCCGTGCCCCTGCGCGACGAGGACAGCCGCAACATGGGCGTCCTCCTGGTGATGAACGACCTGACCAAACTCAACCGGCTGGAGACCATTCGCCAGGATTTTGTCGCCAATGTCTCCCACGAACTGAAGACGCCGATCACCGCGATCAAGGGCTATGTCGAAACCCTGCTCGACGGCGCGCTCGACGATACCGACAACGCCCGCCGCTTCCTCGGCATCGTCATCCGCCAGGCCGACCGCCTGGATGCCATCGTCGACGACCTGCTCACGCTCTCCCGGATCGAGGACCGGGAACGCAAGGAGGAGATCGACCTCAGGCCGGGCGAGGTGGGGCCGGTGCTGGAGAGCGCGCTCCAGACCTGCGCCGTGCTGGCCGACGAAAAGGACGTTATCCTGGAGGTGGAATGCGACGAGGAGGTGGTGGCGCCCATGAATCAGCCGCTGCTGGAACAGGCGGTGATCAATCTGCTCAAAAACGCCATCGCCTACAGCCCCCACGGCTCGGTGGTCACCCTGCGCTGCCAGGAAAGCGCCACCATGGAAGGGGAGCGGAAGGTGCATCTCAGCGTGATCGACAACGGTCCCGGCATCGCCAGGGAACACCTGCCCCGGCTGTTCGAACGGTTCTACCGCTGCGACAAGGCGCGCAGCCGCGACCAGGGCGGCACCGGCCTGGGTCTGGCCATTGTCAAGCACATCGCCCATGTCCACCAGGGCACGGTGGAGGTGGAGAGCACGCCGGGCAAGGGCTCGACCTTCACCATCACCCTGCCCGCCGCCCCCCGCGACCAGCAGGCCGCCGGCGACGGGGACGAGTCAGTATGAGGCCAGCCAGGCCAGGAGGCAGCCGAGCAGGGCGGTGCGGGTCATGAGACGGCAGGCGAGCGGGATGTGGGCCATGCCGACCGTGCCCAGACCGACGCCGATGTGGGGTTTGTCCACCAGGACGCCGTGATAGTAATTCGGGCCGTTGAGACAGACGCCCAGGGCCCCGGCAAAGGCGGCCTCGGGATAGCCGGCGTTGGGGCTGGCGTGATGCGCACCCTCGCGCCAGGCCGTGGTCAGGGCGCGGCGGGCGGCGAGACCGGGCGTCAGCCAGGCGGCCAGCCCGATCAGCAGCGGGGACAGCCGCGCCGGCACGAAATTGACGCCGTCGTCGATCCGGGCCGCGGCCCGGCCGAAGAGCAGGTAGCGCGGATTCTTGTAGCCCACCATCGAATCCAGGGTGTTGACCATCTTGTAGGCCACGGCGAGCGGCGCCCCGCCGATGGCCGCGAAAAAAAGCGGCGCCAGCACGCCGTCGACCACGTTCTCGGCCACGGTCTCCACCGTGGCCCGGGCGATATCGTCGGCCTGATACCGCTCCACGTCCCGGCCGACGATCATCGCCACCTGGGAGCGGGCCAGATCGACCTCGCCGGCACTCAGCGACCGGTGGATCTCCATGGCCGCCTGGCCAAGGGAGCGGGCGGACAGGCAGTAGAAGAGCAGCACGGTCTCGACCGCGAAGCCGACCGCGCCATGCAGCCGCCAGCCCAGCCCGGTGACCAGGGCGGCCACTCCCCACCACCCGACAATCAGACTAAGCGCGAACAAGAGGCCGGCCAGCCGTTCGTTGGCGAGCCACCGGCGGAACAGCGGTTCCGCCCTGCCGATGGTCCAGCCCATCCAGCGCACCGGGTGGGGCAGCCGGCGCGGGTCGCCGAGGGCGGCATCGAGGGCGAAGGCCGCCGGAATGGTCAGCCAGGACAAGAGATCGGCAGAGGTCATGACGCGCTCAGTCCTCAGCTCCGACCGCGGTTCGCAAAGGGCGGACGACCGCCTCGTTGGTGGCCGCATCCTTGAGGGCGATGCGGACATACCCCTGGCCGAGACCGTGGAAGTTGGCGCAGTTGCGAATGAGAAACCGCTTGGCGGCCAGGGCGCTGCACACGATGTCGGCGGTGCGATCCGCAGGCAGGCCGATGAGCACATAGGAGGTGGCGCTCGGATAGAGGATCAACCTATCGGTCCGCAGCCGCTGCCGGAAGAGCCGCCCCTCCTCGGCCAGGTAGGCGCGGGTGCGGGCGATGAAGGTTGCCGCCGCCTCTTGGTTGGCGCCGAGGAAACGGACCGCCTCCAGGGCCAGACTGTTGACGCACCAGGGCGGCATCAGGCGGCGGAACCGGTCGAGCACCTGTTCGTTGGCCACCAGAAACCCGGCGCGCAGCCCCGGCATGCCGAAAATCTTGGACACCGACCAGAGCACGACCACGTTGTCCAGGCCGCAGCCGCTCATGCTCTGGCTGTGGTCCGCCGGGGCAAAGGGCAGGTAGGATTCATCCACGATAAAACGGATGCGGGGATGGCGGGCGCAGAGGTCGAGCAGGACCTGGTGGTCGACGAGATGGCCGGTGGGATTGTTGGGATTGCAGAGAAAGACCGTGTCGTAGCCGGGCAGGACCGTGGCCAGTTGTTCGCTGTCCAGGGCGAAGGCCTGCTCCGCCCTGGTCAGGAAAAAATCGGGTTCGATGCCGCAGACCCGGCAGCCGTCGGCATAGTCGGCATAGGTGGGGCCGACGACCAGCGCCTTCCGGGTTGCCAGGGCCGCGCAGGCGGCGTAGATGAACTGGGTGGTGCCGCCCCCGGCCAGCACCCGTTCCGCGGCCACGCCGAGCAGGGCGGCCACGGCCCGGGCCGCCGAGCGGCCATCGGCCTCGGGCAGCACCCGGATCAGGTCCAGCCGCGCCCCGAGATGCTCGATCAATCCGGGCAGGGCGCCGAGCGGATTGATGTTGCTGCTCATGTCGACGATTTCTTCCGGCCGGCAGCCCAACTGCTCGGCCAGGCCAAAGATGTTGCCCCCGTGTCCCTCGATCATGACCGCTCCGGAAAAAGAATCGTCCTCGGCCGGCGGCATGCCGCAACGCCGGCCCTCATCGCAGCCGCTCCCGCAGGGAGGCCGGCAACAGCGCCGTCAGCGCCTCGATGTCGATATGGGCCAGGGCATGCGCCGCCAGTTGTTCGTAGGCCTGATCGCGGGCCGTCGGGCCGTGCAGCCGGTCGACCTCGATTGCGCCCAAACCGGTGCTGGCCAGCCAGCGGCGGGTGATGGCCGGGCTGTCGAACAGGCCGTGCATGTAGGTGCCCATCACCCGGCCGTCTTCGCCGAGGCAGCCGTCATGGTCGGCGCAGGCCTCCCCGTTCCGGGCGTGCACCGCCACCAGACTTTGTTCCCTGGGCGGGTCGGTCCGCCCCATGTGGATCTCGTAGCCCCTGCCGGCGATGCCCTCCCAGGTGAAATCGGTCAGGGTGGTGGTCTTGGGAGCCTTGAGTACGGTCTCCACCGGCAGGAGGCCCAGCCCGGCGGTGGTGCCGGGTTCGCCCTCGATGCCGTCGGGATCGCGCACCCAGGTGCCGAGCATCTGATAGCCGCCGCAGATGCCGAGCAGATGGCCGCCGGCAGCCGCGTAGCCGAGCAGGCGGTCGCGCCAGCCGGTGGCGGCCAGCCAGTGCAGGTCAGCGCAGGTGGCCTTGGTGCCGGGGAGGATGACCGCCCGGAACGGAGCCAGTTCCTGCGGCTGTTCCACATAGACCAGGCGGCAGCCGTCCAACTGGGTCAGGGGATCGAAGTCGGTGAAATTGGAGATGTGGGGCAGGCGGACCACCGCGATGGCCGGTTCGCTGTCCGCCGCCGGATGGAAGGGGCGGGGGCTCTCGATCACCACCGCGTCCTCGGCCTCGATGCGGAAATGTTTGTACCAGGGGAGCACGCCGAACACCTTTTTGCCGGTGCGCTGCTCGATCCAGTCGATTCCGGGCTGAAAGAGGCTGAGATCGCCCCGGAAGCGGTTGACGACGAAGCCGCGGATCTGCGCCTGCTGCTCGGCCGGGATGCAGGCGAGCGTGCCGACGATCTGCGCGAAGACGCCGCCCCGGTCGATGTCGGCCACCAGTACCACCGGCGCCTCGGCATAGGCGGCCATCCTGAGGTTGACGATGTCGCAGGCCATGAGGTTGACCTCGGCGCAGGACCCGGCCCCTTCGAGGATGATCAGGTCGTGGGCGCTACGCAGCCGGTCGAGGGCGGCCTTGCTCTCGGCGAACAGCACCTCCTTCTTGCCGTAAAACGTCTGCGAGGAGGCGTCCATCCAGGCGACGCCGTTCAGCACCACCTGGGAGCCGACGTCGCTCACCGGCTTGAGCAGCACCGGGTTCATGTCGCAGTGAGGCGCGACCCGCGCCGCCTCGGCCTGGACGATCTGGGCCCGGCCCATTTCCGCCCCTTCGGGCGTCACCCCGGAATTGTTGGACATGTTCTGGGCCTTGAACGGCGCCACCCGCAGCCCCCGGTTGGCGAATATCCGGCACAGGGCGGTGACGACGACCGATTTGCCCACATCCGACCCGGTCCCGAGCACAGCCAGACAGGCGGCTTTCTGCGTCATGGTTCTCTCCCGGCGGTGGCGCGCTGACAGGCCGGAACTGGCCGCTGCGCAGCTTACCCTTCGATGCCCCTGCGGGCGGGCACGCCCCGCTCATAATAATGTTTGACCGAGCGCATCTCGGTGACCAAGTCGGCGCGGTCGAGAACCGGGGCCGGCGCGCCCCGGCCGGTCAGCACCAGCTCCACCGCCGGCGGCCGCCGCGCCATCAGCCCGAGCAGGTCCTGCTCGTCCAGCAGACCCAAGGCGCAGGCCACGTTGATCTCGTCGGCGATGACCAGGTCGAAGGTGCCTGCGGTCAGGGCCGCGTCGATAGCGGCCAGGCCGCGGCGGGCGGCGTCGATGTCCGCCGCCGTGGGAGCGTGGATGAGCATGCAGCCCAGGCCGTACTGCTCGATGGTGATGGCCTCGGCCAGACGGCGCAGGATGCGCAGCTCGCTGTAGTCGGCATTCTTGATGAACTGGCCGATGTAGACGCGCAGCCCCGCCCCGGCGGCCCGTAGGGCCAGTCCCAGGGCCGCGGTGGTCTTGCCCTTGCCGTCACCGGTATACACCTGGACATATCCCTGCATACGCACTCGCTCCCGTCCGGCGGCACTCCTTCGCAAAGACAAACGAGGCTGGCCCGATCCTCATCCCCTTTCGCGCCGCACCAGCCTCTATTAGAGAATAGCAGGGGAACAGTCAACAGCTTTTCGCCTGCGCCGGCCGCAGCAGGCTGTCGTGTCGGCAGGTGCCGGCTGCCCGCGACAGGGGAAAAAGAAGATAACTGCATTTCCGGAAAATTGCTTTTTCAACATGATCCACATCATGATTTACACAAGATCATGTTGAAAAAATTGCGGAAAGGTGTTTAGTCCCCGTCGAGATTATCCTGCTAACTCAATATGCTTCTGAGGAAAAAATATGAGCGAACCCAACAAGACACACTTCTTCCAGGGGCGTCCCGTCCTTGCCGGCCTGCTTGCCGGCCTGCTGCTCGCCCTGCCGGCCCAGACCGTCAGGGCGGACGACGAAATCCGGGTCGGCGCCGTTGTCCAGATTCCCTTCAATCTCAGCGGCTCGCACTCCTTTTTCGATCCCGGGGCCATCCGGCTCGGCGTGAGCTGCCAGTATGCGGATGTGGAGGAGGAGACCGTCACCACCACCCGCCGCGTGACCAACACCTATGTCGACGGAGCGCTGCAGGAGAGCGTCGCCTTGCCCGCTGTGACCAAGGTCGACGAAGGCAATCGGGTCTATGGCGTCGAAGGCAATGTGTTCGTGACCGTGCTGGGCGACTGGAACATCTCCGCGGAGGTGCTCGGTCTCTACGGCAACAACGATATCCAGGGCGCTTTCGGCGCCGGATACGGCTTTGCGGAAGGGCTCTTTCTCGATGCCAAGGCCATGTTCCCCTACTCGGAAGTCGGGCTCCGCTTCCTCAGCGGCATGGAACTGTACGGCGGCATCAAGACCCTGGGCGACTTCAATCCGGCCCGGGAACATAGCCGCTTCACCGAAATAACGAACACATACAACCACAGCTCGACAACGGAAACCGTGATCCTCAGAGAGTGACGGCGTCCGTACAGCCATAGGCAGCCCGCAGGCCCGGTTCCCTTTCCCCCCTCTGCACACCCTGTCATTGCGCCCGACCAACGGGCAGGCAACGCATTCCGGCACGCCTGCCCCTTCCTTTGCCCCGCCATCGCCGCTCAGCCCATGGCAACACGAGTGGCGCCCCTTTTCCTCGCCGGATGTGGCAGATGGCGCGACTTGCATGCCACCCGGTCCCCGTTTCTTTTCTTTCCCGTTGTTTTGATTCAACAAAAAGGTACCGCTGTCGCCATATTTTTTTTCTTCTCTGCGGGGCCGACGAAACCATGGAACGAGGGGAGCTTATACGATGCCCCAGTTCGGTAAGATAAAAACGGAGCATTATCGAGCTTTATCGAGAAAAATGGAGATATGGCCGGATCGCTCGATGTGGATACTGTGTTGACAACTTTTTAACCCATACGATATCCTGTCGATTTTAATATATATATTGAACAAATCGATAAAACAGACGTTGTTATTGAGGGTTATACGCTCATCCCCCGTGCAAGACCTTATGGCTCCAAGGACTTGTATTCTGTGCCCAATCGTCCTGTTTGCATCATGAAATCGCCGCAAACCGTTTTTGACCCATGGCCGGATTTTCGGTAGATCATCCCCATTCAATCGGTCGCCCGGCTCTCGGGAACGCTCTTGTGTCAATCAAGGAAACGTCTTTATGATGTGGAATGCGATCAAGAAATCCCTGCACAGCTCTCTACCGGAAAGTGAATACGGCCTGTGGATCAAACCGCTCGAATGCCGGCTCCAGGAGGGGCAGGTAATGGAACTTGCCGGGCCCGACCGTTTCTTCTGTGCCTGGGTGGAAGATCGTTATCTCGAACTCATCCGCAGCGCGGCGCGCGAAGTGGGGGGGATCGCCGAGGTTCGCCTGGCGGTCGCCGAGAATCGCCCCCCCTCCTTTGCCAAGGGCAAGGGCGGCCAACTGCTTCTGCCGGGCGCCACGCCCCCGCCCCGCCTGCGTTCGCTCCACCCCGCCTTCACCTTCGAGCAGTTCATGGTGGGCGAATCGAACCTGCTGGCCCGGTCCGCCTGCAAGGCCCTGGCCACCGGCGACCCCACCTTCGGCAACTGTCTGTTCATGAACAGCAGCACCGGCCTGGGCAAAAGCCACCTGACCCAGGCCGTGGTCCATCAGGTTCTGCGGAGCGCGCCCTCCACCCGGCTCCACTACCTGACCGCCCAGCAATTCTCCGCCGAGATGGTGAAAAACATCCGCACCCATTCCATGGAGCAGTTTTCGAAAAAATTCATCACCAACTGCGACATGCTCCTGGTGGAAGACGTCCACACCCTCACCGGCAAGACCAAGACCCAGGAGGAACTCAACACCATCCTCGACTACCTGATCAAATCGGGCTGCCGGGTGATCCTGACCTCGGCCCTGGCGCCCGGCAAGCTGGCGGGCCTCGACGACGATTTCCGCAGCCGCATGACCTCGGGCCTGGTTACCGGGATCGAATCGCCGGATTACGAGACCAGGGCCCGGATCATCCGCCACAAGATGCAGACCCACGGCCTGGGCACGGACGAGGACCTGGTGGGATTCATGGCCGAGAATCTGCACGGCGACATCCGGCGGATGGAGAGCGCCATCATCGGCATCAAGGCCAAGTCCTGCCTGCGGGGCACCCCGCCGGACCTGAACATGGTGCGGGAGGTGGTCTTCGGCCTGACCGGCGGGGCCGCGGCCGAGATCACCGGCGAGAGCATCCGCGACCTCATCGGCAGCCAGTTCCGGCTGAGCGCCGAGGAGTTGCGGTCGCGGTCGCGCAAGCGCTCCATCGCCTTTCCCCGGCAGGTGGCCATGTACCTCACCCGCAAATTCACCGACCGGTCCCTGGCCGATATCGGCAGCATCTACAACCGCGACCACTCCACGGTCCTGCACGCTATCAAGACCATCACCCGGGACATGGCGCAGCAGGACGCGGTCCGCCGCCAGGTGGAGATGCTCTGCGCCAAGCTCAAGAAATAGCCGGCCGGCGGCGGGTGCCCGGGGACGCAAACCCCGCCGCCTCGCCCCACCCCGATCGTTCCCTTTTCAGAAATATACGCCCTTGACCTCGGTCCCGGCCTCTGCCCTGTCCTCGGTACCGATCGTGCCGGCAATCCGCCGGGCCTCCTTGATCATGTCGTTGATGCCGATGCCCTTCCAGCCGAAGCCGCAGAGATGGAGGTCGGGATGGGCGGCCTCGATCTCGCTGCGCCAGCGGAGCAGCCCGGTGTAACCGGCCTCCAGCTGCGGGATGCCCGCCCTGGGCCGGAGAACGGCGCTGTAGACGGGCGGCGGCAGCGTCATCAATTGGCCGAGATCGGCGCAGACCGCCCCGACCAGTTGGTCGTCCACGAGTTCGAGCCGTTCCGGATGCCGGCGGCCGCCGACCAGGACTTCGAGCAGTTGACAGCCGGCCGGGGCCCGGCCGGGAAACATGTGCGAGGAAAACAGCGCGCCGAGGGCGAAACGCCCCTCCCGCTCCGGGGCCAGATAGCCAAAGCCGAAGGGGATCTGCGCCCGCTCATCGAAGCCGAGCAGCACCGAAAGGATGCGGGCCTCGGGCAAGGCGGCCAGGGGCGGCGGCATGGCCGGCAGGGCTGCGCGCAGCAGTTCCAGGCAGCGGTTCACCGGCAGGGCCAGGACCAGATGGCGGCAGGTCAGTTCGTCACGGTCGGTGTACACCTGCCAGCCGGCCTGCTGCCGGGAGAGGGACCGGACCGGCGTGTCGCAGGTCAATAGCCCCGCAGCCGTCAGCTCCGCGGCCAGCCGGCCGGGCAGCGTGGTCATGCCGTCCGGGAAGCTGGTCATGGCCGGCAGCCCTTTTTTGCCCTTGCCTTCTTTTTTCGCCGTCCGCATCCTGGCGATCATCCCCCGAATCACCGAACCGTGCGCGCGCTCCAGCCCCCGCACTCCCGGCATCACCGCGTCGATGGCCAGCCGCTCGATATCGCCGGCATAGGTGCCGGTGAAGACCGCATCGGCAAAGGGCAGCAGCGCCGGACCGAAACGATGGGCCACCCACCGGGCCACCGAGGGCTCGCCCGGCAGCGGCTTTCGCCACAGATCGGCCAGCACGCGCAGTTTGGCGGACCAGGGCACCAGCGGCTGGCGCAGAATCGCCAACGGCTTCTGGGGAATGCACTGGAGCCGGCCGTTCATGCAGACAAAGCGGACGAATCTGGCCAGGGGCGCGGTGGCGACCTCGTCCTCCAGGCCGGCCAGGCGGATCAGCTCGCGGCTCTCGACACAGTTGTCGAGGAAGCCGTGCGGCCCCCATTCGGCCAGGTAGCCGGCTTGGTGAAAGGTGGCGATGGCGCCGCCCGGCTCCGGTGCCTGTTCCAGCACCTGGAGCGACAGCTCCGGCCGCAGGGCGCGGACAAAGGCGGCGACGCTCAGGCCGGAGATGCCGGCGCCGACGATGCCGAGATCGTAGTGCGATGATTTCATAGAATATTTGAGCAGCGATGGCCGCTTGCGGCCGGTTGGCGGTTGTCTTGACAGTCGGTCATTCGTGCTTACCATGTTGGCCGGAGAAAGGAAAGGCCCTTTATCTCATTGGTATCTCCGGAAATTTAATCGTTCCGGCCAGAAAAATATCCCCTTGTCCACACACGGAGAGGAAGTCCCATGACAGCAGCACAGGTTGAAACCAAGCAGTTTCAGGCGGAGACCAGAAAGGTCCTCGATATCGTCATCAACTCGCTCTACACCGAACGCGACATCTTTGTCCGCGAGCTGGTTTCCAACGCCGCCGACGCCCTCGAAAAATTCCGTCACCAGAGCCTGGTCGACACGATTGAGTTCGATAGCCATGTGCCCCTGGAAATCACCATCGACGGCGACGACAAGAAGCACACCCTGACCATCACCGACACCGGCATCGGCATGACCCAGGAGGAACTGGAAACCAATTTGGGGACCATCGCCCATTCGGGTTCGCAGCACTTTTTCGAGCAGCTGGCCGAGGCCGCGAAAAAAGACGTCAACCTGATCGGCCAGTTCGGGGTCGGCTTCTATTCCGTGTTCATGGCTGCGAAGACGGTGCGGGTGCAGACCCGCTCCTGGGATGGCTCCGAGGGCTGGGAATGGACCTCGGACGGCGGCGGCTCCTACACCATCGGCCCCTGCCCCGGCCTGCACCGCGGCACCAAGATCATCATCGAACTGAAGGACGACGCCCACACCTACGCCTCCAAGTTCACCCTCGAGCGGATCATCCAGCAGTATTCGACCTTCGTTCCCTTCCCGGTCAAGGTCGAGGGCAAGAAGGTCAACACCGTCCAGGCCATCTGGAGCCGGTCCAAGGCGGAGATCACCGACGAGGAATACACCGAGTTCTACAAATTCATCGGCAATGCCGGCGACGACCCGCTCTACCGGCTCCATTTTTCCGCCGACGCGCCCCTGGCGATCAATGCCCTGGTCTACGTGCCCAGGGAGAATTTCGAGGTGCTGGGCATGGGCCGCATGCAATCCGGCGTCAACCTCTATTGCCAGAAGGTGCTCATCGACCAGCACAGCGAGAACATCCTGCCCGAGTGGCTGCGCTTCTTAAAGGGTGTGGTCGATTCCGAGGATCTGCCGCTCAACATCTCCCGCCAGTCGCTCCAGGACAACGCCCTAGTCATCAAGCTGCGCAAGGTGCTGACCAAGCGGATGATCAAGTTCCTGGCCGAGGAGGCGGGCCGCGATGCCGACACCTACCGCGAGTTCTGGAAAACCTTCGGCATCTTCATCAAGGAGGGCGTAACCTCGGATTTCGAGCACCGCGCCGAGCTGGCCAAGTTGCTGCGCTTCGAGTCCTCGGCCAGCGAGCCGGGCGCCATGATCTCCTTAGACGACTATGTCGGCCGGATGAAGGAGGGGCAGGACAAGATTTATTATATCAACGGTCCCAGCCGGGCCGCGGTGGAATACGGCCCCTACGTGGAGTTGTTCAAGAAGCGCGGCATCGAAATCTTCTACACCCTGGAGCCGATCGACGATTTCGTCCTGAACCACCTGGGCGAGTACGACGGCAAGAAGCTGGTGTCCGCCGACCGGGCCGACCTGAGCCTGCCCGAGACCACGACGGGCGCGGACGAGGCCGATGCCACGACAACGGCCGAACCGCTGGCTAGCGCCGTGCTGACCTCGCTCTGCCGTTGGATGAAGGAGGTGCTCGGCGACCGCATCCAAGAGGTCAAGGCCTCCGACCGCCTGGTAGACAGCCCGGCCATGATCGTCAATGTCGACGGCTACATGACCTCCTCGATGGAGCGGATCCTCAAGGCCTCCGGCCAGGCCGAAGCCTTCGGCATGGGCTCGAAGAAGGACATGGAAATCAACGGCGCCAGCCCGCTGATCAAGAAACTGGCCAGCCTGCGGGAGAGCGACGCCGAATTCGCCAAAGACGTGGTCGAGCAGCTGTACGACAACGCCATGATCCAGGCTGGCCTGCTGGTCGATCCCATGACGATGGTCCGGCGCAATTACCGCATCCTCGAGCGGGCCGCCGGCGAATGACCGGGACTGCCCGGCCGGTTCCACCGCTTTCCTCTTGCCGGTCCTGACGCCTAACGCGTCGGTTTTTTGTTGGATTTTTGAGAAAGGTCCGCATCTGACCTTGAAAAAAGGTTGTGTTCACGATATATGAACACAACCTTTCTTCTTTGTCCGGAGTTCCTGGAGGGAAACCGATGCGTCACTCCCTGTTTGTGTTGTTGTGTATACTCGCGCTGCTCGGTGGCTGCCAGACCACGCAGGTGCGCCATCTCGCCTCCGACGCGGCCCTGATCAAACCCGGTCAGACCACGGTCAAGGAGATGCAGAAGTACCTGGGCGAACCCAACGGCCGGCGGGAGGTGTCCCCCGGCGTCAGCGAATATGTCTACTACGAGGACCGGCCGGGCATGTTCGGCGACATGCCGGTGCTCGGCTCCATGACCGGTCCCACCGGCTACGAAATGATCGTGGTCACCGTCGGCAACGATGTGGTCACCAACTGCGAATTCCGCACCTACAGCCAGTCGGATCGCAAATGGATGGAAGATTTCACCTGGGACCAAGAACTTCAGTGACGTCGCCGTCGACCTTTGACATCAACCGGGAGCGGATGATCGAGGAGCAACTGGTGGCCCGCGGCATCACTGATCAGCGGGTGCTGGAGGCCATGCGCACCGTTCCCCGCCACCTGTTTGTCGAAGATGCCATCCAGGCGCATGCCTACGGCGATTTTCCCCTGCCGATCGGCAGCGGCCAGACCATTTCCCAGCCCTATATCGTGGCCCTCATGACCTTGGCGCTGCACCTCACCGGCTCCGAAAAGGTGTTGGAGATCGGCACCGGCTCGGGCTACCATGCGGCCATCCTCTCCCGTCTCTGCCAGAAGGTCTATACGGTGGAACGGCTCGACGCCCTGGTCAGCCGGGCGCGCAAGGTCTTCGACCGGCTCCGCTACTACAACATCGTCTCGCGTATCGACGACGGCACCGTCGGCTGGCCTTCGGAGGCTCCGTTCGACGGCATCATCGTCACCGCCGGCGGCCCCCGCATCCCCGAGCCGCTCATCGCCCAACTGGCCGAACCCGGCCGCCTGGTCATGCCGGTCGGCGGCCAGGACGTGCAGGAGCTGCAGGTGGTGGACAAGCGGGACGGCGGCATCACCGTGACCACCATCGAACAGGTCCGCTTCGTCGACCTGATCGGCGCCCACGGCTGGTCGAATTGATGTGAGGCGGGCGTCCCCGTTTCCTCTTCGGGACCGTCCCGCTCCGAACATCGACATCGTCATCGCGTCGTCCGGTGTCTCTCCCTCCGGCGGGAGCCGCCTTTGGCCGCGCAATCGTGTTCTCCCTTCCATTCTTTCCGTCCGCGACCATGTCCTTTCTCACCAGCGATGCCCTGCTCGATGTGCTTGTCAAAGAGCGGCTGCTCTCCGTTGAGCAGCGGAAAACGATCATCCTGCAAAAAAGCCGGCAACGGCAGAAGCTGCTCAGACAGCAGGGTGGCCGGCGGCACGATGACGAAATCAGGCGGGACAAGGACTTCCCCGACCTGGTGGACGTCATCGTCTCGCTCGAACTGGAGAGCGCCGGCCCGGAGCCCGGCCCGCTGACCGAGGAGCGGATCATGCGGGCCGTCAGCCACGCCTGCGGGATTCCCTTCAAAAAACTCGACCCCCTGGAACTGGACATGGACACGGTCACCAAGACCATTCCCCGGTCCTTTGCCGTCAACCATCTGCTTCTGCCGGTGGGACTGCATAACGGCGTCCTCGAGGTGGTCACCTATCGCCCGGACATCCGCTCGGTGCTCGAGGACATCGAGCGGGTCAACCAGGTCAAGGTGCGGCCGTTTCTGTCCACCCGGACCGACATCAAGAAAATCCTGGCCGAGTTCTTCGGCTTCCAGCGCTCGATCACGGCCGCCGAATCCCAGTTCGGTGCCAGCGGCCCCGCCGCCACCGTCGACATCGGCAACCTCGAACAGTATGTGCGCCTGGCCTCGACCAAGGAACTGAGTTCCACCGATCAGCACATCAAGGCCGCGGTAAACCACCTGTTCAACTACGCCCTGGAGCAGCGGGCCAGCGACATCCACATCGAGCCCAAGCGGGACTGTTGCCTGGTCCGCTTCCGCATCGACGGCGTGCTCCACACCATCTACAAACTGCCCAAGGCGGTGCATGCCGCCATCGTCTCGCGGATCAAGAGCCTGGCGCGGATGGATATCGCCGAAAAACGGCGGCCCCAGGACGGCCGCATCAAGATCGGCCGGCGCGAGGAGGGCAGCGAGGCGGAACTCCGCGTCTCCACCGTGCCGGTGGCCTTCGGCGAAAAGGCGGTGATGCGTATCCTCAATCCCGAGGTCATCTTCCAGGACCTGGACCACCTCGGCTTTTCCCGGCGGGACCGGATCGTCTACAACAGCTTCATGACCGCGGCCCACGGCATCGTCCTGGTCACCGGCCCCACCGGCAGCGGCAAATCGACCACCCTTTACTCCACCCTCAAGCAGATCGCCTCGCCGGAAAAGAACATCGTCACCGTTGAGGATCCGGTGGAGATGGTCCACGAGGACTTCAACCAGATCGCGGTGCAGGCGCAGGTGGACGTCACCTTCTCCACCATCCTGCGCAATATCCTGCGCCAGGACCCGGACGTGATCATGATCGGCGAAATCCGCGACCTGGAGACCGCCACCCATGCCGTCCAGGCGGCCCTGACCGGGCATCTGGTCTTCTCCACCCTGCACACCAACGACGCGGTCTCAACCATCATCCGCCTGGAAGACCTGGGCCTTGAACCCTTCCTCATCGCCTCGACCATGCTGGGCGCCCTGGCCCAGCGGCTGGTGCGGCGCAACTGTCCCCACTGCGTCGAGCCCTATACGATCGACGGCGCCGGCCTGCGCAAGATGGGCTTTCCGGTCGGTGGCCAGGACACGGTGGAGCTGAAGCGGGGCAAGGGCTGCCTCCAGTGCCGCAATACCGGCTACCTCGGCCGGCTGGGCATCTTCGAGGTGTTCCCCATGTCGGAGCAGTTGAAGAAGCTGATCGCCGCCAAGGCCAACGGCTCGGAACTGCGGCAGGTGGCCATTCGCGAGGGCATGACCACTTTGCGCGAGGACGCCTGGCGCAAGGTGCAGGCCGGCCTGACCACGGTGGAAGAGGTCCTGCGGGTGACCGGAGAAACGGACGACCGGTGATTTTTTCCTGGCGTTCCGGCCAACACGCCCTATAGTGTGGCCTCAGACCGGGAATCAAGGAACGACGCAGGACATGGGACAGAAAATCGTCAGCAAAAACAAGAAGGCCTTCCACGATTACCACATCGAGCAGACCTTCGAGGCCGGCATCGTGCTCAGCGGGCCGGAAGTCAAGTCGCTGCGGGCCGGTAAGGCGAATCTCCGCGACGGCTACGCCCAGCTCAAGGAGGGCGAGGTCTTTCTGTACAACGTCCACATCTCGCCGTACTCCTACGCCACCCATATCGAGCAGGACCCGCTCCGGGTCCGCAAACTGCTGCTGCACCGGCGAGAGATCCGCAAGCTCATCGGCAAGCTCCACGAGAAAGGCGTTGCGCTGATACCGCTCAAGATTTACTTTATCGACAATGGCAAGGCCAAAGTGGAACTGGCCCTGGCCCGCGGCAAAAAACTCTACGACAAACGGGCGGCGCTGAAAGAGCGGGAATCGAACCGCGAGATGGAACGCAGCGTGCGCCGCGACGACTGATGCCAGCAAGCCCGCTGGCAACACATCATATCATCATCACACACGAATGGGGGCGAAACGGATTCGACGGGGATATTGAAGCTTAATGTTGCATGCCGAGTTTCTGTCAGCTCGTTAAAATGGCGGAATTAAATATAATCGCAGACGATTATAACTACGCACTGGCAGCTTAACCTGCCATGCCGTTCCACCGGTCCTCGCCTGTAGGGCCGGATTCGGAGCGTCGACTTCGCAGGCTGGTTGGCCGTGTTTGCCTGAGGCACGGCCGGCGAGATTTTCCAGGCTGGCGTCCGACCATCCCTGTTCCGGGTGAGAAGCGGATGCGAGACCCAATCCCGGAACTAAGCATGTAGAGACATAAGGGGAGAATTTTCGGACCCGGGTTCAACTCCCGGCGCCTCCACCATTTTATAAGATAACCGCCCGTTATCTTTCACAAAAAGCTCGGAACAATAGGCCACTGGTACAAAACCCTTGTACAAAGGAGTGGTACAAATGTTCCGAGCTTTTGCGCATTTACAGCGCCATCCTTCCAGCGGCATTTTTTATTTCAGAATTGCAATTCCTGCCCATCTACGCGATACTCTCGGCAGGCGTGAGGTGAAGCGTTCGCTTGGCACCGGCCTACGTTCTGAGGCCACCGTCGTGGCGCATCGTCTATACGCCGAAACCATGGAGCTTTTCACCCGCCTGGAGAAGAAGCGAATGGCACCCGCACCCAAACAACCAAAACCGGTTCCTGCTGCCGATATTCTTGCCGCCCTGGATAGCATGCCAGTTTCCCCGGACGGTTCCCTGCAAAAGATCACCGTCACCATCGCCGGGAACAAGGTTGTCATTGAAGGCGATAACCGCGATGAAGAGGTGAAGGCTGCCGCTGATTTGCTCAGGCTGGCACCGGTGACCGCCATACCGGCGGCGGCACCAAAGGGCAGGCCGAAGAAGGAAACCTCGGTCACCCTGTCGACCATGGTCAAAGCCTATTTCGATGAAGTGAAGGCCACCGGCACCCAAACCGAAAAGACCATCGAAGAAAATCGGGCTATTTTTCAGCTTTTACAAGAGGTTACGAAAAATCCAACAGCGGAAACCATCGGTATCAAAGCGGCCATTGATTTCAAGGCCGTTCTCCTTCGCCTGCCACCGAACCGCGATAAAAAATATCCAGGGAAGTCCGTTTCTGAAATCTTGCGCATGCGTCCTGCTGAGACCATGAGCAACAGCAATGTTAACAAATACCTGCGCCGATGCGGTGCCCTGTTCACCTGGGGCAAGCGACATGGCTATTGCCACGATAACCCTTTCACCGGCCTAGCTATTCGTCGTGACCGTCTGCCACACCAGCAACGCGAACGGTTCACCATCGAAGACCTGCAACGCCTTTTTGACCCGGCACACCTGCGACGGGATGCGCGAAAGAGCTATATGTTTTGGCTACCCTGGTTGGGGCTGTACACCGGAGCCTGGCTGGAAGAGCTTTGCCAGCTCCACCTTGACGACATCCGCCAGGTTGACGGCGTATGGTGTCTTGACATCAACGCCAAGGATGAAAAACGGCTCAGGACCCTTTCCAGTGAACGGCTTGTGCCACTCCACCCGCGCCTTGTAGAGTTGGGCCTATTGGATCATGTAGAGATGTTGCGGAAACGAGGTGAACAGCGGTTATTTCCAGAGCTTGGCCATCGGCGTGACGGTTACGGTCAGACAGCCAGCAAATGGTTTGCCCGATACCGCGAACGCCTGGGCATCACCAAACCATTTCATAGCCTGCGCCACACAGTGATTGATTCCTTAAAGCAGTCAGGGGTTGAATACAAGCTGGTAGCGGCCCTTGCTGGTCATTCTGATGAATCAATGACTTTTGGTCGGTATGCTGATTCGTATCGGCCTGATGTGTTGCTGCCGGTAGTGAAGATGTTGGATTTCCCTATCAATGCGATGTCGAATTACTGAACACTTCAAACAGGAGGAGACATGGGAGGCTATAAAACTAACAGTGGCAATAATTTAAAACGTGAATGGAGTATTCCTGCAGAGCAAGTGCGGTACCATAAAGATGGGACTTTCTATATGCCCATTGAAAAATTCCCTGCCGCTTTCTGTGACCCCAAGGGATACGTCCTTTTTAACTCAAAATATCAATACGAAAATTCTACTTATCTTGAAATTGGGAGCAGGGTCCATGTGAGAAGGGGTATTTGTAATATGCCCGGCTACATTAAAATGAAGTAATTTAGACAGCAATTCGATTTAGCCCGGTCATTATTGTCCGGGCTTTTTCTGGTTCATCCGGCAAACGCGTACCTGGGGTTGGAAGGAGTTGTGGAAAAGTGACATGACACGAGCGATGTTGTTTGGTGGCGAAACCCGACAACACAAAGGAGCTCAGCCATGTCACAAACACTTTTATATCATGCCCTTGGCATCAAGGGCGTCTCCTATCGCAGCACGCACGTTCTTGGCAATGCCCTTGTCTTCTCTGTTGAAACGACCAACCGCCATGTTGTCTGTCAGACCTGCGGACATCGGTATTGTCAGTTTAAAGGGCAGACCGTTCGATGGTTCCGCATGGCGCCGGTCGGCCGCAAGCAGGCTTTGCTGCAAGTGATCCTGCATCGGTTGCAATGCTCACGATGTCGATGTCTCTGGTGGCCCCGTCT
>NZ_JHZB01000036.1 GCF_000621145.1 Desulfobulbus elongatus DSM 2908
TTATAGCATTTTCTGCTCCAACACGCTGTTTTTATATCATTTCATACCGATCTGAATTGGGCGCTTTTAACGCATAACTATCGGATACTCCCGATTTCAACGACATGGTATTGATGGTTGAATCCGTAAATCCTGTCCCCGAACCGGCCACCATGCTGCTCTTCGGTACCGGCCTGCTCGGCTTGGCTGGCGTAGCCCGCCGGAGAAAAGACAGTTAAGCGGATTTTCAATCCACGCTGTACCCCAGCCCGGCAGCACTCCTGCCGGGCTTTTTCTTTTTTTCAAAAAAGTCTATGCGATGCGGAATACCATTTTCTCCCACCAGACTCGCTTTGCTAGCGGCGAGACGGTGGACCGTTCGCCTCCTCTCCGGGTGTAGAATAAAGGGATCAACACGTTTTCCGAAGAAAGATATGCTCTCTGGTTTGCTCGTTTCCGATTCCTTGTCAATTCCCCAAAAAACAATCAATATCAAAAAACGGAATGAATGTTGCAAAAAAAATACAACTTTACCATTTTTTACTCAACAATATAAAGGAGGGAAGTATGAAGAAAGTATTGTCGGCGGTAGCCTGTGCAGTGGCAATGGGTTGGGCAGGGAGTGCGATGGCGTTAACATTTACAAACGTAGCGGATCTTGGTGGTGTCAAACTTGCTGAAGGCCCGGTTGCGGACATATTTTATCATGAATCTTATAACTATTCTCATGCTACACCAAGTGATTTTGAAGTTCCATGGGATGTTGTCACCTCCGCTACCCTGACAATAAAAGGGTACTGGATTGACAGTGAAAATAATTCAGTAAACGTGGAGTCAACGTACGTAGGCACGTTGCAAACTGGTGGAGAGTACGGATCATTTCTTTGGTGGAGCTGGGACAATCCTTCTGTTACAACTCTGGATATCGCTTCTGTGTTCACTACGTGGACAACTGGTAGTGATTTGGATGTAACCATCACTGCAAATGGAGCTTTTCCAGATGGGATTCTTGAATTATCCTCGTCTACTTTTTCGTTAGTTTATGAAAACGGAACAGCTCCTGTTCCCGAACCCACCACCATGCTCCTGTTCGGTACCGGCCTTGCCGGTTTGGCCGCTGTGGGCCGGAGACGGCGGCAGAACTAAGCTCCAGCGCCGACAAATCGCAAAAAAGCCTGGCCTCAAAAAGGTCGGGCTTTTTTGTTTTCAGCATTCGGCTTTTCCGCACAAACGTCTCCGAGGTTTGACGTTTTTGGCTGCGGCAAAAAGGGAAAATCCGGAAATATGGAAAAAAATGCGGAAAAATTTACAATTTTCAAATGATTTAAAATCATTACGCACGAAACAACCCTGCTCGTTGCATGCGCTCCTCGGAAAATGGACTGGTAGACCGTGTTCTTCCACAAGCATCAACGTTTCCGGCAAAACGAAGAGCCTGACCGACTGCGCCATCCTGACCAGTGCAGCGGTGTGCTGACGCCCCAATCTTTCATCTTGCCCCAGGTAACGGACGTGCAGGCGGTGCAATTGACAGCGCAATCGCACGGTGTGTCATCTTCCTCGGCCAGAAGACCCCGGATGGGACATCATCGATGATGGTGGTCATGGAGGTGGCGATCACTTTGCCGGGATATTCCAGCACGGAATTTCAGGCCACAGCCAAACCGGTGCCGCTGATCGGGTGGAGAGAACCTGTGCGCCATCGAACTTCACCGGGTTTCATGCACTACCCTGCCTCTGCTCCGCTCCTCAAACCGGAAATGCATCGGCGGAAACCCGGCTGCCGCTCATGTTCGGCTGATAGTGCCGTACCAATTACGCTTCCTTGTGACGATCGCACGCGCCCGCCTTGCGGTTGACCCTTTCTTTCCGCCGCACACCAAAAAAAAGAGCAAGCCGGATTCGGCTTGCTCCAGAAAAAAAACAGGTGAACGGGATGGCTACATGGCGGTTCCCCGCCGGCGGGCAAAACCCGCCAATCCGGCAAGACCGGCGCCAAAGAGCAGCATGGTCGTCGGTTCGGGGACCGGTGTCGAAACCGGATCCACCGTGGCCAACCCCTTCACGACATCATTGCCGCACGACATGGTCCAATGGGTTCCCAGGGTGAATCCATCGACGGCCCAATCGGCGCCAAGAAGAGTTGCGAGATCGAGTTCGACAATCGTCCAATAGGAACGCTGCTTGCCTTTGATACCATCGTTAACCGTGTCCGTATATTCTCCCCATCCACTGCTGATACCATTCTTCATCAGCACATTGTCGACTTCTCTCCCGTTCTGCACGAGATAGGGTCCGTACGCAGCATAAGGCTTATCCGGTGACTTTGTTTTTGTAACCTTTTTAAAGACCTCATCTCCGGTAGCCGTGCCCCACCCGCCATTTGTCTGAAAATCGACCGCATATTCATAGGTTGTGGGAGAATCGTCGAAGGAAAGGAACAGATCGCCGGAATAATACCACGAGCCCTCATACTTTTGTTTGCCGTCTTTCAGATTGAATCCTGTCTGCAATCCGATGGAAAGCGTATCGCCCTCGATCTTGTAAAAGAAGTATTCGGCATCAAAAGCCTGGCCGCCAACTCCGGGATACACCTCGCCCCTTTTTGCAACATAATCTTCCGGATGACCGTTATTCCCTGCCTGGACAGTCATGTCATTCCAACTGGCATCGAATGTTGAGAGTCTGTCTGCCAGAGCGGTATTGCTTACACCGAGCATCATGGCGGCAGCCGTCATTCCCATCAAAATCTTTTGCATCGTGTTCTCCTTCTCTTGCGAGCTTCGGGGAAGCGTCCATTCGGTGCGAGCCGATACCCTGCGTGCATGACGACTTGTCGTCCGGGGTATCGGCGCGCTGGAATGTCATTTTATTCTGCGAGATATATGCGCACGCCGTGCCAGATCGGCAATAAAAAAGCAACCGAGGCACCTGTGGCCAGGCAGTGTTTCCATTCCGACCGCACCCGAAAGATCCTTTCAATAATTGACGTAATAACAAATTGTTATAAAACAAAAACGGACGGTTTGATAGTCGCCCCCCCGATGCTCCATGCAACACTATCGGGATAAGCAGCGACTCGGCCGGCTTTCATTTTCCGGAAAAAAGAACGTTCATTGAGGATTATTCCGGAAAGAACAAAAAATAAACAGGGGCACACCATCATTTTTCGATGCATCGAACCTGTCGTCCCTGCACACCGACACGCTCAAGACAACACCCAACACACATGCTCCAGTATGACGAGGAGGGAAAATGAAAAAATGATCGTGCCCGCTGCATGCGCGGCACTCCTGGCATGGTCCGGATCGGCAGACGCCATCACCTACACGGATGCCCTGTACGGTGACCAATACGATATGCAGTTCGTCAGCCTCGGGTATGGTTGGGGGCAGATGTCGTCTGTTCAACTCGATTTCGACGTGACCGGTCCGGGAGGATACAATCCTGAAACCCAGCAGATCACATCCGGGTCCCTGAGCATTACGTTCGGGGACAACGACGGGTGGTATTGGGGCGCAAACGAGACCGTCATGGTGTTTGCCGGCATTACCGACGGCAATACGCTGCTGGCCTATCAGACCTATGATCTTGGCCGTCAGCCGGAATATTTTTGGCAACCGTATCCCGCCGGGTGGGAGTATGCGACCATGCATCTCGATCTTGCCGGACTCCTGCCGTACCTGCAGGACGGCACATTTTCATCGCTGGTCTTTTCCGTGTGGGAAGGCGACTGGGACAGCGATATCTACCTCAAGACGGCAACGTTCACCGTCGAGGCCATGCCGGTTCCCGAGCCGGCAACCCTGGCGCTTTTCGGTGCCGGTCTGATCGGTTTGCCAGGCATTGCCCGCAGAAAGAAAGTGTTCTGATCGGCCTCTTCCCTTCTTCACAAAAAATACCCGGCAATTGCCGGGTGTTTTTTTTATGGGCAAAGGAAACGCTCCTGCCCCCTCTCTTTTCCATCAAACATCGACATCCAAGGCGAAACGAAGGGCCTGCCCGACCTGCGCCATCCTGGCCGGCGGCAACGATGTGATCAATGCCCCGATCTTTCCCTCGGCAACGGTCTGCACGTGGTCGCAATTGACCGCGCAATCGCGCGGCATGCCATCTTCCTTGGCCGGAAACACCTCGGAGGGATGTCACGGATGGTGGTGGTGATGGGGGCGACGGTCACTTCGCCGAAATACGCCGGCACGGGATTTCTGGTCAGGATCAGGACCGGCCGCTGTTTATCGGGCGGAGAGAACGTATACCATCGAACTTCTCCGCATTTCATTCGTCACCCCGCCTCTGCTCCGGCTCCCGAGCCGCGCCGAGCGAAACGGCGAAGAACAAGGCGGTCCGCCGCATCCAAGAACGCAGGCTTTCTCCACTCCTTTTTCTTTATTTGAACACGAATTCCGCCTTGCCCTGCTTCCGCCGCACCCAATTCAACGCCGTCTGGATGTGGCCGTTGTCGACCAGCTTGTCGAGGAGGCGGCGCTTGCCGGGCACGTCCATCAGGCAGATGGCGACGAGGATGGTGAGCAGGCCCTGGCCCGGCAAAAACAGCATGGCGACGCCGGCCACGAGCAGGCAGAACCCGAGGCCGTTGCGCGCGAGCCAGATCGCCAGGGCCAGCGCCGGGTGCCGCCGGTGGCGGGCGTCGACCCGCTGCCAATGGGTGACGAAATAGTCGGGCCGCATCCGGCCGATCAGCCAGGGCACGGCGACGAGGCTGCCGACAAAGGCGACGAACGAGAACAGACCGAGCAGTTGCAGCATGGCCGTCTGACTCATGCCGCCGGCGGGTCGACCAGCATGTCGGCCAGCGGCCGCTTGGGCACATGGTGCACGCCCTGCTCGTCGTGCCAGTAACGGATATCGCCGTCCGGGCCGACCTCTTCCAGCACCACGGTCTCGGCCGGATAGCCGAGGGCCAGCACCAGCAGCACCTTGAACCGGTCTTCCAGCCCGAGCAGCCGGCGGACCTTGTCCGGGGAAAAGGCCCCGATGCGGCAGCCGAACAGCCCGTGCGTGGCCGCGCCGAGGAGCAGGTTCTGGGTGGCGATGCCCAGATCGAAATGGACCTCGGTCTCCGGCCCACGCGCCAGGGTGGCATCGAGCAGGCAGACGATGTAGGCGGACGGCCGTTCCCCCGGCCCCGGCCCGGGCCAGTCGCGCAGATACCCGGCCCAGCCGAGCAGGGGGAAGAGCCGCCCGCGCAGGGCCTCTTCGGTGACGATCATGTATTTCAGCGCCTGGGCGTTGCGCGCCGAGCCGCCCAAGCGGGCGAGATCGACCAGTCCGCGCAGGAGCGGTGCTTCGACAGCCTTCTTTTCCTCAAAACGGCGCACGGTTCGCGTCCGGCGCACCAGTTCCTCGATCATGGGTTCTCCTTTCCTTTCAGCTCGAATGCCACGCGTTGGCATGGCACCGCCGGCCCGCCGCTCCCGCCAAAGCGAGCACGCCATCTTCCCACGGCGAGCCGGCCGTTATGAGATTTTCCCCCGCCTAGTGCCCGGCCCCGGCGGAAGGCTTTCTTGAAGCGCCGACAACGGCATTCCCGTCAATTGCCAACAAAAGCCGCAAGCTACGGAGGAAAAAGAACTTTTCCCCTGTTCAAGCGGCAGCCGGCGTGCTACAAACAGATACTTGATTTCCTCAACGTTTTGCGCATCGTCTGGCATGCTCGACGCGATCCACTCCATCCGACTGCTGGATATCCTCGATATCCTCATCGTTTCGTACATCATCTACCGGACCATGCTGCTCATCCGCGGCACCCGGGCCGTGCAGATGCTGGTCGGCATCGCCCTCATTATTATCATCTATGTCCTGGCGGGCAAGTTCGAACTCCAGACCCTGCACTGGCTGCTCAAGACCTTCCTCGGCTCGATCCTGCTGGTGCTCGTCATCCTCTTCCAGACCGATATCCGTCGCGCCCTCACCCAGATGGGCAAGACGCCGTTCCGCAAGGCCACCGACGTCGCCGAAAAGGACATCGAGGAAATCGTCCGCGCCGCCACCTACATGGCCAGGCGGCGGATCGGCGCCCTCATGGTCATCGAGCGCGACACCGGCCTGCGCGACCTGGTCGCCACCGGCCACCGCCTCGACGCCCGCCTGCGGTACGAGCTGCTGGTGGCCATCTTTCTCCCGGCCTCCCCCATGCACGACGGCGGCGTGGTCATCCACAAGGGCCGCATTCATTCCTCCGGCTGTCTGCTGCCCCTGTCGCAGAGCCAGCGCATCGACAAACGCTACGGCACCCGCCACCGCGCCGCCCTCGGCCTGTCCGAGGAGACCGACGCCACCGTCATCGTGGTCTCCGAGGAGACCCAGGAGATCTCCCTGGTCCAGCACGGCCGGATCACCCCCTTCCACGACGACAAGTCCCTGACCACCGCCCTCAAGGAGCTGCTGGCCCCGCGCGCCAAGACCGGCCGCTGGACCTCCTGGCTGGCCCAGTTGCGAAACCATGATACGAACGCCTGATCTCTCGTTTCTCAGCAAGCACTGGCTGCTCAAGCTCCTGTCCCTGCTCATCGGCGCCAGCCTCTGGTATTTCGTGGTCGCCGAGGACCGTCTGGACCTGACCGTCACCATTCCCCTGGAACTGCGCAACCTGCCCGCCAACCTCGTGATCGGCAATCAGTACAAAAAGGACATCGAGGTGGTGGTCAGCGGTCCACGGCGGCTGATCCAGGAGATGCGGCAACAGAACATTTCCCGCCCGGTCGACCTGAGCAAGGCCGAGCCCGGGCCGATGGTGGTGAAAAACGACGAGGATTCCATCCCCCTGCCCGGCGGCATCGCCGTGCAACGGGTGCAGCCGGCCAACATCACCCTGTTGATCGACCGGCTGGCCCGCAAGGACTTTCCCATCACTCCGGTGACCAAGGGCAAGCCGGCCGCCGGTTTCGTCTTCGAGAGCCTGACCCTCAACCCGCCGCAGATCACCGTGACCGGCCCCCAGACCGTGCTGGAGAAGGAGAACGTGCTGAAGACCTCGCTGATCGACCTGGACGGCCTCGACGGTTCCGGCACCTTTCAGGTGCATCTCGACCTGAACGAGGCCCTGCTCAAACTGATCGGCGAAACCGTGATCGAGGCCAATGTCACCCTCAAGGAGATCATGCTGAGGAAAACCGTGCGGGGTATCCCGGTCGGCAGCAGGGAACCCGAAACACCGGCGAAATTCGCTCCGGCCACGGTGACGGTCGAGGCGGACATCCCGGAACGGATCGTCCAGGTCACCCCGGAACTGGCCACGCTGTTCCGGGCCTCGGCCGGCGTGTCCGCCGACAGAACCGGCAACGAGGTCCCGGTGCAGGTGCGCGGGGTCAGCCTTCCGGGCCACACCCCCATCGTCATCCATACCGTCACCCCGGACAAGGTCCGGATGCAACCCTGAACAAGAGGCGTTTTGCCCGCGTCTTTCGTCTTTTCTCCTCCCTCTCAACCGCAAAGGATCGACCCATGAAAAAACTCTTCGGCACCGACGGCGTGCGCGGCGTGGCCAACATCTACCCCATGACCTCGGAGATCGCCATGCAGATCGGCCGGGCCATCGCCTTCATCGTCAAGAACCGGGTCAAGGGCAACACCATCGTCATCGGCAAGGACACGCGCCTCTCCGGCTACATGATCGAAAACGCCCTGGCCGCGGGCATCTGCTCCATGGGGGTCAACGTGCAGTTGGTCGGCCCCCTGCCCACGCCGGGCATCGCCTTCATCACCACCTCGATGCGCGCCGACGCCGGCGTGGTCATCTCGGCTTCGCACAACCCCTTCCAGGACAACGGCATCAAGATCTTCTCCGCCGACGGCTTCAAGCTGCCCGACGAGCTGGAGGCCGACATCGAGGACCTGATCTTCTCGCAGAAGATGGCGGCGCTCAGGCCGGTGGCCGACGAGATCGGCAAGGCCTCGCGCATCGAGGACGCCGCCGGCCGCTACATCGTCTACCTGAAAAACACCTTTCCCAAAAACTACGTGCTCGACGACTTCCACATCGTCCTCGACTGCGCCCACGGCGCCACCTACAAGGTCGCGCCCCACGTCTTCTCGGAGTTGGGCGCCAGGGTGACCACCGTCGGCGTCGAGCCGGACGGCAAGAACATCAACCACGAATGCGGCGCCCTGCATCCGGAGGTGATGGCCGCCAGGGTGCGGCAGTCGGGGGCGGACATCGGCCTGGCCCTGGACGGCGACGGCGACCGGCTGATCGTCTGCGACGAGCACGGCACCATCGTCGACGGCGACCACATCATGGCCATCTGCGCCAGCGAGCTGATGCACCGCCGCAAGCTGAAGAAAAAAACCCTGGTGGCCACGGTGATGAGCAACATGGGCCTGGAACAGGCCATGACCGCCATGGGCGGCCAGATGGTGCGCACCCAGGTGGGCGACCGTTACGTGGTCGAGGCCATGCGGGCCAGGGGCTACAACTTCGGCGGCGAGCAGTCGGGCCACCTGGTCTTCCTCGACCACAACACCACCGGCGACGGCACCCTGGCGGCCCTGCAACTGCTGGCGATCATGATCAAGAAGAACAAGCCCCTGTCCGAGCTGGCCACGATCATGACCACCTTTCCCCAGGTGCTGCAGAACGTGCGCATGGCCTCGAAGATCGCGCCGGAGCACATCCCCGGTTTTCCCGAGGCGCTGGACGAGGCGGAACGGCAACTGGGCGACCGGGGCCGCATCCTGGTGCGGGCCTCAGGCACCGAGCCGGTGATCCGGGTGATGACCGAGGGCGAGGACGAACAGGAGATCACCGCCATCGCCCACGAGCTGTGCGAGGTGATCCGCAAGGCGGACCGGGGATAGAAGGCAAAACGGAGGGCGGGAAAACAAAAAAGCCGTCTTCGCGAAGACGGCTTTTTTGCGTGCAGCTTCCGGCAGTTCTTACTTCCCGGCCAGGGCCATCGCCTTTTTGAACCCCTCGGCCGAGCCGGCGATCACCTTCTCGTCGACGCAGAAGGCCAGGCGGATATAGCCGGGCAGGCCGAAACCGCGGCCGGGCACGGCCAGGATCTTCTGCTCGGCCAGCAGGCGGCAAAAGTCGACATCGTCGATCGGTGTTTGCGGGAACAGATAAAAGGCCCCCTTGGGGCGGACATAGGTCATGCCCGCCTCATCGAGCACCCGGCAGAACACCTCCAGCCGCCGGGCATAGATCGAATTGTCCGCCGACACGTCCTGGAGTTGCGCCACCGCCCGCTGCATCAGGGCCGGGGCATTGACGAAACCGAGGATGCGGTTGGCCAGGGTCATCGCCCCGACCACCGCCGCCTTGTCCACCATGTCGGGATGGACGACGAGATAGCCGATGCGCTCGCCGGGCAGGGACAGCTCCTTCGAGTACGACGAGGCGATGATCACATTGGTGGTGGCGGGCATCAACGGCGGCACCTCATGGCCGTCGAAGACGATGTTGCGGTAGGGCTCGTCGGCCACCAGATAGATGGAGGTGCCGAACCGCTTGCCCGCCGCGTCGAGCATTTGGCCAAGCTCGCCGAGGGAGGCCGCCGAATAGATCTGGCCGGTGGGATTGTTGGGCGAGTTGATCAGCACCACCTTGGTCTTTTCGGTCAGGGCCGAGGCGATGGCCGCCAGGTCGAGGTTGAATTCCCTGTCCGTGGGCACGATCTTGGCCACGCCACCGTGGTTGTCGATGTAGAAGTGGTATTCGACGAAAAAGGGCGAAAGGATGATCACCTCGTCGCCGGGATCGAGCAGGGTCTTGAAGATGACGTTCAAGCCGCCGGCCGCGCCACAGGTCATGAGGATATCGTTTGCGTCCAGCCTAACGCCCTGCTCGGCGCCGAGCCGCCTGGCCAAGGCCTCGCGGACAAAGGGATAGCCGGCGTTGGGCATGTAGCCGTGCACGCCGGGTTGTTCGCTCGCGGCCAGGTCGCGGAGCACGGTGTAGAATTTGGCCGGCGGCGGCACGTCGGGGTTGCCGATGCTGAAGTCAAAGACCTTGTCGGCTCCGAACTCGGCCTTCATCCGCGCCCCTTCCTCGAACATCTTCCGAATCCAGGAGGATTGTTCCGCAAACGCCTGCATCTTCTTGGCTACACCGCTCATTGCACGTCCTCTCTCGTTTGTGTTGGTAAAACTCTGCCCGCAACCGTGTCGAAACGCCGGGAGCCCATATCTCAGGCTGGGTATCCCGACGCCCAAAAAACTATTTGCTGCCAGCGAATTTCTTCTCGAAGTAGCCGTAGGCCACGTTGATTTCCTTCATTTTCTCTTCCGCCACCTTCTTGAACTCCTCGCCCAGATGGCCGACCTTGTCCGGGTGATACTGCATGGACAGTTTCCGGTAGGCCTTCTTTATTTCGGCGAAGTCGGCGCCGGGCTCCAGACCGAGCACGGCATAGTACTGCTCCTCCATCTGCCCGGTGCTGGCGGCCTCCTGCCGCTGGCGGTACATGTACTTGGCCTCGATGGTCCGCTGATCGTAGACCGAAATCTCCAGCAGTTGGGCGACCTCGCGGGCCAGCCGCAACTCGTCGGCCGGCGGCGGCTGTTTGGTGTGGATGATCTGATAGATGAGTTCCAGGAGGATCAGCCGGGGTTCATAGGCGAAGCCGGTGCGGAATTCCTCCAGGAGGTGGCGCAGGTCGGCGGGATTCTCCCGGGCCTCCTTGACCAGTTGCTTCACCCAGAACATCTGGTCCTGGTTGTAGCGGAGATGGTACTGGAAGAAGTTGAGGATGGCCGTGAGTTCCGCCCGGGTGAAGTGGCCGTCGACCTGGGCGATCTTCACCAGGATGTTGATCAGCAGAAAAACAAAGCGGTTGTGGCTTTCGGTCTGCGAGGCCTCGTAGGTGGAAACCCGCTGGCGCATGTAATAGGAAAAGGCCCAGAAGGCGGCGACCAGCACCAGGATGCCGGCCAGGCCGGAGTAGAGGAGAAAGCCGAACAGATTGAGCAGGGCGGGTGCGCCGCCGGTGACCAGGGCCACCATGGCGAGGATCAGCAGGCAGCCGCCGCAACCCGGTTGATTATGATATCGATATTCCATTCCGTAGGACAGTGTAAGGCTGGATAGCCGTGATTATGCCGGTGGCAGGGCTCGGGCCGCGGCCCTCACTCCGCCTGGCCGGCAAAGAGGGCCTCGACGAATTCGCGGGCATCGAAATCGCGCAGGTCGTCGATCTGCTCGCCGATGCCGATGAACCGCACCGGAATCCTGAGTTCCCGGCAGACATTGGCGACAATGCCGCCCTTGGCGGTGCCGTCGAGCTTGGTCAGGGTCAGACCGCTGACACCCACGGCCTGGTGGAAGAGCTTGGCCTGGGAGATGCCGTTCTGGCCGGTGGTGGCGTCGAGCACCAGCATGATCTCGTGGGGAGCGCCTGGCATTTTCTTGCCGATGACCCGCTTGATTTTCTTGAGTTCTTCCATGAGGTTGACACTGGTGTGCAGGCGGCCGGCCGTGTCGATGATGATGACGTCGTGGCCCTGGGCGACCCCGTGGGTCAGGCCATCGAAGACCACCGAGGACGGATCGGCCCCCGGATTCTGGGCCACGGCCTCGACTCCGACCCGCTCGGCCCAGATCTTGAGCTGATCGATGGCGGCCGCGCGGAAGGTGTCGCCGGCCACCAGCAGCACCGACTGGCCGGCACGGACGAATTTGGCGGCGAGCTTGCCGATGGTGGTGGTCTTGCCCACGCCGTTGACCCCCACCACCATGATGACGAACGGGCCTTCCGCCGGCAGCACCAGCTCGGCCGGCGCTTCCGAGGCCTCGATATAGGCGAGGATCTGGTCGCGGATGATGGCCTTCAGGGCCTGGGGATCGCTCAACTGGTCGCGCTTGATCCGCCTGCGGGCCACCTCCAGCAGCTCCATGGTGGTGCTCACGCCGAGATCGGCGGTGATCAGGATTTCCTCCAGTTGCTCGAACAAATCCTGGTCGATTTCCTTCTTGCCCAGGAAGAGCCGGTCCAGGCGGTAAACCAGGGAGTCCCTGGTCTTGCCCAGCCGTTCCTGCAACCGCTGGAACAGGGATTTGGCGGCCGGTTTCTCCTGGGTCCGGACCGCAGCCCGCTCGACGGCCGACTCCGGTTCGATGTCTTCGGGTTCGGCTGCGGCGGCCGCGTCTTCGGGTTCGGCTGCGGCGGCCGCGTCTTCGGGTTCGGCTACGGCGGCCTCGTCTTCGGGTTCGGATGCGGCCATGTCGGTCTCGGGCTCGGCCACAGTCGTGCCGGCCTCGGGTGCCACCGGCGGGGCTACCGAGACACCCTCGCCCGGTTCCGGCAAAGCGCTGGCTGCCCCGTTCTCACCGGATTCCTCGACCTGAGCTGCCGGTACAGCCGGCTCCGGTGCGACCGGTACTTCCGGTTCCGGGACTGGCGACGCCTCCGCCGCCGGCTCGAGCGGCTCCGGTTCGTCCTCGGCACCCGCTTCGACCGGCGTCGCCGCCTCGACAGAGGCCGCCGGCGCTGCCTTGGACTCGCCGCCCTCCGGTGCTGCCACGGCAGGCGCCGCCGCTTCCTCCTCAACGACAGGGGCGTTTTCCTCGCCGGCGGATTCCCGGACCCCCTCTTCGGGCTCCACCGACTCGGGCGCGTCTGGCTGCTTGCCGAACTTTTTCTTGAACCAGCCCAGCATCAGCTCTGCGCCTCGCTCTTCTCCAGGGCGATTTCCAGGACCTCACGGATAGTGTGGGGATAATGGAAGATGACTCCCTTGCGGATATCCTCCGGGATTTCCAACACATCCTTTTCGTTGAGCACCGGCAGGATCAGTTCCCTGATCCCCGCCCGCAACGCGGCCAGCACCTTTTCGCCGATGCCGCCCACCGGCAGGACATCGCCGCGCAGGGTGATCTCGCCGGTCATGGCCACATCCTGGCGCACCGGCCGCCCCAGGATTACCGACACCAGCGACGAGACCATGGCCACGCCGGCCGACGGTCCGTCCTTGGGAATGGCGCCTTCCGGAACGTGCACGTGCAGGTCGATGCCGGCGAACAGGTCCTCGTCCACACCCAACTCCTGGGCATGGGCCTTAATATAGGTGAGCGCCGCCGTGGCCGATTCTCTCATCACCTCGCCGAGCTTGCCGGTCAGGGTCAGGCCGCCCCGGCCCTTCATCTTCGAGGTCTCGATGAACAGGATCTGGCCGCCCACCGGCGTCCAGGCCAGACCGGTGGCCAGGCCGGGCCCCCAACTGCGGGCCTTCATCTCGGGATAGAAGCGCTGCGGACCGAGGAAATCGTACAGTTTCTCGGGCGTGACCACCATCTTCTCGGTCCGGCCCCGGGCGATCTCGGCGGCGGTTCCCCGGCAGATGGCAGCGATCTCCCGTTCGAGATTGCGCACGCCGGCCTCGCGGGTATAGGAGGAAATCAGGGCCTCGACGGTGGCCGCCGGCACCTCCAGATCGTCGGCGCTCAGGGCATGGGCCTCCAGCTGTTTGGGCAGGAGGTGGCGGCTGGCAATGGCCACCTTCTCCTCCTGGGTGTAGCCGGAGAGTTCGACCACCTCCATGCGGTCGCGCAGCGGGCCGGGGATGGTGTCGAGGACGTTGGCCGTGGCGATGAACATCACTTTGGACAGGTCGAACTCGATATCGAGGTAATGGTCGGTGAAGGTCGCGTTCTGTTCCGGGTCCAGGACCTCGAGCAGGGCCGAGGAGGGATCGCCCCGGAAATCGTTGCCCAGCTTGTCGATCTCGTCGAGGAGAAAGACCGGGTTGTTGGAGCCGGCCCGTTTCAGGCTCTCGATGATCCGGCCGGGCAGGGCGCCGATGTAGGTGCGGCGGTGGCCGCGGATCTCGGCCTCGTCACGGACGCCGCCCAGGGCGATGCGCACGAACTTGCGGTTCATGGTCCGGGCGATGGACTGACCGAGCGAGGTCTTGCCCACGCCGGGCGGGCCGACGAAGCAGAGAATCGGTCCGTGGACGTCTTCTTTCAGTTTGCGCACCGCCAGGAATTCGAGGATGCGCTTCTTGATCTTTTTCAGGCCGTAATGGTCCTGATTGAGGTCGGCCTCGGCCTTGAGCAGATCGAGGGTGTCGGTGGTGGCGTCGGTCCAGGGCAGGTCGAGGATCCAGTCGATGTAGTTGCGCGACACCGTATATTCCGGCGACGAGGGCGGAATGCGCTCCAGCCGGGTCAGCTCCTTGTCCACCACGGCCCGGGCCTGGGGGCTGAGCCCTTTTTCCGCCACCCTTTCCTTCAGCTCCCTGACTTCGACCTTGTCGTCGTCGCCCTCGCCCAGTTCCTTGCGGATGGCCTGCAACTGCTGGCGGAGGAAGAACTCGCGCTGGCGCTCGTCCATGTCCTTTTTCATCGAGGCCTGCAACTGGTTGCTCATCTCGACGGTTTCCAGCCGCTTGGTCAGTTCCCTGGCCACGCGATGGAGGAGATCGTGCAGGGGGGTGATCTCCAGAATCTCCTGCTCCATCTCGATCTTCAAATTCAACTGCGAGCTGACCAGATAGGCCACGTAGAAGGGATTGGTCAGGCTATTGATGGTGGCCACCAACTCCTGGGGCAGCTCGGTGGAGCCGACCAGCTTGGCGAACTGGGCGCGGATATTGAAGAGCAGCGCCTCGATCTTCTTGTCCTCGACAATCTCCATCGGCACCTCGACCACCCTGGCCCGCAGGTAAGAGGTGGATTCGACGAATTCGCTGACGGCGAACTTCTTGGTGCCGCTCACCAGAATCTGATAGTGCCCTTCCTGGGCCTTGTTCAGCTTGTGCAGATAGCCGACCACGCCCACCTTGTAGAGGTCGTCGGGACCGAGCGCGTCGTCATCGGAAACCTGCTCGCGACGGCTGGGCACCAGCCCCATCATGCGGTCGCCGAGGAGGACGTCGTCGATCAGCTGTTTCGACGCCTCGCTGGAAACCTGCAACGGAAAACCCATGCCGGGATAGAACACGAACCCGTGCAGCGGTAGGATGGGCAGAATCTCGGGAATGACCAGCTCGGAGGGATCCATTTTCTTCTGGGGCGCTTGCTGTTCGTTTTCCATATTATTCTCCAGGCGTTATCCTGATCTGTACCTTGCCCTTCCTGATCCGCTTCGGCAGGGTGACCATGAGGATGCCGTTGGCATAGGTCGATTCGATCCCTTCGACCTCGACCGCCGACGGCAGGGTCAGGGTACGCTGAAAGGTCCCCAACTCGATTTCCAACTGATGGATGCAGGCGATCGACTGGTGCGACGGCAACTGGCGCACGCCGCTGATTCCGAGCCGCTGGCCGTCCACGGTCACCCGCAGGCTGTCGTTCACGACCCCCGCCAGTTCGGCGTAAACATAGACACTGGTTTCCGACTCGTAGATGTCCACCGCCGGCTGCCAGCCCTCCGCCTCCATCGGCATCATCCGGGACAGCGACATGGAACGCAGGATGCGCCCCGTCTGCTGCTGCATCTGTTCCAGTTCCTCCAACAGTTTCTTGCTGAACGGATCCATCGGGACCTCCCTTGCGCCTTTCTCCGCAAAGCCTCTGGTTTGCCCGCCGCGGCTACCTCCCGCACGGGTATCGGATGCATCGGCGGACGCGACCGATTTGAGCCGGCCCGGTTCTGCGATACAAGTAAGCACTATAACTTTTCCGGCAATCATAACGCAACAAAAACACAGGGTAAATGGAGGCCGGCACCGGGACGTGGCCGCTTTGTTTTTTTCTTTGCTTTTCAAATGGCCGGCATTAATGTATAGCCCCACATTACGACGAGTTCGCATTCCCGCGACATCCCCGGATTTTTCCGGTAGATACAGCGCGGGTTTTCTTCTTTTTCCGGCATTTTTTTCCTTTCTTCTGTTGGAGGCAATTATGAGCAGTTCGTGTGGAAGTTCCTGCGGGAGCGATCAGAAGAGCAGTTGCGGTTCGGGCGATGCCCGGCTGGCGCAGCAGGACATCGCCATCACCAGGTCCCTGGGCAAGATCAAGAACAAAATTCTGGTGATGAGCGGCAAGGGCGGGGTCGGCAAATCGACCGTGGCGGTCAACCTGGCCCTGTGCCTGGCCAAGAAGGGCCACAAGGTCGGCCTGATGGATGTCGATCTCCACGGCCCGGACGTCTGCCGCATGCTCAACCTGACCGGCATCCTGACCGCCCCGGAAAATCCCGACGACCTCATCCCGCCCCTGACCTTCAACGACAACCTCAAGGTGGTCAGCCTGGAATACATGATGAAGAACCGGGACGACGCCATTATCTGGCGCGGACCGCTCAAGATCCAGGCCATCCGGCAGTTCGTGGCCGACATGGATTGGGGCGAGCTCGACTACCTGATCGTCGACGCCCCGCCCGGCACCGGCGACGAGCCCCTGTCCGTGGCCCAAACTATGCCCGGCGTCCACGCGGTGGTGGTCACCACGCCGCAGGCCGTGGCCCTGGCCGATGTGCGCAAGTCCATCAACTTCTGCAAGGCGGTCGACATGCCCATCGTCGGCGTGGTCGAGAACATGTCCGGTTTCGTCTGCCCGCACTGCGGCAAGACCGTGGACATCTTCAGCAAGGGCGGCGGCGAGCAGACCGCCCGCGATTTCGACCTGCCCTTCCTCGGCCGGGTGCCCATGGACCCGCGCGTGGTCATGGCCGGCGATTCCGGCACCCCCTATCTTTCCACCGACGAGGACAGTCCGGCGATCAAGGCCTTTGACGCCGTGGTCGCCGCCGTCGAGCAGCGGTTGCCGCCCGGCCCGGTCACCGTCAATCCCTTTGCCGCACCGAGCTGCGCCTGCGGTCCCAGCGGCTGCGGCGGCAAATAGCTTGTCAGCGTCGCGGCCGGAGCCCGACCGACTCCGGCCGCGACGCCTCCACCTTCGTCAACCATACCCAAGGGTCGTGGCCATGCTTGTCAAACAACTCACCGTCGGCATGATGGGCGTCTGCTGTTACGTCGTCTCCTGCGAACAGACCAAGGAGGCCGCGATCATCGATCCCGGCGGCGACGAGGACCGCGTCCTCGACTACTGCCGCGAACAGGACCTCAAGGTCACCCTCATCATCAACACCCACGGCCATCCGGACCACGTCTGCGGCAATGCCCGCATCCAGGAGGCCACCGGCGCCAGGATCGTCATGCATGCCGAGGACGTGGACTATTTCGGCGATCCGCGCATCAAGGGCTTCTTTTCCTCGCTCGGCCTGCCCGAATCGCCGCCGGTCGACATCACCGTCACGGACGGCGACACCATCGCCGTCGGCAACGAGCGCCTGCAGGTGATCCACACCCCCGGCCACACCCCCGGCGGCATCTGTCTGTACAGCCCGCCCCACTGCTTTACCGGCGACACCCTCTTTGTCGGCGCGATCGGCCGCACCGATTTCCCCGGCGGCTCCATGCGCCAGATGATCGACGCCATCAGGGCGCGGCTGCTGACCCTGCCGCCCGACACCGTCGTCTGGCCCGGCCACGGCTACGGCGGCTCGCAGTCCACCATCGCCCACGAGGCGAAAACCAACCCCTATCTCGATCTTTAGGCCTTTTAATGCCGGCTCTCCCCGCGAGGGCCACCCGATCCGCCCATGCGCGAAATCATCCTCGGCACCGCCGGCCACGTCGACCACGGCAAGACCAGCCTGATCCGGGCGCTCACCGGCATTGACACCGACCGGCTCAAGGAGGAGAAGGAGCGCGGCATCACCATCGAACTGGGCTTCGCCCACCTCGACCTCCCCTGCGGCCACCGGATCGGCATCGTCGACGTGCCCGGCCACGAAAAATTCATCCGCAACATGGTGGCCGGCGCCGCCGGCATGGATCTGGTGACCTTCGTCATCGCCGCCGACGAGGGCATCATGCCGCAGACGGTCGAGCATTTCGAAATCTGCCGCCTGCTCGGGGTCCGGGACGGCCTGATCGTCCTGACCAAGAAGGACACCGTCGACCAGGAATGGCTCGACATGGTCAGCGAGGAGGTACGCGATTTCTTCAGTGGCAGCTTTCTCGTCGACGCGCCGATCGTCCCGGTCGACTCGCTCACCGGCGAGGGCATCGACGAGATCATCCGTCTGCTGGACGCCAAGGTGGCAGCCATGGATTTCCACGAGGAATTCGGCCCATTCCGCATGGCCGTGGACCGGGTGTTCTCAATGAAGGGGTTCGGCACGGTGATCACCGGCACCTCGCTGTCCGGCCGGATCGAAACCGGCGCCGAGCTGACGTTCTATCCCGGCGGCCTCACGGCCAAGATCCGCGGCATCCAGGTGCACGGCCGCGATGTCGACCTGGTCGAGGCCGGCCACCGCACGGCCATCAATCTCCAGGGCATCGAAAAGGATCAGATCAACCGGGGCGACATGGCCGCCACTCCCGGCAGCATGGTCGCCGCCACCGTCCTGGACGCCGAATGCCACTGTCTGAGTTCGACGGCCAGGGAGCTGAAAAACCGCACCCAGGTGCGGGTACATCTGGGCACCAGAGAGATTGTCGGCCGCATCCTGCTGCTCGAATCCGAGGTCCTTCTGCCCGGCGACACCACGCACGTCCAGCTCATCCTCCAGGAGCCGGCGGCCGCCTGGCCCGGCGACCGCTACGTGATCCGCAGCTATTCGCCCATCACCACCATCGGCGGCGGCGTCATCCTCAACAGTGGTCCCAGGAAGCGCAAACGGACCCTGGAGCGGGACCGGGAGTCCAACCGCGCCTACTTCGCCGCCCTGGAAGCCGCGGACAGCGAGCGCAGGCTGTTGCTGCTGGTCGAGGAGGCCGGGGTCAAGGGCATGACCGCCGATCAGTTGGCGGCGCGGACCGGCGTGTTCAGCAAGAAACTGAAAAAACAGCTCCAGCTTCCCATTTCCACCGGGGCGCTGCTGGTGGTCGACTCGGACAGCCAGCGGCTGCTGGCCGCGTCGGTGGCCGAGACGCTCAGCCAGCGGATCGTCGGGCTGCTCACCGCCTTTCACCGGGACAATCCCCTCAAATCCGGCCTCGCCAAGGAGGAGGTCCGTTCCCAACTGCGGCCGGCGGTGGAGCCCAAGGTCTTCCAGGCGCTACTGGCCGGACTGATCAAAAAAGGGACGATCGAGCAGGAGGGGGCCGAAATCAGGATCAGCGGTCACACGGTCACCCTGCAGGTGGACGAGCAGGAAATGGAGCAGAAAATCGGCGCCCTCTACCGCGAGGCCAACCTGACCCCGCCCAACCTCAAGGAGGTGCTGGCCGCCTTCGGCGAGTTTCCGGAGAAGCAGATCCGTCAGGTGATCGATCTTCTGGTCGGCAGGGGCGAGCTGATCAAAATCAACGAGAGTCTCTGTTTCCATGCCCCGGCCATCCAGGCGCTCCAGGAAGAGGTGGTGGCCTTCATCCGCCGCGAGGGCGAGATCGACGCCCAGCGCTTCAAGGATCTCACCGGCCTGACCCGGAAATTTTCCATCCCCTTGCTCGAATACTTCGACAAGATCAAGCTGACCATCCGCATCGACGACAAGCGCGTCCTGCGCAAGGGTTAAGCCACAGGCTTAAACCGGCCGTTCTCCAGAAAAAAAGCCACCTGCTCCTGCACCGCTTTATAGCGCATGATGAGGGCGTGGCCATAGGGCAGCACGAGGAAATCGGCCATGCCGGCCAGTTGCGCCCTGGCAACGGCCACCTTGCCGTCGCTGGGACCGGGGAAAAAACGGGCCAGACCAAGAGCCGGCCGGTTGCCGGTGAGGATGCCGACCGGAAAGGTGGCGGGACCGAGACGGGCGGGCAGCGCGTCCGGGCCGGTTCCCAACTGGCAGCCCGCCGGGCCGAACACCAGGCGGAACCAGGCGAACCGGCCGAGGCGGTCGACCAGCTCGCTGCCCTGGTTGGGTGGCGAGAGCATCACCGTACGCCCCAGTTCGGGCAGCGGTTCATCGGCCAGGAAGACACGCAGCAGGATACCTCCCATGGAATGGGTGACGAAATGGATGGTGCCGATCCCCTGCCGGCGCAGGACGGCGACCGCCGGAGCAAGGGCCGGGCGGGCCAGGATTTCGATGGGGTCGCGGCGGGAAGGATAGCCGACATTGACCACCCGGTAGCCGCGGCGGGCGAGGAAAACGGCCAGCGGCCGCATGGACCGGCGGGTACGTGCCAGGCCGTGAAGCAGAATCACGCCCTCGCCGGCGGTTGTCATCTTTTCTCTCCCGGATGGTTGCCCACCGGACCCCGTCTTCCGGCCGTCAACACACACCTGCCGATGGGTTGAAACAACGCGGCTGTTCCAACCGGGGCACGGCGGAACAGCCGCAGGTGAACAGGCGGCAGACAGATGCCTGCCGTCAATACGTGACAAACCGGTCGCTTGCCGCGATCAAACGATAGAGATCGATCTGTTTGGCCCGCTGGTGATACGATGCCTCCACCCCGTGGAGGTCGAGCAGCTTGCCTCAGGCCAGGAGCACCCCTTCGGACAGGGTGAAGGCTTTCGCCAGGTCGGTGAGCGGGAAGGCTTCGCTGACCATGGAGGCATAGTTCACCGCCGGACCGTTGAGGAACAGGGTGACGTCGTCCATCTGCTCCAGCATGAGATTGCCCATCCGAAAGGCGTTCCACACCACCTCCGGATCGCCGCTGCATACCATCAAGGTCGTTTTCATCGCTTCGAATTGCCCTCCCCTTATTTCACGAACCGCAGGCCGGCGATCTTCAGGGCGCCGCGATGATAGCCGTCCGGGAACAACCGTTCGAAGGTGTCCAGGTCGAGATCGCAGCTTTCGCAGGTCTCGTAGATGTTGGGAATCCGGTGCTGCACCTGGTGGACATCGCGGAGATAGTAGATGACCCGCCAATGGTCGTCGGTCAGCTTGCCGCCCGGAATGTGCATCTCCATGGCCCGGTGGACGGCGAAGTTCTCGTCCCAGGAATCCGGGTCCACGAGAAAGCCGCGCACATCGGTGGCATAGACCTTGTCGCCCGACAGGGCGCGCAGATCGGCAACCGATTGCCGGATATGCTCGCCGTAGGGAATGGCGCTCACCCGGTAATGGACCCCGGCCACCCGGCACAGGCCCCGGTGGTAGCCGGTGGGAAACAGTTTCTGCATTTCCTGCGGCCGCAGACCGCTGGCCTTGCACGCGGCGAAAATGGTCGGACAAACCCCTGTTTTGTCGTAGACATTGCGGACATAGTTGATCACGTCCCAGTGTTCGCTCGACAGCACCGGAATATCGCATTCCCGCGCCATCCCTTCGGCAAAATCCCTGTTCCAGCAGGCCGGGTCAAGCAGACAGCCCTGGGCATCGAGTTCGTAGGTTGCATTCTTATATTGAAACGAATTCATCTGTTCTCCTTTTCCTGGCCGGCGGAGCCGGGGCAGACGCCCCCCTGCCCTTGGCCGGCGAATCGAGTTCCGTTCTCTCCGACAAAAAAACAGCCCCGCCCTTTCCGGGCGGGGGCAAGGTCATTTCACGAATCGCAACCCGGCGATTTTCACCGCCCCGCGATGATAGCCGTCGGGGAACAGCGCTTCCAGCTCATCCAGTTCGAGTTGGCATTTCTCGCAGGTTTCATAGATGGTGGGAATGCGCTTTTCCCGCTTGTACACATCGCGGAGGTAGTAAATCACCCGCCAGTGCGCATCGGTCAGCTCCCGCTGGGGAATCTTCATCTCCAGGGCGCGGTGCATGGCGTAATAGGGATCCCAGTTGTCGGGATCGATCAAAAAGCCGCGCACGTCGACCTGATACTGCTTCTTTCCGGAAATGGCCTTGAGATCGGCGGCCGTCTGCAGCACATGACTGTTGTCAGGCGCGCGGTACAGCAGATAATCGACGCCGGCGATGCGGCACAGGCCCCGGTGGTACCCGGCGGGAAACAGCGCCTTCATTTCGCGGGGCCGCAGGCCGATGACCTTGCAGACGGCGAAAACGGTGGGGCAGGCTCCGGTTTCCCGGTACAGCTCCCGCAGGGAATTGATGGCATCCCAGTGTTCGCCGGTCAGGGTGTCGATGCCGCATTCCCTGGCAGCGCCTTCGGCGAAATTGGCGTCCCAGAAACCGGGATCGAGCAGAAAACCCTGGTCGTCAACCTGATAGGTGGTGTCCTTGTACGAAAAGTACTGCATACGTGTCCTCCTTGATGTGAACAAAACATACGCCTTGCTTTTCCTGGTACAAGTCGGCGAATCCCCCTGTCGAAGACTTTCCGGAAAAACCCTTTTCTACTCCTGCACTACGGTAAAAAATCTACCATCGGATTGTTTTTCCTGCAAGAAATCTCTCATGGCTCCCCGCATTGCGCCAGGGCTCGGGCCGCCAACCGCATGTGTTCTTTTTCCGCCTCGGCGATGGTGTTGAACGTTATCTCCATGGGTGTGTCCAGAAAGCGATGCGCCATGGCGCGGTACAGATCGTAGGCTGCGTATTCGACAGTCAGCGCCATTTCCAGCACGGCGCGGCAGGGGTGCTGCGGCTGCGCCTCCACTGCGGCCAGGAGGGCGGCGGCAGGCAGACCGCCCTCGACGATGTCGCCGGCCATCTGGCCGTAGAGGGTGGCGAACGGCGGCGGCTCGGCCTGCTTCTCGGCCCAGAACCCGTAGATCAGCCGGGCGTGGGCCGCTTCAGCCTCGGCGAGCGCCGAAACGATTCCGATCCAGGCAACCGTGCCGTATCGCCGGCAGAGCGCGGTGTAGAATACCTCCGCGCCCCGTTCGAGCTCCATCGCCCGGAGCAGGATCGCCTCGTCGCCGCCCTCCAGATCAAAAACCCTGAGAGCGGGAAAAGACGGCAGAAGCTGCCCGTTCCAGGCGAGGATGCCGCCCGCCATGTTGAACACGGTCCCGGCCACGTAGGGCCGGGAACCGATGAAGATCGCAGCGCCCTTCGACCGTTTGCCGGAGCGGCAATAAACGACGATGTCCTTGTCCACGGGCAGCTCCTGCAAGCGGTCGGGCAGCTCGCCCAGCGGGATGAGGATGGCGCCGGGAATATGCCCCTTTGCGTACTCGTCGGGCTGGCGGACATCGACCAGCAGATATTCGTTTTCGCCGTGCCGCGCCATATACTCGCGCAACTGCTCCACACTGATATCCTGAAATGCTTCAGTCATCTCGCCCCTCGCTTGTCGGAATGCAATCGGATTGTCCTGGTTATAGGCAACCCGCCGGGGTTTTTCAAGCCCGGTGTGGGCAGGTTATCGAATGGAGGACCATGATGGTCCACGCCTCGACAATTATGTCGAACCAAAACGGCGAGCATTTCCCGCCGTGCGCACGGCAGGCGCCGGCAGGCGAGGAAATGCTACCGATACGGGCAATTGGCATGTATAGTGCTTCGTGTTTGATGCAGGCACATGCCGTCCGTCCCCGGCCGAACGGACCGGGGGCAGCGCGATCGGTGCACAGCGACCGCACATCATCGCCCAACGGCAGCCACACCCGCATGAACCGACTCGCCGACATGACGCCATCGCCCCGCAACCGCGCCCTTTTTCTGCTCTTTCTGCTCCTCATCGGGCTGGCGTTCGATGGCCGGGCGACCGAGACAACCGAACCACCCCCGGCCGCAGCGACGACCGTGCCGCAGGACACGGCCACCGCCGAAGCCGGCGGGCAGCCCGCCGGCGAGGAGAACCGGGCCGAAGCCGGCGAAGAGTACCAGCATCTCAGGCACCGCTACCGCCAGGACCCCACCGGGGTGCGCGCCCGGCTGGGTATGTGCCGCGGCGGCGGACACTGCGGCCAGCATCGCCACCGCCACGGCGGCGGCCCGTGGGCCAATCCGTGAAAGCGCTGCCGTTGCCCTCCTGGGCCATGAACCTGGCCGGTTTCGGCCTGCTGATCGTGCTGGTGCTGGCCGTGTTTTTCTGGCAGATGCTGGCGCTCGACCACGATCTCGAACGCAATACCCTGGCCCGCTCCCGCATGATCGCCGCCATCATCGAGGAGAACCTGCGCAATGCCACCCTGGCGCAGACCACCGTCGATACGGTGGTGACCACCCTGCTCCGCGACAAGGCCCGGTTCGTCGACTACCTCTACGGTATCGACCCGCTCCAGCCCGAGGAGCTGGCGGCCCTGGCCAGGGAAACAGGCCTGCTCGGCATCGGCCTGGTGCGGACGGACGGCAGGGCGAGCGCCGGGCCGGAAACGTGGCGGACGGCGGACACGACCTGCGATGCGGCTGACGGCAAGGTCCGCTACGACCAGGAACGCCGGACCGCGCTGCTGGTCGCCCCGGCGACGAGTCCCGGCCTGCGCTGTATCCGCATCGGGCTCAATGCCGAGGCCATTGTCGAACTTCAGCGGAAAACCTCCCTGCCCGCCCTGCTGGCCACCCTTTCCGGCCTGCCCGGCATCCACTTCGTCCGCCTGGAAGCCGGTCTGGCGGCAAACGAAGCGGTCCGGCTGCTGGATGCGGCCGGCCGGCACACGGCCGAGGCGAGCCTGGCCACGCCCATGGGCACCTTGGTGGTGGGGCTGGACGCCACCAACCATCGCCGCCGGATCGAGCAGATGCGGCACCAGTTCTTCCTGTTTGCCGCCCTGCTGCTGGGGCTCGGCTTCTTTTTCTCCTGGCTGCTCTACCGCGCCCAGAAGGCGGATCTCGTCCGGACCCGCAGCTTCGAACGGCTGCTGGCCAGGGAACACGAGGCGGCTGCCCTGGGCCGGGCCACGGCCACCATCGCCCACGAGGTCCGCAACCCGCTCAACGCCATCAGCATGGGGGTGCAGCGGTTGCGCCTGGAGTCGCCCCAGCTCGACGCGGAGCAGCGGCAACTGATCGAGGCCATGGCCGAGGCGGTCCAGCGGGCCGGGACCATTGTCAACGAGTTGCAGCGCTTCACCCGGACCCTGCGACCGCGGCCGGGGCCGGTCGTCCCCAGCGAACTTCTGCAGCGGCTGCTGCCCCTGTATCAACAGCGCTGCTCCGACCAGGGGATCGAGGTCACGGTCAGCGACAGCTGCCGCACCGCCATCACCGCCGATCCCGACCTGATCGCCGAACTGCTGGAAAATCTGCTGAAGAACGGCATCGAGGCCCAGCCGGACGGAGGCCTTCTCCGCTTCGACCTGATTGCGACCGTCCAGGGAACGGAGCTGACCGTGACCAGCGGCGGCCAACTGCCCAGCGACGAGCAGATCGAACGGATGGGCGAGCCCTACTTCACCACCAAGACCAGGGGCAGCGGCCTGGGCCTGGCCCTCTGCCGCCGAATCGCCGAGGCCCACGGCGGCAGCATGGACATCGCCGTCGACCGGCAGCAGCACCGCCTGACCGTGCGCATCGCCCTGCCCCGCATCCCGCCGAGCGGCCAACCCGGCCACGATGCCCAGGCGGCCGGACAAGGAGGCCAGGCACCGTGAACATTCTCATCGTCGACGACGAGTCCCTGCAACGGGGTCTGCTGGCCGGCTTTCTCGCCAAACAGGGCCATGCCGTGGTCGAGGCGGCCAGCGGCGAAGACGCGCTCCAGCGGTTCATGGCCGAGCCGGTCGATCTGGTCCTGCTCGACCACCGCATGCCCGGCATGGCCGGCGATGAGGTGCTGGCGCGGATGAAGGAGCGCAATCCCCTGGTGCGGGTGATCATGATTACCGCCTACGGCGCGGTCGACACCGCGGTGAGGGCCATGCAACTGGGGGCGGACGATTTCCTGGAAAAACCGGTGGATCTGCAGCTGCTGCTGGCCCGGATCGGGGCCATCGAGGAACGGCTCTATATCGCCGGCGATGCGGCGCGGGTGGAGGCAGCCATCGACACCGCAGCCCTGCCGGTCAAGCTGATCGCCGCCAGCCCGGCCATGCGCCACGTGCTCTCCCTGGTGCTGCGGGCCGCGCCCAGCCCCTGGACCGTGCTCCTCCAGGGCGAGACCGGCACCGGCAAAGAGCTGATCGCCCGCCTGCTCCACCTGCTCAGCCCGCGAAAAGAGCAGCCGTTCGTGGCCCTCAACTGCGCCGCCGTGCCGGAGGGGCTGTTCGAATCCGAACTGTTCGGCCATGAGAAGGGCGCGTTCACCGGTGCGATCAACCGGCGGCGCGGGGTGTTCGAGCAGGCCCATCGGGGGACGCTCCTGCTCGACGAGGTCGGCGAACTGCCCCTGGCGGTGCAGGCCAAACTGCTGCGCTCCCTCCAGGAACAGACCATCCGCCGGGTGGGCGGCGAGCAGCCGGTTCCCGTGGATGTCCGCATCGTGGCGGCGACCAACCGCGACCTCAGGCAGATGGCGGCGGACGGCAACTTCCGCGAGGACCTCTATTTCCGGCTCAACGTGATCGCCATCGAGATCCCGCCCCTGCGTCGGCGCAAGGAGGAGATTCCGGAACTGGTCCGCTTTTTCCTGGCCAAGTTCGGCAGCCCTGCCGTGCTGGACGACCAGGCCATGCAGCAACTGGCCAAGTACCATTTTCCAGGCAATGTCCGCGAGTTGGAGCACATCCTCCAGCGGACCGTCACCCTGGCCCGCTCGCCGCAGATCGGCCTGCGCGACCTGCCACCGGAGATCCGGGAGTATCGGGGACCGGTGGCCGAGGGCGACCTTGTCCATCGCCTGGCCGAGGTGGAACGGCAGTTGCTGATCGAGGCCCTGGAACGCCACCAGTGGGTGCAAACCAGGGCCGCCGCCGACCTGGGCATCAGCGAGCGGGTTCTGCGCTACAAGATGGAACGGCTGGGAATAACGAAAAAAGGATAAAAAAACCGGCGCCGCTGCCGTCACGTGGCTTGCTCGACGCCGGTGGGTGGCGAGCGCTTATTTGCTCGGTGCCGGCGCGGGCGTTTTCCCTGCAGGAGGCTGGGCCACCGGTGCCGGGCCGCTCCAGCACGGGCACCAGCATCCCCGGCCCATGCCCTTGCCTTTCCCCATGCCGCGCCCCATGCCCGGCCCCATGTATTTCTGCCGCTCCTCCGGACTCATCTGGCTGAGCCGCTTCCACCACTCGGTGTGGAAGGCGTTCCACTCCTCCGGGCTGGCGTTGTACATGGTGCCCCGCCTGGCGCTCAACTCGTCATTGGACAGGGCGGAGTAATCCACCGCCCAAGCGGCGCCGGCCGTCATGGCCAGGCAGCACAGTGCCAGCAGCGTCTTTTTCATTGCGTTCATCATATCACCTCATCGGTTGTGGGTCGTGTTCCGGCCACCGTTCTCTCCATGCCGGGGAACGGTTTCCTGTTTGCCCCCTTCAAATCAACTTCCATGCCAATGAAGAATGCAATCATTGAGACGACAAGACAACCAGATAGACGAAAAAAGACCAGCCCGGCCACAGAGCGGCTCGACAACCGGCGGCTTCAGCTCGACAAAATTGTCGAAGGCAAAAAAGGAAGGAAAGAGGAACGATCAGGGGGTGGACAGACGGCCGCGCCAGGCCCCCTGACCGAGGGGAAAGGAGAAGAGCAGATGGTCGCGGTGGACGGCCACCCGCAGGCCCCGGCTCAGGTGCAGTTCGCTGCCGGTCCGGCCTGTGCGGGCGGCGGCCAACAGGGCCATGATCTGCCGATAGCGGGCGGTGGTGCCCAGGGTCCAGAGCAGCCGTTCGAGCAGGCGGCGCTGCAGGGCCGGATGGAGGCTCCGAAAGGCCACGCGGTCGAGGCGGCAGGTGGGATGGCCGCCTCCATCGGGCGGGGAGAGGTCGACCACTTTCTCCCACTGCTCGGCGAGCAAAGATTCGAGCAGGTTCTCGTCCTCGCCGAGGTTGGCGGCGGTCTTGAGCAGGGCGGCGCGGATGCCCGGGTCGTATTCGGCCTCCAGCAGCGGCAGGAGGTCGAGCCGGATGCGGTTGCGGAGAAAACGGCGGTCGTCGTTGCTCGAATCGTGGCAATAGCCGATGTTCCTGTCCGCCAGGTAAGTGAGCACCTCCTCCTTGCGGACCCCGAGCAGCGGCCGGATCAAATGGGCCACCCGCGGCCGCATGCCGGCCAGAGCCCTGCCGCCGCCTCCCCGGAACAGGCGCAGCAACACCTCCTCCGCCTGATCGTCGGCGGTATGCGCCACGGCCAGCATGTCGGTCGACCATTGCCCGGCCAGTTCGGCAAAGGCGCGGTAACGCGCCTCCCTGGCCGCATGCTCCAGGGAAAGCCGGCCGGCTGCCGCCACGCCGTGGACATCCACCGCCATGCGGACGCAATCGATGCCGAGACGATCGGCGGCCGTGCGCACGCAGGCCCATTCGGCGGGGGTTTCGTCGGGCCGCAGACCGTGATCGATGTACGCGGCCACGAGCGCGAGGTGGAAGCGTTCCCGTAACGCGGCCAGCACGTGCAGCAGGCCCATGGAATCGGCGCCGCCGGACACCCCGACCAGCAGGCGGCCGCCCGCATCCACCAACTCCCCGCGGACGATGTCCTGGCAGATTCGATATTCAAAGGGGTGCAGCACTGTTTTCTCGCTTGACCGATCCGTCACTCTCATGGGAAAATGGGCGGCGTTGGCGACAGAGACAATCAGAAAAAGGCATGGTCCTGGAGGTACCACATATGGATCGCGCGGCCTATCTGCACCTCATCAGGCAGCATCTCAAAACCGCCTATCTCTTGAGTGACGAAAAGACCGAGGCCATGATCCCGGTGTTCGCCGCCACCCTGCGCTCCCACATGAGCCGCCTGGCCGAACTGGCCGAAGCCGGCGACATGGCACAGCTCGGCAGGGCCAGCCACGCGGTCAAGGGCGCCCTGCTCAACATGGGCCTCACCGATTTGGCCGAAGCCGCCCACACCATCGAGCAGGGCTGCAAGAGCGGGGACCGGACCACCGATTACCGGGCCCTGATCACCGAACTGCACTTCACGGTTTCGCAGTTCTGCGGAGATTGGTGACCCTCAGGTCGCGCACGCCGGACCGACTCCCGCCCGCCTCTCGTTCGCCCCGCACCCCGCGCATTGTTTCCTGCGCTCAATCCGCCCGCAACGGGCCTTCTTCTCTCCCCCGACCCTACGGGAACAGATCACGCCCGACGGCCGAGCTGCGCCAGCAACCGCTCGTGGATGCCGTCGAAACCGCCGTTGGAAAGGATGACCACTCTATCACCGCTGCGGCAGGTGCGGTCCAGGTCGGCCAGAATGGCCTCGGTGTCGGGAAAGGCCCGGGCCGCGATGCCCTGCTCCCTGAGATCCGCCGCCAGCCGGACCGACGAAAACTGCTCGCTCATCGGCAGGCTGTCGAGCGGCACATGCTCGCGGACCAACACCTGGTCGGCATCGCCGAAGACGCGGGCGTATTCCTCCTGAAACACGGCCCGGCGGCTGGAGTTGGTCCGCGGTTCGAACACCACGATTAGCCGGTTCTCCGGCCAGGCCAGGCGCAGGGCATGCAGGGTTTCGCGCACCGCGGTGGGATGATGGGCGAAATCGTCGATCACGGTGACGCCACGGACCACGCCACGGACCTGCTGCCGCCGCTTCACGCCCTCGAAGGCGGCCAAGCCGGCGACGATGGCGTCAAAGGCAAAGCCGAGATGGTGCAGCAAGGCGATTACCGCCAGGGCATTGAGGCCGTTGTGCCGGCCCGGCATGGGCAGGATGCAGCGGCCCAGCACCGTGCCTCGGCGGGTGACCGCGAAATCGATGGCCAGGCCGTGCGCGCGCAGATCGGTCAGTTGCCACTCGCAGGCTGCGCCGGTGCCGTAGCCGATGACCGGGCAGCGGGCCGCGCTCGCCAGTTCGGCCACCACCGGATCGTCCAGGCAGGCCACCAGGGCACCGTCGGCCGGGATGCGGCCGATGAATTCGGCAAAGGAAGCCCTGATCGCCGCCAGATCGGGGAAAATATCGGCGTGGTCGAACTCCACCGAGGTGAGGATAGCGCAATGGGGCCGGTAGTGCTGGAATTTCGACACCTTGTTGAAAAAGGCGGTGTCGTATTCGTCGCCCTCGACCACGAAATACGGACCGGCGCCGGCGCAGGCGTTGCGGCCGAAGGCCTCGACCAGGCCGCCGATCAGGAAACCGGGGCTGGAGCCGAGGCGATGGAGCGTGGTGGCGAGCAGCGAGGAGGTGGTGGTTTTGCCGTGGGTGCCGGCCACCACCAGGGAGCGCTTGTCCGCCAGAAAGAAATGGCCCAGGGCCTGGGGCATGGAAAGGTACGGCAGGCCCAGTTCGGCCAGTGCCACCGCCTCGGGGTTGGTGATGCGCACCACGTTGCCGACGATCACCAGATCGGGCCGCGCCGCGAGGTTGGCGGCCGCATACCCGGCCATTACCTCGATCCCCAGGCGGGCGAGGAAATCGGACATCGGCGGGTAGACGTTCTGGTCCGAACCGGTCACCGTGTAGCCCCGCTCTTGGAGCATGGCGGCCAGCGCGGCCATGCCGGTGCCGCAGATGCCGATCAGATGGATGTGGCGGGGGCTCTCCGGGGCGCGGTTCAGGGCCGGATCGAGCAGGCCGCCGCTCATTGGGAGCGCACCGTTCGCCGGATGGCCTTGTACACCCGATCGAAGGTCTCCTCGAACGACGAAGGGGTCAGCCGGCCCACCTCGATAAATTTGACCACGATCTCCTTGGCCACCTTGAAGATGGCCTCGTCGGTCACGTCCTGCCGCGCGGGCGCGGGCTGCCTGTTTTTCTCCTCAACACCCATGGATTGCATCCTTCAGGTTCCTGGCGAATAAAAAAAACCCCTGTTACAGGAAGAAGGCCAATTCTATACCAGATGTAACAGGGGCAACCACTCTCGCGCGGGAAAAACCTCGTCAGCCCTCCCCGGGAGCGCATGGTTTGATTTTGTGCATGTTCGGGGAAGAGCCCTGCTCTTCCGCCATGGCGATCAGTTCTTCTCCAGCGTCCGGTAATCGATGGTCTCGCCGTAGGCCAGGAGGTCCTCCCTGGCCGCCGGCCGCCCCTTGATGGTGACCACGAAACGGGCCGCCACCACGATGTAGAGTTCGCCGGTCTTTTTGCCGCTGTCGTATTTGAGGATCGCCCGCTGCCCCTTGACCATTTCAAGCTTGCCGCCGCCGGCGCCGGCGAACATGGGATTGTTGACCATCATCAGCACCGATTGCAGCACGGGCGAATCGGAGACGATCTCCACGCTGACATTGGCCGAGCCCTTCCGGTAGTCGCGGCTGACCGTGACCCCGCCGCCGAGGATAGCCGCTCCCAGCGCCTGGGCGCTGGCCTCCTTGCCCTCCCATCCGGGCAGTGGCTCGGGCAAAAGCGCCTTGATTCGTTCGCTTTTCTGCTGCCGGACCAGTTGGGCCGCGTAATCGAGATTGGAGGCCGCGCCGGTATAATCGCCGGCCTCGTACTGCCGGGTCGCTTCCTTGATGGTGCTGAGCACAATATCTTCAGCCCGCGACGGTTGCGCGCAGACAACCACGGCCAGGGCAAGAACGATCCGGGTCAGAATGGGTAAGGGCATGGGGTCGGGTCACCGGTGGGGGAACAGTAGATCGGGTCTGCTCTGTGATACCAGGAGGGGCCGGAGGTGTCAAGCAAAGACCCGCCTCGTTCCGGGGGAATCTTCGATAACAATTACGAATATTCAGATATATAACGAACAAAGCACAGAGAGGAGCCGGTGCGATTCTTACCGGATTGTCGCCGTTGCTCCGGCCCGACGCGGCGGGCTTACCAGTAGCGGTAACAACCGGCTCCCCTGCCCTGGAATCGCGAGCCGCAGGGGCAAGGTAGGGAATATCCGGATCGTTTTCTTTCCACGGCAAACAGGGTATGATTTGCCGGCGAAACGCGGGTGCGGAAAACAGGTCATTCCGAGCGCAACGAGAAATCTCCTGGTCACAACGAGATTTCTCCTCGCTACGCTCGTCGGAATGACCTCCCCAAAAACGCACTGCGCTGATGCAGCGGCAATGGCATAGGAAACAAGGAGAACACCACAATGGGCCGGGAAATCGAACGCAAATTCCTGCTGGCAGGGGACGGCTGGCGCGGGCTGGCCGAGGGAATCGAGTACCGCCAGGGCTATCTCTGCGCCGACAAGAAGCGGACCGTGCGGGTGCGGCTCGCCGGCGGCCGGGGCTTTCTCACCATCAAGGGTGCCACCGCGGGCATCGGCCGCGACGAGTACGAATACGAAATCCCGGCGGCCGAGGCCCGCGCCCTCCTCGACACCCTCTGCCCGCAGCCCCAGATCGAAAAAAAGCGCTATACCATCCCCTACCGGGGCCATGTCTGGGAGGTCGACGAATTTTTCGGGGCGAACCGGGGCCTGGTGCTGGCGGAAATCGAACTCGCCGACGAGAACGAGCCGTTCGAGCGGCCGGATTGGATCGGCGCGGAAGTCACCGGCGATGCCCGGTATTACAATGTCCTGCTCTGCCGCAGACCCTATTGCGACTGGCCGGACACAGCCAAGGATTGAAGGGTCCGCCCGCGCGGGCGGCTACTTCTTGCGGTTGCTCCGTTCGCGGAACAACAGGCGGACCGGCACCTTGTCCAGCCCCAGCCCCTCGCGGAAGCAGTTGGTGAGATAGCGCTGGTACGAGAAATGAATCCCCTTGGGATCGCTGGCCACCACGGCGAACAGCGGCGGCGCTGTGCCCAGTTGGGCGGTGTAGAAGAACTTGAGCCGGCGGCCGTGATAGAAGGGCGGCTCGTGCCGGGCCACGGCCTCGGCCAGCAGCCGGTTGAGGGCGGCGGTGGCGAAGCGCTGGTGAAACTGGCGGTGCACCTTGCCGATCTCCGGAAAAAGCCGCTTGATACCGGTGCCGGCCAGCGCCGAAACCTTGAGCACCGGCGCGAACGGGATAAACTTCACCGCCATCCGCACCTCCTCCAGCAGCCGCTCCTGCCGCTTCTTGTCGTCCTTGATCAGATCCCACTTGTTGAGGCAGATGATCACCGCCCTGCCCTGCTCCTGGGTGTAGCCGATCACCTTGGTGTCCTGCTCGGTGATGCCCTCCTCGGCGTCGATGAGCACCAGGGCGATATCGCAGCGGCCCAGGGCCCGCAGCGACTTGAGGATGGAGAATTTCTCCAGCTTGTCCGTGGTCTTGCCCTTGCGGCGGATGCCGGCGGTGTCGATCAGCAGGTAGGTGTAGGGATCGCGGCTCACCAGGGTATCCACCGAATCGCGGGTGGTGCCGGCGATCTCGGAAACCACCATCCGCTCCTGGCCGATGATGGCGTTGATCAGCGAGGACTTGCCCACGTTGGGCCGGCCGAGGAAGGCGATGCGCATGGTGTTGTCCGGCAGGCCGTCTGCGGGCGCATCCTTCTCCAGATGGGGCAGGACGCCGGCCATCAGGGTGTCGAGGCCGTAACCGTGATCGGCGGACAGCGCCCACAACTCCTCGACCCCGAGTTCCCAGAACGGCGTCAGCAGCGTGTCCTCGATCTCCGGGCTGTCGATCTTGTTGACGATGTAGAACACCTTTTTCTCGGTGCGGCGCAGCAGGTCGACGATCTCGATGTCGCTGGGCGTGAGGCCCTCGCGGCCGTCCATGAGAAACAGGATGACGTCGGCCTCGTCGACGGCCAGCAGCGCCTGGTGGCGGATGTGGTTGGTGATAGTGTCGTCCTCGTCGTCGATGCCGCCGGTATCGACCAGCATGAACGGGTGCTCCTCCCAGCGCACCGTGGCGTAATGGCGGTCGCGGGTGACGCCGGGCGTCGGGTCGACCAGGGCGTCGCGGCGCCGGGTCAGCCGGTTGAACAGGGTGGATTTGCCCACGTTGGGGCGGCCGATAAGGGCAACCAGGGTGGCGTTTTCCGTGGTCATGATCGTTGGCGAAGCTCCTGGCGGCATTGGCCGGTGAGGGTATGCAGGGCAGCATACCCGGCGGCCTCGGGTTTGGCAAGCAGGCGGTCGAGCGAGGCCAGGGCCGGTTCGAGATAGCGGGCGAAGAAGGGCTTGCGCCGCACTCCGCTCAGAAAGGCGAAGGCGCCGATGATCTGGAGATGGCGCTGCAGGGCCAGCAGCAGGTATTCACGGCGGAACTGGGCGGGATCGTACGGCAATTCTTCGCGCAGGGCCGCCAGATAGGCCGCGATCAGGCGGTTCTGCATGGCTTCGGGCAGGCCGGCATAGGGATCGAACAGCAGCGAGGCCAGATCGTAGGCCAGCGGCCCGAGACGGCCGCCCTGGAAATCGACGATCCGCACCTCGCCGTCGGTGAGCATGAGGTTGCGGCACTGGAAATCGCGGTGCAGAAAAAAATACGCCGGCGCCTGGGCCGCTTCGTCGGCCAGCCGGGCGCACTCGGCCGCCACCGCCGGGCGGTCGAAATCGAGCCCGAGCAGATCAGTGCAGCAGGCCGCAAGAAAATACTCCGATTCGCGCTCGATCATCAGTTGGCGGTCATAGCGGGGTGTATCCCAGCACCAGGCCGGATCGAAGCCGGCGGCGGCCCGCACCTGCATCCGGGCCAACTGCTGCACCGCGCTTTCGTAGGCGGACAGGCTGCGGGTCGGCCCCTGCTCCGCCACCTGCTCGAACAGCCGCCGCTCGCCTAGGTCCTCGCACAGCGCCAGCCCGGTGGCCGGATCGAAACCGTACAGTTCCGGCACCGGCGCGCCGACCCGGCGGAGATGGCGGCCGATGGCGGCAAAGGCGGCGGCCTCGGCCTGGCCGCGCTGATCGTGCTCCGGCGGCAGCACGGCGATCATCGTTGGCGAGTCCTGCCCGCTCAGCCGGAAAAATCGGCGATTCGAACCGTCCGGCACCAGTTCCCGCATCTGCACGGTGGCCTCATTCCACCGGCTCGGCGCTTCCCCGAGCAACTCGCCGGCCAGGGCGATAAGCGCGGCGGCGTTCATGGCCGCTCCTCCGGCGTTGCCCCGCAGGCGGCGTCGATCTGCGAATCTCCGGTGACGATCCGGTCCACCAGCACGCTGCCCGCCGCCACTTCGGCCCGGTCCCAGACCACCGAGCGGCAGAGGCGCGCGCCCGCGCCGATCACCGCGCCGGCGCCGATGCAGCCCCAGTCCTCCAGAACCACGCCGGCGCCGATCCGGGCACCCGGCTCGATCAGCCAGTCCGCTCGCCCGGCGAGCAGTTCCCGGTGCAGGTCGAGGTAATCGGCCGGCGTGCCGATATCCCGCCAGCGTGCCCCGTCCACCCGGCAGAAGCCGATCCGCCCCTGCGGAGCCAGTTCGCGGTAGAGGTCGATGATATGGTGGAACCGGTCGACCGGAATCCGCTCGATCACCTCGGGATCGACCACCTGGATGCCGGTGAAGGCCAGTTGCCCGCCCGCGTCCGCGCCGAAGCTCCGCACCCGGTCGCCCTCGATGCCGACGTTGTTGAAGCGGGGGCAGTCGTGCAGGGCCAGGGTGACCTCGTTTTTCGAGAGCAGGTGCCGGTGGTAGACCTGCTCCAGGTCGATGTCGTGGTAGAGATCGCCGTTCACCACCAGCACCGGATCGTTGTCCAGGCTGTCCAGGGCCCGGCGCAGGCTGCCGCCGGTGCCGAGGATGGCCGGCTCGCGCTGGATGAGCACCTCGGGCCAGGACGCCAGCGCCGCCTCGATCTGCGCCGCCAGGTGGTGGCAGTTGACCACGACGGGCCGGCAGTCGCAGGCCCGCGTCTGGTCGAGCAGGCGGTGGAGCAGCGGCTGGTTGCACACCGGGAACAGCGGCTTGGGCCGGAAATCAGTATAGGGCCGCAGTCGGGTGCCGTAGCCGGCGGCGAGGATGATGGCTTGCATGGCGATGGGAAATGAACTTGACTTGCGCCGGAAACTGCTCTACTAATCACCTTTTCCGGCCGGTTGGCAAAGATATGCGCCCCTTTGGGCGCGCACAAACAGCACGCGTTTTCGCGCAGAACTGTTCTTGTACCGTCTCCGGCCCATCCTTGCAAGCATCCGAGCAAAAAAACCATGATTACCCTCCTCGATTACGGCGCCGGCAACGTCCGTTCGGTGATCAACGCCATCGAACGGCTCGGCGAAACCGTTTCCCTGGTCAACAGCGGCGCGGACATCGACCGGGCCGAGCGGCTGGTCTTTCCCGGCGTCGGCAACTTCGGCGCCCTGATGCACACCCTGCGGGACAAGGGGCTGCGCGAGCCGCTGCTTCGCTATCTCCGGTCCGGCAAGCCCTTCTTCGGCATCTGCGTTGCCCTCCAGGCCCTGTTCGAGTCGAGCGAGGAGGCCCCGGAAGAACCGGGCCTGGGCCTGCTCCCCGGCCGGGTGCAGCGGTTCACCTGCGATCTGGCCATCCCCCACATCGGCTGGAACGGCCTCAAGGCGCGACAGGCCTCGCCCCTGTTCCACGGCCTGACGGGCAACGAAAAGTTCTATTTCGTCCACTCCTATCACGTGGTGCCGACCGGCAACGACGACATCCTCACCACCACCGACTACGGCTACGAGTTTGTCAGCGCCATCCAGAAGGGGGCCATGGTGGCCACCCAGTTCCACCCGGAGAAGAGCGGCCGTGCCGGGCTCAAGCTGCTGGAGAATTTCCTCGCCGGCACCCGCGAGGCGGTGCGGCCCGCGGCCTGCCCGCAGACCACCACCTTGGCCAAGCGGATCATCGCCTGCCTCGATGTGCGCGCCAACGACCGCGGCGACCTGGTGGTTACCAAGGGTGACCAGTACGACGTCCGCGAGGAGGGTGCGGTGCGCAACCTGGGCAAGCCGGTGGAACTGGCCGGCGACTACTACGAGCAGGGGGCCGACGAGATCACCTTTCTCAACATTACCGGCTTCCGCGACTTTCCGCTTCAGGACATGCCCATGCTCGCAGTGCTGGAGCAGACCTCGAAAAACGTCTTCGTTCCCCTGACCATCGGCGGCGGCATCCGCGATTTCACCGACCGCGACGGCCGTTTTTCCAGCTCGCTGGAGGTGGCCTCGCAGTACTTCCGCTCCGGCGCCGACAAGGTGTCCATCGGTTCGGACGCGGTGCTGATCGTCGAGGAGGTGCTGAAAACCGGCAGGGCCACGGGCCTGAGTTCCATCGAGCAGATCGCGCGGGTGTACGGCAACCAGGCGGTGGTCATCTCCATCGACCCGCGCCGGGTGTACGTGACCGGCCCGGACGCGGTGCCGCACGCGGTCATCGAAACCCGGTTTCCCGGCCCGAACGGCGAGCGGTACTGCTGGTATCAGTGCACCATCAAGGGCGGCCGCGAAGGACGGCCGGTGGATGCGGTCACCCTGGCCAAGGTCTGCGAGCAATTGGGCGCGGGCGAGATTCTGCTGAACTGTATTGATAAGGATGGCACCAACTCGGGCTTTGATCTCGAACTGATCAACGCGGTGCGCTCGGCGGTGACCATCCCGGTGATCGCCTCCAGCGGCGCCGGCAGCGCCCAACACTTCCTGGAGGTCTTCACTGAAACCAGGGCGGAGGCGGCCCTGGCGGCGGGTATCTTTCACCGCAAGGAAGTGCCTATCGGCGAAGTAAAGGAGTATTTGCGGGATAAGGTGGAGATTCGGCCGCTGTAAACTCCGCCTGACAGCCATGCTCCACAAAAAAAGCGCCTGACCACTGTTGGTCAGGCGCTTTTTTTGTGGAAGTGTGGTGAGCAGGTTTCTTTAGTGATTATCTATAAATAACCATGACTTTGTTCAGGACAATCATGGCGGCTGCCAATGTGTTGAGTGCAATGTACGAGAGATCTGTCTTCTCGTATCGTGGTATCAATTTGCGAAACCGGTTGAACCATGAATGTGCTAACTCAACAACCCAGCGCCGTGCCTTGAACGAAGGATCCCTTTCGATCAATTTTTTCTCTTCGCCTCGTGGACGGATGTGGGGGATGAAGCCATTGGAGAGTACAGTATCCTCCTTGCCCACATATGCTGCATCAAGGCAGAGATTTTGCGGAGTATCCTTTTCTTTTGGCGCCACCACTCTGTTTTTCAGCAAAACGTCAAGAG
>NZ_JHZB01000037.1 GCF_000621145.1 Desulfobulbus elongatus DSM 2908
ACGTTTTGCTGAAAAACAGAGTGGTGGCGCCAAAAGAAAAGGATACTCCGCAAAATCTCTGCCTTGATGCAGCATATGTGGGCAAGGAGGATACTGTACTCTCCAATGGCTTCATCCCCCACATCCGCCCACGAGGCGAAGAGAAAAAATTGATCGAAAGAGATCCTTCGTTCAAGGCACGGCGCTGGGTCGTTGAGTTAGCACATTCATGGTTCAACCGGTTTCGCAAATTGATACCACGATACGAGAAGACAGATCTCTCGTACATTGCACTCAACACATTGGCAGCCGCCATGATTGTCCTGAACAAGGTCATGGTTATTTATGGATAATCACTAAACAGACAGACGCCGGACGAGGCGTACGTCACCAGGCCGCTGGCAGTGCGATCGGCAGCATGACCAGGGCAGAGGCTCTACTTACAATTCACAGAATGCTGTCCAAACGGGTGAAGCCACCTCTCCACCTCTGTCGCCCGCAACCGAAACGAATCGAGCCATGAACAAACGGCTTTTTGTCGCCATCGATCCACCGGAAGCGATCCGGGAACAGCTCGCCTCTCTCTGCTGCGGCCTGCCCGATGCCCGCTGGACGCCGCCGGAGCAGCTCCACCTCACCCTCTGTTTCATCGGCGAGGTCGACGGCACTACGTTTCTCGATATCCGCGAGGCCTTGACCGGGATCGCCGTCGCGCCATTCGATCTGCGCGTGCGAGGTGTGGGGTTTTTCCCACCCAGCGGCCAACCCCGTGTCCTTTGGGCCGGGGTCGAGCGATGCGAGCCCCTGACGGTCCTCCAGCGCAAGATCGCCACCCGTCTGTTCCAGATGGGTATCGAGTTGGAAAATCGGAAATACTCGCCGCATATCACCCTGGCCCGCTTGCAGCACACACCGGCCTCGAAGGTCGGCAAATATCTTGCGATGCACGGGTTGTTCGCCGGCGGTCCGTTCGCGGTGGACCGCTTTTCCCTCTATGCAAGCGTGCTCGGCCGCAAGGGAGCGACGCATTGCCTTGAGCAGGCGTACATGTTCCGGAATGAGGGGGCGGCATTGCATCGTGACCCTCCCTGAAAAGCAAAAAAGGCAGGGCCGGGGCGGCTCTGCCTTTTTTTGTTGCCCTGCTTGACCTCGCGGACGGCATCAGGTACATACCGTGTGGTTGCAGGCCATAAAAAAAGCGGTCATCGGGAAAGCCCGATGACCGCTTGGATTTTCTGGAGGCGACGAGCGGATTTGAACCGCTGAATAATGGTTTTGCAGACCACTGCCTTACCTCTTGGCTACGTCGCCCAAGTGTGCGGCACTTATAACCAGAGATTTGTCTTTTGACAAGGAGAAATCAAAACCCATGGGAACCACGCTCGCGGCCCTGATCCAGGACAACGAGGAAGGGTTGCAGGAGTTGCAGGAACGGATCGGTTACCGGTTCCGCGACCTGCGGTTGCTGCAACTCTCTCTCATCCACAGCTCCTTCGCCTTTGAACGGCTCGACGACGGCCGCCACAACGAAACCCAGGAATTCCTCGGCGACGCGGTCCTCGATCTCACCGTCGGCTTCATCCTCTTCACCCGCTTTCCCGAGATGCGGGAAGGCAAGCTGACCCGCATCCGCTCGGCCCTGGTCAACGAGGGCGGGCTGGCGGAACGGGCCAAGGAGATCGATCTCGGCCGGCATCTCTTCTTGGGCAAGGGGGAAACCGCCTCCCAGGGTCAGGACAAGCCGTCGATCCTGTCCTGCGCCTACGAGGCTCTGGTGGGGGCGATTTTCCTCGACGGCGGCTACGACGCGGCCCTGGCCTTTGTCCGCCGTTTCTTCGAGCCGCATATCGACCGGCACCAGGAGCAGCTGGTCAGTGCCGATGCCAAGAGCGCCCTCCAGGAACTCTTGCAGGAGCGGTTCAACGAGGGGCCCGAATATGTGCTGGTGGACGAGGAGGGACCGGCCCATGCCCGCCTTTTCTCGATCGCGGTGCGGTTCCAGGGCGAGGAACTGGGCACCGGCAGGGCCTCCAGCAAGAAGGAGGCGGAACAGTTGGCCGCCCGCGCGGGCCTGGCCGTCCTGCAGCGGCGGCACGGATGAGGCGGATGCGACGGATGCTGGTGATCCCGGTTTTCATCCCCCACGAGGGCTGCCCCCACCGCTGCCTGTTCTGCGACCAACACGGCATCAGCGGCCAGGCGGCGCCCCCTTCGGCCGGCGCGGACGTCGGTGCCACGATTCGCGCCTGGCTGGCGCGAGCAAAGCCGGAGAACCGGCAAGAGGTCGAGGTGGCCTTTTACGGCGGCAGTTTCACCTGTCTGCCCCATGCCCGGCAGACGGAATTGCTGGCAGCGGTGCAGCCTTTCCGGCAGCAGGGTCTGGTGCAGGCCATCCGCCTCTCCACCCGGCCCGATGCCATCGATGACGAGCGGCTCGACCTGCTGCTCCGCCACCGGGTCTCGACGGTCGAGCTAGGCGCCCAATCCTGCGACGACGAGGTCCTGCGCCGCTCCGGCCGCGGCCACGATGCCGCCGCCATTGCCGCCGCCGCCCATCTGATCAGGACGCGCGGCCTGCGCCTGGGCCTTCAGCTCATGCTGGGCCTGCCCGGCGAGCATTTCCGCTCGCTGGCGCGCACGGCCGCCGAGGTGATCCGCCTGCGGCCGGATTTCGTCCGCATCTATCCGGCCCTGGTCCTGCGCGGCAGCGGCCTGGAACAGTTGTACCACCGGGGAGGATACCGGCCGCTCAGCCTCGGCCGGGCCGTGGCCTGGGCGGCGTATCTGCAGAAACGGTTTGACGCCGAGGGGATCGGGGTGGTACGGATGGGCCTGCAACCCACGGCGGAGTTGGCGCGCGCCCTGGTGGCCGGCCCCCATCACCCGGCCTTCGGCGAACTGGTCCGGGCGCGGCTGATGTTGTGCCGGACCCGCAGCCTGCTGGCCGGGGTCCCGGCTGCGGACCCGGTCGCGCTGGTGATCGCCGAGCGGGATCAGTCGGTCTTTCGCGGCCCCGGTTGCGCCAACCTGCGCCGGTTGCGCCAGTTGGGCCTGCTCGATCGCTTTGTCCTGCGCACCGATCCCGCCCAGCCGCGGCAGACGCTGCGGCTTTTTCCGGCCGGCTCGCCCGGAGCGGGCACGTCCGGTCGGGCCGCATCCTCCTGATCGATCCCCACGGTTCCGACCGCGACAGATAATTTTCGCACAACATCTATCCATGCTCAGCATCAACGACCTCAATCTGCAATACGGCAGCAAGCACCTGTTCCGCGACGTCTCGGTCCAGATCCATACCGGCGACCGGGTCGGGCTAGCCGGGGTCAACGGCGCGGGCAAATCGACCTTGCTCAAGATCATGAGCGGCGAGCAGGACGTCGATCCCGGCATCGTCAACCGGGCGTCCTGGTTCACCGTGGCCTACCTGCCCCAGGAGGTGAGCATCGACCTCGGCAGCCGCAGCCTCTTTGCCGAGGCGGAGTCAGCCTTCGACGATGTCCTGGCCCAGCAGGAGGAACTGGAACGGGTGAGCGGCGAACTGGCCCTGCTCGATGCCGGCGATCCGGCCATCGACGGGCTGCTGGCTCGGCAGGGCGAGTTGCAGCACCTGCTGGAGGGGAGCGACGTCTTCCGCATCCGGCCCCAGGTCGAGCGGGTGCTGTTCGGCCTCGGTTTCTCCGCCGCCGACCTCGACCGCGAGGTGAAAAGTTTCTCCGGCGGCTGGATCATGCGGCTGTTGCTGGCCAAGTTGCTGCTCAAGCGGCCCGCGCTCCTGCTGCTGGACGAGCCCACCAACCACCTCGACCTCGACTCGCTCACCTGGCTGGAGGACTTTCTCATTGGCTACCAGGGGGCGATGGTCATCATCTCCCACGACCGGGCCTTCCTCGACCGGGTGACCTCGACCACCTGGGAGCTGAGCCTGGGCCGCCTGAGCGTCTTCCGCGGCAACTATTCCCACTACCTGGTGGAAAAGGCGCAGCGGCTGGAGCTGGAGCGGGCCGCCTACGACAATCAGCAGGCCATGATCCGCCAGTCCGAGCGGTTCATCACCCGCTTTCGGGCCAAATCGACCAAGGCCCGCCAGGTGCAGAGTCGGGTCAAGCAGTTGGAAAAGCTGGAGCGGATCGAACTCTCCGAGACCGACCGCACCATCCGCTTCGCCTTTCCGCCGGCGGCCCCCTCGGGCCGCGACGTGCTCCAACTGGAAAACGTGCGCAAGAGCTACCACGGCAAGCCGGTTTTCGACGGGGTCGGCTTTTCCCTGCAACGCGGCGATAAGCTGGCGGTGGTCGGCGTCAACGGCGCCGGCAAGACCACGCTGCTCAAAATCCTGGCTGGGCAATTGCAGGCCGAGGGCGCGATCAGGCTCGGCCACAACGTCATCCTCTCCTACTTCGGCCAGCACCAGGCCCAGGAACTGGCCGGCGAACTGACCATCCTCGATACCGTCTACCACACCGCCGTGGACATGACCATCACCCAGGTCCGCTCGCTCCTGGGCGCCTTCCTGTTCACCGGCGACGAGGTGGAGAAGCAGGTGCGGGTGCTGTCCGGCGGCGAGAAATCGCGGGTGGCCCTGGCCAGGATGCTGGTGCGGCCGGCCAACCTGATGCTGCTCGACGAGCCCACCAACCACCTCGACATGAGTTCCCAGGAGATCCTCCAGGAGGCCATGGCCCAGTACGAGGGCACGATCGTCGTGGTCTCGCACAACCGCTTCTTCGTCAACTCCTTCATCAACAAGGTGCTGGAGATCAGAAACGGCAAAGCCACGCTCCATGAGGGCAACATCGACGACTACCTCGAATGGCGGCGGAAGATGGAGACTCAGGGCGAAGCCGCGACGCCGCAACCGGCGCGGGGCGAGGCGGCTGCCGTGCGAACCGAGGCCGCCGATGCCGGCCAGAGTGTCGACAAGAAGGCGCTGCGCAAGCAGCGGGCCCTGGAGCGGCAGCAGCTCAACAAGAAACTCGGGCCGCTGAAGAAGAAGAGCGAGGAGGCCGAGCGGGAGATCGGGCGGCTGGAAGGCCGCAAGGCCGAACTCGAAGCCCGGATGGCCGATCCCGATCTCTACGGCGACCAGGAGCAGTGGAGCGCGGTCAGCCGGGAATACGGCCAGGTGGAACGCCAGTTGGAGCGGGCCTACCAGCGCTGGGAAGAGGCCCAGCAGGCCATCGAGACCATCGAGCGGGAAGCGGCGGCCACCGAGGAGTGAGCTTCCGGTATTGCCGGACGGGGCATTCTGCTCGGCACGGGGCAGGCTCCAGGAGGTGCAATCCGTCGTTTCGACGCGCGCAGCGCGGAATCGTCGTAGCACGGAGATTTCTCGTCGCTTCGCTCCTCGAAATGATCCGGTTCCTACCGGCATTCGCTGGACGAAGCATGCCTTGTGTTTGATTTGGCAATGGAATTATCCCTGAACGGAGCAATCGAATGAAAAAGAGTGTGGCCATTGGCCTGTGCGTGGCGGCTGTCGTTGCCGCCGGTTTGTATTTCCTGCTGGGGGACAGGGCGGCGGTCAACCCCTATGCGCGCTTTCTGCCGCCGGATGTGGTGGGTACCGTCAACCTGACCCACGCCGGTGCGCTCGCCGACGGCTTTGCCGCCTCGCCGCTGGGGCAGGTGCTCGCCAAGGACACGGTCCACGCCATTGTCCGGGAGATGGGCGGCGAGCCCCAGGACATTGCCGAATACGACCGCGTCTACGATTCGGTGGCAGCGGTGGCGAACGATCCAGCCTTCCGCGCCGTGTTCGGCGACGACGCCACCCTGGCCCTGCTGCCGCCGGACCGCACCGTCCTGGCCGAAAAGCCGCAGGAGGCGCTGCGCGATGCCCTGGTGGTGGTGGCCCGGACATCAGCCGCCAGCGCCCTGGACATGCTGAGCCGGTTGATCAAAAATGCCCGGATCGGCCGGGAAACGGTGGACGGCCTGGATCTGGTCAAGATCACCCCGGACAAGGGGCAGGTCTTCTATGGCCATGCCGAGGGCAGGATGGTCTTTCTGGCCAGCGCGCCGGCCGCCATCAAGGCCTGCCTCGCCGCCGGCAAGGGCGAGGCCGCCCTGGACAAAGCGTCGGCCTTCCAGGCGGCGGCAGCCTTTTGGAAGACCTTTCCCGAGGCAACGACCTATTCCCGGATGTATGTCAATTTCCCGGCCGTGGCCGAACTGTTCAAGACGGCGGCCGTGGCCGAACTCAGGGAAACCGGGGAGATGCTGGCCGGGGTCGGCACCATGTATTCGATCAGCTACGGGACCGCCCAGGGCCTGGAAAGCCGGGGGCAAGCCGGCCTGACCTATGACCAGCTCCATCCGGCAATGCAAGATCTGCTCGATGCGGCGGCCAAGGGTAACCAGAGCCTGCATCTGCTCACGGAGCACACCCTTGCCTACAACTGGGCCTCGTCGCTCCAGGCGGAGCGGATCATGAAAGCCATGGGGGCCGCCGATGCCGAGGAGTACCGCAAGACCGACGCCGAGGTCCGGCAGAACCTGGGCGTCTCCCTGGAGGAATTGGGCCGGGCCTTTGGCCCCCAGTACGGCGGCGTGCTCGACGACATCGTCCGCACCCCCCTGTTCCCCTGGCCGAAGCTGACCTTTTTCGTCGAGGTCCGCGACCGCACGGTCGCCGAGACCGCGCTGAACGGGTTGCGGCGTCTCGTTGCCGGCGAGGGGATCACCGCCGAGGAGCAGGAACAGGTGGCGGGACAGACCGTCTATTCCTGGCCGGTCCTGCCCGGTGCGGCCCAGCCGGCGGCGGTGCTCGCCGAAAACATGCTCTACCTGTCCACCAGCAAGGAGGCAATCAAAATGATGCTTGAAACCAAGGCCGCCCCCGACGTTCTGGCCGCGCCGGTGGCCGCGCAGCTCGGCCCGGAGCTGGCCGGCCGGATGGGGGACGCCAATTTCAGCGACTTCGTCGTGTTTCCCGCCCGAATGGCGCGGCAGACCGGCGAGACCATCGACTGGCTGGCCGCCATCCTGGCCACCAGCAAGGGGACCAGCCTGGAGCGGCTCAATCGCGAGCTGGTGCAACTGATGCGATCGACGGAACTGATGGCCGGAACCACCCGGGTGAGCAGGGAGCGGATGGAATGGACCCTGACGATCACCAGGGCCAAAAACCAGGCGGCAGGCGCGAACGGCCAATGAACGGCCGCGTGATGCAGAAGGGGGAAAGAGCGGGAAAAAGGGCTTGCCTTACCCTTGCCATTCAAGGTAAGGATGCACACTTGGCCAACTGTGCGGGAAGAATGGACACGGCGGTGCAGCCCCGCCGCACCCGTGGGGATGAGGTGCGGCGCCGGCCGGCATGGCGGCCGATTTCCGTGAACAACAGCAAGGAGGAAAGACGTGGCGTTTGAGAACGAGACGAAGTTGTGGCTTTCCGGCAACGAGGCGATCGCCCTCGGCGCCTGGGAGGCGGGTGTCCGGGTGGCGTCGGGCTATCCGGGCACGCCCTCGACCGAGATCATGGGCAATCTGTCCCGCTGCGAAGGGGTCTACACCGAGTGGGCGCCCAACGAGAAGGTGGGGCTGGAAGTGGCCATCGGCGCCTCCTTCGCCGGTGCCCGCGCCCTGGCCACCATGAAGCATGTCGGCCTCAACGTGGCCGCGGACCCCCTGTTTACCGCCGCCTACACCGGCGTGCGCGGCGGCCTGGTGATCCTGAACGCCGACGATCCCCAGATGCACAGTTCCCAGAACGAGCAGGACAACCGCAACTACGCCTTTGCCGCCAAGCTGCCCCTGCTCGAACCCTCCGATCCGGCCGAGGCCAAGCAGATGATCGTCCGGGCCTACGAACTGAGCGAGCAGCTGGACACGCCGGTGATCATGCGCATCACCACCCGCATCGCCCATGTGCGGGGCGTGGTCGAGAAGGGCGCCCGCAGCGCGACGCCTGAACCCTCGATCGAGAAGGCGCCGGCCAAGCTGGTCATGCTGCCCGGCAACGCCCGAGTGCGGCGGGTGGCCGTGGAAAAACGGATGCAGGCCGCCCGCGACCTGGCCGAGACCCTGCCGGAAAACCGGATCGAGCCCGGTACCGGCAGGCGCGGCTTCATCACCTCGGGCGTGCCCTACAACTACGTCAAGGAGGCCTTTCCCGACGCGCCGGTGCTCAAACTCGGCATGGTCTGGCCGCTGCCGGAAAAGATGATCCGCGCCTTTGCCGCCACCGTGGACGAACTGATCGTGGTCGAGGAACTCGATCCCTTCATCGAGACTCATCTCAAGGCCATGGGCATCGCCTGCCGGGGCAAGGACCTCATCCCCAACCAGGGCGAACTCAATTCGTTCATCGTTCGCAAGGCCATCGCCCCGGAAACCGTCGGCGAGATCTTCGCCCCGCTGGAGCTGCCGATGCGGCCGCCGAACATGTGCGCCGGCTGCCCGCACCGCGGCCTGTTCTACGGCCTGTCGCGGATGAAGGACGTGTTCGTCTCCGGCGACATCGGCTGCTACACCCTGGGTTTCCTGCCGCCGCTGTCGGCCATGGACGCCTGCGTCTGCATGGGCGCCTCGATCAGCATGGCGCACGGCATGGCCAAGGCGCTGGGCAAGCAGGGAGAGGGCCGGATCGTAGCCGTGCTCGGCGACTCCACCTTCATGCATTCGGGCATCACCGGCCTGCTGAACATGGTCTACAACGGCACCTACGCCTCGGTGATCATCCTCGACAACCGCACCACGGCCATGACCGGCCACCAGGACAACCCGGCCTCGGGCCGCTCCATCCTGGGAGAGGCGGCGCCGGCCCTGGATCTGGAGGCGCTCTGTCGGACGCTCGGCGTCAAGCGGGTGACCGTGGTCAATCCGCACGATGTCGAGGCCACCCGCAAGGTGCTCAAGGAGGAGATCGAGACCCCCGAACCCTCGGTGATCATCAGCCGTGCCCCCTGCGTGCTCCTGCCCGAGGAGGTCAAGCGCAAGAAACCGGTCTATTGCACCAACCTCGACAACTGCACCGGCTGTTCGCTCTGCGTGCAGATGGGCTGCCCGGCCATCAGCTGGACGCCGCTCACCCCCGAGGAGGCGGTGGCCCGCGGCTACCGCGAGAAGCAGAAGGGATTCGCCCGGATCGCCGAGGTCCAGTGCAACGGCTGCGGCCAGTGCGCCTGCGTGTGCAAGTTCGACGCGATCACGAAAAAGGAGGCCAAGTGATGAAGCAGAGCGGCAACATTCTCTTTTCCGGCGTGGGCGGCCAGGGCATCCTCCTGGCCAGCGAATTGACCGCCCATGCCCAGTTGGCGGCCGGCTTCGACGTCAAGAAGAGCGAGGTCCACGGCATGGCCCAGCGCGGCGGCTCGGTCGAGGCCCATCTCCGCTACGGAGAGAAAGTCTACTCGCCCCTGATCGAACTGGGCGCGGCCGACATCCTGGTGGCCTTCGAAATCCTGGAGGCGGTGCGCTACCTGCCCTACCTGCACCGCGACAGCGCCGTGGTGGTCAACACCCAGAAGATCCTGCCGCCGGCGGTGGCGCTCGGCCGGGCCACCTATCCCGAGAACATCCTCGACGAACTCACCGCCCGCCACATCAAGGTGGTGGCCATCGACGCCTTTGCCGTGGCCGAGTCGGTGGGCGAGCTGCGCACCGCCAACGTGGCCATGGTCGGGGCCATGTCCAACTTCCTCGCGGTCGAGCCCGAGGTCTTCCTTCAGGTGATCGACGACACGGTCAAGGAGCGGTTCCGCGAGGTCAACAAGAAGGCCTTTGCCGCCGGCCGGGCCGCGGTCTACGCCTGAACCGGCGCCTACCAACAAGGAGAGGAGAGACGATGATGTGGGTTGAGGAAATCGAGACGCTGCCCCGGTCCGGCCTGGAATCGATCCAGCTCAAGCGGTTGCAGGCCCTGGTCCATCGCATGTACGACAAGGTGGCGCCCTACCGGGTCAAGATGGACGCGGTCGGGGTCAAGCCGGGCGACATCCGCTCGCTCGCCGACCTGCGCAAGCTGCCGTTCACCACCAAGGACGACCTGCGCGACAACTATCCCTTCGGCCTGTTCGCCACCCCCATGGACGACGTCATCCGGGTGCACGCCTCCTCGGGCACCACCGGCAAGTCCACGGTGGTCGGCTACACCCAGGCGGACATCGACCTGTGGGCCTCGGTCATGGCCCGCTGCCTGACCATGGCCGGGGTGACCAAGGGCGACATGGTCCACAACGCCTACGGCTACGGCCTGTTCACCGGCGGCCTCGGCGCCCACTACGGCATCGAGGCCCTGGGCGCCACGGTCATCCCGATGTCGGGCGGCAATTCCAAGCGCCAGGTGACCATCATGCGCGACTTCGGCTCCACCGTGCTCCTCTCCACTCCTTCTTACGCCCTCAACCTGGCCGACGCCATGGTCGACGCCGGCGTTCGCACCGAGGAACTCAAGCTGCGGGTCGGCATCCACGGCGCCGAACCTTGGAGCATGAACATGCGCGAGGAGGTGGAGCGCAAGCTGGGCATCAGGGCGGTGGACATCTACGGCCTGTCCGAGATCATCGGTCCCGGCGTGGCCATGGAGTGCCTCCACTCCGAGCGCGGCATGCACATCCTCGAAGATAATTTCCTGCCCGAGATCATCGATCCGGACACCCTGGAACCGCTGCCTTACGGCGAGACCGGCGAGCTGGTCTTCACCACCCTGACCAAAGAGGCCTTCCCCTTGATCCGCTACCGGACCAAGGACATCTCCCGGCTGTTCCTCGAACCCTGCGGCTGCGGCCGCACCCTGATCCGCATGGAGAAGGTCATGGGCCGGACCGACGACATGCTGATCATCCGCGGGGTGAACGTGTTCCCGTCCCAGGTCGAGCACGTGCTGATGGGCATCGACGGGGTCGAGCCCCACTACCAGATTGAGGTCACCCGCGATGGCAGCCTCGACGTGATGTCGGTGCTGGTCGAGGTGAGCGAGAACATCTTCTCCGACGAGATCAAGGTGCTGGAAAACCTGACCAAGAAGATTCAGGCCGAAATCAAGGACATGCTCGGCGTCACCTGCAAGGTGAAGCTGGTGGAGCCGCGCTCCATCCAGCGCTCCGAGGGCAAGGCGCAGCGGGTCATCGACCGGCGCACAATCTAACCACAGGAGGATCGTATGCGTGTTGAGCAAATTGCGGTTTTTCTCGAGAACAAATCGGGCCGCCTGGCGGAAATCACCCGTATTCTGGCGGAGAACGACATCAACATCCGGGCGCTGTCCGTGGCCGATACCGCCGATTTCGGCATTCTGCGCCTGATCGTCGACAAGGTCGACCTGGCCAAGGAAACCCTGCGCGCCGGCGGCTTCACCGTCGGCAAGACCAACGTGGTGGCGGTCGAGGTGCCGGACCGGGCGGGCGGCCTGGCCAGCGTGCTCGAGGTGGTCCACGAGGACGGCCTGAACGTCGAGTACATGTACGCCTTCGTCAACAGGAGCGGGACCAACGCCGTGCTGATTTTCCGCTTCGACGAGATGGACAAGGCCATCGCGGTGCTGCAGGAGAAAGGCTTTGTCCTGCTGACCGGGCAGCAGATCTGTGCCCTGTGACGGGGCCGCGACGCCGTTTCGCCGGACGCGGGCAGGGCGGTGTCGCTTGTTGGAATGCAATGTGAATACAAGGGGGGGAACGATGAAAAGCAGTCTTTCGCACTGGGTGCGGGCGGGGGCGGTGTGCTGTCTCCTGCTGGGCCCGGCGCTGTCGCCGGCCCTGGCCGGCACCGTCAAGGTGGGCGCGATTTTCGCGGTGACCGGGCCGGCCTCTTTTCTCGGTGGCCCCGAGGCCCGGACCGCCGCCCTGGTGGTCGAGAAGATCAACAAGGCCGGCGGCATAGGCGGCGACACCATCCAACTGATCGTCAAGGATTCGGCCGGCAGCACGGAAAAGGCGGTTTCCTTCGCCAAGCAGCTGATCGAGGAGGAGAAGGTGGTGGCCATCATCGGCCCCTCCACCTCGGGCGAATCCATGGCGGTGAAGAAGGTGGCCGAGGACGGCCAGACCACGCTGATTTCCTGCGCCGCCGCCGATGTGATCGTCAATCCGGTGGCCCGCTACGTGTTCAAAACCCCGCAGAAGGATTCGTTCGCCGCCCAGATGATCTTCGAGGAGATGCGGCGGCTCAAGATCGACACCGTCGCTCTCGCCTCCGGCAACGACGGCTTCGGCAAGGCCGGCAAGGAGCAGTTGGAGAAACTGGCGCCCGCCTTCGGCATCACCGTGGCCGCCTCCGAAACCTATGACAGCAAGGCCACCGATCTCAGCGCCCTGGTGGCCAAACTGAAGGCCAATGCGGCCATCCAGGCGGTGATCAACTGGTCGGTGGTGCCGGCCCAGGCCATCATCGCCAAGAACATGCGTCAGGCCGGCTGGCGGGTGCCGCTGTTCCAGAGCCACGGGTTCGGCAACATCGAATATGTCCGGGCGGCCGGCGCCGCCGCCGAGGGCATCGTTTTCCCCTGCGGCCGGCTGCTGGTGGTCGATGCCCTGCCGGCGGGCCATCCCCAGAAGGCGCTGCTCGGCCAGTACAAGAGCGAGTACGAGGCCGCCTACAAGGAAGAGGCCTCGGCCTTCGGCGGCTACGCCTACGACGCCATGAACATGGTGGCCGCGGCGGTCAGGCAGGCCGGCAACGACCGGGCCAAGGTGCGCGACGCCGTGGAAGGCCTGAAGAACTTCCCCGGAGTGGGCGGCATGTTCACCTTCAGCCCCGAGGACCACAACGGGCTGACCATCGATTCCTTTGCCATGATGACGGTCAGGGACGGCCAGTTCGTCCTCTACCAGGGCAAATAAGGTCTGTGCCGGCGGGCTTCGATGAGGCCCGCCGGCGGTTTTTCTCCGCATGAGTCTCGATCTCTTTTTACAATACCTCTTTGCCGGCATCACCTACGGCTCGATCTACGCCATCGTCGCCATCGGCTTCAACATCATTTACAACACCACGGGCATCATCAACTTTGCCCAGGGCGAGTTCGTGATGCTGGGTGGCATGATCGCCATTTCCCTGCTGGAGTATCTGCCGCTGGGCTATGCCATCGCCGCGGCGGTGCTGATCACCATGGCCATCGGCGCGCTCATCGAGATGCTGTTCATCCGCTGGCTGGAAAGCCCCTCGGTGCTGCGGATGATCATCATCACCATCGGCATCTCCATTCTGCTGCGCGAATCGGCCCTGCACATCTGGGGCGAGTCGATCCGCAGCCTGCCCTATTTCTACGGCAACGAGATCACCACCTTCAACCTGGGCAGCGTGCACATTTCGCCGCAGGTGGTGTGGGTGATCGTGGCCTGCGCGGTGATGATGGCCGGCCTGAGCGTGTTCTTCAGGTCCACACCCATCGGCCGGGAGATGCGAGCCTGCGCCGCCAACCGCACCGCGGCCCTGCTCTGCGGCATCAACACCCGCAACATGGTGACCCTGTCGTTCATGCTCAGCGCCGGCATCGGCGCCTTGGCCGGCTGCGTGATGTCGCCGATCACCTATACCCAGTACGATTCCGGCACCTCGCTGGCGATCAAGGGCTTCACCGTGGCCATCCTGGGCGGGCTGGGCAATTCCCTGGCCGCGGTGGCGGCCGGCATCCTTCTGGGGATCATCGAGGCCTTTTCGGTTTCGGTGGTGCCGCTCGCCTTCCAGGACGCCATCGCCATCGCCATCCTGTTGCTGATCCTCTTTGTCAAGCCGCACGGAATCTTCGGCTCCAGCGAAGCGGCCCGCCTGAAGGATTTCTGATGCGGACGCCCCGGAAAAACATTTCGCTGGCGGCGCTCTGCCTGGTGACCGTCGGCCTGCACCTGCTCACCGCGGCCACCGGCACCCAGTACTACCTGACCCAATTGACCATGGCCGCCTATTACGGCCTGGTGGTGATCGGGCTCGGGGTGCTCATGGGCTATGCCGGCCAGATTTCCATCGGCCATGCCGGGTTCTTCGCCATCGGCGGCTACCTGGCCGCGGCCCTGACCACCCGCAACCTGGAGCCGTTCCGGGATGCGCCGCTGGTGCGGGGCCTGGACAGCCTCGGCCTGCTCGCCGCCGGCCAGGACATCTACGGCGCCGCCCTGCTCACGGTGACGCCCTGGGCGGCCTGCCTGCTGGCGGTGTCGCTGGCAGGCCTGGTGGCCCTGGTCATCGGCGTGCCCGTCCTCAAACTCAGGGGCCATTATCTGGCCATGGCCACCCTGGGCTTCGGCACCATCGTCTACCGGATTTTTCTCGCCTCGCCCTATTTCGGGGAGGCGGACGGCATCGCCGAGGTGCCCGCGTTTCCCCTGCTGCCCGCCCTGGGCGGATTCGGGCCGGTGGTGGTCAGCGGCGGCGCCGAGCATCGAGTGCTCAACTTCTACGTGGCCTGGGGAGTGCTCATCCTGGGGATGGCCCTGTTGCTCAACCTGATCGGTTCGCGGGTCGGCCGGGCCCTGCGCTCGCTGCACAGTTCGGAAGAGGCGGCCGAGGCCTCGGGGATCGCAACCGCCCGCTGCAAGCTCCAGGTTTTCGTGCTGAGCGCGGTCTATGCGGCGCTCGCCGGGGTGCTGCTCACCCATTTCAACGGCGGCATCGGCCCGAGCGAGGCCTCGGTGATGAAGTCGGTGCGCTATGTCGCCCTGGTCGCGGTGGGCGGCATGACCAATCTCTGGGGCACCCTGATCATGGGCGTCGGCCTGACGTTTCTCTCCCTGCGCGGCGTGTTCGGCGCGCATGACGACGTGGTCTTCGGGGCGATCCTGATCGCGGTCATGCTCTTCACCCCGGAGGGCATGCTGAGTCTGCGCCTGAAGGAATGGGCGCGCCGGCTCATTCCGGGGGCGCGGTCATGAGCGGCGGCAACGGCCAGACCATGGGCGGCGGGCAGGAACCCCTGCTGGCCCTGCACGGGGTGCACAAACGGTTCGGCGGCCTGCATGCGGTCAACGACGTCAGTTTTTCGGTGGCGCCGGGCAGCATCAAGGCGGTGATCGGCCCCAACGGCGCCGGCAAGACCACCCTGTTCAACCTGATCGCCGGCAACCTGCCGGTTTCCGCCGGCACCATCACCTTCCGCGGCGAGGAGATCCAGGGAAAAAAGACGCATGCGATCGCCCGGCTGGGCATGGCCCGCACCTTCCAGAACATCAAGCTCTTCCACGGCATGACCGCCCTGGAATGCGTCATGGTCGGCCGGCACGTGCGAAGCCGGAGCGGGTTGTTCGCCGGATTGTTCAGCCTGCCCTCGACCTGGAAGGAGGAGCGGGCCATCCGGACGCGGGCCATGGAACTGCTCGATTTCCTTCAGATCGCCGACCTGGCCCACGTCGAGGCCACCAGCCTCGCCTTCGGCCAGCAGCGGGCGGTGGAAATGGCCCGGGCCCTGGCTGCCGAGCCGAAGCTGCTCTTGCTCGACGAGCCGGCGGCCGGGCTGAATATCTACGAGACCGCCGAGGTCGCCCGCCTGATCACCACCGTCCGTGACATGGGCATCACCGTGCTGCTGGTCGAGCACGACATGTCGCTGGTCATGGACATCTCCGACGAGATCCTGGTCTTGAGTTTCGGCGCCAAGCTGGCCGAGGACACGCCGGCCAACATCCAGAAGAACACCGAGGTCATCAACATCTACCTGGGAGCGGACGATGCGGCCTGAAAACCGGCATCCCGGCCGGCCCTCCCCCTGGCGGGCGCCATGCTGAGGATTCGCAATCTCGACGCCGGCTACGGCAAGCTCCGGGTGCTGAAAAACATCTCGCTGCACGTCAAGGCGGGCGAGATCGTCACCATGATCGGCGCCAACGGCGCCGGCAAGACCACTTTGCTGCACACCGTCGTCGGCCTGGTCCGGCCGATGCGCGGCGACATCGTCTTTCTCGGCCGCAGCAACGGCCGCTCGTCGGTGGCGAAGATCGTGGCCTCGGGCTGCGCCCTGGTGCCCGAGGGGCGCCAGGTCTTTGCACCGATGTCGGTGGAGGAAAACCTGTTGCTGGGCGGCCATGTCCTGCAAAAGGAGCGGGGCCGGGCGGCGGTGCTGAAGGAATTGGAGCATCAGTACGAACTGTTCCCCATCCTGCGCGAGCGGCGGCGGCAGTTGGCCGGGACGCTGTCCGGCGGCGAGCAGCAGATGCTGGCCATGGGCCGGGCCCTGATGTCCGGCCCGAAACTGGTGATGATGGACGAACCCTCCACCGGGCTGGCGCCGCTCATCGTCCGCGACATCTTTCAGATCATCCGCCGGCTGCGCGAGGAGGGCAACACCGTGCTCCTGATCGAGCAGAACGCCAGGGCCGCCCTGGGCATTGCCGACCGCGGCTATGTGCTCGAGGTGGGCAAGGTCATCCTCCAGGGGCCGGCCGCCGACCTCCTGGCCAACGCCGATGTCCAGCGGGCCTACCTGGGGCGGGAAAAGATAGGCTAATCGCAGGATGCGAGCATCCTGCCAGACGAACCGAAGGAAGACAAAGAGACAATGTACTGGGAACCGGAACGAGAATGCATGGCCAGGGAGGACCTGGAGCAGCTCCAGCTGGAGCGGTTGCAGTCCACGCTGTATCGGGTGGGGACGCATGTTCCCTTCTACAAGAAAAAATTCGATCAGCTCAAGTTCAACTACGACGACATCCGTTCCCTGGACGATTTGAGGCGGCTGCCGTTCACCGAAAAGCAGGACCTGCGCGACAACTACCCCTACGGCCTGTTCGCCGTACCCCTACGCGACGTGGTCCGGGTGCATTCGTCGTCCGGCACCTCGGGCCAGGCCACGGTGGTCGGCTACACCCGCAACGACATCAAGACATGGTCGAACCTGGTGGCCAGGGTGATCACCGCCGCCGGCGTCACCAAAAACGACGTCATCCAGATCGCCTTCGGCTACGGCCTGTTCACCGGCGGTTTCGGCCTCCACTACGGCGCCGAGCTGATCGGGACCTCGGTCATCCCCATCTCGGCCGGCAACACCAAGCGCCAGATCCAGATCATGCAGGACTTCAAGACCACGGCCCTGGTCTGCACGCCCTCCTATGCCCTGATCCTGGCCGACGCCATGATGGAGGCGGGGATCAATCCCAACGGACTCTCCCTGCGTTACGGGCTGTTCGGCGGCGAACCCTGGTCCGAGGCCATGCGCGAGGAGATCCACCAGAAACTGGGCATCATCGCCACCGACAACTACGGCCTGTCCGAGGTCATGGGGCCAGGGGTGTCCGGCGAGTGCCAGCAGTGCAACGGCCTGCACATCAACGAGGACCATTTCCTCCTCGAAATTCTCGACCCCGTCACCCTGGAACCGGTGCCCGAGGGCGAGGTGGGCGAACTGGTGATCACCACCCTGACCAAGGAGGCCTTCCCCATGGTCCGCTACCGGACCAGAGACCTGACCCGGTTCATCCCCGCGCCCTGCCCCTGCGGCCGGACGATGAAACGGATGCAGCGGGTGATGGGCCGCTCCGACGACATGCTGATCATCAAGGGCGTCAACGTCTTTCCCATCCAGATCGAAAAGGTCCTGTTCGAGGTCGAGGGCACCGAGCCGCATTACCAGATCGTGGTCGAGCGGGAAAACCATGCTGACAAGATCACCGTGCTGGTGGAGGTGGTGGAATCGATCTTCTTCGACGAGATGAAGAAGCAGCGCGAGGTGATCGACCGGATCAAAAGCCGGCTGGCCTCGGAGGTGGGCGTCGGCGTCGAGGTGAAGCTGGTCGAGGAAAAGACCCTGGAGCGGTCCGAAGGCAAGGCCAAGCGGGTCATCGACAAAAGAAAACTGTAAAAGTGCCGCCGCGCCACAAAAAGAGTGGACACCGGATGAAAAAGGGTGATTAGCTTATGGCAGCATGCGCAAACAACGCAGGCGGCGTGCGCGGCGCTCGCGCCGGAATCCCCGGCTCGTGCCACGGCGGACGACAATGCCAATCCTGGTGCTCCTGGCCGGTCAACCAATCCCTGCCGACCGTGAATACCTTTTGTCCAGTCAATTATTACGAAAGGAGATGTGTATGAAATGGTATGTGTCCGGGCTGCTGGCCCTGGTGCTCGCGGTACGGCCGGCCTTTGCCGCCGATCAGCCCATGGAGTTGAAAACCGACGAGCAAAAATTGAGTTATGCCATGGGCCTGGATCTGGGCGAGTATTTCAAGGGCCTGGAGGAGAACTTCGATCTGGGCGTGCTGCAGCAGGGTATCACTGACGGCTACAACGGCAACAAGCCGTTGCTGACCCCGGAAGACGCCGCCACCATTCAGCAGGCCTTCGCCAAGCGGCAGCAGGAGAAACAGATCCAGAAGACCATGGCCATGGTGCAGAAGAACCGCAAGGCCGCCGAGGAATTTCTGAAAGCCAACAAGGCCAAGGAAGGGGTGGTGGAGACTAAGTCGGGCCTGCAATACAAGATCGTCAAGAAAGGGCAAGGGGCCAAGCCGACGCCGGCCGATACCGTCAAGGTCCACTACAAGGGTTCCCTGCTGGACGGCAAGGAGTTCGACAGCTCCTACAAACGCAACGAACCGGCCGTCTTCCAGGTCAACCAGGTCATCGCCGGCTGGCAGGAAGCCCTGCCGCTGCTGGAGACGGGCACCACCGCCGAGTTGTACATCCCGCCGGATCTCGCCTATGGCGATCGCGGCGCCCCCCCGGTGATCGAGCCCGGTTCCATGCTGGTGTTCCAGGTCGAATTGCTTGAAATCCAACAACCCGCCAAGGAAAAGGAGAAGGGGAAAAAGGAATAACCCCTTTGCAACCGTGGCCTTCGGTCATACATTGTGGCTACGTCAGAACCTTGACCTGTCCGGAAAGCAGAGCGATCCGTATCCTTGGCTTGGCAGCGGGAGGCGAACCATGGGAAAAGACAAGTGCTGCAAGGCGTTCGAAAAAAAAGGCAAGAGATGTTCCGATTGTCCGCTGAAAGACAAGGATAAGAAGAAAAAGAAGGACAAGGACAAAAAGAAAAAAAAGAAGGATAAGAAGTAGCAGTGCGCGGTTTCGTGTCCGGTCCGTTGGTTCCGGAAAGCCGGATGTCGTCAGTCGATGTCCGGCTTTCCTTCTTTTTGGCGGGCAGGATTCTCCGCTCCCTGCCGCAGGGTCGCCCGCAGGCCCTCCAGGAGGACAAACCGCCCCAGCGGGTGGACACGGCAGGGAAAACTGGCGACAAAAAGAGGATTGGCGCAGAGACCGCCGGAAAGATACAGTTCGTCCGGCTCATGGGCGAAGCGGTGGGCATTGAGGGCGATGCCGCGAACGAACCGGGCCACCGCTTCGGTCTCGGAGACGCCGGCGACCACGGCGTCGAAGATATGGCTCATGCCGAGCACGCCGCAGGTGATGGAAAAACCGGTGGCCGGGGCGGGGATGGCGGCGTAGTCGAGCCGGTAATAGGTGGCGAGCAGCTCGATGGTGAAGCCCATGGAAGCGCCGCATTCGGCGTTCCAGCCCATGTCGGCGACGGTGCCGTTGTGAATGCGGACGAACTTGATGTCGCGGCTGCCGCAGTCGAGAAGAACGAAATCCGGCCGGTCGACCAGTTGGAGCCCCCCCCTGGCCAGTGCGGTCAGCTCGTTGATGCTGCGCAGGCTCCGGCGGGCGGCGTTGTGACCGGTGGCCAAGTCGGCCCGGAAGGAACGGTCCAACTTGCGGGTGGCGACAATGCGCGGGGTGCTGTCGCGGCGCGTGTCCAGGATCTTGCAGTAGGAGGTTCCGAAATCGGCCAAAAGCATCAGCCGGCGCCTCCCCGGCCCGGCGTGATGCCGGAGAGTTCGAGGAAGGCCTCGATTTTGGCGCGGGTGGAACTGCCGGCGGTGACGTCGCAATCCACGGCGATGGCGCGCGGATGCTTGGCTGCCAGGTGTTTGGCCAGGACCGACTTGGCGCAGAAGGACTGCGAGAAGAAGACGGTGGGAAGGGCCGGATCGAAGTGCCGTTCCAGCTCCAGGTCGGCGGGGGTCTTGTTCTCCATGCACCGCGTCCAGCCGAAAACATGGGTGGTGTCGGGGAAGAGTGCCAGCAGGGAAAAATCCCTGGGCGGCACGCCCCAGAAGCCGCAGGATGGTCGGCAGGTTTCCATGGGCGGATGGGGCGCGGCCGATTGCACCCCCTTGGTGATCCGGCGGAATTTTTCCATGAGAGGCAGGTGGCTCGTGCACAGCGGATGACCGAAGGCGCGGGTGTCCTGATTGCGGGTACGGATCACCGGGACAGGCAGCATGTCGGCGATGACCTCGGCCACATGGAGGGCGCAATCGCATTTGCCCGGCCCGACGTCGATGTACACTTGGTCCAATTGCAGATGGAGGCAGTTGAGCGCCACGGTGCGGAGAATGGCGCAGTACGCGCGGGGGATGCGGGCAGCGGTCTGGTCGATGGGCGCCCGGACCTGGGGCTCGTCGAGATCGACGATTACATCGCCCGCCCGGTTGATCGTCTCGATCACCGCCAGGGGCGGCACGCCGACGATACCGACCCGCCGGGGCATCAGGTGTCCTCCCGCATCAGGAGGAAGATGCCCAGGCAGCTGACCACCAGATGCACCGACACCGCCGCTGCCAGCGGTGGGATATAACCGGCCTTGGCCAGGGATTGGAGGGTCGTGTACAAACCCCAGCTGACAAAGGCCATGCCGCAGCTCACCGGGATGGCCAGCGAGAGGTCCCGCCCCCATTTGCGGTAGACCAGCAGCAACAGGGGCAAGCCCAGCAGCAACAGGGGCAAGCCCAGGAAGGTGTATGAAATCCGGCCGTAAAATTCGGCCCAGGCCTTGGTGCGCGCCTCGTCGGAGCGACTGTGCCGGGTTTCCTTGTACAGCTCGGCGAGAGAAAGCTCCATGGACCGATAGGGCGGAACGAAAAACGCCTCGGGCTGCTCGGGAAAGGCGAAGCGCCGCTCATGGAAGACCTCGGTGGCGAATCGTTCTTCGCCGCGCGCCTCCTGCACCTGACCGTCGTACAAGGTCCACACTCCCTGGTCCCACACGGCGGTTTCCGCCGCGATCAGGGTCTGAGGCCGGTACGCTGCATTCCAGGCCGTGTATGAAAAGTTGGCGAACAGATTCTTCTGGGGATCGGGCCGGGCAAAGGAATAGAACCCGTCCAGCCCGCGGTAGTAATACCGGCCGCTCCGATAAATGCCCGAGGGGTTCCTGCCCTTGACCTCGCGGTTCCAGATGTGGTTGGTGGCGGTGACGGTGGTGGGCAGGACCGTCTGGGCTATGGCCAGAAACAGCAGGATGCAGACCATGGCCGCGGCGATGATCGGCAGGGTGATTTTTCGTAAAGGGATGCCGCAGGCCTTCAGCGCAATCAGTTCGTTGCTGTGGTTGAGCATGCCGAGGGTCACGACTCCGGCCAGGAGAATGCAGACCGGACTCATCATGTCGACGATGAAGGGGATGTTGAGAAGAAAGAATTCGGCGATCAATTCGAAGGATTTGCCTTTCTCGAGAAAGTCGTCGATCTTCTCAAAGAAATCGATCAGCAGGTAAATGCTGATGAAGCTGGCCATGATCAGGCCGAGGTTGCGGATGAAATGGGCCAGGATATAGCGATGGAGCAGGATCATGCAGCGGTCGTTTATGGAGAATCGTCAGGAAAACTCGGGGATGGCGCACTGTCGCGGCCGGAAATCGGCCGCCTGCGGATCGGCACCACCTGTTCTCTAGTACCCTCTTGCCCGGTTTCCGTCAAGGAATACGCTGCGGGATGCCGCCGGCCGGCCTCTCGCTTTCCGGAAAGACGGAGCTTGCACTTCTCGGTGTCTCTGTGTAAGGTAATGCCTTCGTCTTTTTCGTGCTTTTTGTGCTCTGAGACAAGCATATGTTGAGGAAGTTCTTACCTGAAGCCTTTGTCCGTCCGATGAGTTCCATCATGAACATGCCCACAGCGTGTGAGCCGGCAACGGACATCGCGCCGTTCGTTCTCGGCGGATAAGACCCTCGGGCTGCGTTCGCTTCAAGAGACGGCAGCGTTTATTTATCGGCCCTCGTCTATGCAGAAACGACTCGAAAAAATCGCGGACAACAACATCACCCGAAGCGCCAGCAAGAATTCCGCCATCGCCCGGCTCAACGGACTCTGGGCCATCTTCGACCGGAACGATACCGTGCTGATCGTCATCAGCGCCGATCCCGATGCCCTTGCCTCGGCCATGGCGCTCAAACGGCTGCTCAGCTATCGGGTGCAGAGCGTCACCATCGGGTATCCCAACGAGATCAGGCGCCTGAACAACCTGACCATGGTGGAGCGGCTGAAAATTCCCATCGAGCGGTTCCACACCCTGTCGATGAAGGACTACACCAAAAAGGTGCTGCTCGACTCCCAGCCCAATCATCTGGCCTGCTTCGAGAAACTGACCTTCAATGCGGTGATCGACCATCATCCGGTCACCACCGGCTGGGACGCGGATTTCATCGATATCCGGCCCGAATACGGCGCGGTCTCCTCGATGATGCTGGAATATCTCCGTGCCGCCGGCATCAAGCCCTCGGTTGCCCTGGCCACGGCTCTGTTTTACGGGATCAAGGTCGACACCCAGAATTTTCAGAAGCAGAACATGCAGGTATCCGACGGCATCTGCTTCCGTTATCTGTTCAATATCGCCAACCTCAATCTGGTGCGCAAGTTCGAACTGACCGAGCTGCGCCGCTCCGAACTCCGCTATTTCCGTATCGCCCTCAACGAAGTCAAGGCGAGCAACCACAGGGCCTATGTGCACCTCGGCAAGGTCGGTACCCCCGACATCCTGGTGATCATCGCCGATTTCTTCAATCGGGTCGAGGGGTTCGACTGGGTGATCGTCTCCGGCATCCATGGCGAGAAGCTGGTGGTGATTTTCCGCTGCGACGGCTACCGGAAGAATGCCGGCAAACTCGCCAAGGCCACCTTCGGCCGTTTCGGTCCTGCGGGCGGGCATCGGGAGGCGGCCCGGGCCGAATCGCCCCTCAAGAATCTGCCTCTGCGGGAGAATCAGGAGTTCACCACCAAGACTCTGATCCGCCTGATCACCCAGCACGTCAAATAGCCCCGCCGTTCCCATCCTCCTGCATCGCCGAACGGCCGGTTTTCCGTGGTCGTGCGAGATAGTGCTTGCGCCGCGTCGGAGGTTGGGCATATTATGCGAGGCAGTTCTCATTCTTGCCGGGCGCCAGCGGACAGGGCCTTGCCGCCGCACAACGGGCGCCTTATCCCTCTGGACGGTGTTCTATGCAAAGACCTTCGACCCTGGCGATGATCTTGGCAGGCGGCCGTGTCGACGAACTGGGTGTGTTGACGCATTATCGGCCGAAATCCGCCGTTCCCTTCGGTGGATTTGCCCGGGTCATCGACTTTCCCCTTTCCAACCTGCTCCATTCCGGCATCGAACGGATCGCCATCCTCAGCCAGTACCGCTCCTATTCCCTCATCAACCACATCGGTACCGGTGCGGCCTGGGATATGATCGGCCGGAACCGCGGCATCTCCATCCTGCCGCCGTTCAAGGATTACGACAATCCCCACTGGTACCGGGGATCGGCCGACGCGGTCTACCAGAATCTCGATTATATCCAGTATTATGGACCGTCGGTGATTCTCATCCTGTCGGGCGATCATGTCTACCAGATGGACTATCGCCGGATGATCCGCTATCATCACGAGCACGACGCCGACCTGACCGCCGCCTTCATCGAGGTGGAGCCCAGGGCGGCCTCGCGGTTCGGCGTGGCCGAAATCGCCGACGATTCCGAAGACGGCGGCCGCATGCTCTCCTACGAGGAAAAGCCGGCCAACCCCAAGGGGCGCTGGGCTTCGCTCACGGTGTTCTGCTTCCGGCCCGCGGTCCTGTTCGAGGTGCTGAAAAAAAACCAAAAGGGTGATTCGTACGAGTTCGGCCGCGACATCATCCCGATGATGATGCGGGAGCAGTACAAGGTGCACGGCTACAAGTTCCGGGGCTACTGGGGCTATACCCGCACCATCGACGAATACTGGCAGACCTCGATGGATCTGCTGGGACCGGACCCCAAGATCGATCTCGAAGCCTGGGGCATCCGCACCAACTTGGCCCATCGCAATATCGCCGACCGCCAGCCGGTGAAGATCGGACCGCACGGCTGCCTGGAGAATTCCATGGCCTATAACGGCTGCCTCATCGAGGGCACGGTGCGCAATTCGATCCTCTTTCCCGGCGTCCATGTCATGGCCGGGGCCGAGATCAACGACTCCATCATTTTTTTCGACAACACCGTTCATGCGGGCGTCTGCCTCAACCGGGTGGTGAGCGACGTCAACACGGTGTTCAACCGGGATGTCCGGGTAGGCGAGCCCCAGTGCGAGAAGCCGAGCCGGGTCAGCGTCATCGGCTGGAACAACAGCATTCCCGAAGGATTGCACATCGGCTGCGGCTGCCGGGTCGCGCCCCGGATCGCCCCGGAGAAATGGCCCAAGGACAAACTGGAAGACGGGGAGGAACTGCAATGAGAGAAAGCGGCGACGCCTTGGTGCTTCTTCTGGCCGGTGGAATCGGCAGCCGGCTGAACCTGCTGGTGGAGCACCGCGCCAAGCCGGCGGTGCCCTTCGGCGGCCTTTACCGGATCATCGATTTCAGCCTGTCGAACGTGATGAATTCCGGCCTGACCAGGGTGGGGGTCCTCACCCAGTACAAGCCCCTGTCCCTGATGGCCCATATCGGCGACGGCGCTGCCTGGGATTTCACCGGACGGACCAGGGGCATCAAAATCCTGCCGCCCCGGACCGGCAAGAAGGACTCCGACTGGTACAAGGGCACGGCGGATGCCATCCGCCAGAATATCGATTTCATCCTGGCCAATCCGAGCGAGCAGGTGGTGGTCCTTTCCGGCGACCACATCTACCGGATGGATTTCGACGCCATGCTTTCCTACCATCAGCACAAGCGGGCCGACATCACCATCGGCATGATGGTGGTGCCCAAGTGCGATATCCACCAGTTCGGCGCCGGCATCATCGACAACGAAAACCGGGTGGTCGAGTGGGAGGAAAAACCCAAGGTGCCGCGGACCAACCTGGCCTCGATGGGCATTTATGTGTTCGAGACCAAATATCTGCTCGAAACCCTGGCGCGAGACCGGCGGGAAAATGATTTCGGCATGGACATCATTCCCCGGGCCATCAGGGAAGACCGGGTCTATGCCTACCCGTTCTACGGCTATTGGCGCGATGTGGGCACGATTCAGTCGTATTGGGAAACCAACATGGACATTATCCGTGAGAACTCGGGTATCTCGCCGGAAGAATGGGAGATCCGGCCCAATCCCGAATACGGCGACCGGCCCATGGACCGTGCCCCGGCGCGGTTTCTGGCGGGATGCAAGGTGGCCTCGTCATTGATCTCTGCCGGCTGTGTCATCGAGGGCACGGTGATCAATTCCGTGCTGTCGCCGGGCGTGCGGGTGAAAAAGGGTGCGGTGGTCACCAATGCGGTGATCTTCGACGACGGGGTTGTCGAGGAACGGGCGGCGGTCGATCTGGCGATCCTGGACAAGCGGGTCCAGGTGGGCAGGGGAGCGGTGGTCGGACACGGCGACAATCTGACCCTGGCGAACCAGCAGTATCCCAAGCACCTCTATACCGGTATCTCCTTGGTGGGCAAGGAGGCAATAATTCCCGTCGGCGCGCAAATCGGCCGCAACTGCATCGTGCAATTCGGCTATAGTGGCGATTCCTTCAGCGGCCGGAATGTTCTCCCGGACGGCCAGTCGGCCTGATGCGGGCAGGCAGGAAGTGCTTGCGCGGGTGCAAGGAAACGGGTATTTTCATCGCCCTGAAAACGGCCGCCCAGGGGTGCCCCCTGCGGGTCAGTCCCTGCATCGTATTGAATGCTCTCTGCAATATTGCTCCAGTAGCTCAGGTGGATAGAGCACAGGATTCCTAATCCTGGTGCCGCAGGTTCGAATCCTGCCTGGAGCACCAATAAACAAAGGCCAAAAGCTCAAGAATACAGAGCTTTTGGCCTTTTCTTTTTATTTGCATTTTAGCTGCGCTTAGCATATTTTGACTTAAACGAGCAGTGTTTTGCTAAAAATTGCGCCCAAAATTGCGCCCAAAAAATGGCTACTATCACAAAGCGAAAAAGAAAGAAAGGTACGGTCTATAAGGCGGAGGTCAGGCTACAGGGGCATCCCTGTCTTTCACAGACCTTTGATCGCCTGTCAGACGCTCAACGTTGGGTAGAGGAAACGGAGGTAATTATTCGATCTGGGGGGAGGGTGAATGAAATCTTGCCTGATGATGTGACCTTTTCCTCAGCGCTTGATCGTTACGAATTAGAAGTCTCCAGTCGAAAAAAGCCCAACACAAAAGTTCGCGAAATAACATCTGCCAATCGATTGCGAGAGGCTTTTGCCGGATTAAAATTAAAAGAGATTACATCGGCACTGGTAGCCTCTTTTCGTGATAAGCGGTTACAAACTGTGGGTCCCTCGACCGTTCAAAAAGATCTTGCCTTGTTGTCACACTTGTACACGATCGCAAATGCAGAATGGGCGTTGGATATAAAAAATCCAGTAGCGGCTATTCGTAAACCTGCCAAACCTGATAGTCGAATGCGACTGCTCAGCAAAGATGAGGCGAGGCATTTGCTTGAGGTTTCAAAGAAAAGTAAGAACGGAAAATTGTTTCACTATGTACAACTGCTTCTCCATACGGGCATGAGGCCGTCTGAAGGTGCTGGATTGAGGTGGAAACAGATAGATATTGATGCAAGAATCATTGACCTAACTGTCACAAAGACTAAACCCCGCAGAGTTCCTCTGACGGTTAAAGCTGTCGAACTGCTCCTTGAGATAATGCCGGAACAGTATGATGGGAACCAGTTAGTTTTTCTCCCTGCCAATTGTTCTGCAACTATTCAAAGGCGACCAAACCTTTATTTTCGAAGATCCTTTGATAATGCTGTGAAAAAAGCAAACATTGAAGATTTTCACATGCATGATTTAAGGCATACCGCCGCCAGTTATTTGCTGATGGCTGGAGTTGATTTGCGGACTCTTGCGGACATCCTGGGGCACAGTACGATGCAAATGGTGCAAAGGTACACCCACCTTCTTGATGACCATAAATTAAGAGCGATCGACCGAATCGAACAATTAGGCCGATAGTGTTATTTCACAGAATCGACCAGCTTACTCCCCGCCTTGAACTTGACCACCTTCTTGGCGGGGATGTTGATCATTTCTCCCGATTGCGGATTCCGTCCTTCACGGGCAGCGCGCTCGGAGGTGGAGAAGGTGCCAAATCCCACCAGAGTGACCTTGTCACCGCTCTTCATCGCCTCTGCGATGGCTGAAAAGACGCTGTTCACCACCTGCTCGGCGGCGGACTTGCTCAGGGCGCTTTCTTTGGCAACTTTGTCGATCAACTCGGTTTTGTTCATAAACACTCCATTGGAAGAGGAAGTTAATAACATCTTGTCTGCCTTGCGAGATAGCAGACCTTGCCCACCAAGGCAAGGTGCAATTGTCTTGGCGGGTCATGACTCAGTCGAAACCGCACCCCCTGCGTCACGCGAAGCCTCTTCGCTCTTCTCCTGGGCTTTGAGCAGCTCCAGATAATCTTTGATTTCGTCGGGGGGATAGTAGCGAAACTTGACCCTTCGACTGAGCCGTGCGGTGAAATCAGAGAAGGCCATAACGATCTCCCGCCCCTCTTCCATCAAGGCAGCGCCCTCTTCGTAGGTGATGCCGCCCATCTCTCCCAGCCGGCCTTTGAAATTGGCGTAGGCCATGTCAAACTGCCGCAGGATACTGAACATGGTGGAGCCTATCGGCGAGTTGACCCGCATGACCCGCGAGCCTTTTTCCTTCACCAGATTGATTTTCCTCTCCTCAATCTCCTGCCAAGAGGGGCGCTGTTTTTTTTCTTCGTGTTCCATGATTGAATCTCCATTGGTTGATATGAAATTAGTTCCGGTGGCGATGCCATGCCGGAGCGCAGACCTTTTATTGTTCGTTGTGGTCGGCCAATTTGGTCCAGCCATGCTGGTTAGGCAGAAATACGCTGTATGTTGCGCTTGATCCGGTGGCGATGCCAGCAGTCAAGCATGTAGACCGATCCGTAAGGAAACACCGCCGCCAGCACCATGAGCAGACTGCTCTTGGTGGCCAACGGCACCAGGTGTGGCTTGATGGCAAAGAAGCATTGGTATATTTGGTGGGCCTTTGCACCAAACTGGCTGGCCAACCGGCCGATGTTCTCAGGGGTACTCAAGCGGAACAAGACCAGATAGATGACATAGACCAGGAAGGCCTTGAGCAGGAGGGAGAGTGCCCGGCCGGAAAGCAGGGAGTTGACTGCCTTGCGGGTGATGTTGCCGACAAAGTAGCGACTGATATAGCTGCACATGAGGGTGTTGATGATCAGGGGCAGATAGGGGATGCAGCCAAAGAGCAGATGGCTGAACCAGTCGAGATGGAGGAAGACAAAGGGAAAGAGGTAGAAGTGGAACATCGGGAACAACAGCACCAGGGCAATCCCCTCGTTGAACCCGCTTTTCAATCCGATCTTGAAAAAATCGATGGTCCGCTCCAGGGTGAGGAACTCGGCCGGGATGTTTTGCCCCTTGCTCTCGATCACATAGAATTGCTGGATCTCGGAGATGGCACTGAGCAGGTTGACCGGCTTGTAGATCCGGCCGCTATCGGTGGTGATGATCTGGGCATTGGTGTCGTTTGCCCCTTTGGCTTCCCGTTCCCTGGTCATCAGCTCACCTGGTCACTGCCGGTATAGGGACTGACGCTGAGGATATCGCGGAGCAGCTCCGGCTTGGCTCGTTCCATCTCGGCAATGGAACCGAATGTCTCGGCATGGAAGGGGGTATAGTAGCCCCGCATCTCCTTGTTGAACTTCCTGGTCACCAGGAAGTAGCCACCGAAATAGGTGGCCTTGATCAAATGGGTGGCAATGACCTCATGCTGCTGTCGTAGCTGCTGAACAACACTGAACAGCACCTGGCGCATGGTGGGATCATCCTGGGCCATGGTGGCGATCTCCATGCAGCCGGCCTCTTGGGCCTGCTTGCGGGCCACCTCTTCCAGCACCTTGACCTGGAAATAGACCAGACCATCGGTCATGGAGAAGGCGAGAAATCGCCGGCCATCAAGCCGGTTGATGTAGGGCTTGAGCATGGCCAGGTATCCGGTGGCATCGAACCAGCCTGAGATGTCCATCCGCTGGGGCGGCGCGATCTCTTCCCTACATGGAGCAGGATCAATGGATTCCCCGTAGATGTCTGCCTGCACCCGCTGCACCGCTTCCCGGGGTGATGGCTTCGGTGGCTTTTCTTTCGCTTCCTCTTCGTGCGACTCCTTGATTTCCTCGGTTGCCTCCACTCCCACCCAACGCTCCAGCTCCTGCTGCCGGGCCTGCTGATCAGCCTTCTTGAGGGTCTTGCCCAGCAGCCCCTCGGTCAGCTTGTGGTGCATTTTGATGGCCCGAAGGATGTCCTCCTTGCGGGAGAGTTCCTTAAATCCGGGGATGGCGGATATGATTGCGCCGGCGGCCAGAGGATGCTCGCCCAGGGCATAGAGCGAACCTCGTGCTGATTTCAGTTTACCCAGGTCATGACCCAGGGCCGCCACCATGGTATCCGGGATTACATGCCAGGCCTGATGGTCGGAGAGCAGCTTGACCACCTGCTCGGCCACATTGAGGGAATGATTGAGGAGCGTGGTCTTGGACAGAATTTGATAAGTGTTCTGCTCCCAGGCAGCTTCGACATCGCCCTGAACATCGACCACCGAAGGGCACTGCCCCTCACGGTCGAGCAGGCGAAGAATCTCCATGCACACCGCCCGCTGCCCGGGCGCTTGTTTGAAAAAGGACCAGGTTCGCAACTGGCTGGCAAAGGAGCGGGCGCGTGGATGCCGCAGTTCAACCTTCTCGATGCCTTCAGCAATCACCTGCTCATTCCGCCAAAGGTGGGCCAACTCGGAGATATGCTTCACCCCTTCTATCCGGGTGAATGACTTGGGCCGGACCCACCGCTGCGAGAGGGCGCTCAGGGTCATCTGCTCCAAGAACGAGGGCTCCTGCTCTTCACCCCGCAGCACCAGTATGCCGGCAACGCCCACCAACACCAAAGCCACCCCCAGGATGATCGTCGGCCAGATGCCCAGCATCAGCCGCTCTTCACTTGCTTCTTGATGATCGTCTCACCGGCCAGGTCTGGAAAGACCACCTTGAGCCTCCCTTTCTCGACGTCGGCGGTCACTCCCTTGTAGGTCCCGGAGTAGGTGATGAGGAAGAGTTCACGGGGCTTCATCTTGAGGATCTCGCTCGGCTTGATCCGTACCTCTTCGGTCTCGCGGATGGCGACGTTGCCGCCCAGGGAGATGATGGGGGAAAATCGCTTCTCTTCGCCTAGGTGCTCGGAGACGTAGTTAGCGGTACTGGGATCCGGCACCCGCATGAACAGCTTGGTATTGCAGTTGTCGAGGATGGTATTGGCCCGGTCCTCGCCGACCTCGGCGTATAACTGGCTGATCGATTGACAGTATCCGTGGATGAACACTCCGGCCCCGCCAGCCTTGGCAAAGAGATCCTCAATCCCCTGGTAGAGCACTGACTGGGCCTCATCGATGTGGAGCACCAACGAGGGAGTCACATTCCTGCCCGAGGAGTAGACCCGACCGACAAAGGCCTGGATCATGGAGATGATCACCTTGCCGGCTGTATAAGCGGCCCGTTTGGTCAACAGTGAGCCCAACTGCACCACCAGGATGATGCCCTTGCCCTCCTCCAGCCTTTGGATGAAGCGGTTCTCGTCGGCCTTGCCGATGATCTTGCCGACATTGCCCGAGGTCAGCTCGGTGAGCGCCACCCGGAGCGAGCTGGCCACCTTGGAGTAATAGTCCGCCGGAGTCGAGAGGATCTTCTGAATGTCCAAGGAGAGCTGCTTGGCCTCCGGGCTGTCGATGTAGTCGATCTTCTCCTTGAGCTGCTCCAGGTCCTGGTGGCTGATATGGTTCTTGATGTCGTTGAGGTTGAACGAGGGCTTATGCCCGGCCTGCTCGGCCAGCATAATGAGCGCCTGAACCACCACCAGGCTGACCTCGTAGGCCACGCCGAAGAAATACGGTTCCCGGCCGATGGCCACCCCGGCGGTGATATGGGCCACCAGTTCCTCGGGCATGTAATAGGACGATAAGGGATCAAGGATGGCGCTGTATTGGGGAAAGATCGGGGTGATCAGCATCAGGTCGTCGAGCCGGTCGGTCTCGTGGGCCAGTTGGGTAATTTTGGAAAACAGATCGATGTCGCCCTTGGGATCGATGGCCACCACCGAATACCCCTTGCAGATATCCTGCTCGATGATGTGCTCCATGATCCGGGTCTTGCCGACCCGGGTGGTGCCGAAGCACCAGAAATGGCCCTTGCGGTGACTGTCGGGCACACCCAGTTCCATGACCGTCTGGGGATGATCAAGATGCACGCCTTGTCCAATATGGGTCCAGGGCATCTTCAGCTCTGCCTGTTCTTGCGACTTCATGGCAAGGCCTTGACGATCCGGACCTCGATTCGTTCCTGGAGTTCTCGGTCAACGGCAATGATCACCTCTCTTGGCAACTTCCTCGTGGTCAGAACAATACTCTTGTGGCCGACGTAGCGTTTCAGGCAGCGAAGTTGAAATCGATGAGCCGCATCGCCCAGATGATGGCGGAGCAGATTCTCGGTCAGGGTCTTCGAGACCCGGTCCAAAATGACTTTGGTACGAGGAGTACCATTCACCAGCACCGGTTCGACCCGGCGCAGGTGGAAGGCCCGGCGTTGGCCTGGCTGCAACCGGCCGGCATGGCGTTCATGCAGGCCGATCCGGTTGAGGGGACAGGTGGCGATGATCGGTTCGTTGGCGAGAATCTCGGTTTCAACCAGGAGATGGTCACCGGCCCTGTTGCGGACGACTTCGCCCCAGAGCAGGCGCCGCTCAAACGATTTGAGCAAGCGGACCTGCTTGATGACTGCGGCCGTGGCCAGGTGGTTTTCCAGAATGGTTATGAATTGATTGCGGGAGAGGACAGCGGGAAGGTCGAGGATGCGTTGAACGGGAAGTCCGTTTCTCTTGCCGTAGGCCACAACCTCCAGTTGCATTCCTTCCCGAAGAAAAACCATGACCTCCTGCCGGTACCACTGGGAGAGCTGTCGAGCGAAAGCGGATTCTATTTCCTGAATGACTTCGGCTGTGGAAAGGGTGTACCGACTGGCTAAAGACAGAATGATGGACTGCATACGTAATCATCTCCTTGTGAAAAGAAGAAAAGGCGACCGTTCCAATCGGTCTCTCTTCTTTTTTCAGGGGTGATGACATCGCACCTGCAGCGTGACATCGTTTTGGGGGCAGTTGAGAAGGAAAAAAGGGGGCGTTTCAGGGGGAGGCTGGAAGAATATTCACCGGGAAACGGAAGGTGGCGATGCGTTCAACTTGCTGTATTTAAGGTGAATCTGACGGTTTGTAGCCACTGAAAAGTCTCCATCTGCAATGGGCTTCATTTTTTTTCGACAATTCTATTTGGTAAGAGAAAATCGGTGGTTTGGAATGGCGCGGCTTTGCCTGAATTACTCGAAAGAGCCGACTTCTGACTGTTTGCCTCTTTATCTCTATTCCAAAAAAAAATGCCCGATGCAAGGTGCACGTTGCACCGGGCGATTATGATGGACGATTTCAGGGCTCCACCTCCATGCAGGTGAATAACGCAGCTTTCGGTCATGGGTGTGGCCCTTGCCCATTGAGCAATGAAGTCACTCTGCGCATAGCAGAGCACCGGCGTTCTCTTCCCTCATCGCCTATGCAGGGGCAATAAGTTGGCATGGTGCCACGAAAAAGAACCATCGTTGCCTTGATATGCTCTCGTCTTTACAATAGTTGTTCGAATCCTTGCCGGTGTCGGCGGCACAGAGGGAGGATAGGCACAAGGCTAAGACAATGATGGGGATGATGGATGATTATCATATCGCAAACCTGGGAGGTAACCAAGGGGCGATGAGTAAAATTCCTTGCCCCCCTCATTGTTATTATTTATTAATAACAAAGGAATAGGTAATCTTACCGGGGTTGCTTTCTTGGCGGTGATACAGTAGACAACTAAGAACTATCACTCAACAAGGGAGACCCGCATGCGCTGTTCCCGCCTCACCCTTCTTTTCCTCCTCTTCGCCATACCGGCCACCTGCTTCTCCTGGCCCACCAAAGTCGTTTCCGTTGCCGATGGCGATACCATCACCGTACTGTATAACGGTCAACAAAAAGAAGTCAGGTTGTATGGGATAGATTGCCCGGAGAAAAAGCAGAAATCACGGTCAATAGGCAAAGGTTTTAACCACTGCTTTGGTTGCCGGTCGGGGTGTTGAAGTTGAGCAGAAGGATATTGATCAGTATAAGCGGATTGTTGGCTTGGTGAAAGTTGATGGTCAAAGCCTCAGTGAGTTGACCATTCAGAACGGCTATGCGTGGGTATACACGAAATACTGCAAAGAGAAGTCCTGTTCTGACTGGGTGAAGGCTGAAGGAGTTGCCAGGCAGCAGAAGAAAGGGATATGGGCTGATCCTGGTACCATTCCACCTTGGGAGTGGCGAGCAGCATAGAGGGGAGACAAGCAAGAACAGGAGACAATGCCAGTCATCATGATTGGTGAAAACAAACCTGTTGGTGTTGGTTCATCTAGTGTCCTGTTTGGTTAATTTCGTCTTTTAATTTTCAAGGAACTTCTGAAGCTGTATGTCAGAATTGCGAGGTTAGAAGAAGGAAGACTGCGCCTAAAACCCTTGAAATTGCATGATTGAACTAACCGCACGGGACACTAGTGGACAATATCGATGTGACGGTAGAACCTATTGCTCGCAAATGACCTCATGCGATGAGGCGAAGTTCTTCTTGAGGAATTGTCCTGGCGTGAAGATGGATGGAAATGATGATGGGATTCCTTGTGAGAGGCAGTGGTGTCGTTGATAGTAAGTTACGGTTTGATTGGTTCACTATTGGAACAATATTGACTTTCTGCTTCGCCCATTTTCCCCTGATTTTCTCCACTTAAGGCAGGTGTCCAATTTCTGATCATCCTTCAAAATTGCATCATGACCAGAAACTGAAAAATAATCTGTTGGGCGTTGCAAAATCAAATATATAGCACATAGACCGTTTGGATTGGCTTAAATGACGCAAGCAATTACAAGAGAGAGGCTATCGGACTTACTGATAGATCCACGTGAGGATCTCAACTTTGAGGTCAAGAATTGGCTAGATCTTCAGAATAGCAATGAGGATAAAGCGACATTTGCGAAGGCTGTCTTAGCCCTTGCCAACCATGGCGGTGGCTTTATTGCTTTGGGCCTCTTCGAAACTGATTCGAGGATTGTTGAAGCAGAGGGACGGCCAGCAACATTTGAGGTTCATCCGGCAAATGCGTACCCGACTGCGGAATGAGTGGCGAAGTGACATGGCATGAGAGATGTTGTCTGGTGACCAAACCCGACAACAAAAGGAGTCTCAGCCATGTCACAAACACTTTTATACCATGCTTTTGGCATCAAGGGCGTCACCTATCGCAACACCCAACTTCTTGGCAATGCGCTCATCTTCTCTGTTGAAACGACCAGCCGCCATGTTGTCTGTCCAACCTGCGGGTATCGGTATTGCCATTTCAAAGGGAGGAAC